>CAYWRO010000078.1:0-16538 GCA_964460345.1 uncultured Phycisphaeraceae bacterium | reverse complement strand
GGGCGAGGGCAAACGGGGGGGGCATCGTTGCATGCTCACGGGCATGAGTACATGCCCGTGCCACCCCTGCCCCCCGCTTTCGTCCGAGAACGGTCGTTCCCATGGATTTGTGTGGGAAAAGGGGCTCGGAACCCGACCCGAACAGAGGGCGTAGAGAGTTGTTGGTGGCATACTCTCACAGTCGCCATTTGACGGGGGTGGAGGGCGGTCGTATCTTGCCGCCTCACCGACCTGACGCCTCCCCGACCGATTCCACGGCGGCCGGATCGCCCGCCGCGGACAGTTCTCCTCGCATGAGTGGACAACGAAGCAGACCGGACCTGACGGAAACGTCACCGATGGATTCCCGCGCGACGGCGGATGCAGATCGCCGTGCGCGCGAGGAGGCGGCGATCCGGTCCAAGGGGGGGACGAACGTCGACACGATCCTGGGCAAGATCGTGGTCGACCAGGGACTGGCCACGAGCGATGAGGTGCAGGCGTGCCTGGAGCAGGCGCGGCAGCTCGCGCAGGACACGAACGAACACTCGCTGGCCAACCTGCTCGTTCGCAACGAGTACATCACCAAGCGGCAGCTCGAGCGCATCCGCGCGATGGTGGAGGCGGAGCGGTCGGGGCAGCAGATCCCCGGCTACAAGGTGATGGGCAAGCTGGGCGCGGGGGCCATGGCCCAGGTCTACAAGGCGCGGCAGCTTTCGCTCGACCGGATGGTCGCGATCAAGGTGCTGCCGCGGAAGTTTTCGGCCAACGCGCAGTTCATCGAGCGCTTCTACGCCGAGGGTCGCGCCGCGGCGCAGCTCAACCACCCGAACATCGTGCAGGCCTTCGACGTGGGCCAGGCGGGGGATTATCACTACTTCGTGATGGAGTACGTGGAGGGGCGCACGGTCTACGACGACATCATCAAGCACAAGCGGTACAGCGAGGCCGATGCGCTCAACATCGTCATCCAGATCTCCGAAGCGCTCGAGCACGCCCACAACAAGGGCCTGATTCACCGGGACGTCAAGCCCAAGAACATCATGATCAACCGCGAGGGCGTGGCGAAGCTCGCGGACATGGGCCTGGCCCGGGCGATGAGCGACAAGGAAGCCGCGGAGGCCGAACAGGGCAAGGCGTTCGGCACCCCCTACTACATCTCGCCGGAACAGATCCGCGGCGAACTGAACATCGGCCCGAGCGCGGACATCTACTCGCTGGGCGCGACGCTGTATCACATGGTGACGGGGTCGGTGCCCTTCGACGGGAAGAACCCCTCGGCGGTGATGCACAAGCACCTGAAGGCGGAGCTGATCCCGCCGGACCACGTCAATCCGAAGCTCTCCGCGGGGATCAGCGAGGTCATCGAGATGATGATGGCCAAGAACCCGCGCGACCGGTATCAGCACTGCCGCGACCTGCTGGTCGATCTGCGGGCGGTGCGGGCCGGGCAGACGCCGCCGATCGCTCACAAGGACATCGGCGGGGACGCGCTGGCCACGCTGGCGCAGGCGGAGGCCGCGGCCCCCACCGAAATTCGGGAGGCGACGGCGGAGGAGGCGACGGTCTCGATGCCACTTTTCGTGACGATGGTGGCGTTGCTGATCATCAGCGTCGTCTTCAATGTGATCCAGTTGGCGACCTGAGGGAGTCCCGAGGGCGCGGGGCCCCCGCTCGCGTTCACCCAGGGGGGTGAGACCCTCAAATTTGGGGTATTCCCGGGGTTATTGGGGATTCAGGGAGGCGGGTTAGAAGCCGATGAAAACCGGGATGAATGGCGGCGGCAGGCTTGCATCCGCGGCGGAAGCGGGTAGTGTTCATCGGGAGGGCCTTTGGACGTTCCTGAGGCCGTTAGCCCCTTTTTGGAGTTGCGACGCAGTGATGACCACATCAGTTTCCGGACGCCGCGCCGCTCTTGGCGCCGCTTGATGATCCGGACCGCGACTCCCACCCTGATTTCTGGTTTACTTACGCGGCGTGCCGCGGGCGTTGTGCCGCGGCGTGTGTGCGTTCGTGCGTCTCTTGCGGGAGCTTCACGGGCAAGCGGACTTGTCCGGGCCCCCGCGTGGTTTTGAGTGGTACGTAGGTAAGGAGCACTTCCCATCGCTCGCAGGCATCGATTCCAAAGCAGCGGACCGGTTCAGCGCACTCGTGTGAACCACATGATCCGGATTTCGCCGATCCGCGTGATCGGCCCGGATAACGAGCAGATCGGCGTCATCGAGACGTCCGAGGCGCTTCGCATGGCTGACGAAGCGGGTCTTGACCTTGTCGAGATCTCGCCGGAAACCCGTCCGCCCGTCTGCAAGATCATGGACTACGGCAAGTTCAAGTTCGAGCAGAGCAAGAAGCAGCAGAAGAGCCGTCAATCATCCCGCGCGGCGGAGATGAAGGAGATTCGCCTCGGGCGGAGCGTGAAGATCGATCCGCACGATGTGAAGATCCGCATCGACCAGGCCCGCCGCTTTCTCATGGGCGGGCACAAGGTGCTGGTGACGCAGCGTTTCCGCGGACGGGAGATCACGCACAAGGAACTCGGCCTGGAGCACCTGCGCGAAGTGGCGGACTCCCTGGCGGACATCGCCAAGGTCGAGATGGCGCCGCGCTGGACGGGCAAGCAGGCGAGCATCATCCTGGCTCCGGACCGGCCGAAGGTCGAAGCCGCCAAGCGGCGTGAGGAACGCGAGCGGGCCAAGGCCGGTGGCGGTGACGCCACGGCAGCCAGGCCGGTCGAGCCGGAGGCCACTCAGGCCGAGGCGGAGCCGCAGGAAGCGACCGAGCAGGAGCACTCCGAGCAGCCGGTCACCTGAGCGGCCCCGCGGACTTGCTTTGACTGAAACACTTCACGCCGGAGCGAGGCGTTCGCTCCGGCGTGTTCTTTTTGCCTGAGCAGGCTTGGACGGGGTGGACTGATCGCCCATGGGCGGTCGTTCGGGGCGGCTCTAGAGTGGCCGGAGCGGCCCCGGGGCAGTGTGTGCGCGCCGGGGTTGCCATAGGGGAGGCGTCAGCCCATGGCGATCGAAGATGTGAAGTCGAGGGCGGTGGATTCGCTGGTCGGCCGCGAGGATGTGACGGACCGTGACCGGGACGCAGCTCGCATGCTGGGGCAGTGTGAACTGGATCTGCGGAGCGTGGAGGCGACCGGTCGCCGCGGCGGCGCACAGGACGGGCATCCGGCGGCGGACGTGCTGATTCACGCGGATCACGACCTGGTCTCGCGTGCGCGGCAATGCGGCGCGGCGGAGAAGATTGAGCACGCGATCCGGAAGGCCCTCGGCCGTACCCGCGTGCGGCACCTGCAATGGGTGGAGAGTTCATTGGAGGGCGGCCCATCGACGGGCTCCGGGGCGGGGGAGCCGACGGGCAAGGACACGCACGTGCGGCGGCCCTCGACGAATCAGCCGCCTGTGCCGAAGTTCGAGCACCAGGGGGGACACGGTCCGGCCTATTCGGGGACGAGCCCGCCACCGCCGAGGACGCCGCGGCGGGTGCCCGGCCGTGGCATGTGAGGCTGAGCAGGCGGGCCACAGGCGAACCCAAAAAGCGACGACCGGCGCTGGGCCGGTCGACGCTGGGCAGTGGGACAAGGCAGCCGCTGAACGCGGAGGGTCCAGCGGCGCACGGTCCTTGCACGCGTGCGCGATGCACGCCATTGATGGCACTTGCCGGAACGGAAACACACCTCCGCGAGCGAGACTTCTGTCGCGGTGTTCCGGCTTAGTTGAAACCTCGCCGGGGGGCTTGCGCCACCCCGGCGAGAGAGAGTTCGTAGGCGGGAGCCCCGGACGAAATGCGCCACCACATCGCTGCGACGGCTACGGGTTCCCGCGTCTGAACTGAGTGTGATCGAGTGGCGAGAATCCTGGTCGTCTCTCGCTGGTTTCACCACTGCCCCGTGGCGAATCGGGCCATTGCAACAAGCAACGGGTCCGAACGACCACTCGATCGCAGCACCGGGACAAAGCCCGGCGATTTCCTCCCTGCGACGGCCGCGAGCGCAACCACAAAATGGGAGTGCCCCGACGCGGCCAAACCTTAGATGTATGAGGGAAACTCTCTCCCCGAGTATTCCACTCTCTCTGCTTTGGAGCATACCACCTGATTGGGGCCTGTGCAAGCCGTAGAGGCCTCGCAGACCGCGTTTTTTGATGTTTTTTGCAAAGACTGGGGAAACCCATAACGCCATGCAGATCCCCTGGATCCGGATGACGCGCATCGCCTGCCGACGACGTACACTCGGCGGTCATGACTGAACAAACCAGTGGATTTGCCGGCCAGCCGATTGGGGGGTTTCTCGACGCGCTCGGGGCGCGCACACCCACTCCCGGGGGGGGCGCGGTGGCGTCGCTGGTGGGGGCGGTGTCGGCGGCCCTCGGGCGGATGGTGCTCGCGTACTCCGTCGGGCGCAAGACGCCTGAGGAGGAGCGTGCGGAACTGGAACGTGCCGCGGCGGCCCTGGAGCGGGCCTCAGGCCTGCTGCTGGAGCTAGCAGAGGAGGATGCGGCGGCGTACGGCCTCGTTTCCGAGCTGATGAAGCTGCCGGAAGAGGACGAGCGGCGCGTGAAGGAGTACCCGGCGGCGGTCGCCGCGGCGGTGCAGGCGCCTCTGGCGACGTGCGCAGCGTGCTGCGACGTGCTGCGGCTGCTGGAATCTCTCGCGGGGCGGACGAACCGGCGGCTTGACAGCGATCTGGCGATCGCAGCGATTCTGGCCGAAGCAGGGGCCAAGGCGGGCGGGTGGAACGTGCGGGTAAACCTGCCGATGCTGCCGGAAGGGGAGCGGAGCGGGCCGGCGGCACAGGTGGAACGTCTGCTGGCGGATGCGGCGGCGCGTCGGGAGCAGACCGAGCGAATCTGCGCTTCGGCGTAACGGGGGCGCGAGGGCGGCTCCTAAACTACGGAATGCCGACGGCCGTGCATACGAGCACCCGGCTGGATCTCATGCTGGAGATGCTTGAGGTGATCAGCCGCCAGACGGAGCCCAACGAGGCGGTCCGTCATTTTTCTGCGCGCATGCGCGAGCTGAGCGGACATCACGGGGCGGTGGCGATTTCCCTGCGGGGGCTTGAGCCGGGGGAGTACAAGATCACGCGCCTGTTCGGCATTGAGCCGCCGGCGAAAATCCTGGAGGCGGCGGGCAACGGGGAACTTCGGCCCGCAGCGGGCGAAGACCCCGCGACCTTTGCCACGAACCCGTGGCGCGACTGGCAGCGCATGCCGACGCTGCGCGGCGGGTTTCTCGGGGAGTTGATCGCGCAGCAGCGGCCGCAGGTGCTCAGTGGGCTGGCGGTTCAGGATGATCCGGTCCTGGGCGATGCGCTCGCCGAGATGGGCTCCGCGCTGGTGACGCCGGTCTTCGACGGGGGGGAGATGCTTAACTGGCTGTTCACCTTCCGCCGCGAGCCGGAGGGGTATTCGCAGGCGGATCTGGAAAACCAGATGCTGATCACGAACCTGTTTGGTTCGATGACGCGCAACCTGGTGTGGGCACAGCGGGCGCAGGCGCTCAATGATGCGCTACAGGCGCAGTTTGAAGAAGTCGCGCGCGTGCAGCAATCGCTTCTGCCGGAGCGCAACCCGGAGATTCCGGGGGTGACGATCGCCACGAGCTATCTCACGAGCGACCAGGCGGGCGGCGATTATTACGACTTTTTCGAGCTGCGCGACGGGCGATGGGGCTTTCTCATTGCGGACGTGTCCGGGCACGGCGCGGGCGCGGCGACGATCATGGCGATGCTGCACGCCATTCTGCACGGATATCCGAACCTGCACGATGGCCCGGCGCGCGTGCTCAAGCACGCCAACGACCGGCTGATCGCTGCGCGGATGTCCAGCTCGTTCGTGACGGCAATCTTCGCGGTGTACGACCCGCGGCGGCGTGAACTGATCTACTCCCGCGCGGGACACCCGCCGCCGGTGATCAAGGACCGGCGCAGCGGAGCCGTGCGCCTGCTGGAAGGCGCGGGCTCGTTGCCGCTCGGCGTTCTGCCGGAGTTTGAGCCGCGGGAGGAGACGGTGAAACTGCAGCCGGGCGAGACCGTCGTGCTGTACACCGACGGCGTGACGGAGGAGTTCGATGACCAGCGGCGCATGTTCGGGACGGAAGGGCTGCTGGAGGCGATCTCCGACTGCTCGGGCCAGCCGGACTGCATCGTCGACAGCGTGCACGGGGCGCTGTATCGGCACACGGGGCGGCGGTCGCGGCGGGATGATCAGACGCTGGTGGTGATGAGCGTGAATGAGGATGTCGCGGCGGACGGGAAGGCGGCATGATCGGCCCGCGCGAGGAGTGGTTCGAGTCCGAAGGCGGCCTGCGGTTCTCCTGCACGTTGTGCGGAAACTGCTGTTCCGGTCCGCCGGGGTACGTGCTGGTCTCCGACGATGAGGTGGCGGCGCTGGCGAAGCGCCTGGGCGTGAGCGAGCCGGAGTTTCTCGAGCGTTACACGACGATGACGCGCGAGGGGCGATCTCTCATTGAGAAGCCGAGTCCGCTGCCGGGCGGCGGGCTGGACTGCATCTTCCTGGACCGCGAGAAGATCCCCGGCAAGGCGGTGTGCGGCGTGTATGAGGACCGGCCTGTGCAATGCCGGACGTGGCCGTTCTGGCGGAGCAACCTGAAGGACCGCCGCTCATGGGAGCGTGCGAAGCGAACGTGCCCGGGGATGGACAAGGGAACGCTGTACACGCCGCAGCAGATTCGCATTCGACGCGACGAGATCAGGATCTAAGCACGCTGCTGCAGGCCGGATACCGGGGCGGCCGATGTGTCCGGCGCGACGGGGGCGGCCTGCCTTGCGCGCTGCCTGGGGGTGCGTTTCGCTGCGCGGGGCTGGGGGAGGATGGCGCGGGCGGCTCGTGCCGCGGCGCGGAAGGGGAAGGCCAGCGGCGCGGGAAGTGAATCGACGATGCGGAAGGCAGCGCGCGAGAGACGAACGACGGGTTTGCGTTCGTAGGCGTCGCACAGGGCCTTGTAGTGGGCGGCCTCGTGGCGAGCGCCGGCGAGTTCGTGTCGGGCCTGCAGGGCTTCGGCGCGGGCGTTGTGCGCTTCGGCGCGGAGGGGGTCGACTTCTGCGCGCACCTCCTCGAGGTGCTTGAGCGTGTCGCGCATGATGATCGGTTCGTGGTTCTCGTCGATCCAGTTAGCGCCGCCTTCGAAGAGCATGATATTGGCGCGGATGAGCAGCTCATCGGCGTGGCGGCGGTAGAGGTCCGGGTGGGCGCGGACGAGGGCGGCGTAGAGGCGCTCGTGGCGCTGGTTGGCCTCGGTGATCATGGTGACGGCGCTGTGGCGTCGCCAGTTGAAGAGGGGCTCACGGACGCGGACGCCGCGCCAGCCGCGCTCGACGAAGCGGAGCCAGAGGTCCCAGTCTTCGTAGCCGTCGCGCATGGATTCGTCGAACCCCCCCACTGCCTGGCAGCACGAGCGCTTCACGAGCGCGGTGACGGGGTGCAGGTTCGTCAACAGCAGCAGCAGCGGATCCCAGTCGGGGACGAGCCAGGTGCCGTTGTGGATGCCGGTGAAGCGTTCCTGGCAGTAAGCGTGTGAGACGTCGTCGCGACCGTCGGCCACGATCGCATCGTGAAGCTTGCGGACGAACGAGGGCTCGATGGTGTCGTCGGCGTCGAGGAAGAGCAGGTAGTCCGTCTGCGCGCCAGCCGCGCCGACGTTGCGTGCGGCGGGAAGGCCCTTGTTCTCCTGGTGAATGACAATCGCGCCGAGTTCGCGGCAGGCGTCGCAGTCAGCGGCGGTGGTCCCATCGTCTGAGCCGTCGTTGACGATGACGACTTCAACCGAGGCGTCCTCCTGGGCCAGAGCCGATTCCACCGCCTCGCGAACGAAGCGGCCGTAGTTGTAGCATGGGATGACGACCCGAACGGTTGGTTTGGACATTGCTAGACGAGGACCAGTGTGGGCTGGCGCTGAATATCGAACCGGCGCGTCCGCGCCGCCCTCCCGCCACCGGAATTGCCCCCTTCCGCCGCGTTCAGGGCGCGCGAGTGCGTACTCCTGTGCCGCGGGCCGCCCTCACGATACACCCGCCGGCAGGGCTTTCCCACCCGGATGGCGGGCCGGAGGATGGCCCGAATTGCAGTCCGCGGCCGCACTTGGGGCCACCCCTGGCCGTACACTCTCCTCACAATGCACCGGTTCTGGCAGTTCGCAAGACGGCTCCTGCGCCACCGCACGCTCCTGGCGTGGGCGATGGTGATGGCCGTCATTTCGGCCAGCGGCATGGGCGTGGGGATTCTGGGGGTGCTGCCGATCCTCAAGACGATTCTGGAGGCGGACAAGGACGCTCCCGCGGTGCTCCCGTCAATGGCGGGCGAACTGAACGAGAGGATCGGGGGGGCGATTCCGCAGCCGTGGATCGATGCGCTGCCGACGGAGCCTTTTGAGGCGGTGGTGTGGGTGATCGTGGCCTTGGGCGTGCTGACCGCACTCGGCGCGACGGCGAACTTCCTGCACGCGTGGTTCAGCCTGACAGTGATCAGCCGCACGGTGGCGGACATCCGGCGGAGCGTCTTTCGCGCCGTGGTACACCTGCCGCTGGGGTCGGTGCTGAGCCGCGGCGTGTCGGACCTGATCAGCAGGCTGGTGTACGACACAAACACGCTGGCGACAGGCTTCAACGCGCTGCTGTCGCGGGCGGTGGCGCAGGTGTCGAAGGGGATCGCCGCGTTCGTCGTCGCCATTCTGCTGGACTGGCGTCTCTCGCTGGTGGCGGTGATCGTGGCGCCGCTGCTGTACACGATTATTCGGAAGCTGGGCAAGCGGATCCGTCGGGCTTCACGCCGGGCGCTGGAGAGCCAGGCGGGGCTGTATGAGCGCGCGGGCGAGGTGCTGGGCGGCCTGCGCGTCGTAAAGGTGCACACGACCGAGCGGGCCGAGGCGGGACGATTCCACAAGGTGAACAAGCAGGTGGTCCGGCAGGAGCTGCGCGTGCGGACGGCACGGGCGCTCTCCAGCCCGCTGGTGGAAACGCTGGCGATCTTCGTCCTCGGCGGGCTGAGCGTCGTGGCGGCGCGGCAGATCATCATCCAGGAGCTCGACCCGGCACGGTTCGTGCTCGTGCTGATGGCGCTGGCGGCGGCGGGGGCCTCGCTGCGGCCGCTGACGGGCATCATCAACGACATCCAGCAGGCGTCCGCCGCGGCGGGGCGGATCGATGAAATCCTGCGTCTGCCGCCGGAGCCGGGGCACGGGCACCGGCTGGCGAAGCTGCCGCGGCACCGGGAGACGATCGCCTTCGAGGATGTGACGTTCACGTACCCGGATGCGCGCGGGCCGGCGCTGCGCAACGTCAGTCTGGAAGTGAAGCACGGGGAGACAGTGGCGTTTGTCGGGCCCAACGGGTCCGGCAAGACGACATTGCTGTCGTTGATTCCGCGGCTGTTTGATCCAGACTCCGGGCGGATCCTGATCGATGGCCAGGACTTGCGCGAGTTCTCCGTGCGGTCGCTGCGGCGGCAGATCGGCGTGGTAACGCAGGAAGTCGTGCTCTTCCGCGGCACGATCGCGGCGAACGTCGCGTACGGCGCTGAAGGCGTAACGGAGGCGAAGGTGCGCGAAGCGTGCCGGCGCGCTCGGGCGGAGGAGTTCATCCTCGCCAAGCCGGGCGGATACGAGGCGGAGATCGGCGACGACGGGGCGGGCCTCTCCGGCGGTCAGCGCCAACGGCTGTCGATCGCGCGGGCGATCCTGCGCGACCCGGCCATTCTGATTCTCGATGAAGCGACGAGCATGATCGATGCGGACTCCGAAGCGCACATCGCCGAAGCGTTGACGGAGTTCGGCGAGGGAAGAACGTGCCTGATCGTGGCGCACCGGCTGAGCACCGTGCTGGGGGCAGACCGCATCGTGGTGCTGGACGAGGGGCGGATCGTGGACGAAGGGGGACACGAAGAACTGCTGGAGCGCTGCGCAACGTATCGGATGATTGCGCGGAACCAGTTGCTGGGGGGCAGCGGCGGAAACGGCCGAACGCCGATCATGGTCGACGCGAGTTCGTCCGTCACGGGCGCACCGTAAGACTGACGGTCACCGGCCGGCTTCTGGCTTGCTCGCGCCCTTTCTCGGTCGGCACGTCGGGCATACCCGTTGCTCTGGCCGCAGTATTGACGGGGATTCAGACGAGTCGCACTACCGGCGTCCGGTGGCCACGGCTGTTTACCTGCCATTGCCGCGGCGGTGTGGTCGCGTGCTTCCGTCGCTGTTGCGTTCGCCTGGCGAACGCATCTTCCGACAAGACCGAAGCGTGTTGCGCGATGCGCCGCGTGCGCCTCACGGAAGCAGGCGGACAACCAGCGCATGCACGACGTGTGCTTGCTAGGCGTCCTCGCGAATCAGCGCGGGGCATTGATCCAGCCGAAGCCGTACTGACCCTTCTGCGGGAAGCGGACCCAGTTCGTCTTGCGACGCTCGAGGGGGATCCAGCCATCTGCGGAGGTGACATAGAAATCGTCGGCGGTAAGGTCGTTGTCCTCGCGGACGGCCTCGTTGCTGCCGCTGGGCGCTTTGAAGGTTTCGGCGTGGCTGTCGAGGAAGGCGATGGTGCCGGCGCCGGCGTGTCGCTGGGTGATCTGGTCGCCGCCAAGGTCGGAGCCCTGGCGGGCGCCTTCCCAGAGGCCGAAGTCGGCGTTCGCATGGTCGGCCGCGCTGATCTGCGTGACGCCCACTGAGAAGAAAGAAGACTCCTCCACGAAGACGGGCATGGCGGAGAAGTTCTTGAGGTCTTCGGAGGGGATCCCCGGAGGCGGGCGCTGATCAAGGCCGAACTGGGAGGGGTTGCTCAGGTACGCGACTCGCGTGTGGGTGTACATCTTCGCGCCTTCGACGCGCGTGATCATGGTGTAATCCCAGCGGACGTCGGTGCTGTCGCGGAACTGGTTGTTCCACTCCGGGCTGCCGATGTTGTGCGACTGGCCGCCGTCGACGCTGGTGCGCTTGTTCTTGGGGCAGGCGCCGATGTCCTCGACGTTTTCGCAGTACTGGAAGGCCAGCCCCTTCTCATACTGCACAAGTACGCCTGGTTGCCGGGCAGCGAGATCGGGCGCAACGTCACCAGGCCCTGCCACGATGGGCCTTCCATACAAGCCCCAGCCGTAGGCGGACCAGAGGGTGTCATCCCAGTCACTGGCGTACATGTTTGCGCCCAGCATGAACTGGCGCTGGTTGCTGAGGCAGACGGCCTGCTGGGCGACTTCGCGGGCCTGGGCGAGGGCCGGGAGGAGAATGGCGACCAGAAGGGCGATGATGGCGATCACCACCAGCAGCTCGATCAGTGTGAATGCGCGTCGCAGCATGTCTTCGTCCTTTGTTGTGCCAGTTCGGCAGATGCCCGCCGCGCCGACCGTACGTCGCCGCGTGAACCCGACCTTGATCCGTCTCGAAGGAGCCGTGAAGACGTCTTTGAACGACGATCAGAGGGACCGCCAACTGAGACTGTAAACCAAATGGACGGGCGCGTCAAGGCACAGATGAGTCTCAGATCCATTTTCGGGTTGCACGTCGCCGCTGGAGGCCGTAGACTGAGGCTCTGAGAGACCCGGCCTCTGTCCGGGTCGTTGGAGGGCTGCTTCAGCCACGTCCCATGAACCAGATTACGACAAGCCCTGGCGCTTCCCCTCTTCTGGAGGAGACCCCTCAACGCCGCGCGGAGGAGATTTCGTGGGTGGAGCACTCCTCGGTCGTGGCAGCGAACCTGCGTCGGTCGCTGCAGCCGATTGTGGCGTCGGTGGCGGGGAAGAATGCCCGGCCGGCCGTTCTGGCGCGCAATCTCGGTATTGACAAGACGTTAGCTGCACGGGTGGTGCGCTCCCTGCGGAGCGCGGACACGGCGACCTTCCTGCACCAGATCCCCGCACCGCATGGGCTGCGGATCTTCCTGGACGCCGCGGACAAGGCCGGGGTGGATGGTGAGGTGCGGGCGCGCGGGGCGGAGTGCATTCGCGAGTTTGAGGTCCTGATTGGCGAGTTTCCGGGAGGCCGATCGGCGCTCGACGCGGCGTTGGCGGGCCTCAGCCCGGCCGTGGCGGGCCGAACGGAGCGGAACGCCTCCTACTCGGTCTGCAAGGCGATGGCGTCCCTGCTGGGGTACCAGGCGGACACCACGCTGCTGACGATCATTGTGCGGCCGTCGGAAGAGGACCCCGAGTGGTGCGACGTTGCCTACATCATGGGCAAGTACAAGGTGCGCCGCCTGCGCAACGGCTCGCCGATCACGGTCTTCGGCATGCGGCTGGACCTGACCGATTCGGGGGGGCGGATTGAAACATTTGACGGCCAGCCGGGTCAGACGGATCCCGCGGCGTACCTGCTGCCGCGGTACTGCTCGCGCCCGATGCCGCCGATGAAGCTGTTTCCCCTGTCGCACAACCTGCATATCTACGCGTTGCCATCGGATGCGCCGGCGGTGAACGAGCCGGTGACGATCGTGGCGGGGCAGGTGACGCGGCGGACGTTTCGCCGCTTCCGCACGCCGGAGAACAAGTGGGCGTGGGAGGCGATCGTGCCGCGGATTCCGAGCCGGACACTGGTGTTTGACGTGTTTCTCCACGAGGAGATCGCGCTGAAGAGCCCACCGGTGGTAACGACGGCGCTGCACGGCCTGGTGGCGGGCGGGACGCGTCCGGATGACCCCAAGTTCCAGCTCGACCGGGTGGACTTGACCTCTGGGATGGAGGTTCTGGACCTGGCGGCCGGGGATGCGGATGCGGACGGGGCGGTGCCGCGGTACAGCGGGCTGATGAACGATGCGTTCGGAATGCTGGGGGTGGAGGCGGACCGCTTTACGGGGTATCGATGTCACGTGCGGAATCCGATTCCGCTGGTGCTTTACACGGCCTGGTTGGAGTTGGCGGACCGGGGGTAGGGCTTGGGTGACGGGGGCGCGGGTTGGGTCTGCACTGCTGCGCGGAGTACCGCGAGCAGTGGCACCCTCACTGGTTGCCGGATCAGATTAGATTGCGGCCTCGGAGACGAGGCGGCCTTCGGCCTGGCGCAGCAGTTCGTGCTTGCGGAGGTATTGCACGACGGTCGTGACGACCGTGGCGTGCGACCAGGTGAGGGGGCTGACACTGATCGGGTCGCCGGAGTACGGGTTGAACTGTTCGGCCAGCACGCCTGAGTCGCTGGCGCGGGCGCAGGTCCACTCCAGCAGGGGGAGGGCTTCTTCCAGTTCGTCGATCGTGCGTGCCGCGGCGATGCGGTACTGGGCCTGCCAGAGCGTACAGATGACCCAGGGGTTGCCGGGGACGGCGTCGACCTTGTCGCGTTCGACCTGGTGGTAGTAATCGCGTTCGTAGCGGGCGCAGCCGCCGACGCTCGTCTTGACCCAGAGGCGGTCGAAGAGGGACTGCATCTCCGCCTCGACCATGGGATCGTGTGGATCCATGCCGGCGAAGGCCCAGACGGCGTAGTTGGCGCTGTCGCGCGTCAGGTCGAGGCGATAGCCGCCGTCGCGGGTGCGGGTGGCCATGCGGGCGAAGCGCTTCTGCTCGGGGTTCCAGAGGTGGCGGCGCATGGCGCCGCGCATGCGCTCGGCGGCCTCGTGCAGGACGGCGGCGCGTTCGCGGTCCCCGAAATCGAGGGCGAAGCGTGAAGCGGCGTCGAGCGCGCCGATCGTCGTCGCGACGGTGAAGAGGTGGATGCCGCGGCGTTCCTCCCAGAGGTCCCAGGATTCCTTGGGCAGGCCGTGTTCATCGCGATAGGCGAGGATCCACTTGGCGGGCTCGGCGACGAGCGTGTTGTAGATCGGTTTGACGAACTCGACGTCGCGGTAGATCTCGAAGTGCTGGCGGAGCGCCCAGAGAACAAGGGAAGTTTCATCCTGCTGGATGGGCAGCACGCCCTTGCCATCGAGCATCCATGGATGCCAGGAGGAGGCGAGGTGGCCGAAGGGGGTGTACTTGTGCAGGAAGTAGCCGTGCTTCGTGATGACGCGGGCGCAGTAGCGGAAGAAGTTGCGTGAGAGTTCGCTCTGGCCGGAGAGGGCCAGGGCGTGCGCGACGAGCGCGCCGTCGCGCGGCCAGCAATAGGAGTAATGGTCCCCCGCGAAGTGGGTAATGTCCGTGTCGTTGGCGGCGATGATGGCGCCGCGGTTGTCGACCTGCGTGCGCAGGATGAGCTGCGAGCGGATGAACAGGTCCTGCACCTCATCGGGGACGACGGAGACTTCGGCCGTCTCCTTGCGCAGCCAGAGTCGCCAGTAGGCGTCGGTGCGGGCGATCAGCCACTCGGGGGTCTTGGTGAGGATGACGCGGTTGAGTTCCTCGACGCGCTCGTGGCTGCCGCCGCAAGCCATCCACATGGTGACGTGGCTGCTGCCGCGGGCGGGAACATGAAGGTTGAAGCCGACGGTGGCGTCGACGGAGCCCTGGCTGATGGCGTTGCGGCCGAGGTGGCCGTCTTCCGCATCGCGCCAGGTGCCCTCGGCGTCGCCGATGCGCTTCGTGCCGATCGCCCAGTGATCGATCCCGCACTTCTGCTCATCGCAGGCGTTGATCAGGAAGTAGAAGTCGTCCTTGTAGAGGACGACGCCGGCGGTGGCGGGGTCGTAGTTGGCGGTGTCGCCGACGGCGGACTCCTTGATGGACAGGTCGACGTGGAAAAACACGCGGACATCGCGGTCCTTGCCTTTCAGGTCGCGGACCTCCAGGGCGCGCAGGAAGACCGGCTCGTGGAAGTCGACGGTGTCGTTGGAGATGATCTCCAGCCCCAGGCGCAGGTTCAGCAGCCGGACCTCGGTGACCAGCGTGCCGGGGCGGTACGTCAGGTGCCGTTCCCAGCCGTCGTCCTCCAGCCAGGCGAACTCGCCGTCCGCCCAGACGCCGAAGCGCTGCACCTGGCCGACGGTGTGGTTGTAGCGGCCGACGCAGGGGAAGTAGACGTCGCGGACGCGGTAGAACCGGTCAAAGGTAATGAGCAGGTCGCCGTTGCCGACGGGGATCTCGCGGGGCATTGCGTTCCTTCGCTTCTCGCTGCGTCAGGGCCGCTCGGCGAGGGCGGCCTCGGCCGCATCGTCCTGCTGGCCCTCACCCGTGCCCCCCGCGTCCTCCGCGGCGGCGGCCGGCTCGCCCGCCCCCAGGGCGCGGATGCGCTGGCGCAGGTCACCGATGTACGAGATTCGCACACCGAAGTTCTCGCCCACCTTCACGGGCAGGCCCGTGCCGATGCGCTTGTTGTTGACGAGCACCTCGAGCTCTTCGTCGGCGTGCTTGGGGATCTCGATGATTGCCCCCGGAATGAGGGATTTCACTTCCCGCAGGCGCATCTTCCGCTCGCCCAGCAGGACGATCAGGGGCACCTCGAGGCTCAGAATGGCTTTGACATCCGATGACACGGGTGTCTTATCGGCGATGCGCGGGGGGGGTCAATACCCCGGGATTCGCCGGATGTGCCCGCCTCGCCGCACAGGCGGCCTTCCGCGCCCTTCGCCCATCAGCCCTCGTAGCGGCCGACGATCAGGGTGACGTTGTGGCCGCCGAAACCGAAGGTGTTGTTCATCGCGTAGCGGGTGGGGCGTTCGCGGGCAGTGCCGGGGACGAAGTCCATGTCGAAGGTTTCGTCCGGGTGCTCGAGGTTGATCGTCGGGGCGATGACGCCGTCGCGCACCGCGTGGATGCAGGCGACCATTTCGATCGCCCCGGAGGCCCCGAGGGCGTGGCCGTGCATGGACTTGGTCGACGACATCAGCAGTTTGCCGCCGCGGCTCTTGATTGCGTGGTCGCCGAAGACGTCGGTGACGGCGGTGACTTCGGCGGCGTCGCCGAGCGGGGTCGAGGTGCCGTGTGAGTTGACGTAGTCGATGTCGGAGGGGTTCAGCCCGGCGTCCTTGAGGGCCCAGCGCATGGAGCGGGCGGCGCCCTGCCCGGCCTGGTCGGGGGCGGTGATGTGGGTGGCGTCGGAGCTGTTGGCCGCGCCGACGATTTCGGCGAGGATGGTCGCCCCGCGAGCCTTCGCATGCTCCTCGGTCTCGAGGACGAACATCGCGCCGCCCTCGGCGAGGACGAAGCCGTCGCGCGTGCGGTCGAAGGGGCGGCTGGCCTTGGTGGGCTCATCGTTGCGCTGGCTGAGGGCGCGCATGGTCATGAAGGCGCCGACGCACAGGGGGCCGATGGCGGCCTCGGCCCCGCCGGCGATCATGACGTCCGCCAGGCCGCGGCGGAGGTAGTTGACGGCGTCGCCGATGGCGTGCCCGCTGGAGGCGCACGCCGTCGCGTGGGCCGACGCCGGCCCCTGGAGGCCGAAGCGGATGGAGATATTCCCGGTGGCGGCGTTGACCATCAGCTTGGGGACGGTGAAGGGGCTGAGGCGGTCGGGTCCCTTGCTGTTCAGGATGTCCTTGCCGGCCTCGATCGTGAGGATGCCGCCGACGCCGGAGCCGACGACGACGCCGCAGCGCTCCGGGTTCTCCTTCGAGAACTCGATGCCGGAGTGATTGACGGCCTCGCACGCGGCGCACAGGCCCAGGAGGGCGAAGCGGTCGAGGCGCTTCTGCTCGCGCGGATCCACGTACCTGTTCGGCTCCCACCCCCCCCCACCCCCGCTCCCCACCCCGC
>CAYWRO010000077.1:0-16572 GCA_964460345.1 uncultured Phycisphaeraceae bacterium | reverse complement strand
TGGGCCCTGCAGGCGACGCTGCCGCACGCGGCTGTGCGCCTTGCGCTGCGCGGCAACCTTGCCGCCGTGAGCGATTACTTCGCCAATGACGTCCAGGTCTACGAACGTGACGCCGATGGAGTCTGGTCGGCTGTCGTGCTGCCGCTTCCAACGCTCACCCCGAGCCAGTTCGGATACGCTCTAACGATCGACGGCGGCTCGCTTCTCGTCAGCGATCCTGGGCTCAACGAGCAACGCGGTGCTGTGTACGTCTACAACCGGTCTGGGGGCGAATACCAACTCGCTGCCACGCTCTCGCCAGCGTCACTCCCGTCGGCAATGCGCTTCGGGAGCGGGCTCGCCGTGAGCGATGGCGTGCTGGTTGTGACGTCGTTGCCGGCCACCCCTCGGCCCGGTCCCTACGTCTATCCGTTCGTGCGCTCGGCGGATGGTTGGACGCAAGCCGAGTCAATCACCCTGTCCGTCGGGCACGCTGCCAGAGATGTAGCGCTCTCGGCCGGACACCTTGTGATTCCGAATTGGTCTGGAATCGCACACTTCAGCGCGGGCATCTCGGATTTTGACGGCAACGGCGTCCTCGACCGCTGCGATGTCGCAGCTGGAACATATCTGGACCTGGACTGCGATAACACGCCCGATGTATCGCCGCTGGACCGGGCGCCGGCCACCGACTGCGATGGCGATGGGCAGCCGGACGCATGCCCGCCATACGACGATTGCGACACGAACCGCATTCCGGACAGTTGTCAGTTCGCCCTTGGCCTGTCAGACGATTGCAACGGCAACGGACGGCTGGACTGGTGTGACATCCACTCGTCCTCATCCAACGACTGCAACGGCAACGGTGTTCCCGACGAGTGCGACATTGCCAGCGGAGCATCGCTCGACTGCAACGCGGACCAGATCCCCGATGAATGCGACGAACGGGACTGCAACGGCAACGGCGTTCCGGACGACTGCGACATCGCGGCCGGCACTTCGATCGACTGCAACAACAACGGGCGCCCCGACGAGTGCGAGTGTTCCGTGCGATCCGGATGCACGTTCCTGGGTTTTACTGACGTAACCGGGGCCGCCGGGCTGGGCGGCGTCGCTCAACAAGACGGATTTCACTACGGCGGCGCCGGCGGCGCGGTGGCGGACTTCAACAACGACGGATTGCAGGACATCTACTTCGGCGCGGGGACGAACCCCGATCAGTTGTACATCAACAACGGCGACGGCACCTTCCGCAACGAGACCGCGGCCTGGGGACTCATGCCCGGCAGCACCCAGGGCGCCGCGGTCGCGGACTACGACGGAAACGGATGGCTGGACGTGTTCGTCGGGGGCGGGGGCGGAGGAATATCCTCGCGGCTCTATCGCAACAACGGCGACAACACATTCACAGACGTGGCTGCAGCAGCCGGGGTGTCGCTGATGATCAACGCGACCAACGCAGCGTGGGGCGATTATGATCGGGATGGTAACCTGGATCTCGTCGTCTCTGACGCGGCCTTTGGGCAGAGTCAAAGCACCATTTTTCGCAACAATGGCGACGGCACATTTACAGACGTGACTGTCGACGTCGGCGTGGGCACCGTGCGAGTGAGCGACGGATACGGCGTCCGACTCTTTGACTTCGACGGAGACGGCTGGCAGGACATCGTTTGGATGAGCCGAACTGGCGTGTATCACTACTACGCGAGTCTCGGCGACGGCCTCTTTGAGGAGCGAGCAGGAGTGTTCTCGTACGTCTCATACGCAGCAGGCCTGGCGATTGGTGACTATGACGAGGACGGCGACTTCGATCTCCTGGTCGCGGGTTACACGCCTTTGCCCAACGTATTCCGCAACGACGGCGCCCACCTCTACGTACGCATTCCGGCGCCATTCGCGCCCACGGGCGACTGGCAGATGGCAGCTGCGTCGGTCGACGCTGACCACGACACGCGCCCTGACGTCGTCATCACGACCAAGTGGTCCGGTCAGTACCTCTTCCACAATACCGGCGCTCCGGGTGGACCAATCGAACTCAGCGACATCAGCGCGTGCACAAACTTCATCTCCGGCGTCTCCGGCCGCGGCCTGGCCACATTCGATTTCGACAACGACGGCGATCGGGATGTCATCCTCTTTCCTCGAGAGGATCCTGAAACGAGCCCCTACGTACCCGCCCTCCCCACCCTCCTCCGCAACGACCTCTCCGGCCCCGAAACCAACTGGATCCGCATCTTCCTCGAGACGGCCGCTGCCTCTGACATCCCCCCCAACGGCATCGGCTCCATCGTCAAGGTCCGACTCGGCGACGGTCCGGACGCCCGCACGCTCATGAACTTCATCGACGGCGGCTCCAACTATCTCAGCCAGAGCGAGCTGTCCGCCCACTTCGGTCTCGCCGGCGCTGCCATGATCGACGAAATCATCGTCGAGTGGACGAATGGTGCAACGACGACGCTCACCAACATCCCCGCCAATCAGACGCTCACCATCAGCGCGCCCCCGACGCTCTGCGCCGCGGACCTCGACCAGACCGGCACCGTTGACGTCTTCGACCTGCTCATGTTCCTCGATGCCTGGTTTGACGGCGACGCCGACTTTGACGACAGCGGCACAACCGATGTGTTTGACCTTCTGGCCTACCTGGATGCCTGGTTCGAAGGTTGCTGAAACCGGCGTGTGACAAGGCCTGGCGGCAGACCGGGCATCCCCGCCTGAGCCTGCACGTCTCAGCGTTGTCCGCTGCCCACGTTCAACCTTCAACTCCCCCCGGCACCCATTTCAAAATCCCGAGATACGCCCGCCACGGCCCGATCCTCTCCCGGCACTGCCACGCCAACCCCTTCGCGATCTGCCCGATGTGGTGCACATCGTGCGAGGCCCACGTCCAGATCAGGTTCTCCAGCGTCACCAGCCCCAACTCCGGATGGACGCCGCGGCGGGCGAGCGTCTCGGCAGTTAACCCCATCCCGCGCAGCGTCGCCAGGTTCTCCGCCCGCAGCCGCGTGAACTCCTCCAGCAACTCCCCCATCGACTGCCCGCTCTCCGGCTCAATCGTCGCCCGATGCGGAAACGGATCGAACGCCCGCCCCGCCCCATGCTCCAAGATGATCCGCGCCCGCGGCACCCAATCCACGCGCTCACCAATGATCAGGTGCCCCACGACGTTGTACGGGCTGAACGTCCCCTCCCCGTAATCAGCCGTCACCCAACCATCATCAAGTCCACCCAGCCACGCCCGAAGCGTGGCGGGCGTCGCCTCCAGAATCTGCAGCGGCCGCGCGATATCGGACATGGCCAACGGTACGCTGGCGGAGCGCTGTGAAGCACATCGAGACAGCAGTCGCAACGAAACTCCGTTGTGCACTCATCACTGTGCACTCTGCACTCCTAAACCCGTGGCTCACTCCCCCCAAGCGTCTTCAGATGATCCCCGTACTGCTCCCGCAGCGGCTCAACAACCTCGCAGATGAAGCGCTCCGTCTGCTCAACCGACCTTCCCACGTACTTCATCGGGTCCAGCAGATCGTCCCAGTTCAGGGCGTGCTTGAGCGCCGGCGGCGCGAACGCCGGGTCGGCCTTCAGGCGATCGATGAGGTCGTTGTCGAGACCTTCGTCCTTCACGCGCCGCCCCGCCTCCTGCGAGTGCACACGGATGCGCTCGTGCAGATCCTGCCGGTCCCCGCCCACCTTCACCGCGGCCATCAAGATGTTTTCCGTCGCCAGGAACGGCAGTTCGGCCATGAGGTTGCGGCGCACCATGGCTTCGTGGACTTCCAGGCCGCTGGCGACGTTGTGCATGAGGTCAAGCGCGCCGTCGAGGGCGAGGAAAGCCTCGGGGAGGGAGAGGCGGCGGTTGGAAGAGTCGTCGAGCGTGCGCTCGAGCCACTGCGTCGCCGCGGTGTCGTAGGCGTTGCCGACCAGGTTCATCACGAAGCGTGCGAGGCCGCAAATCCGCTCACACCGCATCGGATTTCGCTTGTAGGGCATCGCGGAGGAGCCGATCTGGCTCTTGCCGAAGGGCTCGTCAAGTTCCTTGCGGTTGGAGAGGAGGCGGATGTCCGTGGCGATTTTGTGAAGTACGGCGGCAATCCCGCCCAGGCTGCTGAGAATCATCGCGTCGTACACGCGCGGGTACGTCTGCCCAGTCAGTTCGAACGTGTTCATGCCGATGAAGTGCTGCTCATCCCACTTCACGTCCTCCAGCGATGATCTCGTAGCGTCGTCGTCCTCGTCGCCCAGAGATCTGGTCAACTCATTGATGCCGCTTCCGATGACCTCTTGAAACGCTCCGGAAAAGTGTTGCAGCATCTCGTTGTGCTCGTCGAAGTCCCCTTCTGCGTAGCCGAACTCGGTCAGAAGGTTCCACAGCGCCAATGCCTCAAACCGCTCCACCTTCGCCGTGTTGTTATCGAAGAGTGAAAGGAACGACGCCTGTGTCCCGGTGGCACCGCGGAAGCCGCGCAGTCGTGGCTTCTCCCCGAACTGTTCATAAAGCCAAGGCATGATCAAGTACAACTCATGTGCCCAGCCCACAGCACGCCGCCCCACCGTCGTCGGTTGCGCCGGCTGATAGTGTGTGAACCCGAGTGTCGGAACGGCTTGGTGGCGCCGAGCGAAATCACTCAAAGCGATCACTGCGCGATCGGCTTTGTCGAAGACGAGAGCAAACGCGGCATGCAGCAAAAGAAGGTCCGCGTTGCACACCACATCCTGGCTCGTCATCCCCAGATGAATAATCCCCTTCGCCTTCGGACAAACATCCCCATACGCGTGCACATGCGCCATCACATCGTGCCGCAACCGCCCCTCATGCTCCTCCGCCCGCCGGATGTCCTCATCCGTCACCTCGACGTGCGCCTCAAGCTCCGCAATCTGCTCATCCGTAATCGGCAGCCCGCACTCCTTCTGCGACTTGGCCACCGCCAGCCAGATCTTCCGCCACAGCGTGAACTTGTGCCGCGGCGACCAGATCCGGAGCATCTCCGGGCTGGCATTCCGCGTGGCGAGAGGAGACGTGTACGTGTCGTAAGGGTTCGTCATGGGGCAGGCGGTTCCTCTTCGTACAGGTGCGAGAAGCGAGACCAGACCTTCTCCGCGGCATCTCGCAGCGGTGGCAGTTGCACGGCCAGGACGTCCCACACCTTCCCGTGATCAAGTTTCCAGTAGTCATGCACAAGAACGTTCCGAAACCCGACGATGCGCGTCACATCGCCGAGTTCCGCCGCCATGTCTGAGTCGTGCTTGTCCAGTTGCGTTATCGCTTCGCCGACGATCATGAGCAGCCGCTCGAACGCATAGCGGTTCATCTCGTCCGCCAAATACCGCTCGCGATCCAGCCCCGCCATGCCCCGCTCAATCTTTTGGCAAGCGTTAAGCACGTCCCAGACGTAGGCGGCCGGCTCACGCCGCGGCATACAACGGCACCTTCGACTGCTCTATCGAGGCGCGAACAACCGGGTTTTTCACGCAGTGGCGCTCGATGAGATCGACTTTGCGATTCAGCACTTGCTGCAAATCCTCCAGCAGCAGGAAGTACACATCATCCCGCCCCTGCCGCTCATGCGGCTCAAACTCCACCAGAAAATCGACATCGCTCCGCTCGGGATCAAACGTCCCATCCACCGCGGAACCGATGAGAAACAGCCGCCGCACCTTGTGACGCCGGCACAGTTCTTCGATTCTGCCCAGATTGGAACGAACCAGATCGGTCATTGTTGCTCATTCTACGACACACCCTTCTCGATGCGCCCGCGCCTCAATGCCCCCACGCCCATTTTGATACCATCGCGCCCATGACCGCTCGCCCAGCGCGTCAACCCGACCAACCTCGCGCAGCCGCGCCAGAGCCCCCCACCCTCCCCGACGCCGATCTCGTCGCCGCCATCCAATCCGGCGACCCCGACGCCCTCTCCACCCTCCTCACCCGCTACCAGGACCGGCTCTACGCCGTCTGTCTCCGCATGGTCGCCAACCCCGACACCGCCGCGGACCTCACGCAGGACACCATGGTGAAGGTCATCCAGGGCCTCTCCTCCTGGGACGGCCGCGCCGCCCTCAGCACCTGGATGATTCGCATCGCCATGAACGTCACCCTCTCCCACCTCCGAGCCCAGAAGCTCCGCCGCCATGCCTCGCTAGAGGGGCTCGCCTCCCCGCCGGCTTCCACCCATTCCAGGGGGCCCAGGGCCGCGCCCGGCCGTCCCACCCAGCCCGCCCCGTTCGAGCAGGCCCGGGAACCCGACATTGCCTCACGCGTCCAAAAGGAAGAGCTGCGCGAGCGCGTAGCGGGGGCTCTGGCAGCCCTGGAGCCCGATCAGAGAGCAATCCTCATCCTCCGGGACATGCAGGAGCTCGACTACGAACAGATCGCGGCGGTCCTGGAGGTCGCCGTTGGAACCGTCAAGAGCCGCCTTTTCCGAGCAAGGGCCGCCCTGAGGAAAGCCCTTGAAGAGCAAGCAGGACACCCCCAGTGATAACCCTGGCACGGACCTTCCCTGACCTCACCAACGCCCGGATAACCCCACCGGATCCCCAGTCGTGATCAACCCCCTCCACAACCTGCCTACGGGAATCACCGAGGATGACATCCTCGACCTGGTCGAGCACGCCCTCCCCGAGGCCCGTGCCCAGGTTGTGCGGGCCGCCCTCGCCGCGTCGCGCCCCGACCTGCTCCGTCTGGTCGACGCGATGCACGTCGATCGCCGGGCCCTCGCCTCCATGGAGCCTCCCCGCGCACCGGCCGGCCTCGTCGCCGCGGCGGCCACCATGGCCAGCCGTGACCATCCGCTCACCGACATCGTCGAGCCGGAGGTCACCACCCTGCGGGTCTCCACCTACAAGCCTCACCGCCGCCCCGGCGTTCTGGCCAGCATCGCCGACCTTCTCACCTCCAGCACGCTCGCCCGCGGCCTTGCAGTCGCCGCGGGTTTCTCCCTGGCGGCCGGCGTCCTCCTCTGGGGCATCCTCGCAATCGTCGCGGAGATCTCCCAGCCCGTCCGCATCGCCAACAACGACGACCCGGCCCCGACCATCACCGAGCGACGCGATCCCCTCGATCGCCAGGATCCCCAGGTCGCGCTCAGCGACGAGCCCCAGATCGAATCCACGGACCCAACCGATGCGCTCGCCTCGACCGACCAGCCCGGCGAGGAGCCCCTGGATCCCGACCTGGATCCGCTTCCCGCCGCGGCGGGCATGGACGGCCAGCGCGCCCTTGCTCTTGCGCGCGAAGGCCGCCTGGCCGTGCGCGTCCGCGTCGGCAGCACGGACCTCGCGCTCGCTCGCATTGAGAATCTTCGCCGCCAGGCCCAGCGCGAAGGCGTCCTCTGGCGAACGCTCTCCGCCGAGTTCAGCACGCCCATCTACGTCGCCATGGCCGAGTCCACCGCTCGCCCCAGCCCAGCACCGCGGCCGGGCTCAAATCCCCCCACGATCGCCGGCGATCCCGCGGCCACCACGCCCGGCGCACCGCCGCGCTCGCGCGACCTCCCCGATTTCCAGCCCCCAACCGGGCGACTTGCCGCCGCGTACGAGCTGCAACTCCCCGACAGCGCCACCACGCTCGAGTCCCTCCGCCGCGCACTCACGCGCGACCGCTTTCAGGTGGCGGAGTTCATCGAACTCCCGAACGCCGTCCCCACCGAGCCGATCCTCGACCCGCGCACCATCTTCTGGTGGGACCAACCGCCGAGCGCCTGGGAAAGAAAGATCCGCGTCCCCGTCCTCGTCGAAACACTCGATTAGCCGTCCCTCGCCTCCGGCCCGATCGAGACCACGATCCGCGAGAACATCACCGGGTACTCGACCACCGTGCGAAACAGGCGGAACCGTTCCGGGTTCCACGCTTCGTCACTTCCGCCCAGGATCTCCTGCGCGCGCGAAAACACGTGCCGCAACATCTCCTTGTACCGGCGCATCAGCGGCGTCGAAGCCGCGGCAAGGCCCTGTCCCAGCCACCCCCCACCCGCGTCCCTGCACAGCAGGTTCACCTCGCCGCACGCTGCTTCCGCTGACGCGGCCGCCACCCGATCCGCATAGATCGCTGATCGGGCCGCAGCCCCGTCGAGCACGCCCTCCGCGATGAAGTGGTCGTACACCGCCGCCTTCCACGGCGACGCCATTCGGAACTGATACACGTTCGGCAGTTCCTCCACCGGACGCACCACCGTGTCGAACGACCGCTGCACCCACCCTGCAACCACGTCCACACTCCCCGCCCGTCCGATCGCATTCTGCTGCAGGCTCACCGTCAGCGAGCCGTCCCCGTGCCGCTCAATCCGAAGGTCGGGAAGCTCCTCTGAGCAGAACGGGCGCAGCAGTGAAAACGGCACATCTCCAGGCCCGGTCTCGTCCAGCGGCACGATCCGCGGCTCGCGACGCACCACCCCGTCGTAATCCGCGATCCTGATCGACTTTGTGAACATCGCCGTCGGAATCCGCCGCAGGCGCCGCAGCCCCAGTTCGCCCGTCAGCACCACCCCGTCCATCATGTCCGGCTCGCGCGCCGACCGCTGCATGATCTGCGTGCAGAACCCGACGTCCGCCTGCACCCCCCACAGGTGGCTGTTCGCGCGAAAAGCAGCCCGACGCTGCTCCAGATCAACCTTTTCCGTCTCCTCCCCGCGCCACTGGCTCACCATCGAGTCAAACGTCCGCCGATCCCCCGCATGCCGGCGGATCAGCCCCTCAAACGACTCCGCATGGTTCCGCGCCCGCTCGACGAGCTCAGCCGGCGCATCGCGCCGTGCAAACTCCGTCAGCAAGTCGCGCATGTTCGCGCGCCCGGGAATAAACGCAGCCGCCGCCAGTGAGTCCGCGGCCGTCAACACCCGGGACAGCTTCCAGCACAACTTCATATCCAGGCCGAGCTGCCGCTGCAGGTCCGCCCCGGTCGTCGGATCGCCCTCGAGCGTCCCCACCAGCATGCGCAGATCGTCCCGCAGCGCAGCAATCAACTGCAACGTTTCACGCTCGAACTGACTGCCGGAATCCGTCGCCATCGCCGGACGGTAGACATCGTCCAGCCGCAATCTGAGGGTGACGTCGGTCGCCATCGGTCCACGGTCTCCGCCGGCACGGAACTCCCCTGCCGGAACACCAAGCGTGTGCCGCCCGGGCCAGATGTCAAGAAATATTTCGCGAAAAATGCTTGCTCCCCGTGCACTCGCCGGGTACCTTCAACGTCACGCCCAAAGGCGGGCGCTCGTGGGGTTTGGTTGTCCGTGGACCGAGGCCGCGACGGTTGTGTTGCCGCGCGGCAGAACCCATTGAGGAGCAATCCCCATGTTTCCAAGAGCCACCGCCCTGATGGCAGGCGCAATCTGCGCCGCCGCCAACGCCCAGCCCGTAAACGACACCTGCGCCACCGCCATACCGATCTCCCCCGGCGCCTCCGTCGTCGGCACGACCGTCGGCGCCGCCGCGGACGGCCTCTCCGGCTGCGACTTCTTCAGTTCATGGCCGGATGTCTACTACGCCTTCACCGCCGCTGAGCCGGGCCTCTACACCTTTGACACCGTCGGTTCGGCCTCCACCGGCAACACGCTGGCCGTTTACCCCGCCTGCCCCGTCGACTTCACCGGCGAGTGCGACACCGGCTCCCACCCCAGCGGGCACGCCGTCATTACGCGCCCCATCAACGCAGGCCAGACCGTCTACATCGCCGTCGCCCACGACGGCGCAGGGCAGCCCTTCACCCTCAACGTCAGCGGGCCCGTCCCGCCCCCCTCCAACGATGAGTGCGCCAACGCCATCACCCTCGTCGAGAACGTCCCCTTCAACGCCGACAACCTCGGCGCAACCACGAGCATGCTCTTCGACGACGGCACCGACTGCAACAGCACCCGCGGCATCTTCTCCATCGGCGCCGATGACGTCTTCTTCTCGTTCACTCCGGCCTTCACGTCGACCTACGACATCTCCACCTGCGGGTCCGATCTTGATACCGTCGTCTCCATCCACAGCGGCTGCCCCGCCACGCCCGCCAACGCGATCGCCTGCTTCGATGAATCTCCGGCCGGGTTCTGCGCCGACGACTTCCGCGGCGGGCCGAGCGTCGTGCCCGGCGTTTCCCTCCAGGGCGGCGTCACCTACACCATCCGCGTCGCAGGCCTCGCCGATCGCGACTACGACCTCATCAGCGGCGAAATCCGCGGCGGGCGGCAAGGGACATTCCAGATCCTCGTTACCGAAGGCGCTTCCCACCCGATTCCGCCCGCCAACGACGACTGCGCCAACGCCACACCCCTGACAAGATCCCCCCTGCTGGGAGGAAACATCTACGCAACCGGCGAGACAGCCGGACCCTGCACACAGACCGGCCGCGGCACCGAGATGGCCGACCTCTTCGACGTCTGGTACTCCTTCACCGCCACCGCGCCGGGAACGAACACGTACGCCTTCACCGTGACCCCTGCGACGGCTGACGCCGGCAACAGCATCACCCTCGCGCTGTTCGACTCCTGCGACGGGCCGCCGCTGGCCTGCCTGGCCACCGAGGCTGGAACCGCTCCTCGTCGCCTCGCCGCGGCGCTCAATCAGGGGCAGACGGTGCTGCTGCGCGTCGCCGGACTCGCCGGCGCCCAGCTCGACTTCATGATCGACTTCGCAAACATCGGACCGGCGCCTGCGAACCGCGACTGTGCCGGCGCGCAGCCCGTCTCCGCCGGATCCTACACGCCCGTTGATCTCTCAAACGCGCCGTCGACCACAGCGCCCGGCTGTGACAACGGCCACTTTGACATCAACGGCCTCTGGTACACCTTCACCGCGACCGAGGACGCCTTCTATCGAATCGCAGCCGATCACCTCTTCGAAGACGTCGACACCGAACTGCTCATCCTCGACGCCTGCGACGGCCAGACCCTCGCCTGCGTCTCCGATGCTGATCCTCTCTCTCTCTTCTTCGGGGCCGCCGCCACCACGCTCTTCCTCGAAACGGGCGACACCATCTACATCCGAGCCGCCGCGAACGTCGCCGGCACAGGCGAGTTCGAGCTGGAAGTCAGCGAGCCCATGCCCCCGCCCCCTCCTCCCATCAACGACGACTGCGCGAACGCGACAGACCTCTTCTTCCTCCCCTTCACCGATGGCTACCAGCTCGGCGGCGCCGGCAACGATCCCGACACCGACTGCAACGATCCGGCTCTTACGGAATCGATCGCCGGAGCGTGGTACACCGTCACGCCCGCCGAAGATTGCCTGCTCAGCATCACCGCGTTCTCCCAGACGGCCAGCCTTACCGTCACCGCCTTCACCGGCCAGTGCGGCGCGCTTACGGAGATCGGCTGCGTGCTGCCCACCATCGCCGGGCCCGGCTCGCTCCCCATTCGCGCCGGAACCACGTACTACTTCCTCATCCACGTCGCTGACGGGGCCCCTCCCGGACTCTCCGCGGCCGACCTCTACTTCGAGTGCGCCGAGATTCCGGAGAACGATACCTGTGACGAGGCGGAACTCATCGAGCAGCCAGGAACGAATCTCGTCGTCGACATCACCAACGCACTCGCAGACGGCGAGGCCTCCTGCATCAACATGAACCCGACCATCTTCTCCTCCGTCTGGTACACCTTCACGACGGGCAGTGCCGGTGAACTGACCATTCACAACGACTTGTCGCAGGGCTTCATCATCAACTCCGTCATGGCCCTCTACACCGGCGGCTGCGGCACGCTCAACGAGGTCACCTGCGCTCACAACGACAGTGGCTCCTTCTTCCCCCTCGCCATGTACGACCTGACCGCCTCCCTCGAAGCGAACACCACTTACCACCTCGCCGTTGGCGCACGATTCCGCCCGGAATCCATGATCAACGACCTCACCTTCAACTACACGGGAACCTTCGCGGGCGCGTGCGCGGCAGACCTCGACGGCAACAGCGCCGTCGACGTCTTCGACCTGCTCGCCTACCTCGACCTCTGGTTCGCGGCGGACGCCGGCGCTGAGCGCACCGGAGACTCCCCCGCCGTCATCGACGTCTTCGACCTGCTCGTCTACCTCGATGCCTGGTTCGCCGGCTGCCCGTAACCGGCCCGTCCAGTTCCCCACGAGAGCAACGGCGGCGCGTGCGCAGGCACCGCCGCCGTTGCGTTTCATGGACCGCCGGCTTCCAGCCGGCCCGCTCGTAGAAGGGGCACAGGCGTCCCGCCTGTGAAGACCAGTGACACAACCAGCCGTTTATGAAAAACGGCGGCCCGCAAGGGCCGCCGCTTCTAGCACATCAACTGATTCCGAGCCAAGGCCAAGGCCCGGGCCCTGCCCGATCAGACCGTCGCCTCCGGCGGCAGATCCGTCGCCGGTCCGTTCTCCCGCGGCAGCGCATCGCCGTTGCTTCCCTTGGCGAACCGTCCTTCCCGATCGTTGCCGTCGCCGACCACCGCCACACGATCCGTGCCGGTCATGCGGCCGATCCGGCCCAGCGCCGGCGGCAACTCGATCCCCGCCTGGTCCGCCAGTTCGTGCAGCCGCGGCAGCGATCCGATCAGCCCCGAGAGGAAGTCCGTCGTTGCGTTGCGGCCGTTGTCGCCTGTGCCGGTGTCCCACACCGTGATCTTGTCGATCTTCAGGTTCTGCACGGCCTTGACCTGCTCGGCCACGAGTTGCGGCAACTGCTCGATCAGCAGCAGCGTCGGCGCAAGCTGCGGGTTCTCGGCGCACGCCAGCACCATTCGGCGGTACCCCTCGGCCTTGGCTTCCAGCACCGCCAGCGTGCCGTCCGCCTCCGCCTGGTAGCGCAGCCGGATCGCATCTGCTTCGCCCGCCGCCTCGCGCCGCTTCTTTTCCGCCTCTGCCTCGGCCGCGATCTCGATGCGCTTCTTCTCGATCTCCTGCGGCGCCAGCTTCTCCTTAGCCAGGCGCGCCAGCTCCTGTTCGCGCTCGGCGATCAGAATCGCCTCCTTGGACTTTGCTTCAGCCACCTCAGCGCGGCGTTCGGCCTCCGCGGCGATCTCCCCGAGCACCGCGTTGGACTCGGCGATCTTGGCGCGCGACTCGTTCTCGCCCGTCACCGCCGTCGCTTCGGCCACGGCGATCCGGATGCGCTGCTCCTGCTCCGCTTCCTTGCGCGCCACCTCCAGATCGCGGCGCGACAGGGCCTCGCCGGCCCCCGCCTCCGCATCTGCCTGCGCGACCGCGATGCGCTGCTGTTGCTCGGCGCGCTTGCGCTCCGCAACAATCTCAGCCTCGCGCTGCGCGATCGCAATCTCCTGGTTCCGCCGGCTCTCCACTTCGCCCGTCACCGCCTGGGCTTCCAGCGCCGCCACCGCAACACGCTGCGACTGTTCCGCCTGCTTCTGCCCCTCCGCCGCCGCGGCGACTTCCTTGGCCACGTTCACCGTCTTGGCGCGGTTGGCCGCGGCCTCACCGGTGGCGCCGTCACGCTCCTGCTCGGCGACTTCAACCTTGGCGCGGTTGATCGCTTCCGCGGCCGCACGCTTGCCGATCGCGACGATGTAGCCGCTCTCGTCGGTGATGTCCCGGATGTTCACGTTGATCAGGTCGAGACCGACCTTGTTGATCTCCTCGCCGACGTTCTGGTTGATCAGCGACATGAACTTTTCGCGATCCTTGTTGATCTCTTCGATCGTCAGGGTCGCGATCACCAGCCGCAACTGTCCCAGAATGATGTCCTGCGCCAGTTCGCGGATCTGATGCCCCGTCAGATGCAGCAGTCGCTCCGCTGCGTTGTTCATCAGCACCTTGTCCGTGCTGATCGCGACCGTAAAGGTCGCCGGAACATTCACGCGAATGTTGTTGAGCGACAGCGCGCCTTCCAGAGGAATGTCGATGACCAGCGGCTCCAGGCTGACGTAGGCGTAATCCTGAATCAATGGCCACACAAACGCGCCGCCGCCGTGCAGGCACTTGGCCGACTTGTTGGCTCCGACGCGCCCGTAGATCACCAGCACCCGGTTCGACGGGCACCGCTTGTAGCGCGACGCCACGAAGACCAGGAAGAACAGAATCAGCAGCAGCGCGCCGAACCCCAGCCCCAGCCACATTAACGCATTGCCGCCACCGGCCACAGAGTCCTGCGCCAGGGTGCCGCTCGCCACCATCGTCATCGCTGCCTCAGTCACCGCCGTCTCCTTTCCCCATCCCTCGCAGCCGCACCGTTAGACCAGGCCCGGCCCCCCATTGTGTCTCGCATCCCTCTAGCGATCGGCACGCCGTCACACCGCCGCCACCGTCACCGTGTTGTCGCTGTTCACCCGCGTCACGCGCACGCGCGTGTTGGTCGCAAGTTCATCCCCCTCGGTCACCGCCGAGTACATCCGCTGCCGGTCCTCGATCACCAGCCGGATTCGTCCCTTGCCCTTCCCCTTCGCCGGCACGGACGCATACACCGTCCCCTCCAGGCCGAGGGCGTGCTGGATCGAGATGTTCCCGCTCGACTGCAGATCCGCCACCGCCTTCAGCAGCAGCGTCAAAAGCCAGACCATCCCCACGCCGCCCGCCGCGGCGATGAGCAGCACAAGCCCCAGGTTCTCGATCGCTGACCCCTTCAGCGCCCCCAGCCCTGCCCAGCCGAACCCCATTGCAAAGGCCAGAATCGACTGCACCGAGAGAAACTTGAACGCCTCCGTCGAGTCCCCATGCTCCACGTCGACATCCGACAGGGTTACATCCCCGTCGCCGTCCAGGTCGACGTCCGCCACCCCTCCCGCCAGCATGAGCACCATCCGCAGCAGGAAGAACGCCGAGCCGATGAACGCCGGCAGCGTGAACCACAGAGCCTTCCCGTCGAAGAAGAGTTCCTGCATTTCGAGCCCCTTCGCAATCGCCGGCGAGAACTCGCCGTCGTCTGCGTCCTTAGGAATTGCCGCGGCACGATTTCAGCTTTCCGGCCGACCGATCATACCGTAAATCGATGCCACGTGGGGACTTCCCCGCTCGTCCCCGGGCGATTTCCAAGGAGACGACCCGTATCCTTCTCCCCCATGGCAGACCCCACGCAGACATCACCGCTCGCGCCGCCGCCGACACAGGCCCACGACTGCGGTCCCGCCACCGACCCCCGCTGGGGCAAGGCCACCGCCACGATAGAAGAAGGCCAGTTCCTCGAGGGCCCGCGCACACGCCGATTCGAGTTCTTCCGCGTCGTCCGCATCGCCGGCGAGTTCATCAAGGGCTTCCGCCGCCTCCACTTCGTCGGCCCCTGCGTCACCGTGTTCGGTTCCGCCCGCTTTGACGAGGATCACCGCTACTACAAGCTCGCCCGCGAGACGTCCCACCGCATTGCCGAGCTCGGCTTCACCATCATGACCGGCGGCGGACCGGGCATCATGGAAGCCGCCAACCGCGGCGCGATCGACGCCGCGCGTGAGGCCGGCTTCGAATGGACCGGGCCGCAGAACCGGCTCTCCCGCCGCGATCCCGACCGCCACATCGGGCGCTCCATCGGCTGCAACATCGTCCTTCCCCACGAGCAGCAGCCCAACCCCTACCTCGACACCTTCATCGAGTTCCGCTACTTCTTCGTCCGCAAGGTCATGCTCGTCAAGTACTCCTACGCCTTCGTCGTCCTCCCCGGCGGCTTCGGCACCATGGACGAGGTTTTCGAAGCCCTCACGCTCGTTCAGACCGGCAAGATCAAGGACTTCCCCATCATCCTCATGGGGACTGAGTACTGGACGCCGCTCCTCGACTTCATGCGCACGCGGCTTCTCGACGAAGGCGCCATCAGCGAAGGCGACCTCGACCTGCTGATCGTCACCGATTCACCCGAGGAAGCGGTTCACCACATCGCCCACTGCGCCGTGCGCAAGTTCGGATTCCGCTGGGGCCTTCCCCGCCCACGCCCCCACGCCCTACTCGGCGAAGAGAAGCTCGAACCCGGCGCAGAAGAGAAGATCGAGAAGCGAGCCCGCGAAGTCATCGGTCAGTGAACGCAAGGCGGCGGCGCAAAGCCGATCTTGACAACACTCGGGGTGCGCGGCACATCTGCAGAAAGGCGCGGATCCTTTTCGCCTAAGCCCCCACCCCCTCCCCGGCCTTCTCAAAGACGAAGCTCTTTCCCTGCACATCCACCAGGATCCGGTCCCCCGCCCCGAATTCGCCCGCCAGAATCCGCGTGGCCAGCGGGTTTTCGATCCGCTGCTGAATCACGCGCTTCAGCGGCCGCGCTCCGTACGCCGGGTCCCATCCCTCGCTGGCAAGCTGCGCCGTTGCTTCCGGTGTCAGCTCCAGCGTCATGTCGCGCTCGCCGAGGCGCTTGCGCAGGCGCCCGAGCTGAATCTCCGCGATCCTGCCGATGTCCTCGCGCTTGAGCTGGTGGAACACCACCACCTCGTCGATCCGGTTCAGGAGCTCCGGCCGGAAGAAGGGTGATCGCGCCTCCAGGTTAAAGCGCGCGTTCAGCTCGCCGCTCTCCATATCCGGCGTCAGCCCGCGCCCGGCGACGTCCACGCCCGGCCCGTGCCGGATGATGTCGCGCACCGCGGCCTCGATCTCCCAGTCCTCCGCCCCGCGCTCGGTCATCTCCTGGATCTTCTGGCTCCCCAGGTTGCTCGTCATCACGATGATCGTGTTGCGGAAGATGCCTTCGATCCGAATGCGAAACCTGGCGATGAAACGTACGGGCTACTGTACATT
>CAYWRO010000076.1:0-16634 GCA_964460345.1 uncultured Phycisphaeraceae bacterium | reverse complement strand
ATGTCGAGCGGGGCGGGATTGGGGGGTGGGGTCGGGGTGGGGGGGGTCATCGTTGGCTCTCCGTCTTGTCAACCGGAGAGCCAGTGAGCGGCATGGTCGAGCAGAGATCAAGGCCGTTCTGAGAGGATTCGAGAGGATTCTGGGCTGCTGATTCAGCCGCTACAACCCGCCTCACGGCCCGTGAGAGCAGGTCCCCGACCTCCTCCAGCCGCTGCCGCGGCGTCAAGCGTGCGATCCCATCCGAGCGTTCCGTGCCCATGGCGTGGCTCCTGCCAGGTGAAAACCCTGGCGCTGGGCCTACGCCGGCGTGCACCTCGTGCCCGGCCGGTCGTCCGGCAGTCTGTCCCCCTTACCTGTTAACTACTCGGGATTGGGCACGCGCGCCCGGGTGGACGCGCGGGTCTGACCCGCCGATCGCCTCGGCCCCAATGGTGCCCGAGATCACAGGGTGATGCGCGAATAGTGAAGACGCTCGCCACGATGCTCCGAGACCTGCTCTTCGAGATAGTCCAGAATTCGGTCCATCTCCTCCGCAACAGCAGTTGTCGATAGTGGCGTGATGCGAGACTCCCTCCCTCCTAACCCATTCAACGAATGCCCCAAGTGAAGCCCCCTGTTGCCGGCAAGAAGGAAGCGGTCGTGCCAGGGGCCATTTCTGTCATTCGAAGACACTACCACAATCTCAGTAGCAGGCGGCTCCTCATCAGATACTTCTCGCCACTTCTTCAGAATGGCATCTAGCGACACACTCGTTCCAGCCTGCGTCAAAATGCGAACGCGAAGCCCGGATCTTTCGGCCTGTATCATCCTGATTAGCCATACCTCTTCGGCCCCAAAGTAGGGGTCGCAGAGGATGATCTCCGCGGATTCGGTCTCCCGAATCCAACGCTGCAAGTATTGCTTTGCAGCCTCAAGCCCTTCAGGTCCCGAAGGAACCGCGAGTCCCTCTTCTTCTGCACTTTCTAATTGAGTTCTCGTGGCCCTGGGAGTTGCCGGAAACGAAACGGCTGCGGCCATCTCCGCAACTAGGATGGCGCCGTCAACAAAGGGACGGACGTACTCGTCTGTTCTCTTCTTTCGCTCTCCGGCAAGAGCAATATTGCGCATCGCCCACAATAATACTGGAAACGCCTCACTGAGCGGCATCTCGGCAGCCTCGCGCAACAGATCAGTCATGCCATCCGCGTTTGCGTTAATTCGGCCTGCATTCAGGCGCGCAAGCGCTTGCCAAGCCAGTCGGGGCATCTCCTGACGCCGCAGCGCCTTTCCGCGCCTAGTCCCCTCTGCAAAGAGTCTCTCGTCAGTCAACTGAGTCAACCGACGCCGCATCTCCTTCGCGAGGGTTTCCGCTCGTGCCATGTTGCGTGCTTGGTCATCACCCGCCACTTGGCACAGCAATGTTGCAAAGTTTGGATCGAATCGGTACGCGCGGTCCACCATGCGCCGGAGAATATCCGAGATTCTGTCGGATTCTGCGCCCCAGCACAGCGAGCGAGCCTCTTGGACGAGTTGTCGTGCCCATGTCTCATTCCACTCCCATACCGTCCACCCGATCTCTTGTAGGGTCGCTATCCGCTCATCCTCGATCGGCATTGCGCGCGACTCTATACAAGCATTCTCGATCGTCTGTCGTCGAGCCTCATTATCCCTGCTCAGGGTGCGTGCAAGCTCACATAGAACGAAAACCCGATCGGCCCGATTTGGCAGCCGGCGAGCACGTTTGCATAGCGCATCGTGAAGAGCGCGTTCGTTGCCCCGCAAGCGCGCAATATGAGCGTCCACATATATGCACCACCCGTCGTGATTGACCCCCTCTGGGTCGGGCAAGTGCGAATCTCGAACATCCTCCATCTGTCTTGCGCAGTCGGCACGCTGCTCTTGCGTAAAGCGTCTTCGGCCGGAACCAGAAGTCATTAAGTCTGAAACTCTGGCGAAGGCCGATCCGATGTCATAGTCCGGCAGTCGGTATTGATATAGCAGCCCCAATATGTCATTGACATCGGTGAGGCCGATATGCTCGTACTGCTCCGGGGTTCGCGTCGAACATGGCTCGTCCGCTGGTGCGCCTTGAAAGATTGTTTCCACAACATTGGCTACCACCACCGCTTGTGAGTCTGGTGAACAATGTCGCAGTGCACGTTCAAAGAGTGACCGCCCGCCCCAAAAGAGCGCTGGCCCAACTTCCATAAGATAGCGTGCACGTTCAACATTATCCTTAATTTTCTCAACTCGCGGCCAAATGGCGGCTTCGACCAGTTGTTTAACATCGGTGTCGAGGCCCTTCTGCTTAAGATATACAACCAATGCGTTAACGAGTCGGCCGCCCTGAAAGAGTGAAGGCAGGCGACCCATCAGGGTGATCAGTCGCTGTATCTCCTCGCTGGCCGCTATCCCGGGGCTGCCCATTGCTGCAAGGCCTGCAACGGCTAGGCGAAGAGGATAGACAATGACCGCCGAGTCCACGACGCTGTTGCGTAGCAATGCCCGTCGTGCATCGCGTGCTGAATCCAACACGGCGAGCCCGCGTTTGCGGTCTGAACGAGCGACGGCGGAGGCGGCGGCGAACTCCAGTTCCACACACTCCCAAGCGTCCATCAACGTAGACCAAGCCGTCTGGCAGCTGTGGATGAGGCTATCAAGAAGCTGCAGGTGCGTCTCTGTCTCTTTCATTCGTGCGCATAAGGCGATGCACTCCGTCAAGCAGGCAGCGCGCGCTTGCGGAGGGAGTAGGCTGTTCGCCACGGTCACCAGCGGGGTTAAATCATCGACACGCAACTGTGTCACGTCCCGGCGATCGCGCAATCCGGAGCAGGCTGCATACGCGACCCGTACTCGTCCACTTTCTGATTCGCACTGCTGTACAAAGGCCGTGACCAGTGGTATCAAGGCGGAAGGGCCGGCACGCTCGCTATGCACACGAATGCAGTCCTGACGCAATAGGTCTCGTCGATACGCAGTATTGGCCGCCGCAATGGTGTCAGAGAGCTCCTGGCGATCGTGGGTGCTCAGCGCAGCAATGATGGGCCGTAATAGACTTAGGTGATCGGCGCTCTCTTGAACGGCCTCGCTACGGGCGCGTTGCAAGATGTCGCGGGCCGCGCCAGCAAGTGTGTCGAGGTCGTCGTCTGTAGTGCCTAACTGGCACTCGACGAGGGCGCCGAGAAGTAGAGCCGTTGCCTCCAGACGAGCAGCGAGGTCGGGAATGTCGACCACAGCCGTGAGGGCGCTTAGGAATCGCTCGTGTGCTTCTCTGGGCCGGGAGCTGTATACGGAGCGTGCAAGGAGCGCCTCTAGACCCCAATAGGCCGCAGTGGGGCCTCGCGTCCGTAGGACAGCAGCCTGACTGTCGACGCGTCGCACGATCTCGGCAACATCTAGTGGATTCGGACAGTGTGGTAGCGGTTGGCAAAGGCGAAGCACGTCGCTGGCCGAAGCGGCATAGGTAGGATCAGCTACAACAGCGTCCAGCCCGGCACGCGTAACGGCGGTGGCGTCGGATCGCCGCCGGTGTAGAACGGCCCACTCACGCATCATGGCGATGCGGTCTGCGGTCCGTTCCACAGTGCGCGTACCATCAAGAAACTCGCTGCTACTACGAGCCTTGACCATTCGTCCAATTGCTTCGGAGATGCGTCGCGCCTCAGGACTCTTGATCTGTCCCATGAGGGCTGTGTCGGCCCCTCCGCGTACGGCTTCGGGGGAAAGGGCAGCTGCAATTGCAGCACGAGCGAGCGCGCGGTCCCAAGTGCTTCCGGCCGGAGTGCTATTCAGGGCCGTGCGGATCAGATCACCGCCAAGCTGCGGAAGCATTGACAGAAGAGCGGTGCCGAGTTCAATCGCTCGCTCTGGTGGAAGGTCAGGACCAATCTCGGCAACTAGTCGTTCAATGCTAAGGCGGTGATGGTCGGCGAGGGGGCGTCCCAGATCGGACATTGCATCTGCAGCGGAGACGAGCAGATCGAGCCGTTGTTCCTTTAGAGGAACGCCGTGAGCGATATCAAGTGCATCTGCACCGCAATCGAGTGCCACAAGAGCGCGTAGTTCCGCCTCCAACGCCGACCCACCCGCAAATTCGCTAACGGTACTGGCTTGCAGGGCCAGCCGAAAGACAGCACCATGATCAGTAATCTGATCGGCCGTGGATAAGCTGCTTCGCAGACCTTTCACGATGGGCAGCACGCTGCTAAGAGAGGTCATGGTGTCTGGCATGCGGCGCGGCGACAAGTAGTCGTACAGATCATTGACACGGCCGGCCTCGACAAGATAGGTGGGTAGCTGAGCAACAGCATCGACGGTCGTGGCGTCCGACAGTAGGTGCTGCAGTATCATGTCACGTGCGCGAGCGTGCTCCGCAGAGCAGGCCGTACGAGCCAGCTGTTCGACGATTGCACTGGCAAAGTGAACGCGACCATGCTCGTTGATAGTTAAAATGTCGGAGCCGTGAATGACCTGCTCTACTCGCGTCGTTGGCCAAGAGAGCATGGCTGCCAGGCGGCTTACGGGATGCGGTACGCGTGCGAGGGCAACAAGCGCGACCAAGAGCGGCCACTGTGTCTCACGAGCCGTAGAAGCAGCCCAGCGGGTGGTGAATAGCTGTGCGTAGAGATCGGTGCCGCGTGCGGTTAGGTCCTCAAGCGACTGGCCATTGGCGAGCAGTGTAACGGCTGTGGCGAGAATCCCTGGAACACCTCCAGACAGGTTGTGCAGGCGATCCATGTCCTCCGGAGAAAAAAGATGGCCACTTAGAGCTTGTGCGGTCTCGCTCGCCGTAAAGCCGAGGATGCGCTGCTCCTGCAATAGCTGCCCAGGAAAGAGGGACCGCATGTCGAGGTCGTCCGCAGCAACGATCACTAAGGCGCCGGGTAGCCCAGTTGGAAGCAAGTCGCAGACGACGGTGGGGTCGAAAGAGGACGCGGTAGATGGAGCGCTCAGTCCATCGAGGAGAAAGGGAAGTCGCGAGTGGCGATGTGCGCGCTTCATAGCCGCGTACGCACGGCCTAGTGATTTCCGCGTGAACTCAGAAGGTGGTGTTTCGTTCGGATACAGGCACTCGAATAGCTGCGATCCAAGAACGTGTAGCTGATAATCAACATCGTACGACCAAGGGGATTGTGGAGAACAATCGATGAATACGCAGCGCCCGTCGTGGCGCGCAGCATATTGTCGAAGAATAGTGCTCTTCCCTATGCCGGGTGGGCCGTGTAGCACGACTACATGACGCGATGTGTCTTCACGGTATTCATCGAGCAGGGCCAGTACGCTGTCACGACTTACAGGGGTGAGACTTGAGATGGAATCGGAAGGCGGTGGGGTGCCGAGGTGTTGCATGGTGTGTATGCCTGTGTTGCTGTAACCAGTGAAGACAGTTGCCTCGGAACGAATTGTCTGAGGCGACCGAGTCTGCGTAAACTTCATCGGGCAGCGGGACTGGTGCTTCGACATGGCGAGGCACGCCAATAGTGACAGAGGTGTCGGGAACAATGGTGGAGCCACCCCATCGAATGGTCGTGCGAATTTGATTTGGGGGGCCGCCCCTCCAATGTAGCAGAACCGTGTCGCTCCCACAACTCCGTTCTGCGTCAGCTAGGACCGGGCCCGTTGCTCCCGGCCACCAGTCCGGCCCCCCTGTTAAACAACCGCCGCGGCAACCGCGAGAGGGCGAGAGTCTGAGAGTGGAGGGCTGAAATCACACTGTGAAATCGGTGAGACGGCCCGGGCGCCCGAGGCCGACGCTCTCGGAACAGCGAGGGGCGCGGCGGCCCCGGATGGCGCAAGCGGCGTCAGATCAACGGCTTACGCGATCTCCGCAGAACCCTCTTCAAGCCGGATGCGCCAACAAAAAACCGCCCCTGGAGCGGTCTCCAGAGGCGGGTAAGCTCCCCGACCAGGACTCGAACCTGGAACCTAGCGGTTAACAGCCGCTCGCTCTACCATTGAGCTATCGGGGATCGATTTGTCTCCCTAACGGAGCCCCAAGTCTTTCATCGCCTTGGCTCTGGGTCAAGCCGGTGAGCAGGGAGAGGTGCTTCGAAGGAAGGGCCGCATTCTACGCTCGCGATGCGGAGACTGGAGAAGAAAAGGGGTGTGTCCGGAAATTGGGGACGGACGCCGCCGCAATCCGGACGCGATTTCCGAAACTGGGTGGAGGCGGGCTCTAGAAAAGCGAATTCCCCCCAAACTGGAGTGCCGCAGGGGCCTCACAGCGTTTGGTGGGGAGCGGCGGGAGGGCTGCCCGCCGCACCACCGGCCGACCCCGGGCGGCGGGGCGCGGCGACCAGGGAGTACAGCGCGGGCACGACCAGCAGCGTCAGCACGTTGTCCGCGATGATGCCGCCGATGACGACCACGGCCAGAGGGCGCTGGACTTCGGCGCCAATCCCCGTGTTCAGGGCCATGGGGACGAAGCCGAGTGCCGCGACGAGGCCGGTCATGAGGATCGGGCGAAGCCGGATCAGGCGGGTTTGCTCGATTGCTTCATCCACGGGCAGGCCCTCGTCGATTTTGTGGCGGATGGTGGAGACCAGCACGAGGCCGGAGAGCATTGAGACACCCGACACGGCGATGAAGCCGACCGCCGCGGAGATGGTGAAGTCAAGGTTCGATACGAGCAGCGCCACGACTCCTCCAAACGCGGCGAAGGGCGCGCCCGTCAGGACGATGAGCGAGTCGCGCACGCTCTCCGTGCTGAGGTAGAGCAGGACCAGGATCGCCCCGAGGCAGAGCGGGACGATGATCATGAGCCGTTGGCTGGCGCGCTCGAGGTGTTCGTATTGTCCGCCGTAAGTCGTGTAGTACCCGATCGGCATCGGCACGTCGAGGGCGATGCGTTCTCGTGCTTCGCGGACGAAGCCGCCGAGGTCGCGGCCGCGGACGTTGGCCTGCACGGTAATGCGGCGCTTGCCCCACTCGCGGTTGATCGTTGACGGGCCTTCCGTCTCGCGGATGCGGGCGAGGCTTTGGAGCGGGATCCGCTCGCCTGTGGCGGTGGGGATGAGAATCTCGCGCACGGCGTCGGGATCCTGGCGGTACCGTTCGGGGAGTCGGACGATCAGATCGAACCGCCGCTGGCCGTCGCGCACCTGCGAAACTTCCACCTGGCCGATCGCCTCGACGATCTCCAGCACGTGCTGGGCCGAGACGCCATACCGGCCGATGGCATCCTGATCCACCTGAACTTCGAGCACGGGCTGGCCGGTGATCTGCTCGGTGACCACATCGGAAGCGCCGGGAATGGATTCGACGATGGACTGCACCTGTCCCGCCAGCGCAAGCAGCGTGTCCAGGTCGTCGCCGAAGATCTTCACGCCCAGGTCCGAGCGGATGCCTGCCGTCATCTCGTTCATGCGCATCTCGATCGGCTGCGTGAAGATGGCGCGCATGCCGGGGAGCTCGTCCATTGCCGCGGCCATCTGGACGGTCAGCTCGGCTTGGGTGCGCGCGCGTGTCCATTGGCTGCGGGGATGAAGCTGGATGAACACATCCGTGACCTCCAGCCCCATTGGGTCTGTCGCGACCTCGGCGGTGCCCGTGCGGCTCCAGATGCCATCGATTTCATCCGGGAACTGTTCCAGCAGCATGCGCTCGATACGCGTGCCATAGCGAAGCGATTCATCCAGCGACACGCCGGCGAGCCGCACGGTGTTGACGGCGATCGCCTCTTCATACAGCCGCGGCACGAATGCGGTGCCCAGACGCAGCGCCAGCACCACGCCGAGCGCGATAATGCCCGCGCCGAAGAGGACGGTCGTGATGCGAAACCGCAGCGAGAGGCGAATGAGCGGCCGGTACGTCCACTGCAGGACGCGGACAAGACGGTTCTCACACTCCCGGACCGTTCGCGGAATGAAGAGCGAGCACAGGACCGGCATCAGCGTCAGCGACAGGATAAGCGAAGCCGCGAGTGCGAAGACGACTGTCAGCGCCATCGGGCGAAACAGCTTGCCCTCCACCCCCTCCAGCAGCAGAATCGGCAGATAAACCACGATGATGATGAGTTCGCCGAACATCGTCGGTCGGCGGACCTCGATCGCGGCGTCTCGCACGATGTCGATGATCGCCCGCTGGTGCAACCCCGAGGCGGCACGTTCTCGGCCGAGGTGACGGACGCAGTTCTCCACCATGATGACGCTGCTGTCGACGACAAGGCCGAAGTCAATGGCGCCGAGGCTGAGCAGGCTCGCCGCGATGCCCGTCTGGAGCATCGCGCTGAAGGAGAAGAGCATCGAGAGCGGGATCGCGAGGGCGACGATCAACCCGGCCCGCAGGCTTCCGAGAAACGCAAACAGCACCGCGACGACCAGCAGCGCGCCGACCGCCAGATTCTCCTTCACCGTTTCGATGACGCGGTCGACAAGCTCCGTACGTTCGTAGACGATCCGCACCTCCACGTTGTCCGGCAGCCCGGCGCGAATTTCCTCCAGTCGTCGCTCCAGGCGCCGTGTCACTTCATGGCTGTTCTCGCCCATAAGCATGAAGCCGAGGCCGAGCACGACCTCCCCTTCGCCGTTGGCCGTCACACCGCCGCGGCGGATCTCGTGGCCCTCCTGCACGGTGGCAACGTCCCGGATCCGCACCGGCACCCCGGCGCGGGCGGTGATGACGACGTTCTCAACGTGCTCGGGGGTGCTTGTGAGGGCCACGCCCTGAACGACACTGGCTTCTCCCGCCCTGGCAATGATGCCGCCGCCCACGCTCAAGTTGTTGCTTCGCAGCGCGTCGACGACATCGTCGAGGGTCAGGTCGTATTGAATCAGGCGCGCAGGTTCGACGACGACCTGCAACTGGCGAACGCGGCCGCCCCACGTGTTCACTTCCGCCACGCCGGGCACGGTCGCCAGTTGCGGCCGAATCACCCAGTTCTGAAGCGTGGTGAGTTCTGCAAGCGTGGGCGGATTGTCGCCCGCGCCGGTCACGATGTAGTGGAAGACTTCACCAAGCGCCGTTGCCACCGGCCCGAGTTCCGGCCGATCGATCCCCTCGGGAAGTTCAACCGCGGCAAGCCGTTCATTCACGAGCTGGCGCGCAAAGTAGATGTCGGTGCCGTCCTGAAAGGTGACGGTGACCTGCGACAGCCCGAACTTGGAGATTGAGCGAACATTCTCAAGCCGCGGCAGGCCGGAAATTGCCGATTCCACCGCGAATGTGATCTGCCGCTCTACCTCCTCGGCCCCGAGCGATGGCGCGACCGTGCTGACCTGCACCTGCACGGGCGTGGTGTCCGGGAACGCATCAATCGGCAGGTGCGAAACCGACCACGCTCCCGCGGCCGCCAGCGCGAGGGCGAAGACGATCACCAGGAAGCGGTGTCGCAGGGACCAGCCGATGATCCAGTTGAGCATTCAGAACTCTCGCCGCGGGGAATCGGTCAGAGTGTCGCCGCAGCTCCTACTTCGACAGGTGATCCACCTCGCAACATCCCGCGCCGATGCTGCCTTTCATCAACTCCGTCTTGAGCAGGTAGCTGCCGCGGGTGGCAAGCACCTCGTCGCCCTTGAGGCCGGAGAGCACCTCGAAGCGATCGCCGGACTCAACGCCCAGGTGCACCTTGCGCGGCCGGAACTCCGTTCCGGTTTCGTTGGTGCGTACGAAGACGACGTTGCAGCACCCTTCCCACTGAACCGCATCCTTCGGCACGGTGACGGTCTCTTCGCCCTTTCGCGCCATGACGGTCGCTGCGCCAAACATGTTGGCCCGGAGCAGGCCGTTGCCGTTGTCGAGTTCGGCGCGGGCCTTGATTGTGCGTGTCGTCGGATCGACGGCCGTGCTGATCCAGGTGAGCCGCCCGAGAAATGGTTCATCACGAAGCCCGTCGGCGGTGAACATGACGTCCTGTCCGAGGCGAGCCGTGCGAAGGTCGGATTCCTGCAGGTCGATCATGGCCCACATCACGTTGGTATCGGCGATCGCGAGGAGCGGCTGCGAGGGATCGACAACCTCGCCCATGACCGCGTCCCGTTCCACGATGGTGCCGCCGAATGGAGCGGTAATGTGAAGCTGCGACGATGTATCTTCATCGCGCGCCACCTGGTCGATGGCGCTGTCAGTCAGCCCGAACGTGCGCAGGCGCTGGCGGGCGCGGGCTTCGGCGATGCGGGCCTCCGCATGCCGCGTCTCGGCTTCAAGGGCCTCCCGCTCAACGCCGGCGCCCGCATCCACAAGGGCGCGTTCACGTTCGGCGTTCTTCCGCCACAGGGCCGTCAGTTCACGCGCCTGCAGCCATTCGGCTTTCGCCGCCCCGAGTTCCACAGAGTCCACGACCGCCAGGAGGTCACCCGGCTGCACCTGATCACCCAGATCGTGCAGGACCTCGGCGATCACTCCCGGCGCGCGCGAGGAGAGTCGGGCATACCGATTGCCGTCGTACTCCGCCTGGGCGCTGCGCACAATGGTGCTCGTGACAACCTCCACACGCGCCGCCTCAAACGCAAGATCCACAGTTTCGGCAACCCGGGCAGAAGCGAGCGCAATCACTGCATCGGTCTTGGTGCAGTGCACTTCCGGTGCGCGCGCCGTCCGGCGCAAGGTTTCGCCCGCTGGTTGCGACGAGTGCGCTCCGGCGGCCGTCGCTGCTGCCGCGGAAAACGCGACGGCGATCAAACCGGCGGCAAGGACTGCGCTGCCGCGAACAGACGTTCGTGTTCGTGCCGCTCGTCCCATCAGGCGCCTCCTTCCTTTTTCAGGTCCGGGTTGCAGAGGGCGCACTGCGATTCCGGCGTCCCGTGTTCGGCGCACCAGTCGCCCTTGGCCTTGAAGGCCGTCTCGAGATACGGGCGGCACTTCACGCACAGCGCCTCGGCAACATCATGCCCGGCACAGAAGCCCTCACTGTCGATCAGCGACGGTGTGCAGAAGGGGCACTTGGCCGTGCTGATCCCGTGCTCGCATGCATCGGCCGCTGCGCTGCCCTCGGTCGGGTGGGCCCCGCCGTGCTCGCCGGGCCGGATCTTCTCCTTCAGTTCCGGATTGCAGACGACGCACTGGCTCTCCGGCACGCTGTGCTCATCGCACCAGTCCCCCTTGGCGCGGAAGGCCGCTTTCAGATACGGCCGGCACTGCGCACAAAGGGCCTCGGCAACGCCGTGCTCCCCGCAGAACCCGTCCGCTTCAATCATCGCTGGATTGCAGAACGGACACTTCTCCGGCTTGATCTCGTGTTCGCAGCGATCGGCTGAGGTCTGTCTCGCACCGGTTGTGCCGGCGCTCCGATCACATCCACCGAGCGTGAAGAGGGCCGCCACGCACACTCCGACGCACATCATCCACAACATTCGTGTCACTTGCAGCTCCTTTTCCAGTAGTCTCATCCACATCTACTCGCCGGTCGGTCGATCAGGCGTGCCAGCCGCAGTCGCCTCATCCGCCCGCCATGTATCTCCAGCGTCAACCGGCACGCCCGCAATCCGCGCCACGCGGGCCCGCGCGGCCGAGGCGCGCCCCAGCGACTCAGTCAGCTCAACACGGGCCTCCACAAGCGTGCGCTGCGCATCGAACACATCCATAAAGGAGGCGCGGCCCGCCCGGTACGCCGCCCGCGTCAGGTCGAACGCCCGCTGCGCATCCGGCACGATCCCCGTGCGCATCGCCCCTGCTTCCTCCCGGGCGATTTCGTACTCGGCAACCGCCTGTGCCAGCGCCTCGACGAGTTCATCGGCCTCCGCGGCCAGCCGCTGGCGGGCCTGCATGACGGCGAACCGCTCTGACAGGATCGCTCCCTGGCTTCCGTCCCAGAGCGGGAGCGTCATCCCGGCGCCGAGTTCCACGATCCCGTCTTCCTCGGCGTCGCTGTAGCCCACCGCGGCACGCACCGACAGGTCCGGCAGGCGTCCCTGCCGCAAGCCTTCCAGGCGAGCTTCCGCCGCGGCGACTTGGCTCCTCCGGGCGGTCAGGGCCGGGTGGTCCTCCCGCACCAAGCGCTCGAGCAGGGCGAAATCCATCGGGGCCAGTTCCGCCTCCGTGGTCCCCTCCAGCAACGCGGCATCGATGCGCGCGCCGCCAAGCAGCACCGACAGTCGACGCTCCGCCGCCTCGATCTCGCGCGACACGCGCCGCGACGCCGCTTCAATCCGCTGCAGCTCAACACGGACACGGACCACTTCCGTCTCCGGGGCGGCGCGCGCCTCCAGGCGCGTCTGCGCGACGTCGAGTGTCGCTTGAATCATCTCACTCAACTGCTCGTTGAGCCGCGCCTGCTCGCGCAGGGATCCGAGCTGCGCATAAACCTCGGCAACATCTCCAAACAAGGTTCGTCGCACGACCTCCGCTTCGGCGAGCGCCGCCGCACGCTCCGCCTCCGCCGCCTCCACCGCGCGTTCCCGCCGTCGACTCAGAACAATCGGCTGCGCGATGCCGACCTTGATCTCCGCCCCTTTGGTCCCATCGCCGAACGTGATGTCCTCCGCCTCCACCTCCACCTCGGGGTTCGGATAGAGCCACGCCTGCCAGGCCCGTCCCGCCGCGATCCCCGCCTCGCTCCGCGCCGCCGCCAACGCGGCGTTCTGCGATTCAGCAAGGCGCAGCAGATCCGCCAGACTCACGATTCCGGGCTCCTCAAGAGTGGGGGGGGCATCGGCCAGGTCGGTCTCGACAACGTCTTGCCGAGTTGTCGGCTCCCACCATCCATCCCGTCCCGGGTCGGCCACGCCCGCGTCGCGCAACTGCGAGAGCAACTCGCGCTCGCCATAGCTTCGGCCCGTGCAAGAGCACAGCACCGCGGCGGTAAGCATGCCGCCTGCCGCCATCAAGCGCACAGCGCCCGCCGGTCGGCGAAAGTTTGTCCTTCGTCCATCGCGCAAGAGGTAACCTCCACGGAGCCAGATGAATCGCCCTGTGACCATGGCACGCTCAAGCGGGAGCTTGTGCGCGCACCGGTACTGCTGTCAGGCTGTCATCGCTCGCGGAGGCCGCATCAGATCAGAAACATCCCCCCAGGCCGGTGCACACGGGGCGAGGGTCGCCCCCAGTTCGCTCGGCTCCCGCGCCGCGGCGGCATCCGGCCCGCTCCACACCACGGCGACAACGCCCAGGTGCAAAGCGCACACGGGACACCCGCAATCGCGGCAGTCGTCGCTCGGCGTCGAGCGCTGGTCTTCAGAATCCTGCTTCTCTCCACACCCCCCGCAGCAGCCCACATCGACGCCCTCGGCCCCGTGAGCCCCGCCCACGACGGCCTCACCACTCCCCAGCCCGCAGTCGCACCGCATCGCGCCCGCCGCCGCGGACATCGGCCCCGCCATGGCCACGGCGAGCACGAGGGAGACCAGCTTGGTGAGGACCGAGTCGGACATGCTCTGAAGGAACGTATGGACCCGCGCCTCCCCCGGTTCCCATAATCGGCCAGACCGCCGCGGAACTTCGCTCTCCCCGGGCTCCTGTCTCAGAATCCGCTGCCGAAAGACCAGAAAGGCCCCAGGCCCGACCCCGCGGCGGGGCCGCAGATCGACTCAAAGCGGGCGAAGGGATTCGAACCCTCGACATTCAGCTTGGAAGGCTGACACTCTACCAACTGAGTTACGCCCGCAACACAGCGACCGATTGTAGCCTTTGAGCATCGGCGGTGGGCTGTGGGCGGGTCCGGTCTTCGATCAGCCGCCGCCCAGCCAGACGGCGCGCATCAGGCCGGCGGCGAGGCCGATTCCGAGCAGCACCGCCAGGGCGCTGAGTCGATGGTGCCCGCTCACGGTCGCCCACCAGCTCCGCTGCTTGGCGCGTCGGCCGAACCGGCCGCGGGCGCCGTAGTCGCCCGGCACGGGCTCCCACAGATTGGAGGGCCGGTCGGGCCGCTCGGGCTCGTCCGTCTGCTGGCTCTCGTACCCCGTTCTGGCGAGGTACCAGTCGGCGATTCCCGGCACGAGCCGGTCTCCCCAGATCGCCGCGAAGGTCGGGAAGCCGATCATCAGTTCCCTTCGCTGGTGCATGCTCGCCCACACGATGGCCCGCGCGGCCACTTCCGGCTCGAAGATCGGCGGCACCGGTTGGGCCCGGTTCTTCAGGCGCGAGAGAACCCAGTCAAACTGCGGCGTGTTGATTGCCGGCATGTGCACCATCGTCACGTGAACGTCGGACTTGTCGTGCATCAACTCCGTCCGCAGCGACTCGGTGAACCCGACGATGGCGTGTTTCGCCGCGCAGTACGCCGCCTGCAGCGGGATGCCCCGGTAACACAGGGCCGAGCCCACCTGCACGATCGCCCCGCGGTTCCGCGGCAGCATGCGCTTCAGCGCCGCCTGCGTGCCGTGGACGTACCCGAGGTACGTCACCTTCGTCACGCGTTCGAACTCCGCCGCCGTCGTCTCCATGACCGGCGCGAAGACGGCCGTCATCGCGTTGTTCACCCAGCAGTCGATCGGCCCGAGCGTCTCTTCCGCCCGCGCGGCGGCTTCTTCCACGGCCTCGGCGTCGGCGACGTCCGCGGGGAGGGCGATCGCGCGGCGGCCGAGGCGGCGGACTTCCTCCGCGGCTTCCTCGAGCCGGTCGACGCCGCGGGCCACCAGCGCGACGTCGGCCCCAGCGCGGGCGAACGCACGGATCGCAGCCCGGCCGACGCCGGCCGAGGCGCCCGTCACCACAACGACTTTCGGAATCTCCCCGCGCGGCATGATCCTCCCCCTTGTCCCGTCCCGCCGCGGCCGCGGCGGCCGCAGAGCGCATCCACACGGGGAGAATAGTGGCGGCGCTGCGTGTGAACCGGCTTTCCTGCCGCCCGCACGCCAGCTTGGGAACGGCGACCCACCCCGGACAAGCGTCGCGCCCGCCGGGTCTCGCCTTAGAACTCGTTATACTGCTGCCCTTTCGGAGACCTCATGGCCAAAGCCAGACGCGCGTACCTGTGCCGTTCCTGCGGCGCGCTGCAGTCACGCTGGATGGGCAAGTGCCCGGACTGCGGCGCGTGGGATGCGCTCGAGGAGCAGACGATCGAGCGCGAGCCCGCTTCCGCGCGGGCCGACGCGCAGCGCGGCATCGTCCAGGCGTGGTCGGCGATGGAGGAGCGCGACGAGGGCGCCGGCGGCGATCCGGAGGCTCTGGCCCTGCCCATTGGGCGCATCGGCGAGGCCGGCGTTGACCTGCAGCGCGTTCCGACGCACATCGGCGAGCTTGATCGCGTTCTCGGCGGCGGTCTCGTCCCCGGTTCGGCCGTCCTCATCGGGGGCGACCCCGGGATCGGCAAGAGCACGCTCCTCTTGCAGATGGCCGGCCGCATCGGCCAGACGTCCGGCCACCCCCGTGGCACAGGCGTCCCGCCTGTGACGAACTCCCGCAGCGCAGCCGCCCCGCCTGGGGCAGACGCAAACGCCGAGCCCGCGCGCGTCCTCTATGTCAGCAGCGAAGAGTCCGCCCAGCAGGTGCGCATGCGCGCTGCTCGCCTCGGCGTCGCGGCGTCGGACGACCTGTACATCCTCGCCGACACCAACCTCGCGCGCATCGTCGAGCAGGCCCGCAAGGTCCGCCCCGCCGTCATGGTGATCGACTCCGTGCAGATGATCTACAAGGGCGACCTCGACGCTGCGCCCGGGAGCATCTCGCAGCTTCGCCGCTGCTGCGCCGATCTCGTCTACCTCGCCAAGGTTTCGGGCATCGCCATCATCCTCGTCGGCCACGTCACCAAGGAAGGCACGCTCGCGGGGCCGCGTCTGCTCGAGCATCTCGTCGACACCGTCGTCTACTTTGAAGGAGACCGCTACCACGCGCACCGCGTCGTCCGCGCGATCAAGAACCGCTACGGCACGACGCTGGAGATCGGCCTCTTCGAGATGACGGGCGAGGGCCTTCTCGAAGCCCCGCAGGGCGCTTCGGCCGCCGCGCTCGAGGGGATGGATGAGCCCCGCCCCGGCTCGGTCGCCTGTCCCGTCATGACCGGCACGCGCTGCGTGCTCGTCGAGATCCAGGCCCTCACCGCGACCGGCTTTCTCGGCTCGGCCAAGCGCAAGAGCAGCGGGCTGGACGCCAACCGCCTCGCCATGATCATCGCGGTGCTGGAGCAGCACGCCGAGATCCGCCTCGCCGACCGCGACGTCTTCGCCAGCAGCGTGGGGGGCCTGCGCATCGTCGAGCCCGCCGCGGACCTGCCCCTGGCCCTCGCGATCGCCGGGGCCCAGTTCCGCCGCGCCCTGCCGCCGCGGACCGCGGCGGTGGGGGAGGTCGGCCTCGGCGGCGAGATCCGCCCCGTCCCGCAGATGGACGCCCGCCTCAACGAGGCCGCCCGCCTCGGGTTCTCCCGCGTGGTCGTCCCGGGGCGCGGCAAGGCCCCCAAGACCGGGGGTGTGCCGCGCGGCCTGGAGCTCGTTCCCGTCGGGACGGTCAACGAGGCGATCGCCCTCCTCTGAAAACGGCCGAAGAGCCTCCCGGAGGCGGCCACGGCGGTTCTCTGCACCCGAACAGGGGGTTTGTGCGGCCGCACGCCCCTTCTCTGCGACGCCACAGAGGTTCTCTGCGGCGGCTCAGAGGAGCTCTGTCGCGCAACAGAGACTCTCTGCGGCGGCTCAGAAGACCTCTGTTGCGCAACAGCGTGTCTCTGCGGCGGCTCAGAGAACCTCTGCGGCGCAACAGAGACTCTCTGCGGCGCAACAGAGCCTCTCTGAGGCGCCTCAGAGAACCTCTGAGCCGCCTCAGAAGACCTCTGCGCCTCGTCCCATAACCCC
>CAYWRO010000075.1:0-17004 GCA_964460345.1 uncultured Phycisphaeraceae bacterium | reverse complement strand
TTGGGGGGGTGGGGGGGGATCTGGCGATCAGTTTGGAGGTCGGCGAGCACCTGCCGGAGTCCGCCGCGGCGACGCTGGTCGATTCGCTCACCGCCGCCGCTCCGGTCGTCGCCTTTTCCGCGGCGGTTCCGCTGCAGGGGGGGACGGGGCACATCAATGAGCAGTGGCCGACGTACTGGGCGCGCCTGTTCGAGGAGCGAGGCTTCGTCGCCGTCGATGCGATCCGCCCGCGCATCTGGGAGGATGAGCGGATCGCGTGGTGGTACCGCCAGAACCTGCTGCTGTACGTGCGCGAGGGCGAGCTGCCGCGCTACCCCGCGCTCGCCGAGATCCGCCGCGCGTGCGCGGGGCTCCCCCTTTCGATCGTGCACCCGCGCCTGCTCGAGAAGCGCAACCGCAAGCCGATCCGCCCGCTGCCGCGGTTGGAGGTGATGCGGGCGTGGGTGAGGGCTTTCAAGGGAAAGCAGCAAAGCAGCAAAGCAGCAAAGTAGCAAAGTAAGTGCTGAGTGCTGAGTGCTGAGTGCTGAGGAAGAGGGCGTCCCCCGCGCACTCAAGCACCCAGCACTCAGCACTTTCCCCCACTCAGCACCCAGCACTCAGCACTCAGCACTTCCCTCACTTCGCCGCCGCCGCCGTGCTGTCCGCCGCGGCCGCTTCGTCTGTCTCCCGCTTCACCGGCCCCAGCCACCGCGGCACGCGCCTGCGATAGCGCGCGTACGCCTCGCCGTGCCGGGCTTCCAAAGCGCGTTCCTCGGCGGGGAGCCAGAAGTTCACCGCGACGAGTTCGATGAGCGCGAGCAGGATCGCCGCGCCGGACTTGCCCGCAAGCCCCGCGCCGATCCAGAAGAGCACGGACCCGACGACCTGCGGGTTGCGCGTGACGCCGTAGACGCCGCGCGTCACGAGGCGCTGCGTCTCGAGCCCCCAGGTCATGTTGAAGGAGCGGAACTGCGTGTGCGCGAGGATCCAGAAGCTCGCGCCGGCGGCCATGACGATGAGCCCCGATCCCCACGCGAGCGCCGCGGGGATGGGCAGCTCGATTGCCCCCGCGTACGCCGCGGCGAGCACGGTCAGCCCGTGGCCGACGTAGGCGATGAAGGAGGCGATGAACGTCGGCCGCGTCACCCTGCCGACCTCCGCCAGCTCGCGCCGCGCCCGGTTGGCGGCGAAGAGGCCGACCCCGACGAAGAAGAAGGTTCCGAGGAGGATGTAGAGGACGTCGGAGAGGGTGATGTCCATGGAGGTAGGCTAGCACACGATGCGGAGGCCGACAGGCGGCTTCGGCAGCGCGATTCGCGGGCCGCGGCGACGCCCCGCGACCGAGGCCTGAAGCGCTGCTCAGCGGATCGTCCAGCCGCAACCGTCCGATGCTCTCCGAGAGAGAGACACACCCGGTCTCGGGGAGGCGAGGGGAGGAGGGGCGGGGGAGGGAGGCCGGGGGGTCGGTCTGTAACGTCTGCCCGCCAGATCAAGGGATCCCCACCCCCGCTCACGGCCTGCAAACGCGGGTGCACGTCAGATAACCCTCGCCCAGCGCTATTTCACAGGCCCCAAAAATGATTTCACGGGCCCCAAAAACGATTTCACGGGCCCCAAAAATGATTTTTGGGGCCCCAAAAATGATTTCACAAGCCCCAAAAATCATTTCACGGGCCGCAAAAATGATTTCACAGGCCCGTAAAACGATTTCACGGGCCCCAAAAGTCATTTCACAGGCCCCTCAAATCGTTTGTGCGGCCCCAAAAACCATTTGTAAGGCCCCAAAACGCGCGCGCACGGCCGCAAACATCGCACGCGCAGCCATGGACCGCCGGCTTCCAGCCGGCCCGGGCACCAGGCGCGCCCATTGCGCGGGCGGAGGAGCCCGCTGGAAGTGAGGGGGGCGCGGCGCGCGTTTGTCAGAGCCGGCGAGCGGAAGCTCGCGGGCCAGTCCCGCAGCGCCCCGGTCGGATCGCATCGGACTCGTGATCGCGATGACACCACCGCCGCGACGGGATTCCATCGATCGCCAACGCCCGCCAGTGCGCATGCCCGCGCGGAGTACCGCGTGCGAGGGGCGTGAGGCTTGGGCGAAGGGCGGGCAGCCACCCGTCCTGAATTTGACCGGGGCGCTGCGCGCCGGTTCCGCGAGCTTCCGCTCGCCGGCTCTGATTCGGTCTGATCCGCCGCCGCAGGCGGCACGAACTCCCCGGGGTCGGGCAGGGGCAGGGAGGGGGGGTACTCCCCCTGCCATCGCAACTCCTCACCATCTACAGGAAGAGCGCCGGTCCCCCGGCAGACGCGCCAACCTGCGGTTCCGTGTAGACTCCCCGCGCCATGATGACCACCCGCGCCCACCCATGGCGACGACGGCTCCTCCGCTCAGCGCTGTGCCTGCTGCTTGGGGCGGTGACGACGGTGGGAGTCGCGTGGGGGGCGGTATGGCGCGGTTCAGAGTGGAGCCGCGGCGTGGCGGCCGGGATTGTGGACGTGCCGCGGCGGGGGCCGAGGCCGGCGGTGCTGGCCGTCGATTGTCTTTTCTCCTCGGAGAAGCGCAATTCCGTCACGACATGGCGAAAAGTCAGTCATGGATTACGAGCGGCGGCGACGCACGGTCGCGTCGTTGCACGAGGAGACGAGCCGGATCTCAAGGCAGCGTTTGAGCGCCTTGCTGCATCGCGCGAGGCCGCAACGTGGCGCGAACTGCCGCTCGCCCGGCGGATGATCAGCGGTTGGGGCAGACTGCCAGCCGACGACTGCACAACGGAAGCGGAAGCCCACGGCTGGCCCGCCCGTGCGCTCTGGTCGGTGGCCGAATCGGACGACACCTGGCCGGGACCGCTGACGTGGCGCAGGGACGGAGCGCTTGGAGTGAGCGCGGACCTTTCACTGCCCACTTTCATCGTGTGGCGGGGCTTCGTCTTCGACACGCTCTTCTACGCCGTGCCGTGGTGGATCGTGCTCATCACGCCAGGAGCAGTGGTGCGCTGGCGGCGCAAGCGGCGCGGGGCGTGCGTCGCGTGCGGGTATGACCTGCGCGGGCTTGTTGATGCGGAGAAGGGAAAGACCGTGTGTCCGGAGTGCGGCACATGAAGGCGCAGCGCGCGATCTGGCGACGACGACTGATCCGGCTGACGCTGTGCCTCCTCCTCGGCGCGGTGACGACGGTGGGCGTGGCGTGGCGGGACAAGTGGGTGTACGACCACAACTCGCGGCGGAACCCGGACGCGATGCGGAGTTTTCGGCCGGACGTCATTGACCTGCCTTCATACTTCGGGTTCATAGAAGTGCGCAGTCGCGGATACGTCCGGACCGCATCCATCGCGATGTTCCCGAGATCCGATGAGGAAATCGCGGAGAGCCCCCGGCGAGGAGACAAGGAGGTGCCGGGGATTTCCGGATGGATCGTTGTTGTCTCGCGGGATGATCCGTTCTCGTTCACGAGGACCCTTGGCGCAGGGCGGCCGATGGTGGCGCTGACCGGCGTGAACGAGGGATCGCCCGATGCGAGGGGATGGCTGCGGATCGGCGAGCGTCGGCTGCCGATCCGGCCGTACCTTCCCGGCTTCATCGTCAACACGCTGGTGTGCGCCGCGCCGTTGTGGCTGCTGCTGACCACCGCGGGGTTCGTGCGGCGCTGGTCGCGGCGGCGGCGGAACCGGTGCGCGGCGTGCGGGTATGACCTGCGCGGGCTTGCTGATTCGGAGAAAGGAACCGTCGCCGTCGTGTGTCCGGAGTGCGGAGCGGAGGATGACTGAGCGCACGCCAGAGGCGGCCGAGTCGCGCGGGAGTGCCGCGGCGGCGGGGAAGCTCGAGCTGTGCCGGTGGCGGCGGCGGCGGACGGTGTGGCTGGTGGTGACGGTAGTGCTGGCGGCGGTGTGGGTGTCGTCGGCGTGGTGGGGGGTGATGTGGATCGCGGAGGACCGCTCCGACAACGTCGTCTTCAACGGCGCTGGCGTCGGCGTGTACATCGGCGACCGGCCGCTGCACTACTGGAAGGGCGCGGGACCCGGATTCAACGTCTACACCTCGAACTCTCCGCAGTTTCTCTGGTTGCCGCACTTCAGCCAGCGGCAGGGGATCACGGCTGGTGTGCCGCTGTGGTTTCTTCCGGTCGCGGCGGGCGTCATGTGGCTGCGGGCGACGCGATGCTCCGTGCGAATCAGGTGCCGGCTCGAAGCAGGCTGCTGTTCAGGGTGCGGGTATGAACTGGCGGGCGTGCGGACGGAGGGCGATGGGGGTGTGGTGTGTCCGGAGTGCGGGGAGCGCGTGACAGACACGCAGCGCGGCGGGAAGTAGGCATCGGGTGGGTCGAGCGCGTGGACCGGAGGGCCGCACCGCGCGGGCACGGCTGCGCTGCGGAGTACCGCGTCGAGCCGTGGCGCCCATTGTCCATTGCCCAGTTTCGTGCCATTGTGCACTCTGCATTGTGCATTGTGCATTCCCTATAATCCCTCGTGCCTCCCCACGCGCCGCAGACATCCACCCCTGCTCCCTCCGTTCCCGCCGGGCCGCGGAAGCCCCCGGCGGACGGTCGGTTTCACGTTGAAGCGCCCTTCAAGCCGACCGGGGACCAGCCGGATGCGATCACCGCGCTGGCTCGCGGCATCGACGAGGGCAAGGAGGCCGTCTGCCTGCTCGGGGCGACGGGGACGGGCAAGACGTTCACGATGGCGAATGTCATCGAGCGGGTGCAGAAGCCGACGCTGATCATCAGCCACAACAAGACGCTGGCGGCCCAGCTGTATGAGGAGCTGCGCGAGTTCTTCCCGGGCTCGAGCGTCAACTACTTCGTGAGCTACTACGACTACTACCAGCCCGAGGCGTACATCCCGCAGCGGGACATCTATATTGAGAAGGACGCGAGCCGCAACGACGACCTGGACCTGCTGCGCCTGGCAGCGACGAGCAACCTCTTGAGCCGGCGCGATGTGATCGTCGTCGCGAGCGTGTCGTGCATCTTCGGCCTGGGTTCGCCGGAGGCGTACAGCCAGAAGGTCCTGACGATCACGCGCGGGTCGCGGATCGACCGGCGGAAGTTCCTGCTGTCGCTCAACGACATGCAGTACCAGCGGCATGAGATGGAGTTCCAGCGCGGGCGGTACCGCGTGCGGGGGGATGTCGTCGAGATCTGGCCGGCGTACGAGCGGTTTGCCGTGCGTGTGGACCTCTTCGGGGATGAGATCGAGCGGATCGAACTGATCAACCCGACTTCGGGCGAAGTGCTCGCGGATGAGAAGCAGTTCTTCCTCTTCCCCGCCGTGCACTACGTCATGCCGGAAGACACGATGCAGGCGGCGCTGGCGGCGATCCGCGCGGAGCTGGACTCGCGCGTCATGGAGCTGCGCAGCGAGGGGAAGCTGCTGGAAGCCCAGCGCCTGCTCGCGCGGACGAAGTACGACCTGGAGATGATGGAAGAGGTCGGGTATTGCGGCGGCATCGAGAACTACTCGCGCTTCTTCGACGGCCGCGAGCCGGGGGAGCGGCCGTTTACGCTGCTGGATTACTTCCGGTATAGCGACGAAGCGACGAAGCGGAGAAGCGACGGAGGCGTAAACGAAAGAGACGAAGAGACGAAGAGACGAAGAGACGAAGTGGGGGCGTCTGCTGGCGCGATCACTTCGTCTCTTCGTCACTCCGTCTCTCCGTCTCTTCAGGATTGGCTCTGCATCATCGACGAATCCCACGTGACAATCCCGCAGATCCGCGCGATGTACCACGGCGATCGCCAGCGCAAGCAGGTGCTGGTGGAGCACGGCTTCCGCCTGCCGAGCGCGATGGACAACCGACCGCTCCGCTTCGAAGAGTTCGAGTCGATCGTCCCGCAGATCATGTTCGTGTCGGCGACACCGGGGGCGTACGAACTGGCGAAGACAGAAGGAGAAGTCGCCGAGCAGGTGATCCGCCCGACGGGGCTGCTCGATCCGGTCATCGAGATCAAACCGGCCCAGGGGCAGGTCGCCGACATGATCGAGCGCTGCCGCGAGCGCGTCGAGAAGGGCGAGCGTGTGCTCGTGACCGCCCTCACCAAGCGCCTCTGCGAAGATCTCGCCACGTACCTCGACGAGCAAGGCCTCAACGTCCGCTACCTCCACAGCGAGATCGACACGCTGGAGCGCGTCGAGATCCTCACTGACTTGCGCAAAGGCAACTTCGACGTCCTCGTCGGCGTGAACCTGCTGCGCGAGGGACTGGACCTGCCGGAAGTCTCGCTCGTCTGCATTCTTGATGCCGACAAGGAGGGCTTCCTCCGCAGCGGCACCTCGCTCATCCAGCAGATGGGCCGCGCCGCCCGCAACGTCAACGCCCTTGTCGTGATGTACGCCGACCAGGTGACGCCCGCGATGCAGGAGGCGATCGAGGAGACGGAGCGCCGCCGCGCCAAGCAGCTCGCGTACAACGAGGAGCACGGCATCACGCCGAAGACCATCGTGAAGGCGATCCGCGAGGGGCTCGAAGTCGAGCTCCGCGCCCGCCGCACGGCGCGCGAGGCCCTGCGCGTGAGCGAGGAGGACTACGACGTCGAGGAGATGGTCGGCATGCTCGAAGAAGAGATGCTCACCGCCGCGCAGGAGCTGCAGTTTGAGAAGGCCGCGCGACTCCGCGACCAGATGCAGGCGCTGCGGAGCGGAAAACTGGCCCTCGGTTCCAACGGGCGAGTGCGGCGCTCAGAGATCGAAGAGGCCGCGGCGGACGCCGGACGCAGCGGGGGCGGGAGGAAGCGCGGCGGTGGGGGTGGCGGTGGTAAGCCGGGCATGCCGGGGGTGCGTGCCAACAAGCGCCGGAAGAAGAGGCAGGGGTAGCACGCCATGGCGTTGCAGCAGCCGCAACTGAAAGAGATGACGGAGAATCGCACGTCGAGGGAGACCTTCCGGCGGCGATTGTCATCCTACATCATGGGCCTGCTGATCGGGGTGGTGCTCGTCGTGATGATGTTGTGGGCGAAGGCCCAGTGGATGCAGAAGCAGGGGCAGGGCGAGGGAGAGTCGGGGCAGGCGGTGGAGCACCGGCTTCCAGCCGGCCCTTCCGGCAGCGATTGACGGCGCAAGCGCTCACGGCCGCTGCTCGGGCAAACACCGCAGCGCCGCCGCCATGAGGGTTCCCGTTGCCTGGCCGGCTGGAAACCGGCACTCCGGTTGAACCGGGCACGCCCGACCAACGTCCTACCATCCCTTCTCAAGGAGGAACGCATGGCGCGATCCAGCGCGGCTGGTGCACGGAAGACTTCGCCCGGGCGGAAGCGGGGCGGAGCGAGAGGATCGACAAACCGCGGGGCGCCGGTGAACGGGTCCGCCGCGGCGGAAGTGCGCGCCGGGTCGACCCGTGCGAAGCCCGAAGGGACGGGGGCCGCGGACCGCGTGCCGATCGACCCGGCCCGGTGCATCCGAGTCCGCGGGGCTCGGGAGCACAACCTCAAGAACATCGATGTGGACATTCCGCGCGACCGCCTCGTCGTGATCACGGGCCTGAGCGGCAGCGGCAAGTCATCGCTTGCATTCGACACGATCTTCGCCGAAGGGCAGCGGAAGTACATGGAGTCGCTCTCCGCGTACGCGCGGCAGTTTCTCGACCAGTTGAAGAAGCCCGACGTCGATGACATCGAGGGGTTGCCGCCGACGATTGCAATTGAGCAGCGGAGCGGCGTGTCAAACCCGCGCTCCACGGTGGCGACGAGCACCGAAATCTATGACTACCTCCGCCTGCTGTTCGCACGATGTGGAACGCCGCACTGCTGGGCCCCGGTGAAGACCAGGAAGAATGGGGAGGTGGTCCAGCGGTGCGGCCGGCGGATCGAATCGTCAAGCGCTTCGCAGATCGTTGCGGCGATCATGACCGGCGTGCCGGGAACGCGCCTTCTTGTGCTCGGCCCTGTGGTGAGTGGAAAGAAGGGCTTCCATAAGGACGTGCTGGAGGATTTGCAGCGGCAGGGGTGGGCCCGCGTTCGCGTAAACGGCAAGGTCATCGACCTGCGCGATGCGCTGAAGGAGGGGGGAGAGAACCCGCTCGGCCTGGGGCGCTTCGAGCGGCACTCGATCGAGGTGGTGGTCGACCGGATCGTCTTGAGCGACGAGGCGCGCCAGCGGCTGGCGGAATCCGTCGAAGCGGCGCTGCGCGTCGGCGATGGAACGGTCATCATTTCAATCGAGCAGGACGCCGCCGCGGCCTCGAGCCCCGCAAAGAACCCAAAGCGCAAGCGAGGATCCGCCCGGGCGCCCGAGCCCTCCACCGAACCCGTCGCGACCATCTGGGTCGACCAGGTCTACAGCGAAAAGTTCGCCTGCCCCGATCACCCGGAGGCGGCGCTGGAGGAACTTTCACCGCGGCTCTTCTCGTTCAACTCCCCGCATGGCGCGTGCCCGACCTGCCACGGTCTCGGGATGATCCTCGAGTTCGATGAGGATCTGGTCATCCCCGACCGGTCGAAGTCGCTCGAAGGCGGCGCGATCAAGCCGTGGAAGGTGCCGCCGCCGATGGGCCGCATCTTCCGGCGCAAGATCCGGCATTTCTGCCAGGACTTCGGCGTGAACCCGCGCACGCCGGTGGAGGATCTGGAAGACTGGGTGATCGAAATTCTTCTCCGCGGCACGACGCCCGCCGATGAGCGCGAGTTCGGGGCGAAGTTCAACGGCGTCTTCGAGTCGCTGCATCAGTGGTACCAGCGCACCGAATCCTCCTTCATGAAGGAGTGGCTCGGGCAGTACATGGAGGAGGTCGTCTGCCCCGAGTGCCGCGGCGACCGGCTGCGAATCAGCGCGCTCCACGTGCTGCTGCGCAGCGGGCACAAGGCGGACAAGGCCCGTGCGCTCACCGGCTCTCTCGTGGCGCGCCCCGCCGCCGACGCGACGTGGCTGAACATCGCCGACCTCTCGCGTCTGACCATCACCGATGCCCGCGCGTGGATCGAAGGTCTGATTCTCACGGAGGAACAGCGCACCATCGCAGAGCCGATCGTGCGCGAGGTCCTCAACCGACTCGGCTTTCTCGAATCGGTCGGGCTCGAATACCTGTCGCTGGATCGCAAGACTGGAACGCTCTCCGGCGGCGAGGCACAGCGCATCCGCCTGGCCACGCAGGTGGGCAGCAAGCTCGTCGGCGCGTGTTACGTTCTCGATGAACCCACCATCGGCCTTCACCAGCGCGACAACGCGCGGCTCATCCGCACGCTGCGCCACCTGGCGGACATCGGCAACACCGTGATCGTCGTCGAGCACGATGAAGACATGATCCGCAGCGCCGATTGGGTGCTGGACATGGGGCCGGGGCCCGGCGTGCATGGCGGACGCCCCGTCGCGATGGGAACCGTAGAAGAGCTGATTGAACAAGGGACGAAGGGGCAGAAGGAGAGAGGAACACAGGAAGAGCGCAGCAGATGCAGTGATGAGCGCTGGTCCGGCTCGCTGACCGCCCTCTACCTCTCCGGCCAGCGCTCCATTGAGATCCCGAAGAAGCGCCGCCCGCTGGATGAGAAGAACGCCATCGTCGTGAAGAGCGCGCGTGAGAACAACCTGAAGTCGATCGATGCGTGCTTCCCGCTCGGCGGGATGATCTGCGTCACCGGCGTCTCCGGATCCGGCAAGTCGACGCTCGTCAACGACATCCTGCTCAAGGCGATCAAGCAGCACCTTCACGGCTCTCGCGCCAGGCCCGGCGCGCACGCGCGCATCAACGGCCTCAACAGACTCGATCGCATCATCGAGGTCGACCAATCCCCGATCGGCCGCACGCCGCGCTCAAACCCCGCGACCTACACCGGCATCTTCGACGAAATCCGCAAGATCTTCGCCGCCACCAAGGAGGCCAAGATCCGCGGCTACAAGCCCGGCCGCTTCTCCTTCAACGTCAAGGCCAAGAACGGCGGCGGCCGCTGCGAGGCGTGCGAGGGCCAGGGCCTCAAGAAGATCGAGATGCACTTCCTTCCCGACGTTTACGTCGAGTGTGAGGTCTGCCGCGGCAAGCGCTACAACCGCGAAACATTAGAAGTTCTTTACCGCGGCCGCTCCATCGCCGATGTGCTGGCGATGACGATCGAGGACGCCTGCGACTTCTTCGAGAACCATCCGAAGATCCTCCGCTTCGTCCAGTGCTTGCGCGACGTCGGCCTCGAATACGTCGAACTCGGCCAGCCCTCCACCACACTCTCCGGCGGCGAAGCCCAGCGCGTCAAGCTCGCCACCGAACTCGGCAAGACCAACGCCGCGTACGAGCTGGCCCACAAGACCGCCAACGGGACCGGCGCTGCCGACGAGGGCGAAGACGACTCGGTTGACGATGCGGCCGCGCGCAACGGCAACGGCCGCGGCCGTACAGGCGGCGCGGCGACCGGTCACACGCTCTACATCCTCGATGAACCCACCACGGGCCTGCACTTCGAAGACGTCCGCAAGCTCGTCGGCGTGCTCAACCGCCTGGCCGATGCCGGCAATACGCTCGTCGTGATCGAACACAACCTCGACGTCATCAAGTGCGCCGACTGGCTCATCGACCTCGGCCCCGAAGGGGGCGATCGCGGCGGCCAGATCGTCGCAAGCGGACCGCCCGAGGCCGTCGCGCGAACCAAAGGGAGCCACACGGGCGAGTTCCTCGCGCCGATGCTCCTCTGACCCCGCTCAGTTCTGCTTCGCCGCGCCGCCGCGCTCCAGGGCGCCGTCGCTCGCGGGAATGATGACATCCACGATCGGTTTGTCGAAGCCCGCGGAGCCGGCAACGTCATCGACTGCTTCGGCGCGCGAGGAAAGCGGCAGGCGGATGCGACACTCCAGTCCGCGCTTCGTGAACATCCGCTCGAGCGTCCCCTGCATCTCAAACTCGACAACGTGCCTGATGAGCCGGCTGCCGAAGCCGTCCGCGGCGGGCTCATCGATGTCGCCCGCGCACCGTTCGGTCCACTCGAGCGTCAGTTCGTCTTCATCGGGCCCGCCGAGCTCCCAGCGAATCTCCACGTGCCCCTCATCGCCTTTGAGGCCGCCGTACTTGCAGGCGTTGGTCGCCAGCTCGTGGATGAGCATGTGCATCGCCAGAGCCGTCCGCGGCGGGAGCAGCACGGCCGGCCCCGTGATGCGCACCTGCAGCTCCGAGCCGGCGCGCGACGTCACTTCGCTTGCAATCACGTCGCGCAGCAGCGCGCCCGACCATTCCGTCGCCGTGAGCAGGCTGTGCGCCTTGGCGATCGACTGCAACCGCGTGTCAAACGCCGTCATGAACGATTCCATGTCCGGCGCGCGGCGCATCGTCTGCCGCGCCATCGCCTGAATCACGGCGAGCGTGTTCTTCACGCGGTGGTTCAGTTCGCCCATCAGCGTCCGCAGGCGGCTTTCCTGCTGTTTGCGCGCGGTGATGTCCTGCACCACGGCCATCACCTGCCGGCGGCCGTCTTCGCCCGCCACGGGCACGAAGTCGCACAGGAGAACGCGCTCGCTGCCGCTCGGCAGGCGCAGGCGAACCTGGCAGTCACGCGCAAAGTCTCCCCGCAGGGCGCGTGCGATCGGCCACTGCTCCGGTTCAATCCGTTCGCCGTCGAGCGTGCGCACCTCGAAGCTCGCCTGATAGTCGGCCAGATCGCGCGTGATCCGGCCGGTTGAGGTAAAACCGTGCAGGCGCAGGGCCACGGGGTTCATGAGCAGCACGCGCCCGCTTTCATCGGTCAGGGTGATCCCCACCGGCAGGCGCCGGATGAGCGCATCGAGCCGTGCGTTGGCCGCGAGCAGCGCTTCTTCGCGGCGTTTGCGCTCGATGAAGTCCGCCGCCTGGCGCGCCAGCAGGTCGAGCACGCCGAACTGCCACGGCAACGGCCGGTGCCGGCGCCGCCAGTACGTCGTGATCATCCCCATGATCTCGCCGCTCGAGGCGGTCAGCGGCGTGCTCTGCCCGGCGCGGTAGCCGAGCGCCGCGGCGGCGTCCCGATGCGGGTCATCGGGGCTGCGGATCTCGAAATCCTCCACCACGATGCGTTCTTCCGCGCGGAGCGCGCGGGCGCACGTCGTGTGATGATCGCGCGGCAGCGTGCGAAAGGGCTCCAGCAGCGCATCGTCGAAGCCGCGGTGGGCCCGCAGCTCGAGCATGTCCGTCGCGGCGTTGTAGATCTGGGCGGTGCCCTTGTCCGCGGCGACGAGCGACATGGAGGCGTCGAGCGTTTCCTCGAGCGCCGCCCCCACATCCGGGGCCGCCCGCAGCCGCGTCCCCACCTCGTGCAGCCGCTCCATCGCAGCCATCGCGCTGCGCAAGCGATCATCCGCCGGTTCGTGCATGAACGACCTCCGTCCGGTCAGGTAGAGCCGTCAAAACGCGCTGATGATACTGAAATCCTGCCGCGCGTGTGCGCGGAAACCGCCCCATTTCGCCCCATTGCCGATCTTCCGCGGCAAATGCCCCGAAACAGGGCGGTCATCCCCCAAGTTCAGTGTGTCCCCCTCCGCACGCGGCGCTCCAAAACGCAACAAGGGGCCGAAAGTGGCCCCTTGCCGCGTGCCTAGAACTCGCGATTCGTTTCAGGCGGCCTCAGACTGCTGGCCCGCCTGCTGCCCGCCGGGCTGGAAGTTGATGGTCGCCTCCTGGCTGTCGGGGCTCATCTGCGTGCCGCGGACGGCGCGGACGATGTACGCCGCCGCGCGGGTGCATCCGGCCAGGGTGCTGTCGTTAAACTCGCGAACGCTGCCGACGGTGCCGACCTGCACGGTCGAACCGAGGCCCGCGCCGACGTCCGTGCGGCGAAAGATCATGAATGCCGTGCCGGCCACCGAGGCATCCCAGGTCACTTTGATCGTGCCGTTGGTAAGCAGCGTCGCGCGCACCGCGGTCGGCGCTTCGGGCGCGGGCTGCTTGCCGGGAACCTTCGGGGGTGGGAGCATTGCGATCGCGTAGATGTTCGGATCGCCCGTGACTTCGGCGTACGCCTTGATGGTCGCCACCAGGGCGCGGCCTTCGGCGACCATGGCGTCCACGGCGCTGTGATACGTCACCGTGGCCGCCTTGGCGGTCAGCCGTGCCTCATCGGCATTGCTCAGCCCTGTGAGCGCGCCGTTGACGAGCAGGGTGAACGCCGTCATCTGTTCGCTCGTGAGCCCCAGCTCCTCGGCCTTGGCGGTCCACTGCGCGAGACGCTTCTGAAAGAACTCGACCTGATCAGCTTTGCCACCGGGTATTACACCCATAGTGCAGTCTCCTGTCTGGAGCGTTCACACCCGTGCGCGGACGCCAGCATCGGCGGCCAGAAACAAACGCGGCGGAAGCTGCGGCTCCAGAAACAGGAATCGGGGCAATGAGCGCGCGAGTTAATCGTGAGGGAAAAAACCAGGGTATCCCCGAGGTCGAGTGGGCTCGCGTATAAAGGATGCGGGAAGCACGAACTCGCGTGATCTTTGCGATGATTCACGCAACTAGTCACCCGCCTCATCGTCCTCCAGCGGCTCATCATCCCCGTCGTCATCGTCCTCGTCGCCGAAGAGACCTTCCGGTTGCCCCGGTCGCGCAATACGCGGAGGCTTGCGAAGTGGGTGATCAGCCGGGAGCGGCGGCGGCAGATCGGAGGCTTTGATAAGCGGGCCTGCGAGGATGCGGTCGAGCAGGTCGGCCTGCTGCGGGTAAATCTCCAGCGTGTGCTCAAGGATCCAGAGAAGATTGAGAAGTTCGCGAGACATCTCGGCGGTCCAGCGTTCGGGGTGAATGTCATCGAGCGGACTTGAACGCCGGCCGCGGCGACGCGCCATCCGGTAGCCAAGCCAGGACTGGACAACCTTCAAGCCACTGACCTCGAACTCCCAGACATCCGCCTCGATTGGAGCGAACAGGCCCGCTTTGTCCCCTTCGCCGATGTGAAGTTCCGCCTTGGCTGCGTTGTAGCGGTACTTCACGGGGTAATGATCCGAATCGGACGGAACTGCCTGCACGCAGCGGGCGCGGCCTTGCGGCACCTCACCGACGGTTAGCCCTTCCGGCACCATGCGCGCCCCGTATGTGTGAATCCAAAGCAGGTGCCGGCCAAGCTGCACGGCCTCCTCGAACAGGGTCTTGTCGCCCGTCAAGGGCAGGTGCAACTCGCAATGTTCCAACTCGTCCCAGAACTTGCGGGTGTAGGCTGTGCTGCCAAGGACGCAATAGGCGTAGCAGAAGAGCGATACGGGATCGAAGCGCTTGCTAAGAGCTGGGACGATATTCGGGTCCGTAGCGTTGCGATCGCGGTAGAGCGGTATCTGATGCTTGGCACCGAATGAGCCGCGAAAGTGGTCGAGGTCTGGAATTGCGGCACAAGCCGTCAGCGCAGGCCCGTGGCCGATCGGAGTGCTCAACATCGTTGACAGAAATATTTGGGAGTCGCTGTAAGTCGCCCAAAGCGGCGGCCGAGGGCGGGCCATCATCACCGAAGAGGCGATGACGTGCTGTCGATCGAAGGATCTGTACGCGTAAGACGCCAGCGGCGGCAAAGGCGCGTCGCGTGGGAGTTCGGCAATTGGTGGCAGTCCTCGGAACTCGTCGTTAAGCGGCCCGTATTCGCCACGAATCGTTCTGTCTCCGCTCTCCTTGAACGCGACGGCGCGATCGGGCGCCCTCAGAAGTGCTCGCCATCGACGCTCCAGGTGATCTCGCGAGGTTCCTATCGGCCAGAGTCGCTTCAACTGGACGCCGTTCGTCTGCCAAGGAAACAGATCCGTAATCTTCGGCCATTCAAAGAACGTGCCCGTGGGCCGAGGTACGAACGAAGCGGTCCAACCGGCTTCGCTGGTTTCCCAATCGACATCTCGCAACTGTTGAATGTCCGCGAGCGCTTGCAGTTTCTCCGAGCGAGTTCCTCGCACGCGGTGGTAATGCACCGCGGCGGGGTTGGCCGACCGCGCTCGCCGGCGACGGAACGCGATCGTCACGCAAACAGGTGTCTGAATCGCGAAGACGTTCGGCTCCTTTCTGGCGCCGTGTCCTTCCCCGCCGAGATCGATGATCCAAACTTCGTCGCACGATCGTCGCAGGGCTTCACGCATTCCCGCAAATGCACGTCCGCGCAGAAAGGACGATGCCGTGATGTATGAGACGATGCCTGGGCCGGGGTTCCTCCCGTTGTCGTCTAGCGGATCTTCGAAGACTTTCCAAATTGCCCAGCGCCAGAAGTAGACGTAGAGGTTGTAGAGGTTCTTGATGTGCCGTCCGGCGCCCGCGTTCGCACCGGCTTCAACCCAGTGCCGAAGGATTCCGCGGGTCTGTTGGTTCTCAACGTCCCAGTGCTCCGCCTCACCCCAGCGGACCCACGCGCCAGTGATGTCATAGTGCTGGCGGGTTTTCGCTCTGTCGTGTCGGTCGTACGGAGGGTTTCCGATACACACCAGAACGGGTGTGCTGCGCTTGACGCGCAGGGCCTCGCGCTGTTCATCCGTGAGCACCTGGTAGTGGCGGCCTAGGTCGGGCGGCTCTCCGTGAGGACTGGTCAGCGTGTTCGTCAAGAGCACGCCCCCATCCTCCCCGTCGGTCGGTCCGCGCGCGCCAAACCGCTCGAGCGCTTGAGCGACACGTAGCTCGGCGACGGCATATGGCCCGACAAGCCACTCAAAGCCGTAGAGACGTCTGGCCATTTCCGACAGGGATGGCGCCACTTGCCCCACCCCTTCCTCGACCGAGACCCGCGCCGCAGCCTGATCGATCACGCCCAGCAGATAGGTTCCCGTGCCCGTTGCTGGATCAAGGGTGATTACTCCCGGATCGGCGAAGCCCAGCTTGTGCCCGAGGCGTCGGCGGAGCAGTTCCTCCACCAAACGGACCTGGCACTGCACAACTTCCACCGGCGTGTAGTACACGCCGGCGTCGCGCCGCATCTTCGGGTCATACTCGGACAGGAACTCCTCGTAGAAGTAAATCCATGGCTTCTGCGCCTGGAGCTGCACCTCCTCGATCAGCCGCCCCTGTCCGTCCTCTTGCAGTCGGTCGGGATCAACGGCGCGGATGTACCGCTGGAGCAGGGATAATGGCGCACGCACTTCGCCCTGTGTCGCATCGTCGGTCAGGATCTCAAGGACGCGCCCAAGCACGCTGTGTCCGCCGCGAAGTGCTCGTGCTGAGGCGTGCAGGTCGGTCGGGTCCGCGCCCTCGGCGCGCGCCAGAAGGAGTGCGAACGTCACGGTTTCGGCGTAAACGTCGGCGAACCGCTCGTCGCTGATCTCAGGGAAGAGCAGCCGCCGCAGTTCGCTCCGCAGGTCGCGCATATTTGAGCCGGGGATGTCGAGAGCAAGCTCGACGTCGTCGCGGAGCGCCCGGCACAGCGGGGCGAGCTTGTACGCCAACTCCTCCGTACTCGATGGGGGAACCGGGTTCCACAGCAGGAACCGCCGCAGAAGCTCGAACAACCGTCCGGCTGACTCCTCGTCTACCGCCGCGGTGCCGTCCTGATCCGGGCTGCCGGGCAGTGCGACGAGTTCGCCCGTCATGACCCCGTCCACATACTGGGCCCACTGGTGCCCATCGGAGTACAGCACGTTCGGTTGCTTCAGGAACTTCTCGGCTTGGGTCTTGTTGCGGCCGCGGAACCGTCGGACGTCGGCGCCGGTGCCTGGGGCCTTCAACTCGATGAATCCAACCGTGAGCCGACTCACCGCGACGGCAAAGTCGGGCCGTCCTTCGGCCCCGAGATGGACCTCGCCGATGGCGTCGACCTCCATGCCCTGGGATTGTCCGATCGCTGTGAGCAACTGCTCGGTAGGGCCGCGCAACTGCTCCTCGGGTTCCCCCTGGGCGTGCGCGGCGAACTTGCGCCGAACCGCCTCGGCGAACCGGGTGACCATTCCATACGGGTCGTTCGTGGGCTGCCTTGCCATGGGGCGGAGCATACCCCATTCGGGCGGTTGGCCGCAACCCGGGCGCCCCAGCGGATCTGCGCTCCCGATCTGGCGGTGGTGGTAATCCGGCCGCCCACACCCCAGCCGGCGGAGAATTCTACAGAGCCCTGCGCGCAGCATCGCCGCATCGATCGGCACATCCGCCGCGCGCTTCGACCTGGCTGTGAGCTCCGCCGTCCGGGGTGCGGGCTTGGTGTGCTGTTGGGGCGGGCGT
>CAYWRO010000074.1:0-17024 GCA_964460345.1 uncultured Phycisphaeraceae bacterium | reverse complement strand
GACGCCAGCGCCACCTGGTTCTCGAAGGTGGTCACGAGCGACTCCAGGTCGCGGGCGAGGCCGTCGTCGCCTTCGAAGTTCTTTGTGGGCTGGCCGCGGTCCGCGTTCTCGCGGATCTTCGGGTTGATCGGGAGAGCGCCGAGGAACGGCAGGTTCAGGCGCTGGGCCATCTGTTCCGCCCCGCCGCGGCCGAAGATGTCGTACTCCGTGCCGTGTTCGCAGATGAAGTACGACATATTTTCGACGACGCCGAGGACGTCGATGCCGAGCTGCTGGAACATGCGGGCGGCGCGGACGGCGTCGTCCTGGGCGACCTTCTGCGGCGTGCAGACGACGACGCCGCCGGTCAGGCGCAGCGACTGGGCCATGGTCAGCGAGATGTCGCCGGTGCCGGGGGGCAGGTCGATGATGAGGTAGTCGAGTTCGCCCCAGTCGGTCTGCTCGAGGAGCTGCTTGAACGCGCCGTGGGCCATCGGCCCGCGCCACACGAGCGGGCGCTCGGGGTCGACCATCTTGCCGATCGTGACGGCCTTCACGCCGTGGACGAGGAAGGGCTGGATTCGGTTGCCGATGACGTTCTGTTCGAGCGCGTCGAGCCCGAGCATGGTCGGCAGCGACGGGCCGTAGATGTCGCCGTCCATCAGCCCGACCGCGTGCCCGCGGCGCGCCAGCCCCACCGCCAGCGCGACCGCGACGCTGCTCTTGCCGACGCCCCCCTTGCCCGCGCCGACGGCGATCGCGTGGCGGATGCCGGGGAGAGAGTCGGCGGCGTCCTGGGGAGAGGCGGCGTCCGCGGCGGCCTTGTTCGCGCGGCTGGGCTGCTGGGAGTGGGGCGGGGCTTCGCGCGGCGGCGCGCCGGTGGAGGAGGCGGCGGTCGGCCGCTCGTCCGTGAACTCCACGTGCACATCCGCGACCTCGTCGCCCGTCTGCTGGGCGTTGAGGCGGACCGCGGCTGCGGCCTGCTGCATCAGCCCGCGCCGGTGATCGTCGTGCAGGCCGCCCCCGGCGAGCGTGATGGAGACGTAGCCGTCGCAGGCGGCGATCTTCTTGACGGCCCCGGCGGCGACCACGTCACGCCCCAGAATCGGGTGGGTCACGCGCGTGAGGGCGAGGCGGACAGCTTCCTTGTCGAGGGCCATGGTGTGCTCCTTTTCCCCCGCCGCGGGCCATTCTCCATGGGTGGGGGAGGTGGCGGGGCGGCCGCCCGGAAAATCCGAGCAGTTGGTCCGTGATCGTAGTGGGCGTGGACGGTGCAGGTAACCCCGCGGGCCGATAGGACTGGCAAGACCCATGGGCCCCCCGGGCTCGGCGCGAAATACTGCCCGGGCAGCAGCGTTCGGCGTCTTGGGGCTTGCCCCGGGGGCGCGGGCACAGGAGTCATCTGATGCGTCAGGGATTGGATCTGGTTCGGATCGGCCGCTTCGTCGTGCCGGTGACGGTCGCGGCGGTGGCGGGTGCGTTTGTCGGGGCGGCGTCGGCGCAGGATGGTGGACGGGAGGGGGGGCAGGCCGAGCCGCCGCGGCCGCTGCTGTCGGGGCCGGAGGTTGAGGCGAAGGGGCCTCCCGGCGTAGTCGAGGGGTTCGGCGAAGGCGCGCCGGGGCGGATGATGGGCGCGGAGGTGGTCCCGCCGCGGGTGCTGAACCGCATCCTGGAGGGGATGCTCTCGCCCGATGCGCCCGAAGAGGTTCGCCTGTCGGCCGAGCAGCGTGAGACGGTGCAGGCGCTGCGCGATGCCTTCGAAGAGGAACGTCGCGCGTACATGCAGGAGCATGCCGACGAGCTGCGCGAACTGCGTCGGCGCGGCAATGTCGGGGAGCCGGAGAGCGATCGTCCACGCGGCCCCGCCGCGCGTCGAGGGCCGGAGGGCGAGCGCCCGCGTGGGGAGGGGCGGCCTCGGCGCGGTCCTGCGCCGGAGCGTGATGGGATGGAGCGCGACGGCCGGCCGCGCGATGGGATGGAAACGGATCGACCGGACCGGGAGCCCACGCCGGAGCAGAACGCGGCGCGGCAGCGCCTGCGCGAGGTCATGAGCGGCGCGCCCGGCGCGGAACGGTTGTACGCGGATGTGTGGCAGGTGCTCACCGAGGCGCAGCAGGAGCACGTTGAAGCGCAGGTGTCGCGGTTCCGCGATCAGATGGCGGAGCGCCGGCGCGAGCAGTACATCGAGCGCGAGATGCGGGACATGCGCGGCCGGCGAGAGGGGGAAGGGCGGCCGGGCGCGGATCGCGCCGCACCCGGACAGCGCCGGCCCATGGCCGAAACCGGCGCGCGGCGCGAGCGCCTGATCGAGATCTTCAACTCGATGTCGCCGGAGGAGCAGGTGCAGTTGATCGATCGGTTGGAGCGGGCGATGGCCGACCGCCGCGCAGAGCGGCGGGGTGTGCGCGGGCCCGCCGAAAAGCCTGCGCCGGGAGTCGACGGGGTGAGGGTTCCTCCGCCGGAAGAGGGCCGCGACCGTCGCCCGCCGCGGCGTGACTGAGTGAAAAGGGGGACCCAAATGGGGGATATAGGGAGGTTGGGCATTCTCATCTTGTGCCGAACCCCTGGCTTAAACGCCGCGTATTGCCGGTAGGCAGGCGCGGTGTTTCTGCGTGGGGAAGGTCCGATAGTTAGGAGCTTGCCGCGGAGAGGGGGCGTGCCTGCGGATTGAAGATTCAAGCCCGAGGTGCATGCTGCGCCGATGAGGGGTACACTAACCAGATCTCTCTCTCCTCCAGCGGGGCGCCATCTCACGATGGTGCCCTGCTTTCTTTCGTTGGACGGAATCTTCAAGCAGCCTGCCCGCTGGCGGCGGCCTGTCGGGCTCAAGGACTCACATGGCGTCAAGTCGACCGATTCTTCTTACCGGCGTGGCGGGGTTCATCGGTTCTCACGTTGCTGAAGCGCTGCTATCGCGCGGGCAGCGGGTGATCGGTATCGACAACTTCGATCCGTACTACGAGCGCGGGCGGAAGGAAGCCAATCTGGCGGCGGTGCGCGACACGGCAGGGCGGAGCGGGGGCGGCGAGTTCATGTTCGTCGAGGCGGATATCTGCGACCCGGATGCGATGAACGCGGTCATGGCGGATCATGCGCCCGCGTCCGTGATCCACCTCGCGGCGAAGGCGGGCGTGCGTCCGAGCATTGCCGACCCTGCGGGGTATGCGCGTGTGAACGTGCTCGGGACGAGCATGCTGCTGGAGGCGGCGCGGCGGGCGGGCTCGGTGGAACGCTTCGTCATGGCGTCGAGCTCCAGCGTCTACGGCAACAACAGGATCGTGCCCTTCAGCGAGGAGCATGATGTCAACGCGCCGATCAGCCCGTATGCCTCGACCAAGCGCGCCTGCGAACTGATCGCCCACACCCACCATCATTTGACGGGCATGCCGACGGCGTGCCTGCGGTTCTTCACGGTGTACGGGCCGCGGCAGCGGCCGGACCTCGCGATCGCCTCGTTCATGCGCCTGATTGCGTCGGGAGAGGAAGTGCCGATGTTCGGCGACGGCTCGATGAGCCGCGACTTCACGTTCATCGGGGACATCGTGCGCGGGGTGCTGGCCGTGCACGACCGGGTCGATGCGCACGGGTTTCGCGTCTGGAATCTCGGGAGTGATCGTCCGGTGAAGCTGCTGGAGATGATCCAGTCGATCGCGCGCGTGGTGGGGCGCGAGGCGCGGATTAAGCAGTTGCCGGAGCAGCCGGGGGACGTGGAGCGGACCTGGGCGGACCTGACGCGCGCCGGGGCTGAGCTTGACTACCGGCCTGAGACGCCGTTTGAGGAAGGCCTGGCGCGACAATGGGAATGGATGCAGACAGCGGGCGGTTTCGAGCCGAAATCGCCTGCAGTTGTGGTGCGGGCGCGCGAGCCCGGATCGGCGCGCCCGGCCGGCGCTTCGTAAGGGCGGCCGTTTTACATCCGCCGGCCGACCGCGATCAGGTAGTTCGGTTCAGCGTCGCTGGCGAAATGCTCCAGCGGAGCGATACCCGCCGCGGCGGGGCCGCAGATGGGGGCGTCTGATCGCTGTCCGAACCATTGCAGCTCGTGGAAGCGGCGGTGGAGCAGGCGTTGGAGCGAGCCGCGCGTGAAGCTGTGGACGTGGTACTTCGTCAGACCGGTGTTGTTGGGCGTGGAGATGACGAGCAGGCCGCCGGGGGTAAGCACGCGCGCGAACTCGTCGATGAGCGCCTCGGATTCCACGATGTGCTCGACGGTTTCGAAGCTGACAATCGCATCGATGCTGGCCGCCGGCAAGCCGGTCTCGAGCGCGCTGGCGGTGATGAAGCGCACGCCGGGAGCGCCGTGGCGGCGCGTGGCGTACGCGGTCGCCTCTGGACAAATGTCCACGCCGGTGACATCGGCGGCGCCGCCAAGCGTGCGCAACAGTCTTGAGCCGTAGCCGGTGCCGCACGCGGCATCGAGCACGCGCTTGCCCGCGAGGCGGTCGCCTTCCGTCGCAAACTCGTAGCGGCGCAGGTGCAACTCCGTGCGCTCGGCAGGGAGCATGGGCAGCGAAGCGTCGTGGCGTTCGTAGCGATTGTCCATCAGCCACCGGGCGTCGGTCTCGGTCAGCCCCCAATGGCTGACGAGCCGCTCGGCGATGCGCTCCGGATCGTCATAGATGCGCAGGACGGGGATGCCGCGTGGGGCGAAGAAGGCGGTGGCGCTCTCGTAGATTGCCTGCTCGTGCGCATCGCTGCTGACGACGACGGCATCGACGGGCGCGGTGAGCTGTTCCGGCGCCATGACGGGAACGCCGCGGATCGTTGCGGTACGGGGGTGGTCATCCAGCACCGCGACGATGTGAACGTCGTGGTCCTTCCAGGGCTGACGGATGATCGGCGGGGTGTGGCGTCCGGCGCCGTAGAGCGCGACGCGGCGCCAGTTGTTTTCGGCGCAGCGGGCGGCAGCGGCGGCGATCATGCGCAGCTTCACGGGGTCCGGCGGCGTCGTCGCGCCGGGAGCGGGGACCGCGTGGACAGGCGGGCGAGCGGGCGCATGGAGCGCAGCAGGCGCACCGGTGTTGCGCCGTGGCTCAGGCTTTCCCACGGGCTTCGTAGCTTCGACGATAAGCGCCTGTGAAGTGAGCCACTCGCCGCCTGTTTCCGCGCCGTCGTGGTGATCGATGCCGCGGAGTGCTTCGTGGGAGCTGTGGCCGTAGCGCTCGCGGATGACGGCGTCGAAGCCGGCGAGGCGAAGGGATTGCGAGAGCGTCTCAAAGTCGTAGAGGAACTTGTGGCCGTCGAGCCACATGGCGTAGTTGAGGCCGATGGCGCGCGTGAGCTTCTCGCCGGGACGCAGCGGGCAGCGGCTTGCGAGCCAGCGACGGCGATGGGCGTCGATCACCTCTTCCGGCGCGGGCTGGCTCTGGCGGAGCAGGAAGCGCGCCTCGGCTTCCAGATCCGGCGTGACGATGCGCACCACACCGCCCGGCTTAAGGACGCGGAACCACTCTGCAAGCAAGGCATGGCCCTGCTGCAGGGAGAAGTGCTCAAAGAGGTGTTCGCTGGAGATGAAGGATGCGACGTTGTCAGGGATGACGTTCAGCGCATCGAACAGATCGAGCACGATCACTTCGGGCCGAGTCGGGGCGGCGTGCCACGCCCCATCGCCGCCGTCGATGTTCACCCACCCGGGAAGCGGGTGATCGCCGCAGCCGAAGTTCAGCTTGTCCAGGTCGGTCGCCAGCAGACGTTCGCACTCCCGCGCCACGCGATCTGAATCCGTCGGGCCGGTCGCATCGCGGACCGGACGGGCCTTCGTTTTGACGGTCGTTGTCATTGCCTGAGGCTCCTGGGATTACGCGACGCCGGCCGCTGCCGGTTGCCGGTGAGGGCTGGGGGCTGGGGCGTCGTCGTCTTCGAACTGGGTGTAGACGGAGATGATGCGCACGCCGCGGCGTCGAAGCGGCGCGCAGCGCTGCCACATCTGCTGCTCGAACGTGTCGGTTGAGAGCAGGATGACGTCGGGGTGCAGGGCTTCCACCTCGCTCAAGGCCACGACAGGCAGTCCGTAAAGCGTGGGATTTGGGCCAGGCGGCGGCCGGTCGTCGGCGAAGCCCACGATTGGAAGGCCTGACCGAAACAGCAGGGGCATGCGGCGCGTGTGGCGGCCGATGCCGTACAGGACGATCCGGGAGCATCCGTCGTCGACGGCCTGCTGAAGCAGCGCGCGCACACGTTGAGCGGTGTTGAGCATCAGGAGCGGGGCCTGCGCAACGCCCACGCCGCGGGCGCGCCACGCGGCGACCTGCTCATCGGACGGCGCATCCTCGCAGGAACTGACGATAACCGCGTCGCTTGCGGGCCCGGGCGCGTGGTCGCCGATGCGGCGATACCCCGCCTGGGTGAGAACGCGCCGGCAGGATGCGCGGGCGCCTGCCGGATCATCCGCCCACTGCTTGGACCAGCGCCAGTTCTCCATGGAGCGCACGCCGAGATCGGTTGGCCGTTGATCAAAGGGAGCATCCAGCGCAGCGCGGAAAATACCCTGCCACGCGCGCGCAATGCGGTCCGGGGAAAGATGATCACAGATGCGTTGCCAGCTTGCCTCCCCCAGGCGCTGCAGCAACGCCTGGTCGGCGGCCAGTTCCGCCAGCCGGGCGGCCATCTCATCCGGCGCGCCGATCGGGACCGTTACGCCGTTGACTCCATCGGTCACCCATTCGGCCACGCCGCTGGCGATGCGCGTCACGACAGGCACGACACCCTGGGCCATCCCCTCAAGCATCGTGACGCTTGTGCCTTCGAAGTCGCTGACGAGCACGCTGACATCGATCGTGGGGAGAAACCGCTGCACCCATTGCATGTCGCGCCGGCCGTGCAGTGTGACACGACCGCTGGTGAGCCGTCGCGAGCGGAGCTGCGATGTCCAATCGCCCAGATCGGCGCCGTCCCCGACCATGTGGAAGTGGAACGGCACGCAGCGGCGCTCCAGCCCGTCAATCACGCCGAGCAGGTCGAAGATGCGTTTCTGCATGCGCACCATGCGGCCGATGTAGGCGATCTGAAGGGGCGCGGTGGTGTCCCGGTTCGGTTCGCGCGGCGCTGTTGTCACGGGGACGCTGTAGGGGATCGTCTCGCACGGGCGGCCATTCAGCAGCGGCTCCATCCAGGCACGGCAGCGCGAGCTGACGGCCACGCCGACCTCCCACCGGTCATAGAAGCGCATGAGATCGGCGTAGTACGGTTCGTCACTGTGCGCCACGGCAATCGTGCGCGCCCCACGCGAACGCGCCTGCATCGCCGCCATCCAGCAGACATCATGAAACCCCGGCAGCACGATGTCCGGCTTCAGCCGATCAAGGGCAGCGGCGACTGTTTCCACGATTACGTGTCGATCGTCGTACGGGTCGATGCTGCAGATCGATGTAAGGCCATCCGGGTTCAGGTCGAAGGGGTGTTCGCCGCTTGCTGCCGGATGAGCTGCCGCTGGATCGGTCAGCAGGGCCAGAACGCGAACGTCGAAGCCGAGCGACTTATCAGCGGCGAAGTGTCGCGCCGTACGCAAGGCCCAGGACATCACGCCGCCGATCGGAGACGCATCGCACGAGACCATCAGCACAACCCGCGGCCGCTCGCACGCCGGCGCAGGCAGCGGATCGGGAAGGCTCGCCAACGAGGGCGGCGGCTCGGGCGGGCACGCCGGCCGCGGCGAGTCGATCAACGCAGCAATCGCGCCGGCCAGCGCCTCGTGGGCTGCTGGTGCGTCCGACGCAGCGGGTGCGTGCATTGCCCGAAGGCACTGCTCCTGCGACACAAGATCTGTTGCCCTGGGGCTGATCGCGGACTCGATGAACTCCTCCAGCGAGACCTCGCGGCAGGCATCCCCGCTTCCGAGGCACGCAGACTGCCCCCGGGCCTCCGCCGCATGGCCATCCCGCCACACAACCGGCGCGAGCGGCCACAGCGGGGTCGCGTGCGGATGGATCAGGCCGACCGGCCGGCCGGCAAGCATCGCTTCCAGCAACAGCGTCGACGGCGTGGTCAGCACCGCCTGGCATCGGGCCAGCGCATCGGACAGCGGTCCCTCATCGTTGGGGACATCAATTTCGTGATGGAGCCCGCCGGTCAGTCGCCAGAGGACTGGCACGCCGCGGACGGAGAGCGCCGCCTTCAGGCGGGCCAGGGCATCGAGGAGCCGACGCCGTTGCTCGCCGTCGAAAGCGGGCGTACGGGCGGTTGCGATCAGGACGGGTGCGTTGTCGTCAGGAGGAAGCAGCGCGGCCACCACCGTTGTGAGCCGGGGCAGGCCGGTGGCGATGGCGCGGTTACCGAGCGATTCGAGGATGCGGCGGTCGTTCTCACCGGCACAGGCGATCAGTTCCACCGGCGCGGGGCGGAGGAAGTCCGGGCCGACCCGCGGATTCGTGAACGTGTTCCGCCACTCGACGATGCCGTCCATGAGCAGGACCGTTCGGGCTCCGGCGGCCGCGGCACGCCGCAGGGCGTACCGGCACAGCGGCGATTCCAGGTCTCGGACGACCACGGCGGCGACGTTGTCAGCCGCGGCGGCGTCGATTTCGGACATCCGCAGCGGCTGCAACCCTCGGGCGCACAGTGCCTCTGCCAGGCCGGCGAAGTCGTGCTCACTGCTGAGCTGCCCCGCGAGGATGACCATCGGCGCGTCTGACCCCGGGCGCAGCCGGGGCGCAGGCAGGTCGGGCTCGGTACGGGTGCGATCCATTCCCGGGTTTCATCGGCGATGGGCGCGCACCGTGTTGAGCGGCCGCGCCGGATTGTGAGGCCCGGCAGGACGGGTCGGTCGATAAACCGTGTGTCGATGAGTGATGCAACCAAGCTGCTTCCGCGCGCTGCGGCCGCGCCCAAGAGCCCGACCCCGGCCGATCCGCCGCCGCCCGTGCTCATCTCCCTGCCCTGCGGGCTTGATCTTGGGGGCGTGACGACGTGGGCGGTTAACCTCGCCCAGGGGCTCGCCCGTCGTGGCGGGCACGTGGTAATGGTCACGCATCCGCGCGAGGAGGCGGCCGGTCGCCCTGAGGCGCAGGTGGAGATCGCGCGGACGGAATGGGCCGCCGGCGACGAACGCGGCGAGATCAAACGGATTAAGTTGGAAGGGGTGCCGCCGCTCACGGGCGCTGCGGGGGACCTGTCGCCTTACCTGCCCGCCTACCGGGACGCATTGCGGTCGCTCTACCGGCAGACCGGACGCCCGGCGGTGTACCTGCCCAACCAGGTTGGGGATTCCTTCGGAATCGCCGCGGCCTTGTGCGTCGCCGAGCCGGAGCTGCTGCGCATCGTCGCCTGGCAGCATGCCGACACACCGTACGACACGGCGCTGCTGGAGCGCTACGAGCCGGTGATCCATCGGTTTATTGCGATCGACGAGGAGCACGCGCGGGCGCTGCGGGTTCGGTTGCCGTGGCGCGGGAGCGACGTCGTCAGTGTGCCGCATGGTGTGGTCGTGCCGGATGAGCCGCCCGCCGATCGTGAACCGCTCGACCTGGGCCGACGTCCCGTTCGACTCGTGTACACCGGACGGTTAGAGCACCCCCAGAAGCGGATCAGTGCGTACCCCCTGCTGGCCGATGAACTCACCCGCCGCGGGGTGCTGCATGAGATCGTGCTCGTGGGGGATGGCCCGGCTGCAGCGGAGATCGATGGATGCGCCGCATCGCGGCCGTCGCTGCGTCGGGTTCCCGCGTGCGACATGGCGGAGGTGGTCCGGTGGCTCGAGTGGGGGGACTGTTTTGTCCTCGCCTCGAGGTATGAAGGCCTGTGTCTCTCGCGAATCGAGGCGATGGCGCGGGGATGTGTGCCGATCGTCACGCGCATCAACAGCGGTGCGGCGACCGGGTTGCGAGACGGGGTGAGCGGGCTGACCGTGCCGACGCGCCCGGAAGATTCGCCGGAGCAGGCGGCGCGGGATCTGGCCGACGCGGTGGAGCGGTTCTGTGCCCTCGGCGAGCGCGCCGTGGGAGACATGCGCCTGGCATCCTGGCACGATGCGCGGGCGCACTTCTCAAACGAACAGCACATCGACGGTGTCATGGCGGTGCTCAACGCGGCAGAGCACAGCCCGCCGCGGTTCTGGCCCGCCTGCCGCCCCGCGGCGTTCAGTAGTACGGGCGACGGCGCGGCGAGCGGGTCCGTTCCGGCAGACGGCGCGGTGAGGCTGCGCGAGCTTCTGGAGCAGCTCCGCGGACGAAGGGTGCTGCTGCACGGCTGCGGCCGCCACACGGTGGAACTCGCGGGCGTGCTTGCGGCGCATGGTGACAACATCGTCGCTCTCTCTGACGATGACCCGATTTGGTGGTCGGGCGTGACCCGGAAGCTCTTTGGCTGGCCGGTCGTAGCGCCGCAGCACGCCGCGGCGAGCGGCGCGACGGATGTCGTGATTTCCTCATGGCTGCACGCGGAGGCGATCTGGGCTCGCCGGTCCGTCTATGAGCGTCAGGGCCTCCGCGTACACCGCCTGTACGATGCGTCGACTGCGGTTGGGTGATCAGGCCAGATCTAACAACAGGATCTCAGCATGGTTTGCGTTGCTGAGCGCAAGGCGCTGTTCATCTTCGACCGCCAGACCGTCCCCCTCGTTCAACTCAACGTCGTTCACGCGCAGGCTGCCGCGGGCGACCTGGATCCAGACCCCGCGTCCGGGTTCGATTTCATGCTCCGCCTGCTCGTCTGCATTGAGTAGCCCTGCGTAAATGCGCGCATCCTGCCCAATGCGCAGCGAATCGTTCTGGCCGTCCGGTGAGGCGATCAGTCGCAGGCGACCCCGGCGTTCAGCGTCAGGGAAGTGACGTTGCTCGTAGGAGGGCGGGGCGTCCTTCTCCGCTGGAAAGAGCCAGACCTGCAGCAGTCGAACGGGCTCGCTGCGCGAATGGTTGAACTCGCTGTGCGTCACACCGGAGCCGGCGCTCATGCGCTGAACATCTCCCGGCCTGATCACGCCGCCGCCCCCGGTCGAATCCTCGTGCTCAAGGGCGCCTTCGATAATGTACGTCAGGATCTCCATGTTCTGGTGCGGGTGCGTGGGAAAGCCGCCGCCAGGCGCAACGCGATCGTCGTTGATGACGCGGAGTGTGCGGAAACGAACGTTCGCCGGATCGCGGTAATCGCCGAACGAGAATGTATGTCGGCCATCAAGCCAGGAGGTGCTGGTTCGGCCGCGATCGGCAGCGCGTCGGACTCTCAACATAGTGCGCCTCACTTTCTGCGGACTTAGATGCTGCCGGCAGAAAGGCGTCACCATGCGGTCTGCGCTGCTTCGCCTCAACACCCCTCAAACCAGGCGTCGAGGTAGTCCAGCAGGTCGAAGACGTCGATCTGCGGCGGGGCGTCGTCCGTCCGTTCCGCCGCGGCGTCCGCATCGAACCACAGGTCCAGGTACGCCAGCAGGTCGAAAACGTCGACGTGAGGGGGTTGGTCGTCGGTGAGTTCGGCGCTGCACGGCGTGCCGGGAGAGGATGGGACCGGCAGTGGAATTGCCATGCTGTCGGGCTCACCGGGCGCGCCGGGGCGGAAGAGGCCGAGCGTGAGGTGGCCGGGGGCGGGAGGTACATCGGTGGTGAGGGAGAAGTTGTACAGCGTGGACCAGCGCAGGGCGTTGGTGTTGGGATTCTCGGCGAAGGTCTGCGGACTGGAGAACACGACGGCATCGGCGCCGATGGTGATGCTCCAGTCGGTGTTGTCGAAGGGCTCGCCGGAGTGATAGTTCACGTCGTGAAAGCGTGTGCCGGAAACCATTGCGCCCCGCGGCAGCGGGATTGCGAGCGAGGCGCCCGCACGATGTGAGTTAAGGTTGTGCACGGCGTACTCGTAGCGCCAGGTGCCGTCGTTGTTATCAATGACCTTTGCGCCGGCGATGAACCTGCCGTCGCCCGGCACATCGACGTTGACGAGCGTAACCGACGGATCTTCCACATCGATGCCGCCGCCATGATCGCGCCAGGCGTGGATGGCGGGCTTCTCACGCACTGTCGGCCCCTGAAGGAAGATGGAGCCGGTCCCACCGACGGTGAAGCGGCGGTACGAGGCGTTGTTGTTCCCGTTGCCGGCAATCGCATCCTGCGGATGGATGTACTGCGCCTCAACGAAGTAGAGCGCGTCAAAGACGGTGAGCTCAGATTCGCGCACTTGCAGGCGCTTATAGATCTCATCACCCTCCTGGCCCAGGTCGGTGGGGGGCCAGTTAAAGCCGCCGGTGGCGGGGTTCACCTCGAACTTCGGCCCCATACCGCCCTGGGCGCCATTGAGAAAGACGTCGTATGGATCCGAGCACCCGACGCCCAGGGCCTCCTCGCAGAAAAATCCGGCAGGCACGCAGGTTCCACACGTCCAGTTCTGCAGCGCGCACAGCCCGTGCTTGAGCCACGCCTGGCCGATCTGTTCGATGCGGCCGTCGTGCAGCCTGTACATCTGCTGGGCGATGACCGGGTGCCGCGTGCTTTCGGCGATCCAGTCGAGCGGCTCATCACCGATGTTGCAGGAGACCGTACCGACCGAATAGGCGAGGACGCTGCCGGAAAAGCTCCACTGCGTGGATCCCTCGATCTCGCCGACGATCACATCGGGGCCCGCGGCGGGGGCGGTGGCGGCGCTGATTGCAAAGGCGGCCGCGCTCAGAAGCGCGGCCGCCCGGGCTCGAAGCATCATGCTTTCATCTCCGGACGGATGCATTCCAACGTGCCAATCATGGCACGAGATCCGGAGAGGATCCACTCCGCGGCGGCCGCGGAGTGAAATGGGCCTTCTGCCAGACCGCAGAAGGCCAGATCTGGCCGCCATTCCGGCCAGATCTGATCAGCAGCCCTGGCCGGATTCCGCGAACCAGCCGTCCAGGAAGCTCAGCAGGTCAAAAACGTCAACCTGCGGCGGCAGGTCGTCGGTCAGCTCGGCGTTCTGGCTGCCCTCGAACCAGGTATCCAGGTACGCCAGCAGATCGAAGACGTCGACCTGCTGGTTGTTGTCGACGTCGGCCGCGCAGCCGCCGGGGGCGGTGGTGCTCGACGCGACCTGCCCCGGCACGCCCGGCTTGAAGAGGCCGAGCATGATGTCGCCGGACGCCGGTGGCCGGTCGGCGGTGAACCAGAAGTTGTACATGGTGCCCCAGCGCAGCGCATTGCTGTTGGGGTTGGCGACAAAGGATTGCGGGCCGGACCAGATGATGCGGTCGCCCACGCGCGCGGCGCGCCAGTCCGTGTTGTCGTACGGCTCGCCGGAGTGATAGTCGACGTCGTGGAAGCCGATGTCGGAAACGGTCGCGCCGATCGGGACCCGCACCGCGAAGGATCCGCCCGAACGGTCTGAGTTGATGTTGTAGATGGCGTACTCGTACCGCCAGGTGCCGTCGCCCTCGTCGATGACCTTTGCCCCCGCCACGAAGCGCCCTTCATCGGGGACGTCAAGGTTGAAGATCGTGACGGTCGGATCGGAGATGTTCATGCCGTTGCCGTGATCGCGCCACGCGTAGATCGCGGGCAGGCCGACCTGTGTCGAGGCCGTCGGGTTCAGGTCATAGGTGCTCGTGTTCAGCGACACGGGGCGGTAGGAAACGTTGTTCAGGACGGGCTCGCCGGGGTCTTCATCAATGGCGATGTACTGCCCTTCGAGGAAGTACCGCGCGCCGGGGTACGTCGCTGCGCTGAGATCCGTCTGCCGGATCTGCAGGCGCTTGTAGATGGAGTTGCCGGAGCCGCTGTGGTTCGCGGTGATCGCGCCCGTGAAGGCGTTGATCCCGCTCCGCGGCCCCAGGCGCGACTGGCCGCCGTTGTAAGAGGCGCCGTAGACGTCCCGGCAGTTCACGCCAAGCTGCTGCCCGCCCTGCCCGTTGCAGTTGCCCACCGGGCAGCCGTCGCCCGCCGCGGCACAGCAGGCGTTCTTGCACCAGGACATGCCGATCTGAACGATCCGGCCGTCGTGCATGCGGTAGGCGTTCATCGCCAGCCACGGGCTTCCCGTGCCGCCGTTCCAGACCATGTTCGAATCACCAATGTTGCACGTGTGGCTGCCCAGGGCATAGGCCCGGATGCCGTTGACGGGCGAGTACTGCCACGTCGAGGAAATGTCCGAGTAGATCACGTCCGGCCCCGCGGCCATCGCCCCCGCCGTCAACCCCAGCGCTGCCGCCGCCATGATGCTCTTGCCGTAATTCCGCATGCTTTGCCTCCGAAATCCAGATTGGGAACCGGACGGCGATCGGGCCGGAAGCCGGCGGCCGACCGCCACAGAACGAGAAAGTCAGGCAGCCAGCCGCGGTCATCGGCGGAGTGCGGCCTGAAACATGCAAATAGGCGCACCGGCACTCAGCCGGACGCAGCGGACTCGCCGCGCGATTCTGTCGATCGCTCATGATCGCCTGTCGTACACACACCTCGCGCCGGGCAAGCAGCACCCGACGCAGCCTGCCATCAGAACCGATGGCCCGATCTGGATAGCGTACCGGCGCAGCGACCGGACGCAAGTCAGCAAATCAACGGACATGCAGGTATAAAACGGCGGCGCTCTGAGCGCCGCCGCGAGGGTGATTCAGGTTTGAGGCCGCCAGCTCAGGTCTCGTTGGCCTTCGAGAGCTGCCACTCTTCGAGTTCGATCGGGGCCTGCCGGCCGAAGATCGTCACGAGCACGCGCACAAGCCCCTTCTCCGGCAGGAGTTCGTCGACGGTGCCCTCGTATCCCTGGAAGGGACCTTCCCGGATGGTGACGGCCTCCCCCTTCTCGAAGACGAGCTTGACCGTGGGCTCCTCTTCCGGCTTGCGGCTGTCAAGGAGCATCTTTTCGATCTCGTGCTCCTGCATCGGCGTGGGGCGTCCGGCCGTGCCGACGAAATCCCCTACTCCGGTGGTCTCCTTGATGAGGAAGAAGACGTCCTGGGGGATGCGGCCATCCGGCTCGAGCCGCATCTCGACGAAGACGTAGCCGGGGTAGAGCTTGGTCTCGACGATCCGCTGGCGGCCGCCCTTGATTGTCTTGGTCTTTTCCGTGGGGACGAGAATCCGGTTGACCAGGTGGCCCATGCCTTCGATCTGGATCTTGCGCAGGAGCGTCTCGCGGACGGAGCTTTCCTTGTTGGAGGCGACGCGAAGGACGAACCAGTCCATCCCTTCATTGCGGATGGGGTCGTCCGCGTCGATCAGGCCGGAACGCTCGGCCAGAGGGGTTTCTGTGCCCTCTCCGGTCTGTCCGGTCTGCTCCGTGGTCTGCTCATCGGTCGTCATTGCAGGTTGCTCCTTCCCCCTTACCCGAGGGCTTCAGCCGCGACGGCCCGTCGTCGCGGTCAATGTCAGTCTACTTGTGCCGCCGTGGTCCCGCTGCATGCGGGGCCGGTACAAAAAGCGGCGACAATCAAGAATCGTCCCCCCCGTGCCCGGTCCCCATCCCAGCGACAGCAGAACAATCGTAGGCCCGGGGCGCGGCCGTCCAGCGGCAGGGGCCGTTAAACGCCCCCAGGACGTCAGGTCGGCCCGGACTGCCGAGGGTCAGTTCACCAGGATGCCGATCGCCCGGAAGAACGTCTGGAAGACGAAGTCGATGCCGAAGAGGGCGAGCGTCATGACCAGAGAGACGAAAATGACCACGTTGGTGGAGCGGAGGATGTCCTTCCGAGTGCTCCAGTTGACCTTCTTCATCTCCATGTCGGTGGCGATGAGGAACTCGACGGACTGCGGCTTGGCGCCGACGAGCCAGATGGTCAACAGCGCGCCCAATGCGATGGCGATGCCAGCCAGGCCGCCCTGGATGTACAGCGGCTCCACCGCCGCAGAAAGGACCGGCGTGCCGGAAATCGGCAGCCGTGTCGACTGACCGCCCTGCTGCACGACCAGGTGGGTCGCGCGAGAGTGGTCGATGTTCTCGTCAGCCAACTCGACGGACCGCAGGTTGACCACGGCCCCGCTGGTGCGAGCCAGTTCTCCCTCGGCGACGGTCTGGATCTCGCCGGTGCTGGTGCGCCGCTCGACCGTGACCGGTGAACCGGCGGCCAGTTCCTGCTCAGGCGTGCTTGTCAGGGAGACCGTCCAGCGCGACTGCGGCAGCGTGCTGGCGATCCGCTGCCCCTCACCGAAGAGCCACGCGGCGGCGGCAAGGGTCAGGACGCCCAGCATGACTGCCGTCATGACCCGCACCCAGTACCCCTGACCCGGTTTGTAGATTCCGAACGCCATCGCGGACTGGTCCCTTCGTGGTGGCGCGGGACTTCGGCCCGTGTCTTGGCCGCCCACACCGTTCGTTCTCATGCTGCGGCCCGGTTTTGTTGCCGCCTTGCGGGCCTGAAGGGCCCGTGCCACAGATTTCGGTCAAGCACGCCGGGAAGGAATCGAACCCTCAACCTGCGGATTTGGAATCCGCTGCTCTGCCAATTGAGCTACCGGCGTTCGGTGCTCCCCCGTCCCCCCGGTGGCTCCGTTCCCTTGTACGCACGTGACCGCGGCCGGGTCACTTGCGCTTGATCTTGTGCAGCGTGTGGCGGCGCAGGCGCGGGCAGTACTTGTTGAAGCCGGCCTTGAGCTTCTCGTCGATGCCGCCCTTGACGTTGATCGACGTCCGATAGTTCAGGTCGCCCGTCTCCGAGCACTGGAGCCACACGTACTCGCGGGCTTCTGCCTTCTTCTTCGCCATGATGACGGCTCCGTTTCACTTCAAGGCCTGCCCGGTCGGGCGGCCGGTCGGGGTTCTTCTGAAAAGCCGCCCCGCCGGATGTCTCCGACGGGACGGAATGGGTCTGGGGTGAGCGGCCTGGCGGCCGCGGCAACTACTCGAGAATCTCGATGACCGTGCCGGAGCCGATCGTGCGGCCACCTTCACGGACAGCGAAGCGGAGCCCGGTCTCCATGGCGACGGGCTTGTCGCCCAGGTCGATCTCCATGGTGATGTTGTCGCCGGGCATGCACATCTCGGCCTCGGCGCCACCCTCGCCGATCAGCTTCAGCACCGAGCCGGTCACGTCCGTGGTGCGGAAGTAGAACTGCGGACGATACCCCTTGAAGAAGGGGGTGTGGCGGCCACCTTCTTCCTTGGTCAGGACGTAGACCTGGCCGCGGAACTTGGTGTGCGGGGTGATGGAGCCCGGCTTGCAGATGACCTGG
>CAYWRO010000073.1:0-17584 GCA_964460345.1 uncultured Phycisphaeraceae bacterium | reverse complement strand
GCCTCCACCGGGTTCACCGGCACCCACCCCGTCCCCCCGGTCACCTTCTCCATCCCCTCCCCGCCAGCAATCCCCACAAACGGGGACTCCGCCCCCAACTCCTCTATATACAGGTATCGCTCACAGCTCCCCGACCACGTCCCCAGCCCCTTCGAGGCCAGCAGCGCATCATCCGTGCACAGCATCCACCCCTGCCCGCTCTCTCCATCAACCGGGTGGACCGGACGCATCCCCTCAACATCAACCCACAATCCCTGCGGCCGCTCCTCCTCCCACCCGGTCTGCACGACCACATCCCCATCCATCTCTCCATACGCCGCGCACTGCCGCTTCCAGCGCTCATCCAGCACCGGATTGGTCAGCCGGCCGCGCACCCCTTCCGGCGCCGCGGCGACCCCGGCCACATCCTGCACCCACACTTCCACCCACTTGATCACCCGATCCCCCGCATCGCAGAGGCACCCCAGCAGCACGCGCGCATCCAGGGTCTCGCGCAGCGTCACCAGCCGTCCGCCTGCCGCGGACGCCCCGTCCTCCTTCTCTTTGACCAGCACGCACAGCCGCACAGGCGCAGTCGCCTGCGACTCGCTCAAAGCTACCGCCGCGTATCCCGCCGGAACTCGTCCCGGCACGTGTCTCAGGTTCGCGCTGGCCATGCCGCTCCCGCCTGCTCAGCCCGCCCCGCCACGTACCGATCGGTCAGAGCCCAAGCGCAGCAAGAGCCGCGCCATCCTCGACCCCGCCCCCAAACGCCTGCTAGTCTAGTGCCAAACACACCCCCGTCAAAGCGGTTACGCGCGCTTACGGCCTCTGCCATGCCACTCCCCCCCGATCGAGCTCACATCCTCACCGAGCAGCGCAACCCGCGCACGCTCGATCTCCACACGCTTTCCATCGCCGACCTCGTCGCCCGCTTCAACCAGGAAGACCGCGCGGTCCTTGATGCCCTCGACGCCGCACGTCCCGCCATCACCGCCTTTCTCGAAGCCGCCGAACCACGCTTCCTTCACGCCTCAGACCTTCAGCCCCCCGGCCGCCTCATCTATCTCGGCGCAGGCACCTCCGGACGGCTCGGCGTCCTCGACGCCTCCGAGGCCCCGCCCACCTTCCAGATTGAGCACGGCCGCATCATCGGCCTCATTGCCGGCGGCGACCGCGCCCTCCGCTTCTCCTCCGAAGGACTCGAAGACGACCCCGACGGCGCTCGAGCCGACCTTGAGCCGCTCAACCTCACCGGGAACGACACCATCCTCGGCATCGCCGCGGGCGGTACGACCCCCTACGTCGGCGGCGGGCTGGCCATTGCGAAGCAGCTCGCGCCCGACTGTCTCACGGCCCTTCTCACCTGCACCCCGCTCCCCACCGACTCCCCCCTCCGGCCTGACCACCTCATCTATCTCCCCACCGGTCCGGAAGTCCTCACCGGCTCCACTCGCCTCAAGGCCGGCACCGCGACCAAGCTCGCCCTCAACATCATCTCCACCACGCTCATGATCCGGGCCGGACGCGTCTATGAAAACCTCATGGTCGACCTCCGCGCCACCAACAACAAGCTTCGCGACCGCGCCGCCCGCATCATCTCCACCCTTACCGGCCTCCCCCGCGAAGACGCCTTCGCCCTCCTCGACGAGGCCGGGGGCGACACCAAGCTGGCGATCCTCATGCACCGGCGCGCCCTCCCGCGCGACCAGGCCGCGGCACTCCTCGCCCGCCACGCAGGCCGCCTCGACCGCGCGCTTGAAGCCGCGCCTTGACCACCGTCCTCGGCGCCGCTCGCGTCCGGCCGGATTCCGCAAACGGCGCGCTTTCAGGCTCTCCTCGTCCGCATACCCTTGGGCTGACTCGCTCCCTCCACACCGGAGCATCCGTGACCGCCACCGATGACATGCTCATCCGACGTTGCTGTGACGGCGACGAGGAGGCCTGGGATGCGCTCCTCCGACGCTACGGCCCCCTCGTGCGCGCGGTCCCCCGCCGATACAACCTGCCGCCGGACGTCTGCGACGACGTCTGCCAGAGCGTTTTTCAAACGCTCGTTGAAAGCCTCCCGCACCTCCGCTCCGCATCAAGCCTCGCCGGCTGGCTCGCCACCGTCGCGCGCCGCCACAGCCTGCGTCACCTTCAACCCGTCGGCCACGGCCCGCTGACACCCGCCGACCTTCAGGAACCTCCGAACGAGACGCTCCAGAACTGGGAAGAGCGGTGCCAGCTCAAGCAGGCCATCGAGTCTCTGCCTGATTTCTGCCGCGACCTCATCCACGCCTTCTTCCTCGACCACACCGCGCCGAACTACGCCGAGATCGCCCGCCGGCTCGACCGGCCGATCGGAAGCCTCGGCCCGATGCGCCGTCGCTGCTTGACGCGCCTGGCCCGATTGCTGCTCCCCACATTCGAGGAGCCCCAGAACGGCCAGGACGGCGCCCCCGACTGAAAGACAAGAAAAAAATCGCCGCGCCTGTATCAGGAGGCCTGGCCAGCCCCACTTTCTAGAGAAGAGGTGCACAAATGAATCGCCATCCAAATTTGGACATGCTTGTCGCTTTCGTCCTCGGCGAGCTCGACGCCGACGCCGCTTCACACCTTCAGCGACGGGTGGCCGAATCGCCTGAGCTCGCCTCCGCGCTCGAGCGCGTCCAGCGCATGTGCCGCGCCTTGGACGAGCGCGAGTTGGAAGACCTCTCCCCTTCGCTGCACCAGCGTCTCCGGGCGCTCCTCTCCGCCAAGCCGGCCACGCAACCGACCTGGGTCGAGACCGCAACCCAGGTCCTCCGCCTCCTCCTCGACACGCGCGTCGCCCCCGCCCGCGGCTTCCGAAGCTTCGCCACCGATGAGACCTTCCTCCTCACCTTCGGCGGGCCTGAGTTGAACGTCGATGTCCAGGTCTCGCCAGCCGCCGCGCCGACCCCCGATGCGCCCGGCCGATGGGCCCTCCGCGGCTGCGCGGAGATCGACGGCCGTACGCAGACGGCAGAAATCGCCCTCCTTCCCGCCGGAACGAGGCCGCCCCTCTTCACCGCCACCGATGAACATGGCCAGTTCGCGCTTGAGACCCCGCAGGGCGCCTGCTCGCTGGCGATCAAGACCGGGCAGCGCGTCTTCACCACACCGCCCTTCGACATCCCATGATGACGAGCCCGGCAGATACCGACCGACTGCTTCAGCAGCTTCTGGCGGCTTCGCCGCACGAGCGCGCTGCCCTGCTCAAGAGCAGCGTCGATGACGATAACCCCAGCGAACTCCTGCGCGCTTTGGCCGAGCTTTCCGAAGACTGGGCCATCTCTGACCTGGAGCGCGCCACCGCCGCCGCCCGGATGCTCGCCGATCTTTCCGATCGCACCGGCTCTCCTTCCGCCCGGGCACGCGCCCGCCGCGCCGTCGCACAGACCATCGCGTACGACAATCGCTTTGAGGAAGCGCTGGCCCTGCTGCACGAAGCCCAGACCCTCGCCGCCCGCTCCGGCGACCATCTTGAAGCGGCCTGCGCCGCCGTCACGACCCTGCACCCATTGGCTCGCCTCGGCCGACTCGAAGAGGCGGCACGCGAAGGCGGCGCTGCGCGCGAAGTCCTGCTGAAGCTCGGCAAGCGCGATCTGGCCGCCCGCGCAGACATCAATCTCGGCGTCATTCATCGCATGCGCGATGATCCTGAGGCCGCCATCGTCTGCTTCCGCCGCGCCGAGCCCCTCATCGCCGATGCGCCGCTCGTCGCCGCGCAACTCAAGAGCAACCTTGCCGAGGCCCTCCTCGATCTCCACCGCTTCCAGGAAGCCGAAGACGTTTTTCGCGAAGCCCTCCTCCTCTTTGAATCTCAGGGCGCCGGGCGTGCCTCCGCGATCGTCGCCGGGAACATCGCCGACCTTCTCAGCCGACAGGGGCGTTTTGGCCCCGCCATGCTCCTCTTCGAGCAGGCGCGTGCTGCCCTCGAAGCGGAAGATGCAGACCACGCCGCCGGCGATGCCGCCCGCCTTCAGGCCGAACAGGCCGAGACTCTCGCCGCCGCGGGCGCCCACAAGCCCGCCGTCACGGCTTACACCCGCGCCATCCCCGTCCTCCTCAGCCGCAGCCTCGCCGCCGACGCCGCCCGCGCGCAGGCCGGGCTCGGCAAGGCGCTGCTCGCCCTGCGCCAGTACGCCCCCGCCATTCGGGCGCTGGATGCCGCCGTCGAAAGCTTCACAAGCCTCTCTCACCAGACCGCCGCCGATCGCGCCCGCATCACGCGTGCCCTGGCCGTCGCGGCCGGTGGTGATGAGTTCGATGCGCAGCGCACGCTGGCCGAACTGATCGAGCGGCTTGCCGATCGCCCCGCCGACAGTTGCACGGCGCGCCTCGCCCTGGCCAACCTCCTCGTCGACGACGGTCGTACGGCGGAAGCCTCGCCCATCATCGACCTCGCCGTTCAGCAGGCTCGCCAGCTCAGCCTCTCGCCGCTCCTGGCAGATGCCCTGCACGCCCGCGCGCGCCTGGCGCTGCAGACAGGGGACGTGGCCGCGGCCCAGCGGGACCTGAAGGAAGCCGTCGAGCAGATCGAGCGCTCCCGCGGCGCGCTGCAGGCCGACCGCCTTCGCGTCGCCTTCTTCGCCGAACGCCATCGCGTCTATGAGGACGCCTTCGATGTCGCCCTTCGCTCCGATCTGCCGGATCGTGACGCGACGGCCTTCGACATCGCCGAGCGCGCCAAGAGCCGCGGCCTGCTCGATCTCCTCCGCGCTGAAGCCGCCGCCGAAGCCCCCCGGAATGCCCGCGGCGACACCATGCTCTGGCACGTTGACCCGGTGCAGCAGCGCCTCGCCCAGGAGCGCCGCGTTCTCAACGCCCTGTACGCCGAGTGGGAGGATGCACGCTCCCGGCCGGAGAACGCCGAGCAGCGCGCCGAGTGGCGCGCCCGCCTCGCCGATTGTGAACAGACCATCTCCCTGCTCGAATCCCGTCTCGCCGCGGACCAACCCGGCGCAGACCTTTTCGCCGCGCCCGCCAGGCTCGAGGATCTCGCACGCAGCATCCCTGACGATGCCGCTGTCCTCGAGTATTACTTCTCAAATGGACGAATCGCCTGTTTCGTCATTCGTCGCCACGACACGCGCATTCATCTGCTTCCCGCAACGGTCGCCGACGTCGATGAGGCCGTCAACCGTCTTCATTTCCACATCCGGCGCGCCATCGCGCGCAGCGATGTCGGTCAGGGCATGCCCGCCGCGGACCAGCTTCAGCGCGAACTCCGCGGCCTCCATGACATGCTCCTGGCCCCGCTCCGCGCGGACCTCGCCGGCGCCTCACACCTCTGGGTGATTCCGCACGGGTCGCTGCACGCCGTCCCCTTCCACGCGCTGAGCGATGGCGACGCTTACCTCCTGAACAGCAACACGATCTCGACAGCTCCAAGCGCCACCGTGCTTACGCACGTCCTGCGTACCGCCGAGTCCTCCGTGCGCGATGAGCGAAGGATGCTCGTTATCGGACTCTCTGACGCTGACATCCCTTACGCGGAAGACGAGGCCGAGACCATTGCCAGCCTGCTGCCCGGCGCACAGCGACTCATCGGACGTCACGCCACGATCGACGCCTTCACCCATGCAGCCTCCCAGGCGTCGGTCATTCACATCGCCACGCATGCCCGATTCGCCGCATCCGATCCACTCGCCTCGGGCCTCAAACTCGCCGACGGCTGGATCACCGCGCGCGAGATAGCCTCTCTTCGCCTCACAGGCGCAACCGTCACACTTAGCGCATGTGAATCTGGGCGCTCTGGGGTGGACGCCGGCGGCGAACTTCTCGGACTTCTCCGGGCCTTCCTCGTGGCAGGCGCAACGTCCCTCATCGCCTCACATTGGCCGGTTTCCGACGCGATTGCACGCGAAGTTATGGCCGACGCCTACTTGCAATGGCACAATTCCGGGGAAAAGCCGCTGGTCCGTTGCCTGCGGCGATCCCTGCTGGACGCGGCCGCTCGACGGCCGCATCCGGCAGAATGGGCCCCCTTCTTCACAGTCGGAGTCTGAGAAAATGAACAACCCGTACTTTGTTCCCCTCGTCGCCGCGGCCGCGACCTTCGTGGCCCCCACCCTCCTTGCAGGCCCCGCCGACGAGGCGCTTGTTACATTGCCCAATGAGCCCTGCCATCGCATCCCCTTCCTTGATGCGATTGAGGAGCCTCATGCGCAGACGCAGAGTTTCTTTGTGCGCATCGGCATCTACGAGTTTCTCAACCAGTACGCGTTCGACCTCATCAATCTCGAACAGGCCCACACCTACGCCACCGGTGACGACATCCTCGTCGCCGTCCTCGACACCGGCGTCTCGCCCGACCACGACATGTTTTACGGCCGCCTCGCGCACGGGTACAACTTCGTCCACAACAACGACGTCACTTCCGATGAACCTGACGGCGTTGATAACGATGGCGACGGTGACATCGACGAGTACGTCGGGCACGGCACCTGGGTCGCCGGCATCATCGCCGCGACGGCGCCCGATGTAACCATCCTCCCCGTCAGGGTCCTCGACTCAGACGGCGTCGGCACGGCTTCCGGCATTGCCTCCGGCATCTACTACGCCGTCGCCGAAGGCGCCGACATCATCAATCTCAGCATCGCCACAACCACCGACTACCCCGCCATCGAGCAGGCCATCACGTACGCCTACAACTCCGGCACGCTCATCGTCTCCAGCGTCGCGAACAACAACAGCTACACCACGGTCTTCCCCGCTGCCTACCCGGAAGCGTTCGCCGTTACCGCCACGGATGAGAACGACATCAAGAGCACCTTCAGCAACTACGGCATGTACATCAACGTCTCGGCGCCTGGCACCGAAGTCGCCGGCCCCCTCCCCGACAATGAGTACGGCCTCGGCTCCGGCACCAGCGGCGCCGCGGCGTTCGTCAGCGGGACCGCCGCGCTCCTCATGGAGAACGCGACCACCAATGACCCGCTCAGCTTCGTCGCCGAGGTGATGATGGGCTCGGCGACCAACATCAACCATCTCAACCCGGACTACGCCGGGCTCATCGGCTACGGCCGCCTGAATGCCGGCTACGCCCTGCAGCTCGCCTCCACCGTTCAGTTCCCCAGCGCGCACGCCCAGGTCGCCCGCGTCCAGCCGGGCGTGATCGGCATCGTCAGCTACCTGGACAAGTGGTTCATCGCCGACCCCACCGCCGAGCTCACCGGCGATGCGTCGATCGACGCACTCGACCTGGTCGTCTTCCTGGACAACTGGTTCAACGCCAACCCCTGATCGAGCGACGCGCCCTCATCGATCCCTGGACGAAAAGCGCCGCCGCGAGTCTCGCGGCGGCGCTTTCACGTTCACCTGCACCGGTGCGTCAGTTGCGACGCATTGCACAATCCCCGATCACGCCGCTTCGCGCGTCCCCGCAATCCCGTCTCGCGTTACGTAGAAGAGATCCTGCGTGATCGGGTACGGCATGCGCCGGTAGTCGTGCACGATCCGCTCGCGCAGACGCTCGATGAACTCATCCGGCCCCGGCGACATCGCCAGGAACATGTCCCGCGCCGGCGTCGCGACGAGGAAGTCGCCGCCCATCTGCGGCGCCAGCCGCGAGAACAACCCGCTCAACAGCAGCCGCGCCGCGTCATACCCATCCTGTTCGCTCAGGATCGCCGCACGCCCGCCCTCGCGGCTCTCCACGATCTGAACCTCCAGCTCCGGCCGGTAGGTGTCCAGGTTGTGCCGCGCGATCCGCTCCAGATCCTCCGCCTCCACCCCCCACTGCACCATCTGCTCGGTCGTGACCGACACCGTCATCTGCGGCAGGTCGATCACGAACACGATCGCCGTCCCGTTCACGTAGGGGACGTGGGCCACCTGTTCCCGGGGGAGGTGATCAAAAATCGACTCGGGCTGAATCCGCGGCATGATCCGCGGGCGGACGAACTCGAAGGGCAGGGCAATCGCGCCGAGGGCGTCGCCCGAAAAAAGCTGTTCCAGGTAATGCTCGACGATCTCGGCCCCGCGCTCCAAGTCGTGTGATACCAGGCGGTAAAGGTTTTCCAGGTCCAGCCTGCGGCCGTTGACGACCATCTCGCGGGGGCCGACCAGGTCGATCTCGTGCTCGGGGTGGAGACGACGCAGCATCGCGGCGACCTGTTCGGCGAAGGCCTCGGGCTCTCGGGGCATCTTCGACATCGCCTAACCTCTTTCGGGCCGGGGGTTTACCTCGTCCCGTCGGGCGGCTCAGGCCCGCACGGGACACCGACCACTACATCGTCATTTCCCTACGCCCGATGCACCAGAATGTTTCCAAGGAGGGGGCGAAAGCACCCCCGATTCATGGGGGAACACCCCTGTTTGGGCGCTCGTGCCGGGGCAATCCGGGCCCATACCCACAAGATGTAGTAGGCCCAAAAAGAAAGCGAGGCCGGAGGTGGTCAGCCCACTTGACCACTCCCGACGTTCGCTTTCAGGGCGCCAACGCAGCGCCCGCTGACGGAATCTGATTTGACGGGGAATTTCTCCCCGGAATCGGTGTCGGCTGCTTGGCCGACGGGAGGGATATGGCAAGTGGTATGCCAATCCGTCTGGGGAGCCTGGGCAAGGATTGATGGCAAAAAGTATGATATTTCGTAGTATGAATTACGACCTGTCGTACTTTTTAGCGAAAGTACGAAATATCGTACTTCTCCCGACGATCCCCAACTGATCCGGAACGCGAGCCACAGGAGCACCCCCCATGGCCATGGTTGATGCGAAATCGCTCATCAGCGACGTCTTCGAGCACCTGCCGATCGCCGGCGCCCTGGTCACAACCGAGCATCGCATCATCTCTATCAACCGGGAGCTGCGGCGCTGCCTGAATGAGACCTCGGTGCATGCGCTCTCGTACCGGCCCCTGGCGTCCCTTTTTCATGGGGGGGAGGAGATTGTCCGGGCGATCACGGACTCGCAGCCGGGGCCGATCCGGGGGCGGCTGCGGGCGCGGTCGGGGACGCCGGGGCTGTCGAGCGTGCTGGTGCACTGGTCGGACTTCGACCTTCCACCCGAGCCGGACGCCGCGGCGTTGGAGTTCCCACAGGACCGGTGGCGGATGGTGGTGATGGTGGATGCCTCGAAGGAGGGGGCGGCCCTGGAGACGGCAGCGCAGCTTTCGGCGAGGCTGGCCGAGAGCGAGAAGCAGCGGGCGCGGCTGGCGAGCGTGACGGCGGAGCTGGCGGGCGGGCCGGCGGATGAACCGCCGGTGATGATCGGCCACTCGGCGGCGCTGCAACGCGTGCGCGAGCAGGTGTCGATGGTGGCCCAGAGCGATGCGACGGTGCTGATCCATGGCGAGACGGGCAGCGGCAAGGAACTCGTGGCGCGCTCCATCCATGCCGAGAGCAGGCGCAGGCAGCGCGCCTTTGTCGCAGTGAACTGCGCCGCGCTTCCGGAGAGTCTGATCGAGAGCGAACTCTTTGGCCACGAGCGCGGGGCGTTTACGGGGGCAGATCGGCAGCGGCTGGGCAAGTTCGAGGTGGCCGACGGGGGGACGCTCTTCCTGGACGAAGTCGCGGAACTGCCGCTGCAGGCCCAGGCGAAGCTGCTGCGCGTGCTGCAGGACGGAAGCTTTCAGCGCGTGGGCGGGACGGAGACGGTGTGGGTGGATGTGCGCGTGGTCACCGCGACGCACCGAGAGCTCGCGCGGCAGGTGGAGCGGGGGCAGTTTCGCGAGGACTTGTTTTACCGGCTGAACGTCTTCCGGATCGAGGTGCCGCCGCTGCGCGAACGGCGCGAAGACCTGAAGGACCTGGCCGAGTACCTGCACCGGCGCGTCGCCAAGCGGATGGCGCGCACGCCGCGGCCGCTGAGCGCGGCGAGCCTGCGGCGCATCATGGCCTACCGCTGGCCGGGGAACATCCGGGAACTGGCCAACGCCGTGGAGCGGGCCACCCTGGTGCCGGAAGGGGAGGAACTGGAGATCCAGTTACCGGACTCCCCCGCCCCGGAGATGAGCGGCCGCGGCGGCGCCGCCGGCAGCGGAGGCGGCTCCCCCCGAACCCAGACGCGCGACATCCTGCTGGACCTGACGGCCGAGCAGTTGGAGCGGCTGCACATCATGCACGTGATGGAGAGCTGCGGGGGACGGGTGTTCGGGCCGAAGGGGGCGGCGGCGAAGCTGGAGGTGAATCCGCGGACCTTGCTGTCGAGGATGGATCGGTATGGGATACCGAGGCCGAGGGATCTAAAGCGTCAGTAAGGCTGCCTTACTCAACACCTCGCCTGGCCCTTTGCATCACAGCTTTCTTCATCCTCCGCGCTGATACGAGCCGATATGAGGGAATGATTCTCGATGGCAAGCACGATCACTCGCCGTTTTCGTCACTTCTTTCCGGAGCTCTATAGGGCCATTGCGCGACCGGACACGGCCGATTGCAGTAGATTGCTGAATGGGGCGGCAGGAGCCCGCTGTTCGGAACTGCTCTCCACGACCACCCGTCGGCGCTTAGGAGCGTTCTTTACGCCCTCTTCGTTGGCCGACAAGGCTACGGCATCGCTGTCGGTCACAGATTGGGACGGTACAACTGTCTTCGACCCCGCGTGCGGCGCCGGGGACCTACTTCTCCCAGTTGCCCGACATCTACGAACAGCTCACACGGTATCAGCCACGCTTGCCCTTTGGAACGAGGTCCTGCTTGGCCACGACATTAGCCCCGAGTTCGTGCACGCCGCCCGACTCCGCCTTGTCCTCCTCGCACGCCTGCGCGGAGCACGGCTCGACGCCGCGCCCGCGACGCTCGCACCGCTGCTGACTAACATTAGAGTGTGCGATAGTCTCCGGTCAGATGTGTCCTGGGGTATCTCTACACATATCATCATGAATCCTCCCTTCTGCCGCCTTACCTTAAGTGGCGACCATCGTTGGCGCCGCGGCACAGTCAACGCCGCTGCCCTCTTTCTTCATCGCGCGGCATCCCTGGCTCGTCCTGGAACACAAATCGTCGCCATCCTGCCCGAGGTTCTACGGACCGGCTCTAGCTACCGTGCATGGCGCGTCGATTTGAATCGCCACATCCTGGACTCACGCACTCTCTCCCTGGGTACTTTTTCGCGCGAGGCTGACGTCGACGTGTTTCTAAATACAATGTACGCGTGCAGACCGTCCGCTTCGACGCAAGCGGGGGCGACCACTCAGGGCCGACACCAGGTCGGCGCTCACTTCCACGTATCCGTCGGCGCGGTAGTTCCACACCGTCATCGCCCGCAGGGACCCACCGTCGCGTATCTGCACGCGCGCAACGCCTCTCCCTGGTCTACAATACGGCGTATTAATGAGCGTCGTAGTTTCCAAGGCACGCTCGCAACTCCACCATTCGTCGCAATCCGCCGAACATCCCGACCGGGACAGGGACGCCGCGCCGTCGCCACTCTCGTGCTGGGCCAGCGTCGAGTAGCCGTTGAAAACCATCTCATCGTCGCCCGCCCCACAAATGGGAGCACGACTAAGTGCGAGCAGCTAATGGCCCTGCTCGCCTCCGACAAAAGCGATCGGCACCTCAATCGTCGCATCAGATGCAGACACCTCACCGTCGGAAGCATTACTTCTTTACCCTGGTCCCCTTCCTCGTCACTCTAGCCCGCTTTGTGTCACCGTCTCCGTAGGGTCGCATCGTCGTTGTTGCCTTTGCAACTGCTGGCCCAACCTCGGCCAGCACACTCACGGCTACCTGCAACTCATCCTGCTCCATTCTGCCACAGTGCGCCCTAATCCAGTGCGCAACTTCATTGAACCGATCCACCACGGCACTGAGCCGGCGCTCTAAGACGAGCTGGCCACGATTGAGCATCATGCGCTCAATGATGTACTGACCTGCCAAATGCCCTGAGCTAAGAGTAAACTCTCCATTCATTTCAAACAACTCGTTGTAGTCTGTGCATGCTGGATCCGGATAGGCTGGTACAGTGTGATCTTGAGCTGGCTCGTTTGGCCAATCATCACACTTCAACACATTGCAAATCGCACACGCCAAGTACAAGTTTGAAATGGCATTCTCCAACTCTGGGAACCGTGCCTTGGGCCTATAGTGCTCTACGTGGAAGTTGCGTATTCCACCAAACCTCGCTTCGTGCACAGCACAGTACACGCACCTCGCATCGCACTCGTCCGCAATGTGTGCCTTCCATCCTCGCCATGACCCAGAGGCAGGCTGTTGTCTAGTCTTTCCGCATAAACACGCCCATTTCACGGTGTCGCTAGCCCTCCTTCCTCCGTCGCAACCGTCCCTCTACCGTTCGTCGCAATCCTTCCGCCTCATCTAATAGTTGCTCAATCTGCCCTATTGCACCATCAAGATTGACAACACCCTGAAGTTCTGCCTGAACAAATCCCTGCAACCCTCGCAGTTCATCTTTCTCCTTAACGGTCGCTTCGCCCTTTGCTACCTTCTGAGCCAACTCATCGAATCGACGAAACTGCTCCCTCTGCTGTTCGTGTCGCCTCTGCCCTGCTCGTACCATTTGTGACACCAACACTTCCGCATTCTGCATGAACTCGCGACGATCGACGATATTCTCGACGTCTTTCAGATAGTCCATCACCTCGTTCTTGTAACCTGTCACAATCCAAATCGGAAACGCGGGGCGCCGTTGTCGGATCTCCCGGACTAAGGCACTCGCTTCGTAGTTCACGACGCGAGCCCCCTTTGCTCCTTCATTCAGGCGCCAATCCGCCACCAAGACCACGGCATCGTGCTCGTCTAGCCACGCCACAATCTCACGTTCGTCACTCGGCGGATCATCCGCGATCACGATCCACCCCTCCTTCCCCGGCTCTTTCATCAAACTCTGTATAACTTTACTAATTGTCTCACGATCGCTTTGCCGATCGTCGATGACGGCAATTGCTGGCATCTTCTATGCTCCACCATCCGGCAGCCATACAGCAAACCGGGCCCCATGAAGGTTCGGATCGTTGTCGACAAACCGCGCTCCCTCAACATCTTGGACAACCGCCTGGACAAGGGCTAACCCAAGGCCAGTTCCGACCGGGGTCCCTCTTTCGTCAGTCTTTGTGGTGTACAGCGGATCCCAGATCCGCTCCCGCGCTTCCTCTGCCACACCCGGGCCTGAATCGCCTACGCAAATCTGGAATCCTGACCGCCCCCGCCACTTCTTCGGCCTTAACGTAACAGATACGCGGCGCTCCCGCTGTGATTGCTTTGCAAAATAATATGCGTTTGTAAGCAAATTGATGACTACGCATTCAACGTCTATCGTGAACACTCGTGCCTTTAGCAGCTCTGCCTTACAATTTAGAGTAATGGAGCTTGCCTCGAGCGCTGGCCTCAACTCTTCGACGACATTTGCTACAATTGCTGCAACATCTCTTAACCGCCTTGTTCTCTTGTCGCGCCTCACGCGCCCCAAAGCAAATCCCCCCCATGCCGATACTTGTGAGGCAGCGGCCACTGCCTTCTCCAACTCCTCCATAACAGACTCCGCCGGCTCACCGCGGGTCAACAGGAAATTCGCAGCATGCAGGGACGCCGCCATGCTATCGAGTCCCCTATGCGTTTCGTGGCCGAACGTTGCTGCTGCAATCCCAATCGTCGCCAGTGTGCGGCTAATCGCAGCTTGCGAGCTTAGATCCTCAACCGTCTTTTCAGCGCGCTTCAGGGTCTCAGAAGTTGCCGCTAACTTTTGCGCAACGCGACTTATCTGCGGTGTCACTACCGCAGGCAACTGGTGCTCAGCCTTTCGAATGGATGCAGCCAACTCTGATATCTGTATACGTAACTCATCGACGGTATCTCGCGGACTATGTACTTGCTCCTCAGCAGGCACAGCAGCCTTGACGAATAACTTATGATAATGGGTTTCAAGCCTTGTTAAGCATCCAATGAGAAAGCTCTTGAGGAGAGCCAACGCTTCGCCGGCTACCAGGCCTTCACGGCCGGATGTGTCGACTAGGTGAGGATTTGAATCTCTACCGATGAATACTGCTCCGACCAGTTGGTACGGTGACACCCGAAAGTCGGGCCGGGTTGGACCAGCGGGATTGCGGGCCTTACGATCGCCCAACGCCAACCAATCCCCTTCGGGCCTGCCTTGGTCGCCATACGGTGGCACTCGAACACTATCACGGTACACCCGGACACCGGCATTTGTCTGAAGAAACTCACGCAAGTCGGCAAGATTGAAGTCAAGTCCGCGGACCGTTTCAGCTTTCTGCGGGTAGAAGAGCAATCGCGCTCTCACGGGACCTAATGTTTGCACCATCTTGCGTCGGGTCCCCTCGCCTCCTGGCCGTTGGCGAGGATGAATCATTTGATCCACCGGCAAAGAGAACGTCTGTTGGACTCGCCGTCGCGATGATGCGATGCGGTGGGATATCGTTCCCTCTACGTTCCCGTTTAGATGCAAGATGAAAGTAGCGTCAATCGCCGCACTTGCCATCAGCGGAGATGCGACGACACCATTGCAGTTGGTGTCCACGTCTGATTCGAGTCGAATTTGGAAATCTTCGACGACTTCAAACGGCGGGCGCAGCAGAGAAAGCTGTCGGTGCAGTTCCTGTATGTCTTCCGGCTCCCAGCTTTGCCGCAACTCGCGGATGATGAGCTCTGTTCCTGGTCGTCCTGGCCCATTTTGGCGTGAACCTGGCGCCGCGCTGTACTGCTTCGAACTGGCATTCCACTTCGAAGGTGCCGGAATTGAAAAACGGACGGGAGCGATCTCATCGATTGGAATCTCGGCTAAATCACGGCCACTCACCTCGAAAGCTTGCCAGTTTACTCGTAGGCCGACGGCTGCCTTCTTGCGAGATTGGGAGCGGAGTTCTAACAACGCGCCGAGGCGGTCAGCGGAGATTCGACCAATTCCTTTTTCACCCGTCTTGCGGCGCCCTCGGGATGTAAACCGCTCGTCACGCTTCGCACTGTATCCGAGGCGCAGCCAGTGACGCGCAACATCTTCCTCAGACATACCTGTGCCGTTGTCTGCTACGCGTATGTAAGGCCCTCCAGCTGCGAAGAGACTTGTTTTTATCTCGACTTCAACAATCGTCGCGTGTGCGTCATAGCCATTCTTGACGAGTTCCAGAACCGCAGTCGTATGGTCTTTGATGCTCTCGCGACCCCAAGTCAGCATCGCGCGCGCGTCAATTGTGAAGTGCTTTGTCATTTAGCTCAGGACTAATGCTTGGTGATGAGTGCTTGCTCAACTTCTCCGTAACCCGCCAGACCCCGATTGGTTTGGTGGGCCGGTCTACGTTGCGTCGGCGACCAATCGCTACTTCTGCCTCACGGTCAGATCGGGCCTCCCGAGTAGGTCGTGTCGGTGTCAAGGTAGCATCGAGTCTACCAGAAAACGTCGCTCTGGTGCAAGATTCGCCCCGAACGTGGGGGCATTCCGGGGTTTCCCCTAGCGCGAGACGTGGAAGCGGATGCCTAGGGCACGGCTTGCCCCTGGGGCGGACAAGCCGTGGCACCGGCGCGGGGAGAGCGGGGAGTTATCGGGCGGACTGGAGGCTGCTTGCGCGGCGGCGCTGCTGCGCCGCGGGGGTGCCGCGGCGAGCGGTGGCGGGCTCTCTTAACGGAGACACAGGCGGTGCGCCTGTGCCACGGGTAACGGAGACACAGGCGGGGCGCCTGTGCCACGGGCGGAGATGGGGTCAGCAGCCGGCGAACCACAGATCCAGGTACCCGAGCAGGTCGAAGACGTCGACTGTGCCGTCGCCGGTGAGGTCGGCGGCGTGGGGGTCGGCGGCGAACCAGGCGTCGAGGTAGCCGAGCAGGTCGAAGACGTCGACCGTGCCGTCGTTGGTGAGGTCGGCGGCGCAGGTGTTGACTCGGAAGGTGACGGGCTCGGAGTCGGCGTAGAGGGCGTTGGCGTCCCAGGCGATGAGCGTGATGTCGTAGAGGCCGCGGGCGCTGAGGGCCTGGAACTGGCCGTGCGGGTGGCCGCCTGCGCCGACGGGGAAGCTGCGTGCGGTGCGATCGAGTGCGGTGGAGTCTGCCTCGATGGTGGGAGTCGCGCCGTGGAAGATGCCGAGGACGGCGTCAGCGGGCGGGGAGGTAGGCGCGGCGGGCTCGACGGCGACGAGCTCGTAGTGGAAGTCGCCGCCGGCGAGGCGTCCGGTGGCGAAGTAGAAGTCACTGGTGAGCGTGAGCGCCAGGCCGGCGTGCCAGCCGGGGAGCAGCGCGGCGGGCGCGGGATCAACGAGACGGAAGACGGCGATGTCGCCATCTTCGGTGAGGCGGCCGTCGGCGTCGATGTCGAAGGCGGCTTCGGAGGCGTTGTAACCGGCGTCGATGCGCGTGGTCGGGGTGTCGCCGTCGACGAAGGTATCGACGGTGATGTGGATGTGGTGCTGCGCGGAGGCGATGGAGGCCGTGAGGAGCGCGGCGAAGATGGAAGCGATGGTCGTACGCATGATTGGTCCTTGATGTGATGCTGTTTCAGCGGTGTGGTTCGGGGTTGAAGAGGAGTGACTTGGGCGTGAAGCGCGCTTGCAGCCGCGGCCAGGAGATGGCCTCGGCGTGGCCGTCGGCGAAGAGGTAGTTGGCGGCGCCGGCGTGGCGCTCGACGGCGATCCACTGGGGGATGTCGGCCGGTGAGGTCCAGCCGATCGAGTGGAGGTGATCCACCGTGCCGTCGCCGGCGGCTTCGGCGGCGTAGATCGTCTCGGCGGGGTTGGGGATCTGGAAGATGCGCGTGTAGGCGACGCGGCGTCCGCCGGGGAGCGTGCGGCCGGTGAAGGGGTTGTAGTCGATGCCGGCGACGAGGGGCTCGAAGTGGTCGTTGGTGAGATAGCTGCTGAGGCGATCGTGGCGCGCGGGATCGTCGGGGCAAAGGCGCATCGGCGCGGTGACGCCGTGAGGCTCGAGCGCGATGAGCCACGAGGCGGCGTCGGTGAGAGAGCCGGTGGTGTGGCTGGAGATGGGGAAGGCGCCGTTGTTGTCATTGTGGTAGGAGGTGACCGCCTGGCCGGCGGTGCGCAGGTTCGTCAGGCAGCGCACGGCCTTTGCGCTCTGGCGCGCGGCGGCCAGCGCGGGCAGGAGCATCGCGATGAGCGTCGCGATGATGGCGATGACGACGAGCAACTCCACCAGCGTGAAACCGGCGCACCGCGTGCGCGACTGGTGAGCCACGTGCATGGGTGAGCTCCGTGTTGGGGATAGATCGTGATTGAGACGCGGAGAGGCGCGCGCACGCGGGCGCGCACCGGTGGCGGCGCGCGGAAAGCGTTTGAGCGAGGGCGCGCCGGCGCTCAGGCTCGCGGCGGGGGCACGGGCACATCAAGCCGCAGCGAGTCGGCCGCGGCGATGAGCGGGGGCCTCAGGCGTGCGATCAGCCGCGGCGGGGGAAGGTCGAGCCGCGCGGTGCGGAGATCCGAGCAGGGGACGGCGACGAGGAGCCAGCCGTCGACGCCCTGGCAGCCGGGGGGGGAGAGGGCTCCGCGGTGTGAGTACGCGGGCTGCGCGCACCGCGCAGCGCTCGCGCGGCGAACCGATCCCGGCTTCGTTCTACGATCGTGACACCGAGCAGGTCGCGCGCGACCTGCTCGGTTCCGTTCTGCGGGTGGATACCAGCGAGGGGCGAGCGAGTGGTCGCATCGTGGAGACCGAGGCATATCTCGGCGAGCACGACGCGG
>CAYWRO010000072.1:0-17620 GCA_964460345.1 uncultured Phycisphaeraceae bacterium | reverse complement strand
GGTGGGGCATCTGGCAATGCTTACCGAGCTGATCGTGCCGCTGGTCCGGCGCGGCGGCGTCGCGCTGGCAGTGAAAGGCGAACAGGCGGAGCGGGAGCTTGCGGAAGCAGGCATAGCGCTCGGGAAGCTGGGGGGACGTGCGGCGGGGATCGCACAGACGCCGACGGGGCGGATCATCGTGATCGAGAAGGCGACGCTGACGCCGCGGACGTACCCGCGGCGGTCGGGAGAGCCGAAGCGGGCACCGCTGGGGATGTGAGCGGCGTCGGGAGTCGGATCTGGCGCGGCGGGGGCCGGGCGGGCGACGGTACCCTTCCTTGTGCGACCTGCTCCGCCTTCACCTTCTCTTCGGGCGGCTCCTGAGCGTGCAGCGCTGCTTGGGCTGGTGGCCAACGCGCTCCTCGCGGGTGTGAAGCTGACGGCGGGTGTGCTGGGGCACTCCTTCGCGCTGGTGGCCGATGCGGCGGAGTCGCTGATCGACATCGTCGGCTCGGCGGTGATCTGGGGAGCGCTGCGATATGGGGGGCGGCCGCCGGATGAGGAGCATCCCTTCGGTCATGGCAAGGCGGAGGGGCTCGCGGCGCTCGCGGTGGCGTGCATGATCGTGGTGGCGGGGGTGGGGATCGGGGTGGAGGCGGTGCGGCAGATTCTCACGCCGCATCCGGGGCCCGCGCCGTTCACGCTGTTCGTGCTGATCGGCGTGATCGTGGTGAAGGAGGCGTTATTTCGGATCACGCGCCGCGCGGCCCGGAAGGCGCGCAGCAGCGCGGGGCACGCGGATGCGTGGCACCATCGAGCGGATGCGGTGACGAGCGGCTTCGCGCTTGTTGGGATCGCCGTTGCGCTGATCGGCGGGCCGGAGTTTGCGGTGGCGGATGATGTGGCGGCGCTCGCCGCGGCGGTGGTGATCGTGGTGAACGGGGTGCGACTGATCGGCGAGCCCTTGGCGGAACTGCTCGACCGGCACGCGCCGGATGTGGCGGAGGCGGTGCGGGCGCGGACGGCGGAGGTGGAGGGCGTGCTCGGGATCGAGCGCTGCGAGGTGCGTCGTTCGGGGCGCGGGTACCGCGTGGTCATGCACGTGGAGGTGGACCCGATGATGACGGTACTGGAGAGCCACCGCGTGACGGGCCGGATCAAATCGCGGCTGCGGGAGGCGCTGCCGGAGGTGGATGCGGTGCTGGTGCACATTGAGCCGCACGAGGGTGGGGCGGAGACGGAGACGGAGGGCGTCGACTCGGCCTGAGGGGTCCTTCCAGGCTCTGCTCCCCGGTTTGGGTGGCATGCCTCCCCATTTTTCCACCTCGGCAACTCCATAAGCACATAAGCCGAACTGATGCCGCTTGCGGAGCGGTGTGACTTCGGGGAGACTTGGCTATCTGCTGCCGGAGCGCGGCGGTTGCGAGGAAGGTGCGCCTGTGGGGACCCAGGAGATTCACGCCGACTTGAGCACGGACCAACGCCGCGCGTTCATGAAGGCGTTGCTGGCCGATGCGCGGGCGCTGGAGCGGATGCTTGCGGAGGGGCGGCTGGAATCCGGCCCGGCGCGGATCGGGGTGGAGCAGGAACTCGTGCTGGTCGATTCGCACTGGCAGCCTGCGCCGCTGGCGATGGAGATCCTCGCCGACATTGAGGACCCGCGGGTCACGACGGAGATCGCGCGGTTCAACCTGGAGGTCAACCTGCCGCCTCTGGAGTTGACGGGGGACTGTCTTTCGCGGCTGGAGGCGGCGCTGCACGAGGAGATCAACCTGGTGCGTGCCGCGGCGCAGCGGCACGGGGCGGAGGTGCTGCTGACGGGGATCCTTCCCACGCTGACGATGAATCACCTCGGGCGTGAGAACATCTCAGACCGGCCGCGGTACTTTGCGTTGAACGATGCGCTGTCGCGTCTTCGCGGCGGGCCGTATGAGCTGCAGATCAAGGGAACGGATGAACTGACGGTGGAGCATGACAGCATCATGCTCGAGGCGCTCAATACGTCGTTTCAGCTCCATCTGCAGGTGAACCCGGCGGAGTTCACCAGGGCGTACAACGTGGCGCAGCTCATTGCGGCGCCCGTGCTGGCGGTGGGGTGCAACTCACCGATTCTGTTCGCCAAGCGGCTGTGGCGGGAGACGCGGATCGCGATCTTTCAGCAGACAGTGGACACGCGGCTGGACACGCCGCATGAGCGGGACGTGGTGGGGCGGGTGCGCTTCGGCGAGGAATGGGTGACCGAGGGAGTGATGGAGCTGTTTCAGGCGGACATCGCGCGGTTTCGGGTGATCCTGGGGCGGGAGGTTGATGAGGACGCCAACGCCGTGCTTGATCGCGGGGGGCTGCCGCAGCTTCAGGCGCTGCAACTGCACAACTCGACGGTCTACCGGTGGAACCGGGCGTGTTACGGGATCAGCACGACGGCGGATCCGGTGGCGCGTGCCGCGGCGGAAGATGGCGCACCGCATGGCGGGCTCAACGGCGCGCATCGCGCGCCGCAGCCGACGGCGCATCTTCGCATTGAGAACCGGATTTTGCCGGCCGGTCCGACCATCGTGGATGAAGTGGCGAATGCGGCGTTCTGGTTCGGGCTCATGCTGGCGGGGCCGCAGGCGTTTGGCGAGATCCCGAAGCGGCTGGACTTTGATGAGGCGCGCTCGAACTTCCTGAGCGCCGCGAACCTCGGGCTGGCGGCGGAGCTGAACTGGCTGGACGGCCGCTCGGTCACGGCGACGGAGCTGATTCGAAGCGAACTGCTGCCGTTGGCGCGGCAGGGGTTGCGGGATGCGGGCGTGACGGCGGGGGACGTGGAGGGGTACCTGGGCGTGATCGAGGCGCGGGCGCGGACGCGGAAGACGGGGGCGCAGTGGCTGCTTGACTCCGTGGCGGCGATGAAGGGCCAGGGGACGCGCGCCGAGCGGCTGATGGCGTTGACGGCGGCGACGTTTCACCGGCAGCGCGAGAACCATCCGGTGCACACGTGGCCGATCGCGCAGCTCAAGGAGGCGGGGGCGTGGCAGACGTGCTATCAGCGTGTTGAGCAGTACATGACGACGGACCTGTTCACCGTGCAGGAGGACGAGGTCATCGACATGGTGGCGACGCTGATGGACTGGGAGCGCATCCGGCATGTTCCGGTGGAGGACGACAAGCACAATCTTCGCGGGCTGGTCTCCTACCGTGCGCTGCTTCGGCTGCTCGCGCGGGAGGGAGGGATCGACAGGCCCATCCCCGTCAAGGAGATCATGCAGTGCCATCCGATCACGTGCCGGCCGGATACGACGACGCTGGAAGCGGTGCGACTCATGCGCGAGCACAAGGTCGCGTGCCTGCCGGTGGTGAACGAAACGGGGCGGCTGCTGGGGCTGGTGACGGAGCACGATTTCATCGACATCGCCGCGCACCTGCTCGAGGAGCATTTCGAGGTGCTGTGAGTTGTTGCGGCGGCGTGCGGCGTCGTCGTCGGCTGCGAGTGGCGGTCGGTGCGCCCTCTGATTGGCGTGCGGGGCGTGCGGGGGGTGGGGGGGCGCTTCGGCTTCCGGCGATCCTGGTTACGCTGCTTGTTCTGGTCGGATGTTCGGGGCCGCGGGCAGGTGGGCAGCACACGTATCCGCGGGCGGCGGTCGCGGCGGATCATGTATTGGCGTCGGAGGCGGGGACGGAGATTCTGCGGCAGGGGGGCAACGCGGTGGACGCCGCGGTGGCGACGTCGTTCACGCTCAGCGTCGTGCGGCCGTATTCGTGCGGGGTTGGCGGGGGCGGGTTCATGGTCATCTATCTGAAGGAGCATCCGACGGCGACGACGCCGCTGGTGACGGCGATCAACTATCGCGAGACCGCGCCCGCCGCGGCGGGGCCGGACTACTTTGAAACGAAGGGGCCGGACGCGAGCACGAAGGGGGGCGCGGCGGTGGCGGTGCCGGGGACGGTGGCGGGGCTGCTGCATGCACATGAGCGGTATGGCGTGCTGGATCGCGCGACGGTGCTGGCGCCGGCGATACGAGCGGCGCGGGAGGGGTTCATCGCGGATGAGGACTTTGTCTCTGCCGCGCTGGAGGAGGGAGAGTGGATTGCGGAAGATCCGGCGCGGCAGGATCTGTTTGGCTTTGTGTGGCGGCGATATGCGCGCGAAAACCAGGTGAAGGTGGGGGACCGGATACTGAACCCGGAGCACGCGCGCCTGCTGCATGCGATTGCGCGCGACGGGCGCGACGCCTTTTACACGGGGCCGGTCGCCAAGGCGATTGTTCGAGCGGTCGCTGAGGCCGGGGGCGACATGACGCTCGAGGACTTGGCGGGGTATCAGCCGCAGGAGGTGCGTCCGCTGCGGGCGGTCTACCGGGGCCATACCTTCATTGTCATGCCGCCGCCATCGTCCGGCGGGCTGGCGATGCTGCAGATGCTCGGGATGCTGGATCGCCTGGATGACGGCGCGGCGTTTCCGCCGCGGCACAACTCGGCGCGGTACATCCACCTGATTACGGAGTGCTTCAAGTATGCGTTTGCGGACCGGGCACGGCACCTGGCGGATCCGGCTTTTGCCGAGGTTCCGGTGGATTACCTGCTGTCGGGTAGTGTGCTGGATGCGGCGGCGGGGCTGTTTGACCCGGTGAGCACGCATCCGCCGGAGGCATACGGCACGCCGCCGCCGCGCGAGCGCGGAGCGATGTCGCGCGAGCAGCTTCCGGACGATGCGGGGACGAGCCATTTCTCCGTGGTCGATGACCAGGGCAACGCGGTGGCGTGCACCGAGACGGTGAACCTGTTTTTCGGTTCGCTCGTCGCGGTTGATGAGTATGGATTTGTGCTGAATGACGAAATGGATGATTTTCTGACGCGGCGGGGCGCGCCGAATGCGTTCGGGTTGACGCAGGCGGATGCGAACCTGCCGGAGCCCGGAAAGCGTCCGCTTTCATCGATGTCTCCGACAATCGTCCTGGCAGGCACAGATTTGGAGGAAGCCGAAGTGGCGGTCGTGGCGGGTGCGTCCGGGGGGCCGCGCATCATCACGGGCACGATGCAGGCGATTCTCAACGTGCTGCTCTTTGACATGACGGCGCGGGATGCGGTCGAGTCGGCGCGCTTTCACCACCAGTGGATGCCGAACACGCTGGGGCTGGAGCCGGCGCTGGCGCGCGACCGCGCGCTGCACGATGAACTGGCCGAACGCGGCCACCGCACGCAACGCCGCGGCGGCGTGGGAGTGGTGCAACTCATCCGGCGGACGACGGCAGATGGCGAGGCGGCGTGGCAGGCGCACTCGGATTCGCGGAAGGGGGGAGAGCCGGCGGGGTATTGACCGCCGAATCGCAGATCAAAGCGTTCGAGCAGGCTTCCTCTATTCCGCCTGCAGAGCGACCTTCTCGATTCCCAGTCGTGTAGCCGCATCGTGCATCTGCACGACGTCGGCGTACGGCACGTTTGGCTCCGCACTGATGATGAGCACGATGCGGTCGGTTGCGGTGCCTTCGGTGAAGGCGGCCAGCGCTGCGGCAAGCTCAGCCGGCGTGGCGCGCTCCAGGCCGATGCCGGTGGCCATCGTGCGGCCGTCGGCAGCGCTCAGGGCGATGGTCAGCCTCACCGGCGGCAGGGCGAAAGGGTCGTCGGCGCGCGGTTGTGTTGAGGCCGGCGTTTGACGGACGAGCCCCGCGCTCAGGAAGAACTCATCGCCGGCGAACGTCGTCGCGGCCATGAAGAAGATGAGGATGACCATCACCACATCAACCATGGGCGTCATGTTCGGCCCGAAGCGGAGGGAGTGCGTGTGGAGCGCATCGCGGCGGCGCAGCGGGCGACGCCGCGGCGGCGGCGGGCGGCCTCGCGCAGCTGCACGGGCGGCGCTCATGAGCCGCCTCCCGGCGTGCTGATTGCCTCAAGCTCGGTCGCGAGGCGCACGCGGGGCGCCCCCGCCTCGCGACACGCGGCGATCACCGGCTCCACCTGCGCCCACGGCAGGCGGCGGCTGGCGCGCACCACGACGACGCTCGTGGGGACATCCTGCAACCTGCGCCGGATCTCCGATTCCAGCAGCGCCACATCGGGAAACCGCCGCCCCTCGACGGTGATGGCCGCGGGCGCGCCTCGGTCGGCCTCATCCGGCGCAACGTTGATGACGAGCAGGTCCGGTTCCGGGTCCTGCACCCCCGCCGCGGCCGCCGGAAGATCGACGACGCTGAGCTTGACCTCCGCCAGGCGGCCGACGATGAGATAGAAGACGATCAGGCACATGACGACGTCGATCAACGGCGTCGCGTTGATGCCGCCTTCGAGCTTGCCGCCGCCAGCGCCGGCCGCGCCCGCGTAACTCCATCGTCTGCCGATCTGTCCCATCCGTGCGCGCATGGGCTCAGGCTTCGCTGCGTGTGGCGGGTGATGCGCCCGGGTCAAGGTCCAAGGGCGGCACCATGTCGACCAACTCCGCCGCTTCGAGCATTGCGCGGTTGCAGAGCTTGTCGATGTAAGAGCGGTAGAAGCCGAACACGGTCAGCGCCGGCACGGCGAGCATCAGCCCGAGCAGCGTGTGGAAGAGCGCCTTGGAGATGCCGATCGACAGCTCCGCAGGCCCCGCCTGTCCGCCCGCTTCGCCGAGCGAAGCAAAGGCGATGATCATGCCCCACACGGTCCCGGCGAGCCCCAGCAGCGGTCCCAGGTTGCCGACGATGCTGAGCGGCTCGATCATGCGGAACCAGTCGGCGCAGCGCTGTGAGGCGGCCAGTTCCGCCGCCTCCGTGATGCCCTCCGGCGAAGCGCCGGCGCTGCGCGCCCGCATCGCCGCCCGCACCACCGCGGCGGAAAACGCGTCATCCTCCTCCACAAACCGCTCCAACTCCTTGTAGCGTCCGGCACGCAGGTGATGACGGATCGCCTCCGTCGACTCCGGCGCCAGCAGAATGGCCGGCTTGATGCGCATCACACACCGGACGATCACCGCCGCGGCGACAATGCTGCCGATGACGAGCAGCAGGGTAAAGAGGTCAGCCGACCCCCAGAAGAGCCCCCAGAGGGTGAATGACTCCTCCGGCTCGACGACGTCCTGGGCCAGGGCGGCCGAGGCGGGGGTGAGCACGACGGCGGCGAGGATCGCCGGCCGCGGATGGCGCAATTGTTCGCAGTTCCACATGCGGGTGATGGTACGCGGCCGGCGGGCGCCTCTGACCGGCCTTCACGCGGCGGTGGGGGGGTGCGTGGGCACTGAGGCCGCCGGGCAGCAAGAAAAAATCGCACGCCCGGGGGCGTGCGATCGTTGGAACGTACCTGAAACAACTGGGTTTACTTGGCGGTCTCGGCGGAGGCCTGGTCGGCCTGCCCCTCCGACTGCGCTGCCGGTCGCGGCTGGGCGATGCGGGCGCGGATCTTGTTGAGCACGAGTTCGGCAACCTCGCGATCACCAAACGCGCCGACCTTGATGCGCACCTTGGTGGAGTCGTCGTCCATGCGCAGCAGGTCGACGCGGACGGTGGTGCCGCTGGCCTGCTTCGAGGTGAGCTTTGCCTGGAGTGAGTCCTTGGCCCGTTCATCGACGGTGAACTCCAAATCGGCGATGGCATCCTGCGTCGCCTGCCAGGTGCGATCCAGACTGGCGTGCTCGATTGTCTCCAGCCAGGGCTGCTCGTAGACGTACGTGCCGCCCTGCGTGGTGTGCATCGTGGCCGAGCACGCCGAGAGCGCAATGGCCGCGGCCGCCGCGGCGAGTGCAATCAGTCCTGTTCGAAGCATGCGTTCTCCTTTCAGCTTCCGGGGGCCTCTGCGCCCGCCGTGGTGAGAGGGAGATGGTACCCACGCATGCTCCGCCCCGGTCAAGGAGCGAACGAAAAGGCGTTTCCGGCGCAAAAAGAAAGCAAGCGCGCCCGGCCAGCGGCCGCGCGGCATCTTGCTTCCGCCAACTGACTTTGAGCCGCCGAGGGTCAGTCCTGCGGCGGATCGTTCACATCGTCCTGATTACTCGGCTGCGACAGCCAGGCCTCATCGTCGGTGGCATCGGTGTCGACGTCAACGTCGATGTCGCGGTCACGCTGCTGCTGCTGCTGCTGCTGGCGCAACTCCCGCTGGCGCTCGAGTTCCTGCTCCTGCTGGCGCTGCCGCCGCTCAAGGTCTTCCTTCTCCTGCTCGTGTTGGCGCTCCATCTGGTCCTGGCGCTGCTGTTGCTGCTGCTGGTCGTCGCGCTCCCGGAAGCCGGCGGGCGTTGCGCGGCCGGTGGTGTCCGGGCGCTGGGCGGTGCCGCCGCGGAGGTTCTCACGCACCTTGTCCAGCACCATCGTGCCGACGGTGTTATCGCCAAAGGTGCCGACCTTGATCGCCAGGCGCGTGGAGTTGTCGTTGAGCTTTTGGAGGTCGATCTTGATGTTGGTGCCGTCCACTTCCTCGGCGCTGAGGTTGGCGTTGAGCGCGCGCTGCTCGCGGCGCTGGACTTCCATGTCCAGGTCGCGCAGGGCCGCTTCGGCAGCCTGGTAGACCTCATCAATGGGGGCGTTCTCGACGGACTTCACCCACGCGCCGTCCGTCACGTAGGCGCCGGTCTGCGAATCATGCATTGTGGCGGATGAGCACGCCCCGAGCGCGATGCCGCAAGCCGCAAGAGTGAGTGTCGTAAGTCTGGTCCGAAGCAACATTGGCGGTCTCCTTTCACCTGCGTGAACGCTCACAAGCAGGCATCGCGCCGGCCGCGATGCCTCGGTTGTCGCGCGGGTGTGTTCACGATCGCCCGCGTGTCTTCCCGCACGTGCCGGAACCCGCGGCCCCTTCCCGAGCCCCTTCAGGTCCCTTGGCCCTTGGTAGCGAGGATGACGTCATCCCCGCTCCAGTCATAGTGTGAGCGCATGCGCGGCGGTTGTCTGCCCGCAAGTGTGGGTGAAAGTGCCCGATCTTGCGTGCCAGGAGAACTGGCACCGCTTGTGCAGGCTTCGAAACGCGGGGCATGACATGCTGGAAAAGGTGCGCTTGCACACGCATCCCTGAAAGAGGCTGAGAACGACTGCTGCCCGACTTCAGGAACTCGCTCCCAGAGCGCATGCGAAAAGCGCCCGCCGTCATGCGCCCCGCGGCACGGAAAGCCGCGGCAGGCACGACGGGCGGGCGCTTGCGGGTTGCATCAAGCCGGGCTCCGTCCCGGCCGGAAAGGGCTTGGCAGAGGCGATCAGTCCGTCTGCTCGGCGGCGAGCGTCTTCGTCTCGCTCGGCAGCGGCTTGCCCGCCTGGTCGGCCGGGAGCGGGTTGTCGATGCGCTTGCGCAGCGTCTTGAGCACGACCTCGCCGACGCTCTCATCGGCGCTGAAGGTGTTGCCGGCACGGACCTGCACGCGCGTGGTGTTGTCATCCACGCGGAACAAACGCACCTTCACGCTGCGGCCGTTGGCCTGCTCGGCCTGAAGCTGCGCCTCCAGCGCATCCTTCTTGGTCTCCTTGAGCGTCAACTCAAGATCCTTCATGGCGTCCAGCGACGCTTGCCACGTCTTGTCCAGCTTCGCTTGCTCCAGCGATTCCAGCCGGCCGGACTCGTACAGGTAGCTGCCGCCCTCGGTCTGCTTCATGGTGGCGGAGCACCCGCCGAGAAGGAGGCCAGCCGCGGCCGCTGCGAAAATCATCGTGTTGCGCATGTGTCGTCTCCTTGAGGGTTCGCCAGTGCCGACCGATAACGCAACTCGGCCGAACTGTTCGTGCTAAAGACATGCATCGGCGGCGCAGCCTTGCCCCTTTTGCGCAAGCAGCGAGATCGCCAGGTCCGCCCCTCATGACCCGCGCAGCTTTCGATTCAGGGGCAATAACCGCGGCCCTCGCGGGCACGAATCTCCAGCAACGGGCCGAGATTCACCCCCGGGCAACCTCCGCCGTCAGCCGATCCAGGTTCTCTTCGTTCGCCGGCGCCACGATCTTCTCAAGCCGCCGCCCCGTCTCCGCGTTCTCAAATGCCTGCGACCACGAGACCATCGTCCCACCCGCCGAAGACGTCAACTCCACCGTCAGGCGATACCGCGGCAGCGACTCGTGCTGGATCACCACCCGCCGCGGCGGCTCAATCTCCGCAAACACGCTCTCATTCGCGTACTCGCGCCCGTTCGGCCCGCGCATCACGTACACCCACCGCCCGCCAGGCTGAAACTCGCACACGCTGAACTCATTCGTAAACCCGGCAGGCCCCCACCACCGCGCCAGCCGTGCCGGGTCACAGAACGCGGCGAACACCGCCTCAACAGCGGCGCCGATCTCACGAGATGTGCTGTACGTTGTCATGTTCTCCGCGCCTAGTGAGACCAGTACGACCCAGCGGTCCCATTCACGGCGGCACCCGCAAATCATCATGCAGAACCCGCTCGCGCCCCTCCGCATCCACCGTGCGAAAGTACGCGTTCACGCGCATCCAGTCGTCCGGCTCCGCCTCGCTCAGCCAGTCGCGCACCCAGCCGGGCAGGCCTGTCACGCTCACCTGGTACGTGCGTGAGATCAGGTCGTCGTAGTACCGTGCGTTGTTGTCCGGGTTGATCAGGTCGATCGCCCACACGGCCGGCTCGTCGCGCTCGCCGCGGCCTTCCAGTTGGATGCGCAGTTCGCCGAAGCCCTTCACGGCGTGGCCGTACCGGTCGCGCAGTTCTACGTGCACGATCAGGCGCGGATCCTGTTCCACGTCTTCCCAGCGCGTCAGCGGGTGCACGCGGATGCGCTCCACCACGAGCGGGCTGAGGTCGATCTCCCCGACGTTCAGCGGCGGCACATTGGTGGAGGGAATCTGCACCGGGCGCGACCCCGGCGGCAGGTCGTAGGTTTCGCACGCCCCCGTCACGGCCCCCGCAACAATCAGCAGCGCGCACGCGCTCCGGCGACAGGCGGTCGCCGCAACGCGGGCAACGCTGGAGCGGACAGCAGCGATCATCTTCCATCGTATCGGTCCGTGGCCGCGCCGGCCTTTGCACCATCCGGACCGGGCTCCGGGGACGCCGCCACCCGGGCGGCCTCTCGCCCAGCGGGCGACCGGCGCGACGGCAGCAGCAGGTCCGTCAGGCGCTGGTGCGCCGCCTGCAGCGCCGTCATCGCCCGCGTGTTGTTCTCCAGCGCTTTGAGCAGCGTGTCCAGCGACACGTTGTCGCGCAGGATGCGCTCGTGCGCATCGTTGAGCTGCTTGTCCCGGTCCGCCGATGCTCGGCGCTCCGTCAGCCACATCCACCCGATCAGTCCCGCAACGCCGAACTGGGCGACCGCCGCGGCAAGTTCCGTCTCCATGCTTGTTCTCCTGCATCTGAAGTGTGGTTGTGCCCGCCGCGACGCTTACGGCGCTGTCGCCAGGCGGATGAAGTGCGCCTCGTACTCGAGCGAGGCGACGCGCCCATGCTGCGCCGCGCCCAACGGCTCGAAGTGAGTCAGGGACATGTCCTCCCACTCGCCGCCATGATCGTCGGTCAGCCGTGCCACGGTCGGCGGGTCGGTGACTTCCGCCCGAATCGCATCCACCAGGCTCGCCAGCCCTCCCGCATCCGCGGCGACGAGGCGGCCGCGAACCGTGACGGTCTCCTCCAGCGGGCCGATCGCCTCGCTGCCCGCCTGAAAGGGGTCCACGCGCGCCTTCCGCAGCAGGTACGTCCCGAGCGGCCCCTGCACAAATCGGTGCGGCCCGGACCCGAACAGGTCAACATCGTTGTAACTGGACATCGCTTCTCCTCCCGCGATTCACGCGGCGTCTTCCACCGTCAGCGGATCCGCATCACCGGACGCCGACACCGCCACGAGTGTGATGACCTGACGCGCCGCCGCGGCGGACAGTTCGTGCTTGACGCTCAGCACAACGGCCGTCGCCTTCAGGCGCCGGCGGCCGGCGTCCGTGCCGCTCGGTGAGGCGTAAAAGACGACCTCCTCGCGCTCTCCCGGCACGGGCGTCTCCAGGTCATCGCGCGCGATCCGCCGGATGATGCGCACCCGCATCGTCTGCTCCGGCGCATCGGCAAACACCGCGTGCGGCCCGAGATCGTCGTGCTCGATCACCGTCCGGTCGGCCTGGCGATCCACCGCCAGCGTCTCCACATCCTCCCACACATGGGTGCCGAAGCGAACAACGGCAGGGTTGGTTAGCAGCATGAGGCGTTCCCTTTCTTGGTTGCCACTGGTTGACTTGTTCCGATGCAGACGTCCGCTCTGGACGGCAGCACTTCCTCACACGCGCAGCAGCGGCGCCACCGTCAACCGCCGCGTCGCATCCGCGACCCCGTCGCCATCCAGGTCGAGCCTCGCCGCGGCCCGCCAGCGCTCGCGGGCGAATCGCACGCGGTACATCGCCGCGCGTGACCACACCGCCGAGCCGATCCCCGCCAGCGGCGCGGCCGCCTCATATACCAGGTGGAGGGCGCCCAGCGCTTCGGCCCGGGCCATTTCCCGCGGGTTGACGATGTGATCCTCCGTCACCGGGCCCGTCCCGCCGCTGACGCCGACACCGAGCATGGCCAGGATCTCCGCGTGCACCAGCGCGATCTGGGGGGCAAACGTGGTGATCGTCACCGCCGCGCTGGCGGCGTCACTCGGTACGATCGGCGGATCGTCCATGGACGCCCGCATGAGCGAGACCGACAGCGTCGTCGACGAGAGGCGCTCGACCACCTCCAGCGGCCTCTGGTCGTGCAGCACGATGTGCCCCGCCTGGATGCCGGCCGCCTCGGCGTCGCCGGAGGCGAGCGTGAGCACGCCGCCGGCGATCGCGCCGGTCGTACTGAGAAGACGCTGCGAGAGGAACATGACGTCTCGGAAGAGGTTCGGTTCAAGGACGAGCAGGTCGCGATCGAAAGCAAACATGGAGGTCTCCTGAAGAGGACGATGCGGCTGTACGCAGGACGCGGAATCGTGCGGGCGGCCGTCAAGCCGCCCGCACGCGAGGTAGGAGAGGTAGAGAGGGAAGAAACTGAAGATCACTCGGTCGCCAGGCTGTTCACCACCATGTGGGCGTTCTCGTTCTTGATCTCGAGCGTGTACTCGCCGATCACCTGGCCGACCTCGCTGTCGCCGCTGGAGGCGAGCGGCTTGAAGTGGAACGAGCGCCCGGAGAGCGGCATCACCGCGATGCGTGATGAATCCAGCAGCACCATCGTGTCCGGCGGGACGTAGCGGGACATGACGATCCGCGCCACGCCGAAGTCGCTCTCGTAGACGTTCACCAGGTCGCGGACGCGTTCATCACGCGGCGCGTAGGCGCGCGCCGATGAGATGAACTCGTTGATGCGGCGCTTCTGCGCCCCGCCCACGAGGATCGTGTCCGCCACCCCGGCCGACCGCTCCCACAGCAGGCGCAGCGCGGCGTTGAGCAGCGATTCGTTCAGCTCGTTGTTCGCATCACCGCCGCCCTCCTGAAGCACGCCGTCGCCCGGCGTGTGCACGTTGGTCTTGATGCTCGCCAGCAGGCCGTTCATCGTGCGGCGCACGCTCGTCGTGCCCTGCGGGTTGGCCGACGCGGCGACGCCGTTGATGACGGTGTTCTCCAGGTCGCGCAGCAACTCGCGGAGGCGGGCCTGCTTCTGGTAGTCCAACTCGTCCGACACGCCGTGCAGCCGCGCGGCCTGCATGGAGCCGGAGACCTCCACGCCGGCGGTGAAGATCTGCGTGTAGTTGGCGCGCCGCACACGCTGCGTGAAGCGCGTCGCGGGCCGGTCAGCCCCCTCCAGCGCGGCGTTGCCAACGATGGTGAGCTTCTGATCATCGGCGAGCTCCCCGCCCTTCGTCCCGCCATACGCGCGGACCACGGTCAGGTCGTTGCCGCTGATCGCCGTGACGAACAGGATCTCCTTGCTCCCCTCGGGCCGCACCTGGTCGCCCACCTGGAAGCGGTCGCCGTTGTCGACGGTGATGCTGGTGGCCGTGGTGGCGTTCGGGGTGAACGCGGACTGGTTGATGTTGTCCGTGTTGGGCAGCAGCGCATCCTCCAGCCACTCGTGCACGGTGCTGGTCGCGAGCAGGCGCGGATCGCCGAGGTGATCCAGCAGCGGCGTTTCAAACGGGCTGACGATGCCGACGATGTCGGAGACATCTTCGAGAACTTCGGGCAGGTCGGCGCCGGCGGTGAAGGTTGACTTTCCGGTGAAGGGCATGGTTTCTCCTTAGCAGTTGGAAGTGACAGAGAACAGAGAACAGAGAAAAGAGAAAAGAGAAGAGAGAAGAGAGAAGAGAGAGAGAGAGGGAGCAGAGGGCGGGGGCCACCGGCCGCTTGCTTAGGTTGCCTGGCGCCTTAGGCGCATGTAGCGGAGGACGGCGGTGGGGTCGCCGGAGCGGGCCTCGTCCGCCGCCCGGCGGATGGCGCTGTCGGTTGAGGGCGTCACGGCGGGACTCAGCGCAGAACCGGCGCTGGCGGGCACGGGCGATGCGCGGAACAGGTACGGGCGGCGCGCCTTCAGGTCGCGCACCAGAGCCGCGGCGTCTGCCTCCTGCGACGCCCCTCGGCACGCCTCGGCAAGGATCGCCGCGGCCTCGACGTCGATCGCGCCGGCGTCGCGCAGCGCGCCTTCGAGTTCATGCCGCTGTTGCGTCGCTGCGAGCCGAGCCTCGGCCTGGGCAAGTTGCTCGCGGAGCTGCGCGGGGTCGTCGGAGGAGTTCGGGGGCGTCACAGGCGGGACGTCTGTGCCACGGTCGGTCGGAGGTGGTGCGGGTTGCGTAGTCATAAGTGGTTCTCCTTGTTGTCAAGTTGTGTCGTAACAGGCGAAGCGCCCCTGCCCGGTCAGTCGATGCCGCCATCGCCCGGGCCGTAGCCGAGTTCGGCGAGCACGACATCCCGCGGCACGCCGAGGGCGAGCTTCTTCTCCGCCGCCAGCAGCGCATCGTGTTCGTTCCGCGGCAGCGGGTCGGGCCACTGCACGCGCACTTCGCGCTCCGACTCCGTGGTTTCCAGCACGCCTGCCTCGTGCAGCGCACTGAGCACCAGGCGGCAGACCTCGGCGATGCCGCGGCCGTACGTCACGCGCTTGCGCGCCGTCTTGCTCAGCAGGCCCATCAGTGTGATCCGCAGCGCGTTCTCGCTCGAAAGGTTGCCGATCTTCGCGCGCACCACGCCCGTCGCCAGCGGCGGCACGCCCGATTGCTTATCCAGCGCCTCGCGGATCTCGGCGATGTGCGCATCCTCGCTCGGGCTGGACGCATCGCCCCCGAACGCTTCCACGCTCGCCTCTTCGTTGTCCGTCGACCAGACCTGCCCCGGCCCGATCGGCATGGTCTCGAAGCCCGAGATGCCGCGGGCCAGGTACATTTTGAAGGACTGCATCGTCACGCGATTGGCGCGATCGCTCAGTCGCGTGTTCAGCTCATCCTGCAGCGGAATGAGCGCCTCGACCTCGCTGACGCCCTCGTAGCGCAGCGGCTGCGACATGTTCTGGATGTGCACGACGGGCGTCGCGCCGGGGCTGATGCGATTCGGTTCATCTTCCAGCAATCGCGGGCCGTCCCCTTCGTCAAGGAAGAGGCGACGCCGCGACCCTGTGAAGATCTCCGTGACGGTGTGGAGTCGCCGCCCACCTGCCCCCGCCCCGCCCCCGGCCGCGCCGGCGCTAACGCTCCGTGGCCCGGGATGCATCTCCCCGCGGCCGAACAGACGACGCCAGACGCCGGTCGCGGCCCCGCCGCGCAACCCCCCGCCAAGTTCAAACACGCCGCGGCGGGACGGGCCGACATCCGTGCTCTCACGCTGGAAACGCAGGATGAAGGCGTCAATCTCGCGGAAGTCGCGCGTCGAGATGAGCGGGAAGGCGCGCGTCGGCTCGACCACCTCGATGCGCACCGCGCCCGCGGCAGCGCGAATGACTGCCTCCTCGTCAACGGACCCATCGCCGGCGGACGCCTCGCGCACACCCGCACCCTCGCGCACGACCAGGTCAACAAAGCCGTACACGTGCCCGAACAGGCCCATGTCCTGCACCAGCCCGATGCCGCCACTCGCCTCCCACACGGCGTCGAGCACGCGTTCGATCAGGCGGCGCTTGCGCTCATCCGCCGCCGTTGAGAGGATCGCGATCGGCCGGCCGAACATGAAGTCGACCATCGTGTGCACGCGCCACGCGATGTCGTTCTCGACGACCACCTCGCGTGACAGAGCGGCGCGGTCGTCGGTGTTGATGTTGGCGACGCCGCGGCCGATCGCGCCGACGATGCGCTTCGGCAGCCCGCCTGCCTGGGCGGGCAGGGCGGCGCGTGAGCCGATGCGCCGGGTGGGATTGCGGTAGTAGAGCCAGAGGCGCTCCAGCGCCGGCAGGCGGTCGCGCTCGTGCTGGTCGACCAGGACGGACAGCAGTTCGTTGGAAAGGCCGACGTCGGCGAACGGTTCAAGTTGAAACGGCATGCGGTGCTCCCGTGCGAGTGAGTCAGACGGGAGGGCCACGAGCCCGGGCATGCTCGGCTGGCCCTGGCCCGGCCGCTCGTGGTCCCTCTACAAAGGGGCGAGCGGTCCGCTTCGGGCGCGCAGGAGCAGCCGTCTTTCGCGCGGCGTTGAATGCAAGTGCCGGGGCGGAGGCGGGTTACGATTTTTGAGATTTTTCTGTGTTGGCGCGCCCAAACGTGCGCGCCTGCGCGCGCAACACGTGCCGCGCCGGATCGCGTCCTACTCTTCCGGCCATGACGCGCGCCATCCTGACCGTCGTGCTCCTGATCGCCTCCAACGTCTTCATGACGTTCGCCTGGTACGGCCACCTGAAGAAGGAGCACTGGCCGCTGCTGCTGGCGATCGTCGTCTCATGGGGCATCGCGTTCTTCGAATACGTCCTGCAGGTCCCCGCCAACCGCTACGGCCACTTCTCACACGGCGGCCCCTTCACCGCGCCGCAACTGAAGATTCTGCAGGAAGCGATCACGCTGACGGTGTTTCTGGGGTTCACGCTGTGGGTGCTGCACGAGAAGCCGCGGTGGAACGACCTCGCGGCGTTCGGATTGATCATGGCGGGGGTGGTGGTCGCGATGGTGGGGAGAGGGAAGGTGATGGAATAGGGGGCTCGGCCCGCCCCCTTCCCGGGGGTGCCACGGCTCGACGCGGTACTCCGCGGCGCAGCCGTGCGGTCCGGCCAGTGCAACCGGATGCCACTCACCAATCCGCCGACGCGGGTCGCGCCGCACGGCTGCGCCGCTCAAAGCAGCGGCGAGCCGTGGCACCCTTTGGTTTCCGTACCTGTACGCACTGTGCCTGCCCTCTCCTTGGGTGCCACGGCTCGATGCGGTACTCCGCGGCGCAGCCGTGCGGTCCGGCCAGTGCAACCGGATGCCACTCACCAATCCGCCGACGCGGGTCGCGCCGCACGGCTGCGCCGCTCAAAGCAGCGGCGAGCCGTGGCACCCTTTGGTTTCCGTACCTGTACGCACTGTGCCTGCCCTCTCCTTGGGTGCCACGGCTCGACGCGGTACTCCGCGGCGCAGCCGTGCGGTCCGGGCAGTGCGACCGGATTCCACTCATTAATCCGCCCACGTAGGTCGCGCCGCACGGCTGCGCCGCTCAAAGCAGCGGCGAGCCGTGGCACCCTCGTGGTTCCGTACTTGTGCGCACTGTGCGTGCCCTCTCCTTGGGTGCCACGGCTCGACGCGGTACTCCGCGGCGCAGCCGTGTAGTCCGGGCAGTGCGACCGGATTCCACTCACCAATCCCGCGCGCGCAAGTCGCGCCGCACGGCTGCGCCGCTCAAAGCAGCGGCGAGCCGTGGCACCCTCCGG
>CAYWRO010000071.1:0-17914 GCA_964460345.1 uncultured Phycisphaeraceae bacterium | reverse complement strand
TCGCTGACGCTCGCTCGCCCCCCCCTCCCATCCCTTCGGGCGTGGCTACTCGCCTAAGCCCCTCCGGGGCCAAGAGAAGGCGATGCATCATCCACCGCGACACAGGGGAAAGGACGCTGCCCTCTTATTCACACCCCCTCTCCCGATGCGCCGGACGCCGATCTGCGAGCTCCGGTGCTTAGCCACTGACCGCGGCCGGTGCGACACTTCCCATTACCGACTGCTGGAAGGTGATGAAGCCGGCGAGGATCTTCTTGCAATCCTCCCGCGTCCGAGCGCCTGTGAAGCGGATCGCGATCCATCCGGACCGGCAATCAATCTCCTTCGCGTCTGGTATCCGCGCCAGAAGGTCGCAGATGAGCGGGATGGCTTCCACCTTCTCCTGGTACGACCCTTCGCACCGGTACAGGCGCCACGTGGGGATGCGCTCCATCGCCCGCTGAATCGGCTCCGGCTCCATGGGCGTGATGCGATCGTTCGGCGGAAAGAACGGCAGCGGCTCCTCCATCCACACGACCAGACTGCTCCACCTGCAGCGGACCGCAGCAAAGAAAAGGCCCTCCTGCGAGGTTTGGACGTCCCGGCCGGTGCCGATCCAGGCCACATCACCTTCGGAATCCGTCAAGGTGGCGAATGGTTTCAGGCCTAAAAAGCCCGAACTCCTGAAAATCGCTTCGTAGAAGGGGGGAAGCCGAGAGACGTAGGGCCCTCTGTCATGGACGATCCACCCTTGCAGACCGGGCTGAGCGAAGAACTCCCTCATCGCGGTGTCGTCTGACGCGACCATGCGCCGGCGCCACACCAGCAACCCGATCCCCATGAACACCATGGTTCCAATAAGCGCGATCCATAACGCCACAACGCCACCTCTATGGCCCGATGATACCGGCCCGCCCTTCAGATCACGAAGCCCGTGGCCGCCGGACAGAAGCGCTGCGACGTGGGTTGAGAGGGCTCTGCCCTCTCCTCTGCACCCCCTCTCCCGATGCGCCTGAGGCTCAAGGACGTTCAATGACGTGCCGTTGATGTGCGACTCCCCAAGGTTTGGCCCGGGGACACAGGCCCGACGCAGCGCGCATCGGGGCGCGGGTCATTTCATCACGGCATCGACCACCCAGCGATCGCCGTCCCTTTGGCAGACGATCCATCCCCACATCGTCGGGAGCCTGGCCTGGCCGGTTGGCAGAACCTCTGCCGGCGCGGGCGGACAGTTCAGCGTTGGAGAGTACCACGCCAGATCTTCGTGAAAGGGTGCGGACGCGCCGTACGCGTACCCCGCCAGTTGAAACGAGGTCGGCGAAGTGTTTCCGAGTCCTGTGCGGTTGCGAGTCTTGAGGTTGTATGGACCGGGCAGGCCCTCGGGGGTGTAGGGAACGGGCGTCACGAGGATTACGAGAGGATCGACGCACACGATCGTGTGGGTTGTGCCGTACCGAGTGCGGACGCCGTCGCCGGCCTTGTCTACTTCGACCTGCCGCTCGCCGCCTTGTGCTTCAAAGTACTCCTTCGCTGCCTCGGCGAGGTCCGTCGCGCTCCATCTTCGCCACCCGTCTGACCACACGAGGTCGAAGTCGTGGGCAAGCAGCGGCCCGTACTTGAACACGACGACACCAAGCGCCTGCTGCCCCGGGCGGACGAACGGCTGCTCCTCCTTCGCATCGGCGACCCGGTGCGTGTCCGTGCAGCCGGCCAGCCCCGTCGCGAAGCAAAGCATGGTCAGAACGAATGTGGTTCGCATGGGCGGATTCCTTGGAGTGGGCATGGGGCCGCGGGGTGTGATGACCCTGAAGCGCGCGGTGTACTCGTTTGGTTCACTGGTCGCCGCAGTTTTCCTGCGGGCTTCCGTCGCGAACCCCGGACGCCGTTGAAATGGACCCGTCGCGATGTGGGTTGAGGGGGCTCCGCCCTCTCCTCTGCACCCCCTCTCCCGATGGGCCGGATGCTTCGTGACATTCGATTACGCCCACCGCGAATCTTCACCCCGACGCGGCGCTTCTTCGCCCCAGCGCGGCATTTCTTCACCTCAGCGGGGCGCCTCTTCGCCCCAGCGCGCCGCTTCTTCGCCCCAGCGGGGCGCAGGCGAGTAGCCACGGGCGCGACCGCGCAGCGGGCCGCCCGTGGACAGCGTCTTCTTCACGGAAACCGCCCCGGAGGGGCGGAGGCGACATCCTCTTTACACGAAGCACGCGAGCCTTTACACGAAGCGCACGCGCCGTCTGTCCAGCGATCCCACACCGCCCCCGCCCCTGCCGGGGCGGTGTCCATCACACGCACCTGACCACGGGCGGCTCGCTGACGCTCGCTCGCCCGTGGCTACTCGCCCCGGCCCCGCTGGGGCCAAGAGAAGGCGATGCATCATCCACCGCGACACTGGGGAGAGGACGCTGCCCTCTCCGGCACACCCCCTCTCCCGATGCCCCGGAGGCGCCGGGAGATTCGATCGCGCCTCCTCAAAACACACTTTCAGCGCGGCTGGACCATCGGTAGAGCCTCTGGACAGCCCGCGCCAGGCCATGGCTGCTTCGCCTTTCGGATACGATGCACGCCAGGAGCGGCTCCAATGAAAGACAATCGCTTCGAGGATCTTGATGAGCAGATTCGTGACGCGGCCAGTTTCGCCCTAATTGCAGGAAACCCTGCCGGCCACATTGAGCAGGCTCTGCGATTACTGAACATTGCGCACCGCCGGACGATTGTACAGTCCGTTTACTCCGCCTACAGCCTGGCCGGTGCCGCCCGGGGAGACCTGGACGAGTTTGTAGCGGCACGAGTGTTCAACAACGACGACGAGGAGGAAAAGCGATTCAGCGAGGAGCGAGCCGCCCGCGTCGGAAGAGTGATTTCGGGAGCCGATGCCCGCGGGGTTGCTTCGGTGATTGCGTCTTGCCTTTTGGAGCAGGAAGGCGCGGAGTTGGGAATCGAGGAGATCGTCCGGGCGCTTCTGCTGAAGACGGTGACCTTACCGGAACAGGGCGCGTCGCTTGTAGCAGCGACCAAGTTTTGCGAGAGTCAGGTGGCACGCATGGAGCACCTCCCCGGCGAACTAGAAAGAGAGTTTCGACTATTGCCGAGGTCTGCACCTGATCGCGACGACGACGCACTCGAAGCCACGAACGAGGACGAGCCCGCATGGTTCCGCATTTATCAGCATTCGGAGACACTTGCGGAGAGGCGCGAGTTGGAGGGGGCCGCAAGGCGCAGAGATCCTTTTCTGGCTGCGATGGTCCGGGACTTTGATCTGCGCCCCTCCGTCAATCCGTCTCCGCACGTCCTTCGGCAGAATCTCGACATGCTATCTGACTTCGTGACGAAGTATGTGAACGTAGCTCGATCCGTTGTGGACAGTCGATCAATTGTGCCCGCTGCGCGGCTGGTGGAGTACCTGGGCCTGGCTGGTGCGCCGAGCCCTTTGATCGTTCCGACGTGGGCGATTGCGGTCTGCAGAGCCTCTTTGAAAGAGGCGATTCGGCAGGTGCAGAAAAGCTGCGAGTCGCTCCTTCAAATGACTCCCGGCCAGTTCGAGGATTTCGTCGGAAGCCTGTTTCGTGCGCTTGGATACCGTGTCGAGCAAACTGCGAGGACTCGCGACGGCGGAGCAGACCTGCTCTGCTTGCGTCACGATGCTGGCATTCCCTTCCGAATTGCGGTTGAGTTGAAGAGGTATCGTGACACTAAAATCGACGTGTCCATGGTGCGCTCCTTTGTAGGTGCCAATCAGCAATTCCAAGCGGATCGTCTTATCTTTGTAACGACCTCGTCATACACGCGCCCTGCGATGCAGTTTGCGGACACGTATGCACGTCGATTGCTACTGCTTAGAGACTATGACCAGATACGGGAGTGGTGCCGCGAGGCTTGGTTGAGTCAAGGCTGGTAGGCGGGTGTATCGCGGATCCCCCGGCACTCCGGGTACCGCGAACACCCCATGAACGCCTTGCCGGCGTGCGGGCCTGAGCGGGCCGTGCGGCGGACCATCGGGGCGTTGCAGGTGGGGCAGGTGACGGCTTGCGGCGGCGCGGGAGCGGCGCGGGGTTGCTTTGTTGCCGTCGTTGTGGTGGCGGAGGGCTTGCTCCTCGCGGCGGGCGGCGGCGCGTTGGCGCTTGGCCGCGGCTGTCTCCTGACCGCCTTGGCGACCAGGGCTGCCAGCCAGATGGCGACGACCACGCCCGCCGCCAGCGGCGCTGCACGCGAGCTGAGCATCGCGAGCGTGCCCGCCACAGTGTCGCCGAACTCATCTCCCCCGGCCGCCGCCTTCAGCAGCGCCGGCGCCCCCCACCGGAACACGGCAAAGATCACCGCCGCCGCCACGGCCCCCGCCCACACCGGCGCGACGACGAGGAGGTCGAACAGTTCATCCACCCACGAGGGCTCCGCATCGCGCCTGGCTGCCATGGTCCTCCTCCGGTCGACAGTGACCGCCTCCTATCTCTCGTGCCGCTGCCGGACGCTGCGGATCACCTGACTCCATTTTTGTTCGCTATCCGCGAAGGGGCCGATGCCCGCGGCGACGAAGTGGACCCACCGCCCGCTCAATGAGAACAGCACTTCCCAGCGATGTTCGACCTCCTTCAACCTTGAATCCTTCGCTTCCACCACGAGTTCCCTTGCCGCCTCCCGAATAGTGGTTGTTCCCCGACGAACGACCGTCCGCTGCAGATCCGGATGAGTCATCACAGGGATGATGTCGATCATGTCCTGAATTGTCTGCAACATGTCTTCGTTGGGAGGGATCTCGACAAAGAGGAACTCCGCGCTGCCGCGCGACTCGAAAAAGATGGTTCGGTCGCGCTTCCGCTTCAGAGCTCTTGGAACGTCCACTTCGAGGCCTGTCGCACTGTCGTGGTGTGTCCGCACGAATCGAGTCTACCAGAGATCCGGGGGTGACGTGGCGGGGAGGGCAGGAAGCCGGTATCGAGCCCCGGGCGGCGGCGCGGGCCCATCGTGCGCTTGCTCGCCTGACTCACTGCGACGTGGGTTGAGAGGGCTCTGCCCTCTCCTCTGCACCCCCTCTCCCGATGCGCCGGGCGGGCGAGGAGGTTTCGTGACTCGTTGTTGGAAGGCAGATCCAACCGAACTGCCTTCGCATCGGGCTACGACTCGCCGGGCGCGAAGCGCAAAACCACGCGTGTGTCGTCGCCGTCGATGGGGTCGTCGATCTCGTCGGCGATGGTGTGGGGCGGCCATTGATCGGCCGTGTGTCGCCAGTCGACTTCGGACATGACGACCCAGTAGATCCCCCGCTGCGGCGTGCTGGTTGCCGCGTCCATGGTCTTTGGCGGCGGGCCGGGTCCGGTGAGTTCGCGGATCGGTCGATTGAGGCTGTAGACGAGTTCCGTGCCGTCGCACGCGTAGACGTACACCGGCTCGCCGGGGCCGACGGCTTCGGCCACCTGCTCGGCGAACGCCCATCGCTGGTGGCGGCGCTCGCCCCAGAGTTCATCGTGCCCGCCCAGCAGCGCCAGGCACACCGCCGGCGCGAGCGCCTTGGTCAGCAAAAGGGCTCCGGCGGATGAAGCGCCGCGCCAGGCGTGGATCGCGGCCGCCGCGGCCAGGCTCACCAGCACCGCGCCCGTGGCCCACGCCGTGAAAGGATCGATGCCGCCGGGCCCGTCGAGCCAGGGGAGCAGGATTACGAGCGTCCCGGCGCCCGCCGAGACAAGCCCGGCGATCCATCCCGCCGACCGCCGCGCGGGGCTCCGGAGCAGCTTGACGAGCAGGTCCTCCGTGCCGCGGGCCATCAGCACCGCCGCGGCGGGGACGATCGGCAGAAGGTAATACGCCCGCCGGTGGTACTGCAGGCTCATGACCACGATGACGGTGACGAGGATCCAGAAGAGCACGCGCCCGCGGGCGAGATCCGGCCGCCCCTTCTGAAACGACACCGCCAGGCCCATCGGCAGCAGGATCGCCCACGGCAGAATCAGCGCGGGGAACATCGCGAGGTAATACGGCGTCAGCCATTTGAGCAGCGCGCGGTCTCCATCATCGTCCGGGCCGGCGAAGACCTGATCCATCCACACATCAACGGCGTCCGGCCGCCGCAGGACGACGGCGATGATCCAGGGAAGGCTGATCGCCAGCAGCACCGGCACGCCGACGCCGGGACGCAGCACGCTCCGCAGCCGTTTCCACGATTGCCCGCGCGTGCACAGCGCGCACACGACGATGCCGAGCATCATCAAAGCGGGCAGGTGCACGCCCTTGGCGAGCGTCGCGAGCCCCGCGCCGATCCACGCGAGCAGCGCCCACTGGAGTTGCCGCCGCGTGCCGTCCTCAGACAGCCACGCGCCCGCCAACCCGACGGTCACGAGGCCGCCGCACGCGGCGTAGAGCATTTCAGGCCGCGCGCAGTTGGCGTACTCGTAAAAGCCGCTCGTGCCCATGGCCAGCAGGCCGGCGATGACGGCGGTGCGCCGGTCGTACACGATCACCCCGAGCCACATCGTCAGCGCGACGAGGGCCATGCCGCTGATCGCCGACGGCAATCGCGCCAGCAGCGGCGACACATCCGGGCTGGCCTGCCCCGAAAGCTCCGCAAGGCCCATGACGAGCCAGTACATGAGCGGCGGCTTCACCAGCCGCGGCCGCCAGTTGAATGAGGGGACGACCCACTCATCGGAAGCGAGCATCTCGCGGGCGGTCTGAGCGACGAAGATCTCGTGCGACTCCAGCGGACGCGCTGCGATGTCAGCGCTCGTGCCGATCAGGAGCGAGCCGAGCAGCATAATCGCGACGATCACCGCCCACGACCATGTCAGGATCGGGGACGAGCGCGGCTCCGGTTTCTGAACGTCGTTTTGAAGCATCCTTGCCCGCTCGCCACCGCACCGGAGCCGCGGAACCGACCTGCCGGGATTACGGACGGCCGAGACGAAGCTCCCGAAAGGACTCGGAGAGTCACGTGCCGGAGTGTACGTCGGCTCGACCGTTCGCCACGGGGGCGATTGAGGCAAATGCAGCCGGGCTGGCTGATGAGGGGGGGGCCAGGGAGACGAATCTTTCCTCTTTTAACAGGGCGCGGGGGCTCACGGGAAGCCGGAGATGCGGGCTCGGGGGTCTCAGGCGTTCCTGATGCTAATTGTGTGCTCGAGGTGAAGCCTCACGGTGGGGTCGTCCGATACTGCAAGGTGCTGGACGGGGCCTCTGATCCGTGGCGATCAGCCGCCGGCACGAAGACCGCGTGCGTGCGATGTGGGGCGTGGATCCTTCCGGCGGCCGAGGCCGGTATGTTCGGACCTCTTCCCCGCGAAGGGAGAACCGATGCCGAAGATCGTCCTGATCGAACCTGAGACGATGATCCGCGAACTGCTCACGCGGGCCCTGACCGACGCCGGCTTCGACGTCGCGGCCGTGGAAGGGCCGCGGCCCGCGCTCGACCGCATCCGGCGCCTGCGTCCGCCGATCGTCATCACCGAACTGAAGTTCCCCGACTTCGACGGCTTCGAGTTCCTCAAGCGCCTCCGGCAGGAGGAGGCCGGGGCGGAGGCGAAGGTCATCGTGCTGACGGACGTCTCCGACAGGCGCTCGGTCATTCGCGCGGTGAGCTTCCAGGTTTGCGATTACGTCCTCAAGGCCAGCTTCAGCCACGCGCGCCTGCTGGCGAGAATCCGCGCGGCGGTCGAGGGCGAACGCCGCGCCCGCGAGCTGCGCAACGCCGCCGGCGTGGAGGGCCAGGAGGCGGAGGGCGACGGCCAGTCGCAGCGCGACCCGGTCGAGCTGCTGCGCACGCTCAAGCCGCTGGCGACCCGAAGCGAACTGCTGGAGCGCATCGCCGGCCTCGAAGAGATTGAGGGCTTCAGCCCGTCGGTCACCCAGGTCCTGAAGATCGCCAACAGCCCCAACGTCTCGCTGGAACAGCTCACCAAGCCGGTGATGCGCGACCAGGGGCTGGCGATCAAGATCCTCAAGCTGGCCAACTCCTCCGTCTACTCACGCGGCGATCGCATCGAGTCGCTGGCCAAGGCGATCCTGCGGATCGGGCTCGACGGCGTGCGCGACAGCGTGCTGAGTGTCGCGGTGATGGACCGCTTCTCCAATCAGGTCTTCAACGAGCACATCAACTTTGCGCACTTCTGGGAGCACTCGATCGGCGTGGGCATCCTCGCGTCGCACATCGCCCGGCTCACGAAGGTGATGGACGCGGAGGCGGCCTTCACGATGGGGCTGCTCCACGATGTGGGCCGGATCATCGCGGCCCAGCACCTCGATGACGCCTACACGAGCGTGGTGGAGACCGCCGCGGCGTTCGATCTGCCGCTGGAGCAGGTCGAACATCGCATGCTCATGCTCAGCCACGCCGACATCGCCGCGTCGGTGCTCAAGGGGTGGCGCATGCCCGATGAACTGGTCACGCCGATCACGCTCCACCACCTCTCGATCGCCAACCTCCGCCAGCACGCGCCCAAGCACCTGCTGCCGTGCGCCGTCCTGGCCCTGGCCAACCGCCTCGCCCACGCGGTGCTGCTGGGCTCCAGCGGCAATCACGCGGTTTACTCCATCGGCCCCTTCCTGGAGGCCCTCGGCATGAAGCCCGAGACCGTCGCCGGATTCATCGACGATGCGGTGGAAGAGACCGCGGAGATGCGGCTGAATCTCCTGGCGATCGATCCGAACCAGGAGTGGCCGGACGTTCGCGACCATCACCTGCGAAAGCATCCGAACCTGGCGTGGTCGCCGCTGTTCATCGGGCCGGAAAGCAGCGCCTTCGGCTTCATGTGCGAACGGCTGCGGACGGCGCCCGCCTCGAGCGGCGCTGCGCCAAACGTGGCGGTCGTGCGCATCGACGGCGAAGAGAACCGCGCTGCGCGCTCCACGCAACTGCAGGCCGCCGAGAAGGAAGCGGGCGTGAGCGACCTGCCGGTGATCATCATCTCCCCCACCGGCAAACTACGGCTCGACGCCGGCAACATGGCCCGGCGGCGCACGATCCTGCTCAATGAGCCGGTGATGATCTCGCGCCTGCTCGCCGCGGCCGCGGCCCTGACCGAACCGATGGAGATGCGGGCGAGCGCCTGATCGGTCAAGTGCGACACGCGCGGAGCCGTGGACGGCGCCGCCTTCAGGGGAAGGCAGGCGCTTCACACCCCCGGCCACCCGCACGCCCGCCGCCAGGCGCTGAGCTGGCCCAGGTGCGTCGCGTTGTGCTTGACGAGGAACTGCACGGGCAGGTCGGCGATGATCGGAAAGCGGGGGCGCCAGCGCTCGATCGGCGTCGGTTCGAGCAGCCGAGCCGGGGGGCAGGTTTCCAGGGCCGCCGCGGCGTCGTCGTAGACGCGGCAGTAGTGGGCTATGAGCTCGGCCTTCGGCAGGTAGGCGGCCGGATCAGAGACCGGTGCCGAGTTGCGGCCGTGCTCGTGGTTGAGCGGGTCGTACGCGGGCTCGGCGCGGAGAATGGCGGCGACGACCGGGGCGTAAGCGGCCAGGTGAGAGAGGATCCACGCCGCGTGGTTCATGGCTTGCAGCGGGCTTGAGGGGGAAGAGGGGCCGGCAGGAACCACGCGGTCCGGCTGGCGGACCATGTCGGCATCGGACAGATCGGCGACGAGGCGGCAGGCGTACTCCCGCAGCTCGCGGTAGTTGCTCAGCGTGCCTCGGATGAAGAGGTCATAATCGGAACTCATCTCACTACCCCGCCCATTGTGCATTTTGCGTTGTGCATTATGCATTGCCTCTCACCCTGCGCTGACTCCGACCTGCAGCGGCACTTCTTCGAACGGCTGCACGACGACGAAGCCGCTCCCTTCGAACTTCATCTGGATCGATTCGCCGCTGCCGCGGCCGAGGAAGGTCTTGAGGGAGACGTCGGTCTTGAACTCCGGCGTGAGAGAGCCGGACCAGGCGATGGTGGCGTTGGGGTCGGTGAAGACGGGGTTGCCCGGCTCGACCATGAGCGTGAGGGGCTCGTAGTGGGAGGTGATCGCGATGAGGCCGCTGCCCTGCAGGCGGACGTTGAAGAGGCCGCCGGCGAGCATCGCCGTGACCTTGCGCATCATCTTGATGTCCCAGTCGATGCCGTCCTGAAAGGCGAGCAGGTCGTTGCCGTTGACGAAGATCGCCTCGCCCGCCAGGTCGAGGATCGAGATCTTCTTGCCGGAGTCGGCCAAATAAACGCGGCCGCTGCCGAGGGCCTTGGTGAGGCGGGCGCCCTCGCCGCTGACGGCCTTCTTGAGAAACTTCCCGACGCCGTGTTCGAGGATCCCCTCGCGCGTGAACTTGATGTCGCCGCGATAGGCGATCATCGAGCCGGTCTTCGTCCAGACCTGGCCGCCCGCGAGGTTGACCTCGAGGATGCGCTCGCTCTCGAACTCGAAGAGTCCCTGGCCGCGGTCCTGCTGGACGGTCTGCTGGACGAACTCGTTGATGGAATAGCGGTTGTCGTTCACGGGCGTTCCTTTCGGGGAAGACACCCGGGTCTTTCGGCACGCGGCGGCTTACTTCTGCATAAGCCGCATCAACTCGGTGACGTTGCCGGCCTGGTCCAGCTTCATGATGTGGTCGGCGAGCTGGCGGCAGCGGTCTTCGCCGACGATGCTCTTGCCGAGGGCCGTGAACTTCACGCCGATCTCTTCGGCCGTCATGGGATCGCGCGGATCGCCCTTGGGGACGTCGACCCGCTTCGTGTAACTCTTCCCATCCTTGAGCGTCAGCGTGACCTGGCTCGGCTGGAACTTCGGGAAGAGAGACTCGAACTCGTCGTTCGGCACCACCTTGACCATGTCCATGACCGGCTCGAGGCTCTTGTCGTCGATCCGTTCCTGCTTGAACTGCAGCGGCGTGACCATGCCGTCGACGAGGCCGACGGCGAGGCAGTACGGCAGCGAATGGTCGGCGGTCTCCTTGCCCGTCGGGCGGTACTTGTGCGGATCGCCGAGGATGTCGGCGGCGCGGGCGATGACTTCGACCTTGATCTCCGCGACGTCCGCGGCCTTGATCCCGTTCTCCTTCACGCACTTCATCATGGCCGTGAGCGGGGCGTGGCTGAGGGCCTCGATGGGGAAAGACTTCATGCCGCAGTCCATGATGCGGTAATGGTCGCCCCTCCCCGCCGGCAGGCCGCCGACGAGCACGCCCTCATCGAAGCGGCACGGCTCGCCCTTGTAGTGGCTGTGGCCGAAGACGTGGAAGAGCCCTTCCTTGCCGTCGAAGATGTGTTCCGGGCCGGAGTAGCCGCGAGAAGCGAGCAGCGCGCTCTCGACGCCGAGGCGCGTCGCCCAGGGATCGACGGTGTTCTTCATGTTGGTCAGCTTGCCGGCCGTCACCGCGCCGACGTGGCCGCCGCGGGAAGCGCTGATGCCGACGGCGTTGACCATCTGCTCCGGCGTAAGCCCCAGCACGCGCCCCGCGGCGTACGGCGCGGCGAAGCTCGTGAGCGTCGCGTGATGCCAGCCGTACTCGCGGATCCCCGGAATCCCCGCCTCGCACAGGCGCATCTCGATCTCGTAGGCGATGACGGTGGCGAGGATGAGGTCCTTGCCGGACAGATTCCTGTATTCACAGAGCGCCAGCGGGCCGCAGATGATGTCGCTCGGATGGCAGGGGTCCGCCTTCCAGTAGATGTCGTTGTAGTCCATCGCGCGGACCATGTGGCTGTTGAGGAACGCGGCGTCGACGGGATTGGCCTTTACGCCGGAGACGAAGAGCGTGCAGGAGCCGGCCCCGCCGGGGCTGCCGGACATCTCGCGGTGGTACTCGAGCAGGATTTCGGCGTCTTCCTGCTGACTGCCGCCGATGGCGCAGCCGAGGGAATCGAACCAGAAGAGCTTGGCGCGCTCGACGACTTCCGGAGCCAGGTCGTCAAAGGTGAGCTTGCAGGCCCAGTCGGCGAGCGTGCGGCTGAGGAAACCGTCGGTCTTGTATGCGGCCATGGTTGTGCTCGGATGATGAATGACGAATGATGAATGACGAATGAAGAATGAAGAATGACGAATGACGAATGTTGACTGGAACACTGCCGCACACACCACGGTGCGACCTTTCGCGCGCTTCGCACGCGGGTTTGGTCAGTCCTTCGGCATCAGATCGATGACGATCGGGTAATGGTCCGAGGCGAACCCGGGCGGCGGCGGCGTGGTGCGCCAGTCGCTGCCCGCCGGGCGCGCCGGCGTGCCGAAGACGAACGCCGAGCCGTCGATGATTTCCGGCTCCAGGTTCGCGTTCACGAGGATGTGGTCGATGATGCGGCCGCTTTCGTGCGTGACCCATTGCGGGTTGTGGCGGCCGTCTTCGCCGGTCGCGCCGCCGCTCGCGGCCGCGGCCTCCATGAGGGCGCTGACGAAGCCGGCCTTCGTGTACATCTCGAAGGGCGCTTCGCCGGGCTGGCAGTTGAAGTCGCCGAGGATCGCGATGTTCGCGTCGGGGTCCGCCGCGAGCGCTTCGGCGGCCTTTTCGACGATCCGCGCCGCCTCTTTCTCTCTCCAGTAGCCGCCGGGGCCGCCGCTCTTGTGGTGGAGGATGAAGAGCGTGAGGTCGTACTCGCCGTCATCGTCCCCTTCCGCCGCCGGAAGCTGCACCGTCACGCGCAAGGGCGAACGCCGGAAGCGAATCGGCTTGCCCGCCTCCCAGTTCTTGCCGCTTCCCCACTTGTCCGGGTGGATGCCGCCGAGTTCCTCCCCCGGCCAGACTTCCGCCTCGACGATCGGAAAGCGGCTCAGCACCGCCTGCTCGATTCCGCGGCCGTCGCCGACGTCGATCGACTCGATGTACTTGTACCCCATGTCCGCCAGGTGTTCGCCGATGAACCATTCGAGGGCCGCCTTGCTCTCGATCTCCTGGAGGGCGAGCACATCGGCGTCGATCGTGCGGATCGCCTTTTCCAGCGCGGCTCGCTCCGCGCGCGGCTTGGCGTCGTCGATGTCTTCATTGCGCCCGAAGTACGCCGGGTCGTCGACCTCATCGAAGAGATTGAGCAGGTTGTAGTTGGCCAGCCGGATGGCGCCCTCCGGCTTCGGCTTCGCCTCGCGCAACCCGAAGCGGTGGAAGTCGCGCTGGATCAGAGAAGCCTCGGCGCCGCCGCCTGGCGCGGTTTCGGTCTGCTGCGCGGCGCGGACGATGTGCACGCTTTCTCGCCTGGCGCTGGCGAAAGCGATCCACGCGACCAGCGCGCCGCCGGCGATGATGCCGACGACAAGCCCGACGACCAGCAGGCGCCCGCCGAAGCGCCGCTGTCCTTTCTTTCCGCAGCCGCAGTCGCTTGCGCATCCGCCCATCACGATCCTCCTCGCCCCTGCCCTCGTTGTGGCCTTCCGCGAGGCGCTGAGAGCGCACCCGGGGCAAACTGTAGGGCCGCGAACCGGCCCTCCCCGCCTCCGGCTCCTCCCGCCGCAACCGCCCACGGAAGGCGGCGGTATCGCGAAACAGGAGGCGGGGGTCAGGAGGGGCCTTGGGCCGGCGTGCGGTGCGACCGGCCCGTAGCATGGCGCGTGTTTCCCTGAGCGTTGGAGGGTTGTGTTGATCGTGTTGCATTCAATCGTGCGGAAAACCACCATCGCGGCGAGCCTGGCCGTGGCGGCGAGCGCCTTGACAGCCTGCGGGGGCTCGGGGCCAGGCGCGGGACCCGCCCGGGCGGGCGCGAGCGACGCCCCTGCCGCGCCGGCGGCGGCCGCATCGCAGGCCGGCGAGCACGATGACCACGCGCTGCACAACGTGCACCACGTCAGCGAGCACCTCATCAGCGGCGCGGTCCCCGAGGGAGACGCCGGCTTCGACGAGCTCGCCGCGCTCGGCGTCAAGACGGTCATCTCCGTCGACGGCGCGGCCCCGGACCTGGAGCGTGCCAAAGCGCGCGGCATGCGCTACGTCCACATCCCGATCACCTACGCCGAGGTCACGCCCGAGCAGCAGCTCGCCATCGCCCGCGCGATCCGCGACCTGCCGGGGCCGGTCTACATCCACTGCCACCACGGCAAGCACCGAGGGCCCGCGGCGGCGGCGGCGGCCGCGGTGAACCTCGGCCTGGTCAGCCCGGCGGAGGCCGTGGCCTTTATGAAGACCGCGGGGACCGCCGACAGCTACGCGGGGCTGTACGCCTGCGTCATGGAGGCCGATGCGGCGACGAAGACGGAGCTTGACGCCGCGCCGAGCGACTTTCCCGAACACCAGCGGGCCGAGGGAATCGTCGCGGCGATGGTGGAGATCGAGCAGGCCTTCGATCACCTCGGCGACATCCGCTTCGCCGGCTGGACCGTGCCGCCGGACCACCCGGATCTGGTGCCTGCCGCCGAGGCGGGCCGCCTGACGGACAACTTCCGCTTCGCCGCGGAAGATGAACGGGCCCAGGAGATGGGCGAGGACCACATCCGGCGGCTTTTTGAGGCCGTGAAGGTCGCCTCGGCCCTCGAAGAGGGGATCATCGCCGGCGAGTCCGCCGAGACCCTGAACGCCCACTACAAGTTGATCGACGCCTCCTGCAAGGGCTGCCACGCCGAGTACCGCAACAAGCGGCGGTGAGCCATCGCCCCGCGCGAGCAACTTTTGCGCGGCCCGATAAAAACACTTTCAGCGTGCGAATAACAGATGCGGACCTGTGCGCGCGCCGCGCGCGCACGGGCGCGCAGCCTGCGCGCACAGGCGCGCGCAGCGTGAACGCGGGCTTCGCGCGCGGCAGCGCACGCTCGGTCGGCGGCAGCACGGGCGCACCGGGCGCGCACGCTCGCAACGATCGTCAGCGCACGCGTCCGGGCCGCGAGCGCGCGGGCGAGCTTGCTCCCCGCCCGCGCCGTCGACCAGCGCGGCGGCATTGGCAGATCAGAATCGCGTTGCACCGCGCCGACCGCGCCAGTACCCTGCTGTGTATCCAGAAGGGATTCCATGCGCACGGCCTTCACACTCATCGAACTGCTCGTCGTCATCGCCATCATCGCCCTGCTGGCGGCGATTCTCCTCCCCGCATTGGGGGCCGCCCGCCGGTCCGCGCGGGCCACGGTCTGTGCCGCCCAGCTCCGCAGCGTCGGACAGGCGATGGAGGCCTACAGCGCCGATCACGCGGAGGCCGTCGTTCCGAGCTACAACATGACGGGAACGAGCGGGGCCGGTGTTCCCCTGGATGGGTGGGGACCGATCCTCGACCGCGACGGGTACATGCAGGGGGCGGGCCGGCAGACGCTCAAAAAGTCACCCTTCACGTGCCCGGATGCCAAGGACGTTCCGGGCGTGCTCGCCGGACAGACCGGCAACGACCCCGATAACCCCCAGGGGTGGATGGACTGGCCGGCGATCCGCACGGGCAGCGGCTTCGAGACGGTCGAGATCCCGGAACGCAACTTCACCAAGCCCGTCCGCGTGGCGTACTGGATCAACGGCGACAACCCGATCGGCGGCGTCAAGCCCGTCGTGCCGGACCTGTACTTCACCGGCTCGGTCGGGTACGGCCCCGGCACGAACGGCCTCTCGATCCGGCTCACGCGGCAGTCCGCCTTCATCCGCCCGAGTTCGCTCATCGCCGCGGCGGATGGGATCTACGCCGGCCGCCAGCGCAACAACCGCATCGGCGACACCAACTGCCGCATCGGCTACCGCCATCCCGGCGGCAAGGCCCTCGGCGAAGGAGGCCGGGCCAACGCGCTCTTCGCCGATGGGCACGTGACGGGCCTCGAGGGAACGAAGTTCCCCCGCGCGCTCGGCGGGAGCAACGATCCGGGCAAGGTCGATAGAGAAAACAGCCACGGCGGGCCGACCGTCTACGCCAACCCGGAGCGCATCTTCACGCCGTAAGTCGGGCCGCCGCCGGCGGTCGCCCGAACCCGCGAGACCATCCACGGCGGGGGGAAGGCCCGCCTATCATGCGACATGACGCCTGACCTGATGACCCCGACGCTCGCGCTGTTCGGCCCCATCGGCACGTGGGAGATGCTCTTGATCCTGGGCATCGGCCTGCTCATCTTCGGCCGCCGCCTGCCGGAGGTCGGCCGCTCGCTCGGCAAGGGGATCGTCGAGTTCAAGCGCGGGCTCAAGGACATCGGCGACGAGATCGAGGAAGAGTCCAGCAAACCCGCGACCGGGCGCGCGGCGATGAGCGGCGCGGGGGGCGGCTCGCTGCCGGAGTCTTCCTCGACCTTCAAGCCGCCGGTGAACGCCGAGGGGGAAGATGCGCGGGTGAAGCGCGGCGAGGCCGTGGAAGAGTAAGGGGCGGGGCGGGGTCACTTGCCGCCGAGCGCGATCTGCCGCTCAGCGGTTCTTACGTTTGCACCATCTGAAGGCTTCGAGCAGGCCGAGCAGCATTCCGCCCGCCCAGATGGCGATGGCGGTCCACGTTTGTTCGAATATTGACGGCGGCAGGAAGACCCTGGCCAGCACGAACAACGCTGCGGCCGCGATCACGCCGACAACCAGAAATCTTGCGGCCACAGCGATCCAGCGTCCGGCGTCTCGCACGACCTTTCCTCCACGCGGGCGACGAAGCGCGCCCTTGACTCGCGGTGCGTCACGCGCTCCGGCAAGTCTGCGCTGAGAGGCGCTGACGTCGTCGCGCTCCTGGGTTCAAGAAAGAGGTACGAGGCGCAGCCGGCACGGTTGCGAAGGGACACCGCAACGTGTCTCGCGGCCGGGTCTGCTTACAGCATCGGCACATCCGCCCCGCGCTCGCGGGCGCACGCGATCGCCTCGTCGTACCCCGCATCCACGTGGCGGAAGATTCCCATCGCCGGGTCGTTGGTCAGCACGCGCTCGAGCCGGCGCGCGGCGGCCTCGGTGCCGTCGGCGACGATCACCTGCCCGGCGTGCTGGCTGTAGCCGATGCCGACGCCGCCGCCGTGATGGAATGACACCCACGAGGCGCCGCCGGCGACGTTCACCATCGCGTTGAGCAAAGCCCAGTCGCTCACGGCGTCGGTGCCGTCGAGCATCGCCTCCGTCTCGCGGTTCGGACTCGCGACCGAGCCGCAGTCGAGGTGATCGCGGCCGATGACGATCGGGGCGCTGACGCGGCCGTCCTTCACGAGGCCATTGAAGAGCGCCCCCGCGCGGTCGCGCTCGCGATACCCGAGCCAGCAGATGCGGGCCGGCAAGCCCTGGAAGTCGAACCGCGGCGCGCAGTTGTCGACGTCGCCGGCCAGAAGCGCATCGGGATTGGCATGACAGCCGAGAATCCACCGCCGCAGCGCTTCATCCTCCGGGAAGAGACGGAGCAGTTCGTGATCGGTCGTGTAAATGTCGCGTTCATCGCCGGAGAGGGCGACCCAGCGGAAGGGCCCGCGCCCCAAACAGAACTGCGGGCGGATGAACGCAGGCACGAAGCCCGGGAAAGCGAAGGCGTGCTCGAAGCCGTGGTCGTGGGCGCGCTGGCGGATGTTGTTGCCGTAGTCGAACGTGACCGCCCCGCGCTCCTGGAGCTCGACCATGTTGCGGACATGCCGCTCCATCGTGGCCAGCGACAGGCGCGTGTACTGCTGCGGGTAGCGCCGGCGGTAGAGGTCCGCCTCCTGGGCGGTCATCTCGAGGGGGACGTACCCGGTGAGCGGATCGTGGGCACTGGTCTGATCGGTCAGGACGTCCGGCGCAACGCCGCGGTCGATGAGACGATCGAGCAACTCCACGGCGTTGCAGTCCACGCCGATGGAACGCGCCTGGCGGTCGTCGGCAAGCTGCACCGCGCGGTCGATCGCCAGGTCGATGTCGTGGATGATCTCGTCAAGGTACCGGTCGCGCACGCGGCGGTTGAGGCGCGACAGGTCGACGTCGGCGATCAGGCACGTCCCGCCGTTCATCGTCACGGCCAGCGGCTGCGCGCCGCCCATGCCGCCGCAGCCCGCCGTCACGCACAGGCGGCCGGCGAGCGTGCCGTCCCCCTGCGCCCCGCCGAAGTGCTGCCGCGCGCACTCCGCGAACGTTTCGTACGTCCCCTGCAGGATGCCCTGCGTGCCGATGTAGATCCACGACCCGGCCGTCATCTGGCCGTACATCATGAGGCCGCGGGCGGCGA
>CAYWRO010000070.1:0-18123 GCA_964460345.1 uncultured Phycisphaeraceae bacterium | reverse complement strand
ATGACCGCACGCTACACCTTCTCGCCCAGGTAGTCCTCGGCGGTCTTCTTGAGTTCCTGCAGGATGAACGCGGAGATCTGCTGCGGCGTGTAGCTCTTGTCGCGAACCTTCACCTGCACGAAGTCATCGGCCCCGCCGGTGACCTCGTACGGCACGAGCTTCTCTTCGGCCGCAACTTCGCTGTGCCGCCGGCCCATGAACCGCTTGATCGAGAAAACCGTGTTCTTCGGGTTCGTCACCTGCTGGTGCCGGGCGGGCTGCCCCACCAGCCGCTCCCCCTTGTCCGTAAAGGCGACCACCGACGGCGTGGTCCGGCTGCCGGAGGAGTTCACCAGCACCTTCGGCTGCGTCCCCTCCATCAGCGCGACCACCGAGTTGGTGGTCCCCAGGTCGATTCCAATGATCTTTGACATGGCTGTCCCTCAATCTGTTTGCAGATTCAACTGTCTCATCGGCTGATTTGCAAGGGGTGTGCCATCCCCAATGGCCGGATCCGGCCCGCACGAGCCCCTCAGGGCCGTTTTCAGGCCCTCTGCACCGCTGCTTTGGCGTTCAGGGGCGTCAGCCTGCCGATCTGGCAGCCTCCGCGACACGTCGCTTTCACAGGTGCTGCGAGGCCCTAGGCAACGCCATACGCCATCCGTGCTGCCCGGGGCGGAACACGTTGCGCGCGCAGGCGCGCACTGGTCTGGATATCAAAAGCAGAATTTTTCAGATTTCACAAACCACTCGCACACAAGCACTTGCGACACGAATCGCCGCCAAATCGGCACCTCCTGCGCGCCCGAGCCGTACCGCTCGCCCCTCTATAGAGGGCCCTCTTTCGTCTCCTTGACCCACCATCCACCCCCTTACCCGCAGGCGCACGCCTGCAACACACGACGCGCGTCGAAGCAAGCAGATCTGTACACCCCGAAGCTGGACCACGATGGCATGGGAGGCCTTCTCCCCGGCCGGTCCGGCTCCCGCAGGTCCCGGGCAGACGGGCACGGCTCCACCCGAGCCGTGAAGGGCCGACATCTGAAGATCCCCTCTCGCGAGAGAGACACCATGCGCAGCCGGGCGCACCGGAGCCGAAAGCTCCGGTGCGCTCATTCCAATCCCCCAACTCTCACCCACGCCCCTATCCCATCAGCCCGATGAACTTCTCCGCCATCAGCGGCCCGCCGGCGTCATCCTCATGCTTGAAGAACACGAATGCCTTCTCCCACCCTTCCGCGCCCGCCCCTTTCAGCTTCTTGGCCCACCCCTTCAACTCCGCATCGGAGTACGCCGGCTTCCGCAGCCGCACATACCCAAACGACGCGGTCACCGTCACATCGTCGATCGGCGTCTCCTCCGTGTCCGCCAGGCACAACGCCACGCCGCGCTGCCGCAGTTCCTCCAGCGCATCGGCCTCAAACCAACTCTCATGCCGGAACTCGAACGCCACGGGAATGTCACCCGGCATGAGGTCCAGAAACGTGTGGAGCCGCTCCATCTCCTTCTTCAGGTTCGGAGGCGTCTGGAAGAACAGCACCCCGAGCCGCTCGCCCATCACACGCACCGTGTCGATCAGGTACGCCGTTTCATCCTCCGCCCCCTTCAGCCGCTTGATGTGCGTGATCCGGCGCGACGCCTTGATCGCGAACCGAAACGACTCCGGCGTCTCCGCCGCCCACCCTTCCAGCACCTTCTTGTTCGGCAGCCGGTAGAACGTGTTGTTGATCTCCACCGCCGTCAGCCGCCCCGCATAGTGCGAGAGCATCTCCTTGTCGGAAAGATCCTCCGGATAAAAGTCCGGCTTCCACGTCTTGTACGAGAACCCGCTCGTCCCGATGAAGGCCTGCATGGAGCCCTCCTTTCCCGCGAGGGGAGGATACCCGCCCAAACTCGCTCATCGGACCCCGACTCTCATCCCCCGCAGCCCACCGCGACGATAATCCGTGCATGCAGGACCAAGTCAGCAACCAGGCCGCGGCGTTGCCGCTCCGCATCACAGACGATCGGCTGCACGCCCTGCTCGTCACGTCGACGTCGGGGCGCTGGATCCTCCCCAAAGGCAACCTGGAGCCCGGGCGCACCGCCGCGGCCATCGCCGCGCAGGAAGCCTTCGAAGAAGCGGGCGTGATCGGCGCCGCGCTGCAGCCGCCGATCGGCGAGTGCACCGTCGACCGTCCCGCAGGGGCGTTCCGCCTCACCGTCTTCGCCCTGCCCATCGACCGCGTCCTGGCCACGTGGAAGGAGCAGCATCGCCGCAGCCGCCTGTGGGTCCCGCTGAATGTCGCCCCGGAACAGATCGAGATTCCCGAACTGGCGCGCTTGATCGCCACGTTCGTCAGCGACCACGCCGCCGTCACAGAGCTCACACAACGCCTCATGCGACGGCAAATCGCCTGACTCGCCCGATCGCCATCGGCCCATTCGCTTCGTACAGTTCAGTACGCATGGGCGTGAATGGGCACATCATCGAGCAGGCCGCGGCGGTGCCGTTTCGCCGGACCGACCAGGGCGACCTTGAAGTGCTGCTCGTGACCAGCCGGGCCGGAGACTGGTCGACCCCCAAGGGGCACATCGACGTCGGCAACACGCCCCAGGAAACCGCGGAAATCGAGACGATGGAAGAGGCCGGCGCAATCGGCCAGGCGCTCGACCAGATCCTCGGCGTCTACGAGTACACCAAGCCCAGCCGCCCCGGCAGGCACTACCGCGCAACGGTCTACCCGGTCCAGATCGACCTCACGCTCGACCACTGGGAAGAAATGGACGAGCGCAGCCGCCAGTGGATGCCGTTGGAGCGCGCGGTCATCGAACTCGCGCCGCTTCGCCCCGACCTGGCCGACTGCGTCGCTCGTCTCAGCGAGTTGATTCAGCAGACGGCCTGAGCCGGTTCACTTCCCGACGCAGAACGTCGCAAAGACGCGGCCGATGACCTCATCGGGCGTGATGCGCCCCGTCAGTTCACCGAGCGAATCGAGCCCCGCGCGCAGGGCGCCGGCCACAAGTTCCGGTTCCGCGAGCGATCCCGCCGCGGCATCCGACGCGGCCATCTCCTCGGCCACGCGCAACTGTTCCAGCGCATCTGCCAGGGCCCGCCTGTGCCGCGGCAGCAGGAAGGCACGCGGCGTGGCGCCCGCCGCTCCGCTCCCCCTCCCCCACGCCGCATCCGCGATGGCCCGCCGCAGCACGCCGACGTTCCAACCGTCCAACGCGCACACCGCCACCGCATTGCCGGCCGACGACGATGACCCCGGCAGATCCGCCTTCGTGCGAACGCGAATCGTCGGCCGCGCTCCCCCCGCGTGAGGCAAGTCCAGCACAAACCGCCCCGCTGGATCGCAATGCACGATCACATCCGCCGCGGCGATCGCGTCGCGCGCCTGGCGCTGCGCCTCGGCTTCGACTTGCGAGCGCACATCCTCGTGCGGCGTTGTCAGCCCGGCATCCAGCCCCGCGAGGTCCACAAGCAAGACCTGCCCCCCGCCCGGGATCTCGGCAGCGAGGTCCAGCGTCTCCTCAAGTACATCCCGCGTCGTGCCCGCGACGTCGCTCGTGACGGCGCGGCGCCGGCCCAGGAGCGCATTGAAGAGCGTGCTCTTACCCGCGTTCGGCGCGCCCGCGAGCACGACCCGCGGCAGCAGGGCCGGCCGCTCCGCGCCGCCCGCCGCCTGCAACGCACCCTCGACCTGCCCGATCAGCGACTTCAGCCGCGAAGCCAGTTCCGCGGGCGCGATCGCCACGACATCTTCCTGATCCGTGAAGTCGATCCCCGCTTCGACGAGCGCCAGCAGCGTGGCAAGCTCTTCCGACCACCCGCGATACCGCTCGCCCGCGTGGCCCTCCAGCAGCCCGCGCGCCGCCGCGAGTTCCGCCTCGCTCTGCGCCAAAATCAGCGCAGCGACCCCTTCGGCCTGCTCGAGCGTGAGCTTCTCATTCAGGTACGCCCGGGCGGAGAACTCGCCAGGCGCTGCCTCGCGCACGCCGGGCTGCGACGCCAGGCGCGCGAGAACGCGCTCAAGCAGCACCGGAGAGCCGGGTACGAGGAACTCCGCCGCGTCCTCCCCCGTGTACGAGCGCGGGCCGACGAACGTCATCAACAGCACCGGCAGCGTCAGCCGCCGCGGTGACTCGGCCATCACGAAACGGGCGGTTTGGATCACATGCGGCGCGAATCGCGCTTCGTCGAAGAGCGCCGGCGGCCCGTCGTCGCCGCTTCCCTCGACGAGCGTGCGCACGCCGGGGCCGCTCAGCCGGATGATCGCGCACGGCGAGCGAGCCCACCCGGACGCGACTGCCGCAATCGTGCCAACACCGTTCATAACCCACTGGTGCCGCCAAGCAGCGGGTGGCACGGGCAAGTCCTCTTGCCCGTGTCGATCTCTCCATCACTTCACGGGCATGGGTACATGCCCGTGCCACCCGAATCAGCGCCTCCCGCGCCGGTCATACTTGCCGCGCCCGCCCTTGTTGCGGCCGCGTCCCGGTCCCTGTCCGCCGAGGCGCTGCGCCTCTTCCATCATCTTCCTGCGCTCTTCGGCAAGCCGCATGACGCGGGCCATGAAGCCTTCACCGGCCGGCTTCTTCTTGCGCGGGTTCTTCGCCTCTTCCTCGGCCAGCTTGTCCGCCTTCCTGCGGATCAGCTTGCTTTCCACGATCGCGATGATCGAGTTGCAGATGAAGTAGATCGCCAGGCCGCTGGGCGCGTTGTAGATGAACAACGGGAAGAGGACGAGCGGCATGTAGCGAGCCATCTTCTGAGCGCTCTCCTGCTCCGGCGAAAGCGTGCCGGTGGTCGGAGGCGTAAGGAACTTCTGGTGCACGAAGAAGACGCCCGCGTAGACCAGCGGGAGAATGTTGAAGGACGTAATCGGCCCCATCAGGTTGCTGATCAGCGGAATATGAATCGCGCGGCTGAAAAGGATGAACCTGTCCGGCTCGGCAAGGTCGCCCAGGAACGTCCACGGCTCACCATTAAACTTGATGAACTGGAAAACCCCGAAAAAGGCACTCTCATGGCGCAGCTCAAACGTGAAGAAGAGCATGGCGTAGAGCGCAATCCAGATCGGCGTCTGCAGGAACAGCGGCAGGCACCCGAGGGCGTGGGCGGGGTTGATTCCCTCCTCGCGGTAGAGCCGCTGCATCTCCTCCTGCTGCTTGCGCGGTTCGTTCGGGTACTTCTCCTTGATCTTCTGCAGCTTCGGCCCGAGGCTCTGCATCACCTTGCCGAACTTGTGCATGCGAATCTGGCTGAAGCGTGTGATCGGGTGCAGCAGCGTCCGGACCGTCAGCACCAGCACGATGATCGCCAGCGCCCAGTCGAAGACGACGTACTGGTCCAGGAAGCCCAGGTACATCCGCAGCGGCACCGCGAGCCACTGGAACGTGCAGAAACTGCACATGCCGCCGAAGGTGTAGATGATGATCTCATCAAGCTGCGCCGCCGCGGCGACCGGCTCGGACGCGGGGCTCATGTAGCTGGCCGAGAGCGGGCCCGCGTAGACGCCGAGACTGGCGTCCGCCGACTCTCCCGGCGGAATCGTCACCTGCGGACTCACCAGCCGCAGGATGATCGTCTTGTCGACGGCCTTGGCGGCGTTTCCGACCAGATAGCGATCGACACGCTCGACGGCGCTCAAGGACAGATCGCCGGGCGACACGTTGTCCGGGTCAATCCACGGGTGCACCGCCAGCGCGTAGTAACGATTGGTCAGCGCCGCCCAGGCCAGCACGAAGTTGTACTTCGATGACTGCTCGTTCGGCCAGATCACGCGCGTGTCGCCCTGCTTGACGACTTCCATGCGAGCGTACATGCCGGGCGCGCTGTCGGAGGTCTCCACGATCTGCGACGTCGGCGAGCGCAGATACCCGAAGCGCAACCGTCGCTTGTCGCCGCCATACCCGACGAAGCCCTGCGGCAGGTCCACCGGCCCCCACTGGTACCAGCGTACCGGCAGCGGCGCATCGGTGAGATTGGTGAGTTGCTGGTCGATCCGAAGATCGAAGCTGCCGGGCGTCACGACGAAGCGGCGCGTGATCTGGAGGACCGGCTCATCGTTCTCATCGACAATCGTGGCGCGGAAGTGACCGGGCTCGAGTTGTTCCCAGACCTGCCCGCCTGCGCTCTGCATGGCGGTGTAGCCCACGCCGATCCCGGTGCCCGCTATGTCCACAGCCACCGCGCCGAAGGGAGCGACGAAGCCGCCGGTCGGCTGCACCGCGTCCTGAAGGATCTCCTGCTCCTTCATCTGGATCGTCTTGAACTGCCGCGACAGGAGAAGCTGCTTCACGCCCGCGTCCTGGACGGCGAACTCGACGAACAGCTCGTAATCGCCCTGCGGATCGGGGCTTCCGATCGGGTCGAAGGACTGGGTCGGCACGACCCGTGGCCGCAGACCGGTAGGCGCAGCCACCTGGGGCTGCACAGGCGCGGCCTCCGGCTCGACTGCCGGCGTCTGCTCACTGGGCTCCGCCGCGGGCTCAGCGGTTTCAGACGTTTGCCCAGTGGGAGCCTCGTCGGATGCAGGCGCTTGCTGGCCGCTCTGTTGCGCAGCCGTGGCCGATTGCTGGGCCTGCTGCTGGGGTGTCTGCTGCCCCTGGCCTCGGTTGACGGTGTTCCTGAAAACGGCCACCGCCAGCAGCACGCCCAGGGCGATCATCACGACGGGGACGATGATCCTCAACGCTGTATTCGGCTTCTTCGCCATGTCAATAAGGGATCCGATGGAGGGGTGGCGGGACGCGCCAATGCGCAGCGCCCAGAGGGCCTAGCGTAGCCGCGCCCGGTCGGTTGATCCCCCGGGCGACGGTGCTCGGAGTGCAACGGGGAAATCCTGCATGCCCGGCGCCGAGTTCGGCGTGGGCATGCCACCCCGGCTAGCGCCCTTCCAGAAGCCGGTCCCCCAGCCAGTCGCTCAGTTGGGCGATGGCGTGGATCTTCTCCGCCGTGACCCGCGCCTCATACTCCACACGCACGAACTCGATCCGGTCCTCGTGCAGGATCGCGTAGCTGGCGCGCGGATCAAGGTCCCGCGGCTGGCCGACGGAGCCGACGTTGACGATCGCCTTCTCCGACTCGGAGAAGGTGTAGCAGTTGTCCGTCAGTTCACCCGGCGGGTAGAAGTCCGGCTCATCGGTAAAGACGCCCGGCACGTGGGTGTGACCGACGATGCAGAGGCGCTCGATCCGCTCGAACATCGTGGTGAGCTTGTCGGGCGCGTTGACGGCGTCTTCCGGGAAGATGTACTCGTTGATGGGGCGTCGCGGGGAGCCGTGGACGGCGAGCACCGGAAAAGGGGGGCCGCCGGAGCCGTTGCGCGTCTCGACCACGCGGACGCGAAGCTGGCCGAGGAACTCGTACCGGGCGCGGCGGAGGGCCTCATCGGGCTCCTTCTCGAACTGCTCACGCGTCCAGTAGGCGGCTGCTTCGGCGCTGACGTTGAAGTTTGTGGGTTCGTAAAGGACCCCGAAGTCGTGATTGCCCATGAGGGACCAGTCACACCGCTGCCGGACCAGGTCTACGCACTCGCGCGGGTCCGGCCCGTACCCGATGATGTCCCCCAGGCAGATGATGCGCTGGATGCCGCGGGCATCGATGTCCTCGAGCACCCTTTTGAGGGCCTCTGCGTTGCCGTGAACGTCGCTGATGATCGCCGTCGCCACGATTCCTCCGTCAGCCCGCCGCAGCCCCCCAAGGGCGAAGCAAGTCTAGAAGGGTGGCGTGCGGCGGCGGTGCTGGGGCCGCACGTCGGCAGGTCGGGCGGAAGGTGCCCGGGGGCTGCCCACTTCCTTTCATGCGTCTTTCCGAGAGAGACCGTGCCCTTTTCTTGGGTTTGGCATCAAAGAAGCACCCCTCGCCGGGCCGATATGGGCCCCACCGCCCCACCCTGGGGGCCCTCGCGGGCTCTCCCGGGCCGGGGGACGACGGGGCCTGCCCCTATGATGAACCCGCGGCGACGGACTTGCCGCCGCCGCTAAACCCGGTCAAAGCAACGCCAGAATCGAACGGCTCCAGGGAGTGGACCATGCCAGCAGCCAGCGTGAGCTACCAGCGGACTCGCGAAATGACGCTTGACGAGCTTCTGCTCGAGAACCGCGTCGTCTTTCTCGTCGGGGAGATCAACCACGCGTCGGCCGCGAGGCTGATGATGCAGATGTTCTACCTGGAGCACGAGAAGCGCGGGCAGGACATTCACTTCTACATCAACTCGCCGGGCGGGTCGGTGGACGACACGCTGGCGATCTATGACACCATGCGGTTCCTTTCCTCGCCGGTGAACACCTACTGCCTGGGCCGGGCGTATTCCGGCGGAGCGGTGCTGCTGACGGCGGGGGAGAAGGGCAAGCGCTTCATCCTGCCGCACGCGAAGGTGATGCTCCACCAGCCGTGGGGCGGCGTGGGCGGCCAGGCCGAAGACATCCGCATCCAGGCGGAACAGATCATCAAGGCGAAGTCGGAGATGATTCGCATTCTCGCCCGGCACACGGGCCAAGATGAGGATCGCGTCCGCGCCGACAGCGAGCGCGACAAGTACTTCACGGCCGAAGAGGCCAAGGCGTACGGCCTCGTCGATGAAGTGATCGCCGAACCGCACTCGGCGGCGGCGGTTCAGCAGCGGTAAGGGAAACGTCACAGGCGGGATGCCTGTGAGATTAAAGGAACCACAGGCGGGACGCCTGTGCCACGGATTTGGAGTCACAGGCGGGACGCCTGTGCCACGGATCGAAACCACAGGCGAGATGCCTGTGCACAAATGGAATCACAGGCGCAACGCCTGTGCCACCAACACGACAGGTGCAGCAATGTCATATCTGGTTCCCATCGTCATCGAGCAGACCGGCCGCGGCGAGCGCTCCTACGACATCTACTCGCGTCTGCTGAAGGACCGCATCGTGTTCCTCGGGCGCGACATCGACGACGACATCGCGAGCCTCATCGTCGCGCAGCTTCTCTTTCTGGCGAACGAAGACTCGAAGGCGGACATTCACCTGTACATCAACTCACCGGGCGGTTCGGTGACGGCGGGGCTGGGCATTCTGGACACGATGAACTACGTTGCCCCGGATGTGTGCACGTACATCATCGGGCAGGCCGCCTCGATGGGCTCGGTGCTCGCCTGCAACGGCGCCAAGGGCAAGCGCTACGCCCTGCCCAATGGTCGCAACCTCATGCACCAGCCGCTCATCGGCGGCGTCATGCAGGGCCAGGCGACCGACCTGGAGATCGAAGCCAAGGAGATCCTGCGTCTGCGCGACCGGCTGTACGGGATCTACGCTGAACGCACCGGGCAGCCGATCGAACGGATCGCCAAGGACTGCGACCGCAACAAGTGGCTCGATGAGCAGGAGATGCTCGAGTACGGCCTGATCGACAAGGTGCTGACGCGCATGCCCGAGACCGACAAGAGCTGACGAGCGATCAGCGCCTCAGCGACAAGGAATTCTCTTCAGCCCCGGTTTTCGAGCCGGGGCTTTTTTTTGGATGCTCAGGCCGGGCGGTGCTCCGCCTCAGATACCCGACCGCTCAGCCCCCCACTGCTGCGGCGACGAAGTCCTTGAGGTATCGGCTGCAGAAGGCGTCGACGGCGGTTCGGGTGGCTTCGTGATCGACGCCCCAGATGCAGGCGTGCAGGTCCTGGTACGCGACGTCGAGTTGCACCGAGTAGAGATCGTCGACGACGAATGCGCCCGGGGCCTTGTCGGCAAGGTAGGCGGTGAGCGCGTTCACGCCGGGGCCGCCGATGGAGACGACGGGGCAGTAGCGGAGCCGGTCGTCGTTGAGGTACCAGACGTCGGTGCAGACCAGGGGGCGGCGGGAGCCGGGGCCTTCAGTCACACCAAGAGACCAGAGGGCCGCGAGCATCTGCTCACGGACGCGGTAGGCCAGCGCGCGATCGGCCTCTTCGGCGCGAAGGTGAGCGCCGACGACGATGAGGAGCAACTCAGCCGGATCAGGCCCGAGCAGTTGGGGCGCCCCCGCCGTTTCGAGTTCGTCCACGCCGCGGTCTCCTGCAGCAGTCCTTTTCCGGGTGCTGCCACCTCCGTTTTACAGAGTGGGCGCGAGCAACTCGGCCAGCACGCCCATCTGCGCATCGACGCGGTTCCACGCCTGCTTGAAGACGCGTGAGCGCGGCCCGTCCATCACTTGATCGGTGATTTCCACGCCGCGGCTTGCAGGAAGGCAGTGGAGGACGATGGTGTGCGGAGGGGCCTTGTCGAGGAGCGCCTGGTTGACCTGGTAAGGCGCGAAGGTGCGGAGGCGCTGGTCGCGCTCATCCTCCTGGCCCATGGAGACAAAGGTGTCGCAGTAGATGGCGTCCACATCCGCCGCGGCGTCGGCGGGGTCCTCGCAGGAGTCGATGCGGATGCTGCCCGCGGCTTCAGCGCGAGCACGGTCGAGGTACGCCTCGCCGAGACCGTACCCCTCGGGCGCGCACATGCGGAAGTTCATGCCGAGCTTGGCGCAGGCGGCCAGCAGCGAACGGGCGACGTTGTTGCCGTCGCCGACGAAGGCGACGGTGCGGCCGGCAAGGGCGTCGACATTACCGTCGGCGAACTCGTCTGCCAGCGTGAGGACGTCGGCCAGGGCCTGACAGGGGTGCGATTCATCGCTGAGGCCGTTGATGATCGGAACGGCGTTGGGCGCGGCGAGGCGGATGAGCGTCTGCTGGGAGCGGACACGGGCCATGACGACGTCGACCATGCCGCCCAGGACGCGGGCGACGTCTTCGGGGCTCTCCCGGCCGCCCAGGCCGACCTCGGACTGCGACATGCTCATGGCATGGCCGCCGAGGCGGCGCATGGCCTGCTCGAAGCTGACGCGCGTACGCAGAGAGGACTTCTCAAACAGGCAGCAAAGGGCCTTGCCGGCGAGGACGGGCTCGCGGCGGGTGCGCAGCTGGACCGCCCTGCGGAGCATGGCGCGCAAGCGCGGGGTCGGCGTCTCCATGATCGTGAGAAAGTGCTCCAAGCGCGGGCCCTCCAGGCGCCAAGAGGCGATTCGGGTGGGGAAAACCGCAACTGTAGCCGGGAGTAAGGATGGGCGGCGCCGCGGCTCAGGCGTCGGCGTCGTCGGCGATTTCGCGGTCAAGATCACGGGCGATTCGGGCCGCGACGCTCTCAAACCGGAGGAGGGCGGGGCCGATCTGGACCTCCAGGCCTTCCTCAAGCTCGCGCTCGCGGATCGGCTCGCCGCGGACGAGGGTGCCGTGCGTGGAGCCAAGGTCGCGGATCACCCACTCATCCTCGTCAAGCGCCTCGATCTCGCAGTGATGACGGCTGACCGTGCCATTGGTGATGCGGATCTGGCAGTCATCGCCGCGGCCGACGCGGAGGGGGCGTCCGGGGTGGAGCAGGTGCGTGAGATCGAAGCGCCGGAGGACCGATCCGTCAGCCTTGCACACGGTCAGTTCATACATGAGCCGTCTCCCGCGATTGAGCATACCAGTGGCGTCAACCCATCCGGCCATGGCACGCCGCGGCGACCCGGCCGGCATTGTCCGTTATCGGGTCGCTTCAGTTCGGCGGACCAGCGGGAGGGAGGGCGGCCGTTGCGATCGTCCGCCGCGGCAGAGGCTGCCCAGACTGCCGCCTGACGGCATGGAGACGCTCATTCCCCCTGTTCTGGTGGTCGATGTATGGGGAGTTGAATGACCCACCTGTTTCAGGGAAGCAAGGAGGCTGAACATGCCCCAGTCACACAGCCGTATCGGGGAGTTGCTCGTCGCCCAGAAGGTGATCACGGAGGAGCAGTGCCAGGCGATTCTGGAGGAGCAGCGGCGGACGCATCGGCCCTTTGGGGAGATCGCGGAGGATCTCTATGAGATCAACGCCCGGGCCGTGGAGCAGGCGTGGGCAGAGCAGTACGCGCAGCTCGCGCGCTGGGTGGACCCGACGATCGAGCACATCGATCCTGCGGTGCTGACGTTGATCAACCGCCGGCAGGCGTGGCAGTTCGGAGTGCTGCCGATCGGGTATGAGCGCGGGGAGTTGATGATCTGCACGACGCGGGACCGGCTGGTGCGGGCGCTGAACTTCACGACACGATCGATCGGTGAGCGCTCGTTCCTGGTGCTGGCGACGCCGGATTCACTGGGGCATGCGTTGATGCGGTGCTACCCGATGGACGGGATGTCGCGCGAGATGCTCATCGGAGACGGGCTGCCGCAGCGGCTGGCGGGCTGAGCGGGCACGGCCTGGGCGGCGGGCTGAGCAAGGAATTCGCCTGCGGCCGGCCACATTATCCCGTGGTTCTGCATAGACTTGCGGTTATGCATACTGGCCCGGAAAACGTGCGCGCCGAGAGTGCTGCCAGCGAGATTCGCTCGGTGTCGTTCGTCTCTCTGGGCTGCCCGAAGAACCTGGTGGACTCGGAGAAGATGCTCGGGCTGCTGGCCGAGGACGGCATCGCCGTGGTCTCGGGCGGCGGATCGGGCGACTTCGACAACGCCGACGCGGTCGTGGTGAATACGTGCGGGTTTCTGGAGGCCTCGAAGGACGAGTCGCTCGGGGTGATCCAGGAAGCGCTGCGGGCCAAGGAGGCGGGGAGCGTCAAGCGCGTCGTCGTGGCAGGATGCCTCGTGCAGCGGCACCGGGCGAAGATGCTGGAGTGGGCGCCGGGGGTGGATGCGCTGATCGGCGTTTTTGACCGGGACCGGATCGTGGAGGCGGTGCGTGGGCGTGCGCCCGTGCGCGAAGCGCCGGATGCGGCGGAGGGGCCGCGGTACTGGATCGCTGCCAACGCGCTGGTCGCCGCGAAGGAGCGCGGGCAGGACACGGTGGGGCTGACCGTTAACGGCAAGGACGGCAAGGGGATCGGGTACTTCGAGGATGACTCGGCGCGGCTGCGGATTACGCCGCGGCACTACGCGTATCTGCGAATCAGCGAGGGGTGCAACCAGAACTGCGCGTTCTGCACGATTCCGAGCATTCGCGGGAAGATGCGTTCCAAGCCGCTGGAGCGGATTGTCGCCGAGGCGCGCGAGTTGATCGCCGACGGGGCGTTCGAGTTGAACCTGATCGGGCAGGACACGACGAGCTACGGGGATGACCTGGGGATTGGGATGGGTGGATCGGCTCTCCGAGCCGATGGACATCACGGCTCGGAGAGCCGTGCCACGGGTGGAAATCACGGCTCGGAGAGCCGTGCCACCGGCATGCCGGGCATGCTGGCCGCGGTGAACCGCGCGTTTGACGAGGCGGGGGTGAAGGACGGCTGGGTGCGGCTGATGTACGCCTACCCGACGAACTTCTCCGACGAGATGATCGAGGCGATCGCGCACCTGTCCCAGAAGGGGCGCATCGTGCCGTACATCGACATCCCGCTGCAGCACGCCTCGGACAACATGCTGACGGCGATGCGGCGGAACGTCTCGGCGGCGCACCAGCGCGAGTTGATGCTGAAGCTTCGCGAGCGCATCCCGGGGATGTCGATCCGGACGACGTTCATCACGGGCTTTCCCGGCGAGACCGAAGCGGACCACCAGCAGCTTCTCGAGTTCATCGAGGAGATCGGGTTTGATGCGATGGGCGTCTTCCGGTATTCGCCCGAGGATGGGACGGTGGCCGGACGGATGGCGGCGGATCCGGCGCTGGCGGTGCCGGCGGATGTCGTCGAGCGCCGCTATGACGAACTCATGAGCCTGCAGCAGCAGATTGCCTTTGAGCAGGCGGCGTACCTGGCCGAGCAGTTTGATGAGAATGATGCGGAGAACACGGGGGCGCGGTTTGATGTGCTGATCGATCGCCGCACGGCGACGACCGGGCGTGCGACGACCGGCGTGAGCGGGGCGGGGCAGATTCACGAAGGCCGGACGTACTTCCAGGCGCCGCAGATCGACGCGGTGACGTATGTGCACTCGACGCGGGAGTTGGCCCCGGGCGAGTTGGTGCGGTGCGTGGTGACGGGGTCGGACGGGTATGACCTGATTGCGCGGCCGGTGGAGGAAGTTACGCCGCGGCGGGGTGTTTCGCTCAACATTCTCCGCTGAGGGTTGGGTAACACGACCGGCGGAGTAGGCCGCCCTTTCAGGGCTTCGGCGTCGCCGCACCCCTTTCGAGATTCACTGGCTTCTACCCAGGGCGTTGCCCTGGGCTGGGGCTGAAGCGCACCTTTGGTGCGGCCGGCTCGGACTCGATGAGTCCTCGCTTCGCGCGCCCTGGCGAGCAACGCGGGTGGTTTACAGGCGTTCTCAGCAGCGCAGCTGATTCACATGGCGATTTCGGCGGGGCGGCCGGGCTCATCGTGGTTCTGGCCGGCTGGAAGCCGGCGGTCCAAGGGGAGCCGATTCGGCGACCTACCCTCTTTCTGCACGCACCCCCGGAGCCACACATGACGCTGCGCTTTGTTCGCCTGATCGCTGCATCGCTGTTTGCATCACTGCTGTTCACCTCTGCGATCGCCGCGGCTGGTCAGGCCGCCGCGCCGTACGAGCGGTGGTACATCGTCGAACTCGACGGCGTGCGGTCGGGGTGGATGCGCGAGACGCTTGAGATGGAGGGGGAGAATCTCAAGACGAGCACGCGGATCGAGCTTCAGATCCGGCGCGGGGAGGCGTTGATCAAGGTCTCGCTGGAGTCGGCGTTTGTGGAGACCCAGGGAGGAGAGCCGGTGTACGTGCGCTCGATGCAGCAGCTTGGCTCGGAGCCGGTCGTGCAGGAGTTCATCTTTGGCAAGGACGCTGTGAAGGTGCGGGCGCGCCAGGGGGAGACGGAGATGCCGGAAGTCGAAGCGCCGCTGCCGGGCGGAAGCACGGAGGCGTGGCTGACGCCTCGGGAGGCGCGCGAGTTTGTTGCGGCGCGGCTTGCGGCGGGAGCTGAGGAGATCACGTACAAGTCGCTTGATCCTTCCAACGGGCTGACGGTTGCGACGACGAAGCATCAGGTACTCGAGCGCACGCAGGTGGAGGCACTGGGGCGGACCGTGCCGGCGATCAAGTGGACGACGACCTCGAGCCTGATGCCGAGCATTCAGACGACGGATTATGTGGACTTGCAGGGCGTGCCGATCCGGTCGGAGATCAACCTCGGGATGTTCACGATGACGACGATCCTGGCGGATCGGGATTTGGCGCTCGCGGAGCTTGCGCCGCCGGAACTGCTGGTCTCCACGCTGGTGACGCCGGACAAGCCGATCAAGCGTCCGCGGCGGACGAAGCGGGCGATGTACGTGCTTTCGGTGGCGGAGGGGGAGCTTGGGGATCTGCCGGAGTCGGCGATTCAGCGCGTGGAGCGGCTGGGTGAGGATCGGCTGCGGCTGACGGTGGACCTTACATCGCCGCGACGTGCGCCGGAGGCGGACGCCGCGGATGAGGCGTACACGAAGGCGACGGCAATGGCGGATTCGGGTGACGCCGCGGTGCGTGCGCTGATGGAGAAGGCCGTAGCGGGCGTGGATGCGTCAGACAGGGCGGCGCGGGCGGAGGCGATGCGGCGGTTTGTGCAGCGTCACATCGACGAGAAGAACCTGGATGTGGGGTTTGCGACGGCGTCGGAGACGGCGCGGACGCGCGCGGGAGACTGCACGGAACACGGCACACTGCTGGTGGCGATGCTGCGGGCGGATGGAATTCCGGCGCGGGCGTGCTCGGGGTTGATTTACGTGGATGAGTTCGCCGGGCAGAAGAACGTGTTCGGGTATCACATGTGGTCACAGGCGCTGCTGGAGGTCGACGGAACACCGACCTGGGTGGACCTGGATGCAACGCTCGGCGATGAGACGCCGTGTGATGCGACGCACATCCTGCTGGCGACGACGGACCTGGGGGAGGCAGGGATGAACAACGCGATGGTGAATCTTGCGCCCCTGCTGGGACGGTTGAGGATTGGGGTGGAGTCAGCGGAGTAGGCTACTTCACCTCCACGAGCACCTCGGCGTCGAACATCAGCTTGGGGTCGCCGCGGCCCGTGAGCGTCTTTGAGAGGACGTCGATCGTTCGCGGGACGATGCCTTCGAAGAGCGGTTTGCCGTTATGGGTTACGGTGACCGGCTTATCGAGGTCGAGCATGCGGTCGTCGAGGCGGATGAGTAGGGTTGTCACGCCCTCCACCTTGGTGAGTTCGATGGTCTGGCCGTTTCGTGTGGCCTCGATGAGCGTGCCCGGAGTGGCTGTGCCGGGCGGGACCGCGAGCCAGTAGAACCGGTCGTGGGTCACGCCGGCCTGCTTCCACACCACGCGGTCTGGGATCGGGTTGCGCTGATGCGTCGCCATCCATGGCAGGGCGTCGGCGTCCTGGCGGTCCATCCAGTGCCCTTTGCCTTCGTAGATCCTGACGAAGTGCTCGTACCCGCCGGGATCGCTCGCGCGGAGGGCCTTGAGCCTTTCGCCCCACTCGGCGGCGACCTTGTTGCGGTCGTAGGCGGAATCGTCGCCGCCGACCTGAAGGGCGAAGGGGACGTTGCGGAGCCCGAGCGGGCTGGCGTCGTTCGGGTGACCGGCCATCATCGCCGCGGCGGCCCAGTGGTCCGCCATCCGCGGGGCAAGCTGGTACACGCCGTCGCCGCCGGCGGAGTAGCCCAGGATGTAGACGCGATCGGGATCGACTCCCTCAAGCGCGATGAAGTCGGCGATGAGACGGCCGAAGAGGCGGTCGATGTGCGGCTCGTGCCAGAGGTTCCAGGTGTTCGTCGGCGCTCTCGGGGCGATGTAAATGCCTTCATCGAGTTGGTAGAGGCGTTTCTGGTTCTCCCACTGAGAATCGTTGAGCTGCGCGGGGGCGTTTCCGCCGCCGTGGAGGGAGATCCAGAGGCTGTGGCCGGACTCGGGCTCTTCTCCGAATGTCCTGACGTCGAAGAGCATTTCCAGTTCGCCGTCGACGAGTTTGCGGTCGTCTACCTCGTTGGAGCGTTCGCGCCGGAGCCGCTCGACGTGATCCTGCCACAGCAGTTCGCGCGCGATGGCGGCGTCGGCTTTGGTAAGGGGCACCGCGGCGAGTGGCTGGTCGGTGATCTCTTTGCCGTCACGAAGATGCTGGCGGAGTGAGCCGACGGCGGCGGCGGACTCGCCTTTGTCGGCGGTCAGGCCGGCCAGCATGGCGACGATGCAGAGCAGGACAAGAGCGGCGAACAGTGGACGCATGGTGCATCTCCATAGGCGGTCGTATGTGGGTGGGTGCGATCATAACGCCCGGCGTTCTGGTGTGAGAATGGATTACTCGGATTACGATTGATCCTTGCGCGATCGGCGTCGAGGTACGACTTGCCCTGACGGGGCAAGCCGTGGCACCGCGCGGGTGTGCGTTGTGGGCCGGAACCGCCGTCTCGCCCTCTGCGGCTACTGTGTCGCATGCCTGCTGACGCTTCGCCCGCCGATCTGCCTCGCCTTCCTCGCCGCTTGCCGGTTTCGCACAAGGGGACGTACGGGACGGTTGGGATCGTGGGCGGGTGCGCGGGCTCACCTCGGATGATCGGGGCGCCGGCGCTCGTGGCGCTCGCAGCGCTGCGGGCGGGCGCGGGGCTGGCGCGGATCGTGGCGCCGGAGCCGATTCTGAGTCACGCAATCTCCGTCGTGCCGAGCGCGACGGGGTTGCCGATCCCGGTGGGGGCGGATGGGCAGATTGTGCCGCACGAGGCGACGCGGCTGGTGGATGAGGCGGCGGGGTTCAGCCAGTGCCTGGCGGTGGGGCCGGGCCTGGGGCGAGGAGAGGGGCCGCGGGCGGCGACGCTGCGGGCGGTGCAGCAGGAGGAGTGCCCGGTCGTTGTGGATGCGGACGGGATTAACGCGCTGGCGGAGATCCCGGAGTTGACGCGGGACCTGCACGCCGCGGCGGTGCTGACGCCGCATCCGGGTGAGTTTCGGCGGCTGACGGAGGCGATGGGCTTGCGGGACCTTGGGCTGGCCGAGTCGCGCGAGCGGGCGGCGGAGGGGCTCGCGCAGCGGCTGGGGGTCATCGTGGTGCTCAAGGGGGCGCGGACGGTGGTGTCGGATGGGGCGCGGACGTGGGTCAACCCGAGCGGGCACCCGTGCCTGGCGACGGCGGGGACCGGGGATGTTCTGACGGGGCTGATTGCCGGGCTGGTGGCGCAGTTTGTGGACCCGTCCCCCCCACTGCCGGAGCTGCTTCGGAAGGCGTTGCCGGCGTCGGTGCTCGCCGCGGGGAGGCCGCTGGACTTGTTTGATGCGGCGCGGCTCGGGGTGTATCTGCACGGGG
>CAYWRO010000069.1:0-18126 GCA_964460345.1 uncultured Phycisphaeraceae bacterium | reverse complement strand
CCCCCGCGGCAGCGCAGCCACACCGCCGGTGCTTCCCGGAGGATTGAACCGCGGCCCGACCACCATCGGAAACACCCACTCGTACCACCCGTCGTCGTAGCGCAGCGTCGAGAAGTACGTGATGTCGATGTCAATCCGCTTGCCGGGCTCGATGTTCGCCACCTTCTGCGTGAAGATGTTCGGCCGCTCCTGCGTCAGCAGCGCAGCGTGGTGCCCCGCCGCCCGCGCTTCCGTGTAGATCTGCTCCGCTTCCGCCCGGTCGCGAATGATCCCGCGGATCGTCCGATCCCCCGCCGTCATCAGAAACTCGCTCACCGCCGCGTTCTCCGGCAGCGGAAACACGTACACCGCCTCAATCTTGCTGTCGTACGGATTGTGAAACGTCTGCCGCACGCGCACGCTCGAGATGTACGCCTGCACCGCCGCGGCCACCTCCGTGTGCTCCAGCGGCACCGGCGCCTCCACCGCCTCCTCATCCACGCCTGCCGGCAACACCGTCATCAGCGCCCCGCACCCCGGCACATCCTCCGCGGCCGGATGCGCCGCCTGGTCCGTCGGACGCGCGATCACCCACAACTCCTCGTCGAGTGACGGCAGCGAGTTCGGATGCGCCAGTGCGCGCGCCGCCGCATCCACCCTCAGGCTGTTCGTCAGCCCCAGGGGAGCCGCATCGGCCAATGGATAGCCGTGGGGAGAGCGCCCACTGTAACTCATTCCCCCGCCCACCTGGTTGCACGCAACCGCCAGCAGCAGCGCACCAACCGCAACCACACCCAGCACCACCAGCACCAGCATCCGCCTCATGATCCGCCTCCCGTCACAAGCTCCGTTGTCACCGTCGCCTCGATCCGCTGCCCCTCTCCATCCGCCGCCGCCATCACGCGCGCCTCAAACCGCGCTGGCCGATCTCCCGCGATCCGCACATGCACCGTCGCCACGCGCACGCGCCCCGACGGCAGCCCCTCATGCAGGCTGAAATCGCCAATCACCACGCGCTCGCCCATCATGGCCTTCGGGTCGTAGTACGGCGCACGCGCAAACGCCGATGCACGTTTGCCGCCCTCATCAGCCGTCGCGCCCTCCACACCCACGACCTTCACATCCCCCTCCACCGCGTGCACATCAATCTGGTACGCCCCCAGCGACTCCTCCCCCGCATCCACGATTACATGCACCGCCGCAAACCGCACGCCCCCATCCGCGCCCGGCGCCCCCGCCCCCTCCGGCTGCCGCGCAAATCCACCGAGCGCGACCGCAACGAACAACAACATCGCGCAAATCCACCGCCGCGCACGTCGGGTGCCACTGCTCGCCGCTGCTTTGAGCGGCGCAGCAGTGCGAACGTCACCGGCCCACCGCCGCGCAACCACTCCGCACTCTGCAATCTGCACTCCGCACCGACTCATCCCGCACCTCCCGCACCCGCATCCCCGTCCCCGCCATCCAGCCTCACCGCCCGCATCGCCACCGCATCCACATCCCCGCCATCCACCACCCCATCCCCCGTCACATCCCACAACCCGCTCACCCCGCTCCCACCACCACGCGCCTCCTCATCCGCAATCGCACGCGCCAGCACGAATGCATCCACCATGTCCACGCCCCCGCTGCCGTCGATGTCCCACCCCCCGCGCGCAGCCGTTCCATCCGCACTCCCGACGTTTGACCGGCCATCCCGGCTCGCCGCCACTGGTCCCTGCACCCGACCAAATCCGCCTCCCCCGCCCGGAAGCCCAATCGCCACCACAAGCGCGACCGCCGCGGCGGCCGCAATCCCCCCACCCACCGCCGCCGCGCGCACCCACACCCGACGCCGCTCCGCGCCGCGCCGCCCACCGGCCTCCATCACCCGCGCCCACTCTCCCTCCAGCCCCGCCCGTACGCGCTCCACCGCGGCAGGGTCCATCCGCGCGAACTGCCGGCTTCCAGCCGGCCCCTCCCGCCCACTCCCGTAGAGCCGCCGCAGACCCTCCTGCAACTCCGCCGAGGGCGCCTCGCCTGCTGGCTCACCGTGATGTCCCTTCGCACTGTCCACGAGTCTGCTCCACCTGTTGCAGCGCGCACGCGCTGCCTCCGGTTCACGGAATGTTCACAATCTCAAAAGCAGGTCCCCCAGCCTCTCATCACCCCGCAGCCCCCCCAGCGCCAGCGACAACCGGCTTTTAACCGTCCCCTCCGGGATCCCCAGCGCCACCGCGACCTCCGCCACGCTCATCTCGTCCACCACCCGCATCAAAAGCACTTCCTGCTGTCCCACCGGCAGGCGCCGCACCGCCTCCAGCAGCTTCGCCAGCGACTCCGACCCGTCCAGCCCCGCCCCCACGCCTCCTCCACCACTCCCTGCACCGCCTCCACCCGGCGCTGGGAGAAACTCCAGCAGCCCCTCATCCGGCCCGACGTACCGCCGCTGCTTCCGCTTGATTGCCAGTGCAGAGTTCTTCACAACCGGGTACAGAAATGTCGTCATCTTTGCGGTGAGCCTGACGCCCCCACCGGGCCCGCCCTGCCCTGCCGCGAGCTTGCGGAGCAGATACACAAACGTCTCCTGCACCACGTCCGCCGCGGTCTCCCGATCCACAAACCGGCACGCCAGGGCGTACACCCAGTCGCGGTAGCGCTCGAACAGGGCGTCGAACGCCGCCTTGTCTCCCGCCGCCGCGGCGTCCAGGAGCTGCTGATCTGTCACGTCATCGCGCACGGCTGCATTATGGCCGATGCAGCCTCGCCCCGGCGCGGGTACGCTCCCCCCATGGCTCGCCGCGGCAGACCTTCCGCTCGCAACGGCGCCGGCTCCCGCACCGGGGCCGGCCGCGCCGCCCCGCGCACACACGCGTCCAAAGCGCCGGCCATGGCAGGCGCTCGCAAGCCCCTCCGCCCCGCTGATCTTGACCGGCTCAGCGACGATGCGCTGCTGGATCTGCGCCTGCGTGACCTTCCCATCAGGATTGAGGGAAGCGTCCTGCAGGATCGCCTGGCCCGGCTGAACGATGAACTCGACGCCAAGGGCCTCCGCTTCCGCCCGTACGCCTGGCTCAGCGACGACTGGTACACCCCCGTCGGCGTGACCGGCTTCGCCATCCCCTTCTACCTTGCACACCCGCGCCTGATCCGCCTGGAACGGAAGATCATGTTCGAAGCGGAAGGAGAGTCTTCCACGGAGTGCATGAAGATCCTGCGCCACGAGACGGGCCACGCCATCCAGAACGCCTACCGCCTTGGGCGCCGCCGCGGCTTCCGCGAACACTTCGGCTCCACGCGCCTGCCGTACCCGGATGCCTTCCAGCCGAAGCCGTATTCACGCAAGTTCGTCCTGCACTTCAACTACTGGTACGCCCAGGCGCACCCGGATGAAGATTTCGCCGAAACCTTCGCCGTCTGGCTCACGCCGAACTCACGCTGGCGCAAGCGATACGAAGGCTGGCCGGCACTGAAGAAGTTGCAGTACGTCGACGAGCTCATGCAGGAGATTGCCGACCAGCCGCCTCCTGTGAAGACGCGCATGAAGCAGGACGCCGTCGGGCAGCTTCGCAAGACGCTGCGCGAGCACTACGAAGACCGGCGCAAGCGCTACGGCTCTGAATACCCGAACTTTTACGACCGCGACCTCCGCAAGTTGTTCCCCGACCCGGACATGCTCGCCGCCGCGGCAGCCCGGCGGCCCGGCACGGCCGCCGCGGCCCGCATTGCCGCAGCACACCGCCGCGCCCCGTCGGCCGCCGCCTTTCTTCGCCAGGCGCGCCCGATACTGCGCGAGCGCATCGCGCGATGGACGGGCACCTACGCCTACACCATCGACCAGGTCCTCACCGACATGATCCGCCGCGCCCGCGAGCTCAACCTCCGCGCCGCAAGACCGCACGATGAGCTCATGAACGAAGCCGCGATCCTGCTCACCGTCCAGACCATGAACTACCTCCACGGACGCGGACACCGCATCGCGCTCTAGCGCACAACGCAAACCCGCGCCCCCTTCTCCCCTCTTCTCTCTTCTCTCTTCTCTATTCTCTATTCTCTCTCTGTTCTCTGCCGTGACAACCGCCTTCCACCATGCGATAATCGCACGATGGCACGGCGTCGCGTCCTCATGATGACTCGCAAGGATCTCATCCCTCCCGATTCGCTCGAAGGCATGAGCGAGCGGGAGATCGATCCCATCAAAATGGACTACGACGTCTCGGTCCAGCTTGAACACTCCGGCCACGAGGTGCGCATTGTCGGCCTCGACAACGACCTCACCCCGCTGATCGACGCGATCAACGAGTTCAAGCCGCACATCGTCTTCAACGTCCTGGAAGAGTTCGACCATTCACAGGAGAAGATGGCGCACGTCCTCGGGTACCTGGAGCTCATCGGCCAGGCCTACACCGGCTGCAACCCCATCGGCATGCTCTTCTCGACTGACAAGGCGCGCCAGCGCAAGATCCTCCGCCATCATCGCATCCGCGTGCCGGAGTACATGATCGCCCGCCGCGGCGCACGCTGGGGGGCCGGGCAGCATGGCGGGCTCCACCCGCAGCGGCTGCGCTTCCCGCTTATCGTCAAGTCGCTCACCGCGCACGGTTCTGTCGGCATCTCGCAGGCTTCCATCGTCGAAGACGATGCTCGCCTCCGCGAACGCATCGAGTTCATCCACGACCAGGTCGGCACTGACGCCATCGTCGAAGAGTTCATCGACGGCCGCGAGCTCTACGTCTCGCTCATCGGCAACCAGCGCCTCGACGCCTTCCCCATCTGGGAACTCCACTTCGACAAGCTCCCGGAGGGCAGTTACCGCATCGCCACCCACAAGGTGAAGTGGGACATCAAGTACCAGGAGTCCCGCGGCATCATCACGCGCCAAGCCAAAGACCTGCCCGATGCGCTCGCCGCGAAGATCATCCACACCTGCAAGCGAGCCTACCGCACGCTCGAGCAGACCGGCTACGCCCGCATCGACCTCCGCCTCACCGACGAAGACCCGCCGCGGCTGTACCTGATCGAGTCAAACCCCAACCCGCAGCTCGCCAGCGATGAAGACTTCTCGCTCGCCGCGCACGCCGCCGGCCTCACCTACAAGGGCCTCATCGAGCGCATCATGAACCTCGGCATCCGCTACAAGCAACAACGCCGATAAGCGGCCCAGCCCTGTGGCACAGGCGTCCTGCCTGTGAACCCCAGCCGGTGGCACCGGCATCCCCGCCTGTAAACCTGTAATCCCCTTGCAAACCCCCGCGCGCCCCCTCCCGGGCGCGCCAGCTTGCACTTCCCACACCCCCAAAACGAAAAGAAATCAAAAATCATTACCCCCGCCCCACCAACCACTTGCGCACATCACCACCTCAAAAACGGAACGCCCTGCGCGCCCGATCCGTTCCGCGCACCCCTTTATAGAGGGCCCTCTCTTTCGTAACCGTGACCTACCAGCAACCCCTAACCCCGCGGCACAGGCACTCCACCTGTGCCATCGACGCGCGTCGACACCAGCAGACTCTGCAACGCACGCAAGCCGGACACCACGACATGACCAACCTCATGCCGATCCGGCTCCCGCAGGCTCCGGGCAAACGTGCCACGCCCCCCAAGTCGTGAGAAGAGCCGACATCTGAAGACACCCTCTCATGAGAGAGACTGCGCACCGTGGCACAGGCGTCCCGCCTGTGACCCTCGCTCGCACCGGGGTGAAACACCCCCGGTGCGCGCTTTCACATGCCAGATGATCCCCCCACCCAACTCCCCTCACTCCCCCTCCTCATCCTCCGCGCTCCCCTCCAGCGCAGCCTGGCCCACAACCTCATAGCAGGTCGCCAGCAGCCCCACCAACGGGAACTTCGCGCGATCGAACGGGCTTGGCCCAAGCCGCCGCAGCAGCGGATGACTCACCTCCGGCGGCTGCACCGACAGGTCGATCTCCTCCAACCCCGGCCCCGCCGCAAAAAAGCTTTCGACGCACTCGTCCAGCTTGGGGCTCTGCCGGTCCGCCACGCCGGGCAGATGCGGCGTGAAAATCGGCGTGCTTCCCCCGCCCGCCCCGGCGCCCGCCGCGGCACGGTGCGCACGAACACGCTCCAGCAAGTCCTCCTGCGGCATGCCGCGAAGCTGGAAAACCAGAAACGGCTCGTTGATGAGCCGGTTGGAGATGAGCTTCATGATGCAGCACGCATGCTTGCACCACGGCCCCTCGACATCGCACGTGCACGAGACCGCCACATCCTGCGGCTGCGACGGAAAGAGCCGAAGCCCTTCCGGGATGAACACGTCCTCAATGTTCGCCGGAAGCTCGCCGGCCAGGAGCCGCGCCACGTACCGCGCCTGCCCGAGCATCGCGCCGATCACGCGCTCCCACTGCGGCGCAGCAAACGTGGGGATGCGCACCTGCACGCGATACGCCCGCGGCATGCGCCCCTGCACGCGCGCATCGATCGCGCCCGCCCCGATTGTCATCGTCCGCGTCTGCCCCAGCCGTGCGTACTCCAGCCCCTCGGCAAGCTGCTCGGGATTCGCCTTCCCCGCCTCCACAGCGCTTTCGATGATGCGCATCCAGCGCTGCGCCGCCCACAGGTTCGGCCCCTCGGTCGGCTCCGCCCCGGAGCGAATCCCGCCCGTCACACGCCGCGGCTTGGCCGTCGGCACATCCCGGCGATAGATGTTCGCCGAGCGCTTCACTTCCGGCAGCCCCTTGCGGAGAGACTCCGGCACACGCGGATCGTCCTTGCGACGGCTCATGCTTCAACCCCCACGGCGTCAGACCGCAGCGCCAGCAGGTCGCGAAGCTGTGTCCCGTCCAGTTCCGTCAGCCACTGCTCACCGGAACCAATCACCTGCTCCGCAAGTTCCACCTTGGATTCGATCATCTCGTCGATCCGCTCCTCCAGCGTGCCGGACACGATGAACTTGTGCACCAGCACCGTGCGCGTCTGCCCGATCCGGTACGCCCGGTCCGTCGCCTGCGCCTCCACCGCCGGGTTCCACCAGCGGTCGAAGTGGAACACGTGGTTCGCGGCGGTCAGGTTCAGGCCGATGCCGCCCGCCTTGAGTGAAAGAATGAAGATCGGCGCCGTGCCGTCCGCGCGCTGGAATGTTTCGATCATCTTCTCGCGCTGCGCCGTCGGCGTGCCACCGTGCAGGAACAGCACCTCGCGATCCAGATCGTGCCGCAGCATCGCCGCGAGCAGGTGCCCCGCCTGGCGGAACTGCGTGAAGACCAGCGCCTGGTCGCCGGCCGCGAGCACCTCCTGCAGCATCTCGACCAGCCGCGCGCACTTGCCGGAGCGTGCTGCGCTGACCGGCGGCCCCTCCGGCCCGGCGCCGTTTGCTCCGGCCTGCGCTTCCTTCATGAAGTGCGCCGGGTGGTTGCAGATCTGCTTCAGCTTGATCAATCCCGCGAGCACCACGCCGCGGCGCTGGATGCCCTCGGCCTTCTCCGCCGCCGTCAACATGTCGCTGACCACCGTCTGGTAGAGCGACGCCTGCTCGGCCGTGAGATAGCAGTACTCCTTGCTCTCCACCTTCTCCGGCAGGTCCGTGATGACGTTCGGATCGCTCTTGAGACGGCGGAGGATGAACGGCTGCACGAGGCCGCGAAGCTGGTCCGCCTTCCGGCGATCGTGATACCGCTCGATCGGCACCGCGAACTTGCGGCGGAACTGCTCGCTGGGGCCGAAGTAATCCTTGTTGAGGAAGTCCATGATCGCCCAGAGCTCGCCCAGGCGGTTTTCGACCGGCGTGCCCGTCAGGGCGATGCGGCGCGGCGCATCGATCTCGCGAATCGCGCGAGACTGCTTCGCCGCGGGATTCTTGATGTTCTGCGCCTCGTCCAGCACCACGCGACCCCAGTTGATCATCGCCAGGTCGTCGCGATCGCGGTGCGCCAGGGCGTACGTCGTCACGACCATGTCCGCCTTCTGCGCAGCCTTCACCAGCGCGGCGCCCTGCGGCCGGTCGAGCCCGTGATGGACGTGCACCTTCAACTGCGGCGTGAAGCGGCGCGCCTCCCGCACCCAGTTGGCAACCACGGACATCGGCACGATCAGCAGCGTCGGACGCTTGCCGATGGGCATGTCGCCGTCATCGCTCCCCTTGATCTCGCGGAACGCGTTCTTCTCATGCAGCAGCAGCGCCAGCAACTGCACCGTCTTGCCCAAGCCCATGTCGTCGGCAAGGCAAATCCCCAGGCCAAGCCGGTCCATGAACGACATCCACGACATGCCCTTGACCTGGTACGGCCGCAGCGTGCCCACAAATCCTTCGGGCGGGCTCAGCACCGGCAGCCGGTCTCCCCCGAGCCCCGCGGCCTTGTCGCCGCCCTGGGCGCCCGCCGCGCCGGAGCCGAACACCGCATCGACCCACCCCGTCGCATCCATGCCGAGAATCGGCAGGCCCGTCTCGCGCTGGTCCGTCCCGTACGCCAGCCGCAGTGCGCGACCGACCTCAATCTGGCCGCCCGGGTTCTCCTTCAGGAAGCGCACCGCCGCCTTCACGTCTTCCGGCCGGATCTCGACCCACCGGCCGTCGAGCATCACCAGTGGGGCCTGCTTGCTCGCGAGCTTTTCAAACTGCTCGAGCGTCAGCAGCGTGTCTCCCACGGCGAGCTGCCAGTTGTAACTGACCAGCGAGTGCATGCCGAGGCGCGTCACCGTCGCATCCGCAGCACCGAGCGTCTCGGCCATCGCTTCGAAATCCAACGGATCGGACTCGACCTGCAACCGCGCTCCGAGCCGGATCGTCGGGGAATCCCACCAGTCCGGCGCGGCGACGCTCACGCCCTGCTCCAGCAGGATCGGCCGGATCTCGCGCAGGAACCGGTACGCCTCGGCCGTGGACAGATCCGTTTCACTCGGATCCGGCTCATCCAGCAGCCGCTCCAGCGGCTTGTACAGCCGCGCCGCCCGCGCCAACTCGGCCAGCAGGATCTCCTGCGGCGCTTCCACCCGCTGCCCCTCCACGCTGATCGCGCCGCCGCGGCCGCCGGAGAGCGACCAGATGTCCGCCGCATCGAGCACGACGGTCGGATGCTGCACGTTCTCCAGGTGCAGCGACAAGGTCCAGCGCACGCTCTCGCCCGGCACGGCCAGGTCCGGACCCATCGACGAAACGTCAAATGGCTCCGACAACTTCAGGCTCAGTCGCCAGTCGGTCGCGACCGCGCGCTCTTCCAGCCCGCCGATCCACCGACGCACGCGCTTCACCAGCTCGTTGCGCTGCTGATACGGCGCTTCGATCCTGTCCTCCCCCGCCAGCAGCCCCTTCAACCACATCACGTGCGGATCAGACTCGTCGCGATCCTCCAGGGCATCGGACATCTCCTCCCGCAGCATCACGCCGCGGCAGGCCGCATCGCCGGTCCGGAGCAGAAAGTCTTCGAGGATCGGCCACGGCTCATGCGAAAAGCCGTCCACGCCGCTGCGCGCAATCGGCGGCATGGCATCCAGCAGCCGCTGCAGGCCTTCAAGCGTCGGCTTGTCGGCGAGCCACGGCTGCCACAACCCCTCCACCTGTCCCGCCGCATCCTGCGCGAGCGTCGGCACAAACCGCTGCTGGGCCAGCAGCCGGCGCAGAAACCTCGCCGCCGCGGCGAAGAACCGCAGCGAGCTTCCGGCCACCACCGACCCCCCACCGGCCCCCTCTGCATGACCGTTCCCGCCGGCGCTGAACCCGTTCTCCTGGTGCGCGCCGTCTCTCGCCGCCGCCTGTGCCGCGGCGAGTTCATCCAGCGCCTCCAGCACCGCCGGCGCAAGCTGCGCCGGGACGCGCACAGCAGGCACGTCCACCATCCGCAGGACGGCCACCGCGTCCATGTCTTCCGCCAGCGTGTGACCGACGGTGTGCGCCACATGCGGGCTGGGAAGAGGATCGTCCTCGTGGCAGGGCAGGCGAAGCGTCAGCGTCCCCTCGACCGGCGCCTCGGCGATGCCGTTCCCGTCGATCAGCGGGTCCCCGTGCCGCTGCATCGCCTCAGCCACCGCCGCGGCGATCTCGCTCGCGGCCGCCGCGAAGGGGTGCGGCATGGCTTTGGCCAGCGTCGCCAGTCCCCCGCCGCCGGCCCCACCACTGTTTGAACCCCGCGCCTCCTGAGCCGCGGCCCAGGCGCGCGTGCTCTCCCCCCACACCCACAGCGCCCCGGTCTCATCGCCCGGCGCGCTCCAGTTCGCATGAATCACCAGCATCCCGTCGCCCACTCCGCTCATCCTTGAACTTCACTCACCCGCCCGGCGCTGCCTTCCACCCGCTCCACACCCCGAAGCAGCCCCGCATCATGCCTCCAACCCTCAAATGGGGGCGGCGAGACTCGAACTCGCGACCAACGGTTTAAAAGACCGCTGCTCTACCGACTGAGCTACGCCCCCGCTCAATGCCGCCAAATCGGCCCCCAAGGCCCGAGGACGCGACGCGAGCCGCAATGATAGGCGAAAACGCCGCGTCGCCACAAAAAGGCCCACGACACCCGCCACGACACCAAACATGCACTTGACAATTCGAAGGATTCCGGCACACTGCGCTATAGGAGGTATCGATGCCGACCCATGCAGCCGCAGTCCGGGCCCCGCACGACAGTCAGAAGAACAGCAGTGTTCGAAACCGACCTTCTAAGCCGTACGCGGAGTTCCCCCTGTTCCCGCATCGCAACGGGCAGTGGGCCAAGAAGATCCGAGGCCGCTTCGTGTTCTTCGGGCCGTGGGACGACCCAATGGGCGCTCTCGACCGCTATCTGGTCCAGCGCGATGAGCTGCACGCGGGCCGCGTGCCCCGCGGCCGCGAGGCGCGCCCGGCCGCCGGCGGGGCGGCGCTGGGCCGCGGCTCGGCGCCTTCGCCCGCAGGCGCCAACGACGGGGCGACCTTGCGGGACCTGGCGAACCGCTTCCTGACGGCCAAGAAGCGGCGGCTCGAGACCGGGGAGATGGGGTTGCGGTCCTTCAGCGAGTATCACAAGACCTGCGAGCGTGTGCTGAGGGTGCTCGGCAAGCATCGGCTGGTCGATGATGTGCGGCCGGCCGACTTCGGTGTGCTCCGCGCGTCGCTGGCCCGCAAGCGAGGGCCGGTGACTCTCGCCGGCGAAATTCAGCGCGTGCGTTCGCTGTTCAAGTTCGCCGTCGACTCGGAGATGATCGACCGGCCGGTGCGGTTCGGCCCCGAGTTCAAGAAGCCGCCAATGCGTGTGATGCGCAAGGCCCGGCAGAGGGCCGGGCCGAAGATGTTCGAGGCCGCGGAGATCCGAAAGCTGATCGACAATGCGTCACCGCAACTCCGTGCGATGATCCTGCTTGGCGTCAACTGCGGGCTGGGCAACACGGACGTCTCGTGCTTGCCGCGGTCGGCACTGGACCTCGAGGCCGGCATACTCGAGTTTCCGCGGCCCAAGACGGCGATTCCGCGCCGGGCGACGCTGTGGCCGGAGACGATGGAAGCACTCCGTGTCGTCGAGCCGGTGCGCCCGGCGCCGCAGGACGAGGCCGACGCCGACCTGGTTTTCATCACGAAGTACGGCCGGCAATGGGTGCGCGTGTGCGAGCCGAAGTCCGCGACCTCGAAGAGCCAGGCGACGGTGGTTGATGCGGTGTCCCTCGAGTTCGGGAAGCTGATGCGCGCGTGCAAGGTCTATCAATCGGGCCGCGGGTTCTACTCGTTGCGGCACACGTTCAGGACCGTTGCCGACGAAGTTGGGGACCGACCGGCGGTCGACTTGATTATGGGCCATCAGGACGGCTCGGACATCTCGGTGCACTACATAGAGCGGATCAGCGACGAGCGGTTGCGCAAGGTGACGGAGCACGTGCGAGCGTGGGTCTTGGCGGGCACGGAGGCGCGACTTTGAGGAAGAAAGCTCGCCCAAAGACGCTCGTTCCTGCCGACCCATACGCGGATTGGCGCAAGGCCACTCTCGACTTTACCAAAAGCGTCGTTCGCGAGTGTAAGTTTCGCCTGGCGTTCGACGACACCCCCGTGTGGCCCTCTCGTCAATCCGTAGTCGACAAGGTGGAGTCTTGGAGGGAGCGACTTCTCCCCATCGAACGGCGGATCAAGCTCGAGGCAGAACGAGCGGGCAAGTTCGACTGGGCCGAGGGTGAGCTTGCGCGGGCGCGGGCGCTTGTCGAGGCCGAAGCGGTGGTGTTTACATACGATGTGCTGGAGTTGACTCAGAAGGGAGTCCGACCCGACCTTTCTCTGGCTAGAACGCACAGAGCCGTGGCCATTGTGGAGGAAATCCGAGAAATGGTTGGCGCCCTAGTTGCGGCGCAGCAGGAGCCATCAGAGGACGAGGTGGCTCGCGAATTAGTGCGTCTGAGGGAACGGGACCGGGCTGTGATCCGAGTTCTCTATCGGGGGGGAGCTTTCGACCTTAAGTCGGGTCAGCAGTATCCGCAGACCAGGCTCGCGAAACTGCTGGGGGTGGCCCACAACTCCGCTCTCAATGCACGGCTTAGCGGCCTAGTGCTCAGGGCGTGGCTTGACAATGGCAAGCACCACGGATCGGGCAGCGGCGGGTACTTTTTGACAATGAAAGGTAAAGTCGCTGGCAAAATTCTGTCTGAATCATGATTCAGACATGACTGACTGAGCACTCGAGACGCGGAACGCTTCCGCTCGTGGCCGATTGTGCGGCCCGAAGCGGAGTCTTGGGCGTGATCCAGTTCGGGGAATCAGGGTTTCGGTGTCGGCCGGTGCGAGGGCAGGTGCAATGAGCGCCTGGATCACGCCGCCGGAGCTTGCGCGCCAGCGGGGCATCCGTCCCGCGAAGGTGCTCGCGTGGATTCGCCGAGGCGAGCTCGAGGCCATCAATCTCGCGTCAAGCCTTGATGGTCGGCCGCGGTGGCGCATCTCGCCGGAAGCGCTCGCTCGATTCGACGCCGCACGGTCCAGCCGAGGCTCGGCTCGCCCTTCTGGCAGGCGCCGCATAGCGACCGCTGCCGAGGTGGAGCACTTCTTCTAAGGACCCTTTGATGTCACGGATTCGGTGCGAACAGGTTCGCCGCTACTTGACGCTGCTTCACGGAGATGCTCTGCAGCAGCGCCCCGGGCTCCTGGTCGCCATCACAGGCTTGCCCTCCGCCGCCCATTGTATGTGCGCGTCTATCGACGAGGCCGTCAGAGCAATATGCGACGGCCCCGGCGGCGGATGGTGCAGCCGCGAGAACATCTACGCTGGCGTCGGTCTTCTGGCGCGACGCCCGGCCAAGCGTGGCAGCGCCCAAGACGTCGGGGCGCTGCCGGGGGTGTGGGCGGACCTCGACATCGCAGGAAGGGGACACAAGTCGGCAAAGCCCTACCCCAGGTCGATGGATGAGGCAATGGCGATCGCCTACTCCGGACCGGCGCCATCTTTCATCGTGCGGTCTGGTTTCGGAATCCACCCCTACTGGTGCTTCGACCGACCGCTGCTCGTGTCGGAGGAGAACCGGGATGAGGTCAAGGCGTTCTTAAACCAGTGGAAGGTAACGGTGTTCGCCTGGGCAGCGGCCAAAGGCCGCACCGTCGACGCCGTATTCGACCTCGCTCGAATCATGCGCGTCCCGGGCACTCTGAACTTCAAGGGTGACCCGCCCGCCGAGGTGGTCCTCGAGGCGCCCGACCAGATTGTACGGTACTCGCTCGACGTTCTGAAGAGCGAGATGGTGGAGCCCGAGTGCGCTCCGGCCAAGCCGGACAAGGCCCAATTCGTCTCCATCGGCTCGTTCGTCATTAGACCTGATGCTCGTGTACCCGAGCACCGTTTCAAGTTTTTGAGCATGGCGTCCCCCAAGTTCACGGCGACGTGGGAGGGACATCGGCCAGATATCAAAGATCAAAGCGCCAGCGGCTTTGACCTTGCGATGGCGAACATGGGGTACTCCCTCGGCCTGCGCGATCAGGAAGTGGTCGACCTGATCGTGGCGCGACGACTCGCTCGCGGGATCTCGCTCGAGAATCTGCACTACTCCAAGCTCCGTACGACGCTCCAAAAGGCGAAGGCGAACTACGCCCACCTTGATGAGGGCGACGCGGGTCCGCCCTCAGCTGAGTCGAAGGACGTCACCCACGAGACCGTCATGGAATCGCAGATCGAGAGTCCGAATCTGGACGATCCTCTCGTCCGCGCACAACGGACCGACGTTGGCAACGCGGCTCGCCTGGTTCATCGTCACGGACACGATCTGCGCTACTGCGCTCCACTCAAGGCGTTCTTCATCTGGAATGGTGTGCGGTGGGAGGAGGACCAGCGATGCAAGATCGTCGGACTCTGCAAGGAGACGGCTCTGGCCATCTACGACGAGGCCAAGGCGCATCAGGGCGAGGCCCACGACGCGCTGATCAAGCACGCGCTGGCCAGCCAGCGCAAGGAACGTATTGCTGCGATGGAAGCGCTCGCTCGACCCGATCTCGCGATTCTCCCCAGCGACCTTGACACGCCTTCGCTTCTCTTCAATTGTCCGAACGGCACTTTGGATCTCCGGACCGGCCAGCTGCGAGAGCACCGCCGCGAAGATCTGCTGACCAAGATGTGCCCGGTCCCGTACGACCCGGAGGCGCAATGCCCGCGCTTCGAACAGTTCCTATCGGAGATCCTCCCACCTGCGACCGCCGCGTTCGTGCAGAGGTGGTTGGGGCATTGTCTTACTGGCGATATCTCCGAGCAGTATCTCGTCGTCGTGTACGGCGACGGCGCCAACGGGAAATCGACATTGCTGGACACCATGCTCTATGTGATGGGCGAGTACGCGACTGTTGGTGCACCCGATCTGCTCACCGTCAGACGGAACGAGGAGCACTCGACTGAGGTCGCTGATCTGTTCGGGCGTCGGTTCGTGTGCGTGAGCGAGAGCGAGCGCGGCGCCCGGCTCCGCGAGCAGATGGTCAAGCGGCTGACGGGCGATTCCGTGATCAAGGCCCGGCGGATGCGGATGGACTTCTTTGAGTTCGAACGAGCCTGCAAGGTCGTGCTTGTCACGAACAACATCCCGGAGATCGCCGAGAGGACCGAGGCGATATGGCGGCGCATCGTGCTCGTGCCATTCGCCACGATCGTCCCGCGGGAGCGGCAGCACAAAGGCCTGCTTGCCCAACTCAAGAATGAGGCTCCGGGGGTCCTCGCCTGGCTCGTTCGAGGCTGTCTCGAGTGGCAGCGGAGCGGTCTGCAGATCCCGGACAGCCTCCGGAGGGTGGCCAAGAAGTACCGAGCCAAGTGCGACTCTCTAGCTGCGTTCCTTGGGGCCTGCTGCGTCAGGGATCCAGAGGCCTGGACCAGCAACGACGCGCTGCGCGAAGCGCACCGGAGGTTCTGCGTGGAGACAGGGCGGTCGGACGAGCCCAGCGACCAGCAGTGGTCGGCGGCGCTGCACCGGATGGAGTGCCAGCGGAAGCGCCGCCATGACGGCCGCGGATGGGTCGGGATTCGGCTCACAGGAGGACCGTGACACATGACGCTTCGTGACGCGGTTTCCCGTTTGCGCGCCACGCGCGCCCGTGTGGCGCGCAAACCCAGAATGGCGTCACTACGTGTCATGTGTCACACCCCTCCGTGCGGGGAACCGCGACGGCCGAAGTTGTGCTCCCGCCCCAGCCGGTTGTCCGATGCAGGACCTGAACGATGGCGGCGGGGGAGAGGCCAATGTGGACGATGAGCCGTTGACGTGCCAGGCGCAAGTAACCAGAACACCGATCACCTCGAGCAGCGACGCAGGGTCGTGGCCTTGCGGTGCGCCGGCCTTACCTTCAGGTCGATCGGAAGCACACTCGGGATTTCGCACCAGCTCGCGCACCGCACCTACCGGCAGGAGATGGCCGAGCGGAGTCGGGAGCTCAGCGAGACCGTCGAAGAGGCGCGCGAGCTTGCAGTGGTGCGATTTGAGGAACTGCTCCGGCCGCTGTGGACTCGCGTCGTGCTGCAGGGCGGCTGTCAGGATCTGGCAGGCGTCGAGCAGATCCGGAAGCTCATGCGAGACTTCCATCGCCTGCTCGGGGTCGACGTCCCGCAGAAGATCGACATCAACCTGCAAGCGGCTGAAAGCGTCGGCAATATGTTCGCCGAAATCGCGGTGCAGTTCGTGCCGCCGGAGGACCTAGAGCGGTTCTTCGATGTCCTGCGCGAGCGGGCGGCTGTGGATACGAACGCGCCGCCGTCGATCGTCGACGAGGACCGGCTGCTGCCGGACGAGCAAGGAGACTGAGACGTGGCTAGTACAACTGCGCCGGCGCTGAACAAGCTCGAGGTGGAGATGCGTCCGATCGAGTCGGTGCGGCCGTACACGGGCAACCCGCGCGTGTGCCCGTCCGAAGCGGTAGAGGCAGTGGCCCGCTCCATCGAGGCGTTTGGGTTCCGGCAAGCAATCGTTGTGGACGAGGACGGAGTGATCATCGTCGGGCACACCCGGCTCGCCGCGGCGAAGAAGCTTGGGCTCCGTGAGGTGCCAGTGCACGTGGCGAGCCTCACGCCGGAGCAGGCCCGCGCCTATCGCATCGCCGACAATCGTACAGGTCAGATCTCGGGGTGGGACGATCATCTGCTCGCCGAGGAGATCCGCAAGCTCGGCGATGCAAAGTTCGACATCTCGCTCCTGGCATTTGAAGACGCCGAGCTGCAGCGCCTCGTTGCGATGGACGCGGCACCGGAGCCGCAGTGCGATCCCGACGAGACGCCGGAGCCGCCGGCGAAGCCCGTCACGCAGCCCGGGGACCTGTGGATCCTGGGCGGGGAGGGGGGGCATCGTCTGCTCTGCGGCGACTCCACCAGCGCAGCGGACGTGGACCGCCTCATGGACGGCGAGAAGGCGGGGCTCTGCGCGACCGACCCCCCCTACCTCGTGGACTACACAGGCGAGCGCCCGGACCACGACGGCGGCAACGAGGGCGGCAAAGACTGGTCAGCCACGTACCGGGAGGTGGACATCAAGGACGCGGACGGCTTCTTCCGTGGCGTCTTCTCGAACGTCAAACGCGTGCTCGGTCCCAACGCGGCGATCTACTGCTGGCACGCCCACAAGCGCTGCGGCGTCATCCAGCGGGTCTGGGAGGAGCTCGGCATCCTCGACCACCAGGCGATTGTGTGGGTGAAGCCCACGCCGGTGTTCGGACGCGTCTTCTGGCACTTCCGTCATGAGCCATGCATGATGGGTTGGGTGCAGGGGAGCCGGCCCGAACACGACGGCGACCACTCGATGCAGATGAACTCCGTCTGGGAGATCGATTGGGAGGGCAAGGCCCGGATCGTCGGCAACGAGCACCCCACTCAAAAACCCGTGGAAATCTTCGCGCGGCCGATCCGCAAGCACACGAGGGCCGGCGATATCTGCTACGAGCCCTTCAGCGGCAGCGGCAGCCAGATCATCGCAGCCGAGCAGTTGGGCCGCCGTTGCTTCGCGATGGAGATCACGCCGACATTCGTTGACGTTGCGGTGCGCCGATGGGAGACCTTCACGGGGAAGAAGGCGGAGCGGATCCCGGCCGGCTGACATCAGGCGGTCACGGGCTTAAGGCTTGGTGTACACGTCCTTAAGCGCGACGTAGCCGGTGCGAGACGGGTTATCGTCTGCTTCGGCCACGGCGACCGTGGTCCAGTCGTCAAGGATCTTCACCTGACACCAGCCCTCGCCGACCGCAAGCACCTTGCAGCGTGTGCCCGCTTCTATGTGCCATACGCGCCCGCGAGCCATCTGGATTGCCAGTCCTATAGCGTCCTCGGTCTCGTTAACTCTGGCCATCCTCTTGACGCCCTCCGCCGTCGAGCAAAGGGAGACCATGCTGTAAACGCCGAGAACTGCGTTGTCGCCTGCCTTCGCAACCCCTCGCTCCGTGAACAACCGATTGACGTCTCCCGGCCATCGCGGCTCCCCGGTGGTCGGCCACGTGGGCGGGTTGGATGCCGCACCTCGTTGTTCTCTCGCGCGTAGCTGTTGCTCGCGCCGGACCTCCTCGGCTATCCGGGCCCGGTCGGCTGCGTTCTCCGCCTCCTGCCTCGCGACACGTCGCTGCCGGTAGAGCTCACACGATCCGACGAGCAGGGCTATGAACAGGATGTGCCCGAGGAGCACACCCGCCGCTATCAGCCGCGTTCGCTGGTCATGGCTTTCTCCGCAAACTGGGGCATCTGACGCGCAATGTCCCAAACTGGGACATTGCGGAAGCCACCTTAGCCTCTTTCCCAGAATGGGTAAAGCGAGGCGGCGGGCCCGCCCCCAG
>CAYWRO010000068.1:0-18623 GCA_964460345.1 uncultured Phycisphaeraceae bacterium | reverse complement strand
GGCGGGGGTGGGCGGGCTCGTGGTCGACCCGCGAATCAATCCTATGAGAGGGCGTGACCATCGCACCTGGCCGCCGGATCGCCCGTTTGATCACCTCCATATGAAGCTGGAGATCACGATCCCGGACATGGCCGAGGACCGCTTTACTGCCCGCCAGTCACTCACCGTCACGCCGATCGGCCTGCCGAGGCGAGTCTTCGAGGTGAACGCCGGGCCGGGGCTGAAGATCGGCCGGGTGTCGGCGGACGGGGCCGAGGCGTCATTCACCCATGAGGATGGGCGGCTGCACGTGTCGCTGCCGCGGGAGATCGCCCCGGGGGAAGAGGCGATCATCACGATCGACTATGAGACGATGGGGCCGGGTGGGGGCGGCGGCGGGGGGGCCGGCCTGACATGGTCGCCCGATGATCCCGCGACCGATGTTTTCGATCCGATGTACCACGCCCAGGGGCAGCCGGAGACGAACCGGCTCTGGTTCCCGTGCCATGATTTCCCGAATGAACGGCTGACCTCGGAGGTCATCGCGACGGTGCCGGCAGGGTTCGAGGCGATCTCCAACGGCCGACTGGCGGCCGAGGAGCGGGGCGAGCACACGTCCAGGTTCCACTGGGCGCAGGAGAAGGACCACGCGCCCTACCTGGTGACGCTCGTGGTCGGCGTGTTCGACCGAGTGGATGTAGCTGAGCGTGGAGCGGAGCGTCAACCGCCACTGCCGATGCCGATCTACGGTCCGGTCGGGTCGGCCGAGACACTGCGCCGGCAGTTCGCCAACACGGCCGCGATGATCGAGCACTTTGAGATACTCTTCGACGAGTCGTATCCGTGGGACAAGTACGCGCAGTTGTACGTGCGCGACTTCGCCGCGGGCGCGATGGAGAATACGTCCGCTTCCACGTTCAACAGCGCCTATCTGGATGATCCGGAAGGAAGCTGGGGGCTTGAATCCATCATCGCCCACGAACTGGCCCACCAGTGGATGGGGGACCTGGTGACCTGCCGCTCGTGGGAGCACCTCTGGCTGAATGAGGGGTGGGCAAGCTTCTGCGAGGCCGTGTGGGCGGAGCAGAAGGCGAGACTTGAGGGTCGCAGCGAGGCGGAGGCACGCGAGGCGTACATGGAGGTCATCCGCGACTACGCGCTTTCAGAGCGGGCGACCAGCCGGCTCGGGGTGCCGGACCATGCGCCCATGGCAAGCAATCTCTATCGCGAAGCAGATGACCGGTTCGGCGCGCCGAACAACGTCTATTCCAAGGGCGCCGTCACGCTTCACATGCTTCGGGAGATGCTGGGCGATGAACTCTTCTGGAAGGGAGCCCGGCTGTACCTCGACCGCCATAAGCACGGCCTTGTGGAGACGAGCGACTTTCGTCGCGCCATGGAGGACGCCACGGGCAGGTCGCTCGAGCAGTTCTTCGACCAATGGGTCTATCGGCCGGGGCACCCTCGCCTGAATGTCGATCTGGTCTGGCGGCCCGGCGAGTCGGAAACGGGCGGCGATCAGTCGGGTGAGTTGCGGGCCGTCATCATGCAGACGCAGTTAATCGACGGCAACAACCCTGCCTTCGCGTTTCAACTGCCAATTGAGATCGAACTGCCTGCCTCAGTGGCCGTTCCCGTTGATGCCGATGAGCCGGGTGACGCTTCGACCCACCGCTGGACGATCCATATCGACGAGCGCTATGCCACCTTTACGCTTCCCCTGGCGGCTCGCCCTGAGACGGTGCGGGTGAACCCGAATCTGGCTGTGCTCGCCAATATTCGTGTCAGCGGCGACTGGCCTGAAGAGCGGCGGCGCTGGCGCCCGCGCCGGCACGAGCAATCCGTTCCCGCCGAGGCGCCCGAGGCGGAGGAGACTGAATTGGGCGATCTGGTGCCCGCCGGTTGAGCGCGAGCCGGACAAGGCGCGGATTTGCGTTGCACCGGGCCGCCGCCTCCGGTACTCTCCCGGCAGGGGTCACCTCGCTCCGCCAGGCGACATCCATACCGCCGAATCGCTGGGCCATCGCCGCCGCCGCGGCGGTCATCGCGGCAACCGCCTTCGTGACAGCGGCTTGAGGGCGCGCCGGCTAATCTGATCCGGCTTGTCTCACCCGCCGCGCGCTCGCCACCGGGCTACGAACGTCGCGTACTGTTCCGGCGTGTCGATGCCGCGGGAGTGCACCGGGCGCACAGCCACGGCGATGTCGTGGCCGTGCTCCAGAGCGCGGAGTTGCTCCAGCTTCTCGGTGAGCTCCAGAGCGGTGGGGGGCAGGCCGACATAGGTCGCCAGGAAGCCGGCCCGATAGACGTACAGCCCGATGTGCTTGAGCGGACCGGGTCGGCCACCTGAAATCTCAGATCGCAGGCCTGAATCACTTTGATCGCGCGCGTGCGGAATCAAGGCCCGCGAGAAGTAGAGCGCGCGACCATCTCGCCGCAGGACCACCTTCACCACGTTCGGATCGCGCGGGTCCTCATCCGCCGAGAAGGGCGACGCCACCGTCGCCATCGGGCAGTCGCTCCCCAGCAGCGCTTCGATGGCCCCGTCAATCGCTTCCGGCTCGATCTCCGGCTCATCGCCCTGGATGTTGACCACGATCGCCTCGTCGGCCAGCCCGAGCAGCGTCGATGCTTCGGCCAGTCGGCTCGTTCCGTTAGGATGATCCGCCCGGGTCAACACCGCCTCGCCGCCAAACGCCCGCACCGCCGCGGCGATCTCCTCGTGATCGGTGGCGACGAGCAGCCGATCGAGTCGGGCCGCCCGCTGCGCGGACTCATAAACGTGTTGAACTAGCGGCTTGCCCGTTTCGCGTGCCAAGATCTTGCGCGGAAAGCGCTCGGACGCAAAGCGAGCAGGGATGATCCCGACCACCATTGCCGCGCGAAGACCTGCCATCTCTCACTCGCCGCTCCGGCCTCGTCGGATGGGCTCAGCTCCCGGCCGCCTTCAGTTCATCGAGCAACGCCTTGATCTCCTGCCGCTGCTCCTTGATGTCCCGGTAGTTGAAGTTCTGCATCGCGATGCCGGAGGCGAGCTTGTAGGCTTCATCCGCGGCCTCGACGTCGCGCTGCTCCCTGGCGTGCTCCTTCAGTGCGCCCATGAGGCCGTAACGCAGGTCCATGGTGATCTCATCATCCATGTCGGGCCGCGATTCGAGCGCCTTGCGATAGGTATCGATCGCCGCATCCTGCCAGCCGATGCTCTGGAACGCCTTGCCGAGGTAGCCGAGCACCTCCGTGCGGCGCTTCGCATCGTTCTGCGCCTCCTGGAACATGCCGATGGCATCCTCGTATCGCTCGAGATCGAAGTAGGCCCTGCCAAGCTCGTACTTTTTGCTCAGGTCTGTTGGGTAGGCCGCCACCTGGCCCTCGCCCACCTGCACGCGCAACTCGGCGAACTGGCGTTGAGCCGCCTCTGACGCGGCCTGCGCAGCTTCATCGCCCGGGCTCTGCTCCGCCGCTTTCTTTGCCAGCGCGGCCTTCCAGCGCGCCTGCCGCAGCCGGATCTGATCGGCGAACTCGCGGAACCGGTACTCGCGCGTCCGCTCGTACGTCCGCTCCAACAGATCCAGCGCGACCTTCTCGTCGTCACCCTTGCGTCGGTCAATCAGCGCCTTGACATACTTGATGATCGACGGGTTGTCTTCCGGCCGTTCCTCCCAGGCCGCCTTGGCCCGTGCCACGATCCGGTCGATCGTCTCGTCGCTCTTGACGACGCCTTCCTCCTCTTCCAGCGCCTTCTGCTTGTCTGAGTTGCGGATGTTCTTCCGAAAACCCCCCTCTTCTGTTGAGTCGAAGCCGCCGCGCGACATCGTCGACTCCGCGGAGAGGTTCTTGACGCGCGCCGCCAGCGTCGCATCCGCCGGATTGATCCGCGTGGCCATCTCGCCGGCCTGCACGGCCAGGTCGTACTCGCCCAGCTTCTCGAAAATCTCCAGCAGCTTGCGGAAATGCTCCTCCCGCGGCCGCTGATCGTCAGCCGCAATGGCAAATGCCCGCCGTCCCAGCCACACCGTCGGCTCGCGCAGCCCGAACTTCGCCGCGATCTCCACCGCCTTGATCGCCAGCTTCGCCTCTCGCGGGTTCGTCGACCACTCCAGCAGCGCCAGCAGGTACTTGCTGATCTCGCCGCGGCCGCTCACCGCGTTGACCGTCTCCTTGTCCGGCTTTTTCTTCTGCTGGTCGCCCAGGAAGGCCCCCGCAGACCGGAAGAAGTTCTCCAGCCCCTTCACGCTCGAAGGATCCTGTCCGAGGCCCTGCAGCCACAGCGTCATGGCATAGGGGAAGTTCGAGGCCTCGTGCATCGTCTGGGCGTAGTCGAAGAACTTGCGCGCCTTCTCCGGAGAAAAGCCGATCGCCGCCTCTGACCCCGGCGCGCCGTTCGCCGCTGCGTCCGCCGCGCCATTGTCACCGGCCGGTGCCGCCCCCTCTGCCGCGGCCGTTTCCTTGTCCTTGTTTCGTCGAAACAGCGCCAATGCCGCCTCCGGGTTTCGTGCGTGCCATCCCCCTCAAGTCCAGATCCGCCCCGCCCCTAAGACCACCATACTTGCCGCATTGCCGGACGGATCCCGTTCGGACCCGAACCCGGAATCCCATTGTAGTGGCCGCCCGGGGCCGCGGCTGTTCTCTAGAATCCTGCCGAATGAGTGTTGCTCCCGAACGATTGACGATCGTGACCTACCCGGACCCCGTCCTGCGCAGGAAGGCCGAGGCGGTTCCCAAGGTTACCGATGAGGTCCGCGCCGTCGCCGCTCGCATGATCGACCTGATGCGGGAGGCCCGCGGCATCGGCCTGGCCGCCCCTCAGGTCGGGCTCTCCTGGCGGATGTTCGTCGCCGAGGTCTTCCCGGATGATGAGGACGAGCCGGAGGGTGACGGGACCGACGGGGACCGCCTCCGCTGGACCGATGGCCCGGTGGTCTACATCAACCCCGTCATCTCGGAGCCGCATGGCCCCGTTGAGGGGGGGGAGGAAGGTTGCCTCTCCCTGCCGGAGATCGCAGGACGCATCATGCGCCCGCCGCGAGTCACCATGACCGCGACCGACCTCGAAGGCCGCCGGTTCACCCAGCGGGGCGCAGGCCTCCTGGCCCGCTGCTGGCAGCACGAGGTCGATCACCTGGACGGCGTGCTGATCCTTGACCGCATGGACCAAATGTCCCGCCTGAAGATGCGCAGCACCGTGCGAGCGCTCGAGAAGCGTGGATAGCGACAGTGGCATCGCCTTTCAAGGCGATGCGAGCCCCTGCCAACGCGGCTAACTGGGTCTTGCAGACACGCGCCGCGCGCGGTACATTCGCGCGATGGACCGCCCCCCGCCGGCACCGCCGGACGACCGCCCGCCCCTTGTGAAACGCCAGGGAGCTTATCTGCCGCATTGGCGGAAGGAAGGTGCGGTGTACGCCGTAACCTTCCGACTCGCTGACAGCCTGCCGCAAGGAATATTGCGACAATGGCACATCGAGCGTGCCCAGATCGTGCGCCGAGCCAACTCGGCGGGGCGGCCGTTGAGTGAATATGAACTCCGAAGGTTGCAGGATCTCTACGACAGCCGTACACAAGAGTGGTTGGATCAGGGGCATGGCTCCTGCGCGCTGAGAAACCCAGAGGTGGCAAGAGTAGTTGCGGATGCCATACGGCATTTCGAAGGCGAGCGCCACGAACTGCTGGCCTGGTGCATCATGCCGAATCATGTGCATGCGGTGGTGCGCCCGCTGACCGGTTGGGATCTCTCGAAAATTCTTCTTTCCTGGAAGGGTTTCTCGGGCCGAAGGGTACGCGAAATGCTCGGCACCAGCGGGCAAGGGGCTTTCTGGCAGAAAGAGTCGTACGACCGAATTGTGCGCGATGCTGACGAACTGGAGGAGCAGATCCGTTACGTACTCAAGAACCCGGAGAAGGCACGTCTTCGCGACTGGCCGTGGGTCTGGTCCGCGAGTCGCTCTCATCGACACGCACCGCCTTGAAAGGCGGTGCCACGTCTATCCTCGCACTCCATGGAGATCCTTTTCCTCGGTTCCGGCGCCTTCGGGCTTCCCACGTTGCGCGCCCTGTCTGCCCCGGGCAGCGGGCATGAAGTCATCGGCGTCGTCACGCAGCCGGACCGCCCCGCCGGGCGCGATCGCAGGCTTACGCCCACGCCTGTGGGGGCGTACGCGGCGGAGCACCTGCCGGGTGTGCCGATTTTGAAGCCGGAGAACATCAACAGTCCAGCCGACCTCAAGCAGGTCCGCGCCCTGGGGGCTTCCCCTTCAACCGCCTGGGTCGTCATCGCTTATGGGCAGAAGCTCTCACGCGACCTGATCGAAGGCGTTTTCGCCATCAATCTGCACGGCTCCCTTTTGCCGCGGTGGCGGGGCGCTGCGCCGATTAACCACGCGATCCTCGCCGGCGATGCTGTGAGCGGCAACTCGGTCATCACCATTGCGGACCGCATGGACGCCGGCCTCATCCTCGCGCAGAGCGAGCCGCCGATCCGCATTGACCCTGGCATGACCGCTGGCGAACTCCACGACGCCCTCGCCGACGACGGCCCAGCCTGCGTCCTCCGCGTCCTGGCCGCCCACCAGGCGGGCAGCCTCCGCGGCCGCGAGCAGGATGAGGCCCTCGTCACCCGCGCCACCAAGCTCTCCCGGGCCGACGCCTGGCTCGACTTTGCCGCCGGCGCGGAGGCCTGCCGCCGGCGCATCCACGGCCTCACGCCCTGGCCCGGCGTGACCGTCCACATCCACCATCCAAGTGAGCCCGATGCGCAAGCGAGAGGCGCCTCCCGCACCCTCGCCACGCTCAAACTCCTCCGCGTGGAAGCCCTCCCCGGTGAAACCCAACAACTTCCCGTCCCCCCCGGCGTCTCCCCGGGCGCCCTCATCGACGCCGCGGCGGGCCTGGTCAAATGTGGTGGCACAGGCATCCTTGCGACGAATCGCACCCCAGCTGCCCCAACCATCCTCCGCCTTCTCGAAGTCCAGCCCGCCGGAAAACGCCCGATGTCCTGGAGCGACTTCATCCGCGGCCACCCCATCCAGAACGGCGCGATGTTGCAAAGCGACGTCGCCTGGAACGCCGGCTTCCAGCCGGCTCGTTCTTCCGCGACCCCACACCGTCCGAGTTCCCCCGGGGCGGACCGATGAGCGGCAGACGACACGTACCAACCCTCTGGGACCTCATCAAGCCCGTCAGGCGCGAGCGGCAGGGGCAAGTCCGCTCGCTTGTAAAGGAGCGCTCTGCCCGGCACGGACAGGAGTACATGCCCGTGCCACCCGCGCCCGCTCCGCCGCGGAGAGCCGGGCCACGCATGGCCGACCGCTACGACGCCATGACCCGCGCCATGCTCACCCAGTACAACGTCCGCGTCCGCAAATGGCGTAGCAGCATGAGCGGCGTCGCCTGGCAGGTCCGCTACGCCGACGGTCGCATCGCCCGCCTCATCGAATCCCCACGCCCCAAAGGCCCCATGTCCGCGGCGATCTTCCTCCACGAAATCGGCCACCACGCCATCGGCTTCAACGTCTACCGCCCACGCTGCCTCGAGGAGTACCACGCCTGGGCCTGGTCCCTCGCCCAGATGGAAGCCCACGGGCTGAACATCACCGATGCCGTGCGCCGCCGAATGCACGAGTCACTCTGGTATGCGGTGGAGAAGGCCAAGCGGAGGGGGCTGCGCGAGGTGCCGGTGGAGTTAGCGGCTTTCACAGAGCGCCCGCCGCGGCGGGCAAGGTAGTTAGTAGACGAAAAAGAACAACCCCGCCGCGTCGTGCGGCGGGGCTGCATTCGAGCTCGAAGCGAGTTCAGCACCCGAGGTAGTAGGCGTTCATGAATGTAGAAAGGTCAAGGCCGTCAAGCAGGCCATCCGTGTTGAGTTCTGCCCAGATGTCATCGGCGAACCAGGCATCAAGGTAGTCGTAGAAATCGTCGTTCTACCTCGCGCACGTAAACCTCGGGGATCCCCCGGCCCTGATCCGGGGTGAAACTAAAAAAACAAACAACCCCGCCGCGGGATGCGACGGGGTTGCGGGTTACTCATACCGTCCACAATCGCGTGCGACGGTTTACCTCGATTGGCTCACTGGTTGAGCCCGTCGATGAACGGCGTCAGGCTGAGACCGCCAGTGCCGGACACCGTAACGTTGTGGAACGGCCGCAGGAGCATGTTCCCACGAGTGCCAAAGTCGGTCGCAGGGCCGGTGGAGCCAGCTTCGTCGATCTCGTTGACGAACAGGTTGTCGGAGACGGAGCGCGGAGTGCCGGAAGTGCGGGTGTAGGTCACGCCGTCCGGGTTCGGCTTGGTCTCGAAGGTCACGTGACCGTCGTTGTAGCCGATGTTGCCTTCCCAGGACTGGCGGCTGCCGTGGATGAGCAGCGTATCCGAAGAGACGCCCGTCGCGCCCGGCTTCAGGGTGTAGCGACCGCCGGTCGCCGAGGGATACGCCGTTTCCGTATACTCCGGCCCGCGGTTGCCGAAGACCGCCTCAGTCGTGGAGAACGTGTTCGACCAGTACCGGGCCTTCTTGCCGAACGGGATGATCTGGGCGTAGGAGTTGTTGCCGTAGTTCTCGTTACCGCCCGCGGTCACCTCGCCATTTTCCTTCCACGTTCCCTTAAACTTCAAGTCCCACTGCGCGTTCTGCGGAGACGGCGCCCCCTGCGGGTTGTCGAACTCGTACGCGTCGTAGCGGACGATCTGGCCGGTGTTTGCCTCGGCGGGGCTGATGCACAGCTCCGTGGAAATCGAGCCGTTCCAGATCAGGATCGACAGGAAGTTGCCCGTGATGTCCTTCGCACGGGTGGCCGCGGCGAGCGGGGAGGTCTGGTTCGCCGGGTCCAGCACGCTCGGGATCGGGTACTGGTCGTCGTTGCCCGTCGCGAAGATCGTCAGCGACTGCACGACGTTGCGGACCTGGGTGGCGTCCTTGATGCGGCGGGCGGCCTGACGCGCCTTGCCCAGGGCCGGCAGCAGGATGCTGACCAGCAGGGCGATGATCGCGATGACCACCAGCAGCTCGATGAGTGTAAATGCACGCTTCTTCATACTCGCAATCTCCTTGTCCGTGTGGACAAAACTTGTATTGGCGTCGTGAATGACGCACTCAACCCTGAACGAAACCTGTCACATGCCTCAGACGCCGAACGGCGGGGAGGCTCCGACTACGATGCTACTTGGCGCGGGCAAAGGTCACCCGCGGCAGGCATCAACCAGGTTGTCGGCGGGGAGTGCGAACTCGATCACTGAGAATCTCGGCGGTGCGTCAGGAACCGCCAATGAGGACAGGTGTGTATCGGATCGTCGAGTTCCCACGCCGCCATCTACGCGCGTAGATTCGTAACAGCGTACACGATGCCGTTCGCGTGTCAACCGGAAGCGGTTGCGAAGGCCTCGGGTGATTCCCAGTAAATTTTTTCGGGTCGGGGAACCGGCCCCAGCCAGGAAAAGTGGCAATGCCTAACAAAACCAAGTCAGCCGAGGCCATCGTCCGAGCCCAGCCCGATACGCCCGATAACCACGTCGAAGCGAGGCTCCGCGGCCTGGGCCTCACGCTTCCCGCCCCCGCCAAGCCCGTCGCGGCGTACGTCCCCACCCGCCGCGTGACCGCCGGTGGAGGGGGCCCAAACCTTCTCTATGTCTCCGGCCAAATTCCCCTCCTGGAGGGGCGGCTGATCGCCACCGGGACCGTCCCCGCCGCCGTCACCCTCGAGCAAGCCCAAGCCTGTGCCCGCCAGTGCATCCTCAACGGCCTCGCCGCGGCCAAGGCCGACCTCGGGTCGCTGGACGCCATCAAGCAGATCGTCCGGATCGGCGTCTGGGTCGCCTCCGATCCCGGCTTCACCGATCAGCCCAAAGTCGCCAACGGCGCCAGCGAGCTGCTCGAGCAGCTCTTCGGTGAAGCCGGCCGACACACCCGGGCCGCGGTCGGGGCCATCGCGTTGCCCCTGGGCGCGCCGGTCGAGGTGGAGATGTTGGTGGAGTGGTAGCGAGGCAAGTCGCACCTGCTTCAACTCCCACTGTTCTTGACCTTCTCCCACTGCTTCCGCAGCCGCTCGGCGGAGACGGGTACGGAGGTGCCCAGCTTCTGGGCGAAGAGGGAGACGCGCAGTTCTTCCACCATCCAGCGGAAGGTCTCCACCTCGTCGGGGTCGGCGCGCAGGTCATCGCCGGCGTCGAGGCAGAGCTGGGCCGCCTTCCAGAAGGGGGCGACCTGCGCGGCCAGGGCTTCGTCCTGTCCCGCGCCTCCCGCTGCCTTCCCCCCGCCCCCGCCGCTCCCCCCCGCGCCTCCCCCGGCGAGCCGCGCCAGGCGCTCTGCCGCGGCGGTGAGGTATCGCGGCAGGTGCTTGCGCCAGCGCGCGGGGGTGTGGGCGAGGAAGCCGGGGTAGATGAGCCGCTCGAGTTGCCCGCGCACATCCTCCGCTGCGCTGGGCCCTCCCCGTCCGGGGCCGCGCAGCCGCTCCAGTTCCAGCAGCACGCGCTGGTAGGCCGTGAGGATCTCGCCCGCCTCGCGCGCGGCGGCGAGGGCCGCCTGGCCGATGCGGCCCCAACCCTCGTTGAGCCGCGTCTCGTACGCGGCGCGGCTGCGGATCTCGATGCCGCTGCCGGGGATGCGCGGGTCCTTCTCCAGCGCGAAGGCCGCATCGACGATCATCGCTTCCAGTTCGCGGTGCAGCGCCTTCGCGTCGCCGACCGTCGCGTACGCCAGCCGCAACTGCTGGATGCCGGGCAGATGCTCGATCTGGAACTTGATCTCGCCCGCCGCGGCGATCGCAAAGAGACGACGCAGGCCGAGACGGGTGGCGCGGGCGGCCTGCCGCTTCGTGCCGATGAGCGTGAGGGCGACGGAGTCGGCCCTTTCGCCGCGCTCGCCCCAGCCGCCCTCATCGACAATCGCCGGGTACGCCTCGATCGTGACACCCTCGCGCGTCACGGAGACGGTCTTCGGCAGGTCACCGAAGGTCCAGTCGCGCAGGCCGCGCTGCGTGAAGCCGTCGTCGTCGGCGGCCGCGGCGAGCGCCGCCCCGCCGATGCGCTCGCGCACAAGGCGTCGGACATCGCGAAGATCGCGCGATTCGGCGATCGCCTCGCCCCGCTTATCGACGACCCGCACATTCATGCGCAGGTGCACGGGCAGGGCCGTCAGGTCGAAGTCGCGCTCGCTCAGCGCGACGCCCGTGCGCCGGGCGAGCAGGCGCGCGGTGACGGCCAGCAGATCCCCCTGGGCGAACTGCACATGGTCGGCGACGGCGCGGGCGTGGTCGGGTGCAGGGGCGAAGGACGACCGCAAACGCCCGGGTAGTGAACGGATCAGCCCGATGACCTTGTCCTGCAGCATGCCGGGCACCAGCCATTCGAGCCGGGCTTCGTCGACCGTTGCGAGGCGATCGATCGGGACTGTGATCGTCACGCCGTCGTCCGGCGCGCCGGGTTCGAAGCGGTAGGTCAGCTTGAACGTCTCGCCGTTCAGGCGCACTTCTTCAGGAAAGAGGCCCGAGCGTTCCTCGGGCTCCTTGGCGAGCACATCGCCGAGCCCCATGAAGAGCAGCCGTGGCTTCTGCCGCTCGGCCTCCTTGCGCCAACGCTCGAAGCGGTGCGTGTCGAAAACGTCCTGGGGCAGGCGCGCGTCGAAGAAGGCGTAGCGACGCTCTTCATCGGCCAGAAGATCACGACGGCGGCCGCGGGCCTGCATCTCTTCGACCTGCTGCATCAGGTCGTGATTGTGCTGGCGGAAGCGTCCGTTCGTCCGCACGGTGTCGGCGACCAGCCCCTCCCGGATGAAGATGTCGCGCGAGGCGACAGGGTCAATCGGCCCGAAGTCGGCAGGACGCCCGCTGACTATTTCAAGCCCCAGCAGCGTCACGCGCTCGGTCGCCTCGACGCGGCCGCGTTTCTCGTTCCAGCGCGGCTCGGCATACGTGCGTTTGACGAGATGACCGGCCAGCGGCTCGATCCAGTCGGGATTGATGCGTGCGACGATTCGCGCGAAGCGCCGCGTCGTCTCGACCACCTCGGCGGACATGATCCAGCGCGGCGCCTTGCTGAACTGGCCGCTGCCCGGATGGATGTGCAGGCGGCTGTTGCGCGTGCCCTCGTACTCGTGCCCGCCTCTGCCTGCGTCGCGCTTGGTCGCAACGTTGGCAAGCAGGCCGGTGAGCAACGCCCGGTGGATCGCCTGGTAGCGGCGCTCATCGGGGCCGATCTCCTCATCTTCCCGGGAGTGCTTTCGGCGGCCGCCCTGCTGCTCGGGACCAACCCGGCCATCATTGCGGGCAGCGCCCTCGCGGACGCCCGCTTCCTTCGCGAGCGTCTTGAGCTGCCGGTACACCTCGCCCCACTCGCGCATGCGTGGATACGAAAGAAAGTTCTCCTCGCACGCTTTGCGCAGGCGGCCGCGGCCGAGCTTTTCGCTCAACTCGTGGAACCACGTCCACAGGTTGATCAGCGACAGAAAGTCCGAACGCTCGTCTGTCCATTTCTCGTGAGCGGCGTCCGCGGCGTCGCGGCGTTCCATCGGTCGCAACCGCGGATCCTGAATGGAAAGGGCGGCGCCGATGACGAGCACATCGTTCAGGCAGCCCTCATCGCCCGCGGCGAGAATCATGCGGCCGATGCGGGGGTCGACCGGCAGGCGTGAAAGCCGTCGGCCGATCTCGGTGAGCTCTTCACGCTCATCGAGCGCGCCGAGTTCGTGCAGCGTCGTGAGCCCGTCGCGGATCATGCCCCCCTTCGGCGGCTCGACGAAGGGGAAATCGTGAATCTCCCCGAGACGGAGCGACTTCATCTGCAGGATCACGCCGGCGAGATTGCTGCGCTGAATCTCCGGCGGCGTGAACGCCTCGCGTGACTCGAAGTCCTCCTGCGAATAGAGGCGGATGCACACGCCCGGCGCCTCTCGCCCGCAGCGTCCCTTGCGCTGGTCCGCTGAGGCCTGGCTGATCGGCTCGACGGGCAGCCGCTGGACCTTGGCCCGCGCACTGTAGCGGCTGATGCGCGCCAGCCCCGGATCGACCACGTAGCGGATCCCGGGCACGGTCAGCGAGGTTTCGGCGACGTTCGTCGCCAGCACGATGCGTCGCCCGCCCGGCCGGGGCGAAAAGACGCGGTCCTGCTCCGCCGTGCTGAGCCGCGCGTAGAGCGGCAGAATCTCCGTTCCCGGCGGGTGATGCGCCCGCAGGGCCTTGTGCGCCTCGCGAATCTCGCGCTCGCCGGGGAGGAAGACGAGCACATCGCCGGGACCGGCGCGGCATACCTCCTCCACGCCGTCGACAATCGCGCGGTACAGCTCGCGATCATCCGCGCCCGCCGCGGTGATGCGTTCGCCGGAATCGTCCTCTCCCTCAGCTCCGCCGATCGGCCGGTAGCGCGTCTCAACCGGATACGTGCGACCGGAGACCTCGACCACGGGCGCATTGTTGAAGTGGCGGCTGAAAGTCTCCGGATCGATCGTCGCGCTCGTGACGATCACCTTCAGGTCCGGGCGCTTCGGCAGCAGCCGCTTCAGATACCCGAGCAGGAAGTCGATGTTGACGCTGCGCTCGTGCGCCTCGTCGATGATGATCGTGTCATACTGCCGCAACAGCCGGTCCTGCTGCGTCTCGGCCAGCAGGATGCCGTCGGTCATCACCTTGATGCGCGTCGCCGGGCTCGTGCGATCGGTGAACCGCACCTTGAACCCGACCGCCCCGCCTTCCCCCAACGGCTCGCCGAGTTCAAACGCGAGACGAGAAGCGACGCTCCGCGCCGCGATCCGCCGCGGCTGCGTGCAGCCGATCAAGCCGGTCCGGTCCGCCCTTCCTTCTCCCCGCCCCGTCCGCCCCCGACCCCGCGCCGCCCCCGCGGCGTCGCCACGCTCTCCCCTCAGCCCCCGCCCCAACTCCAGGCAGATCTTCGGGATCTGCGTCGTCTTCCCACTGCCGGTCTGGCCGCACACCACCACAACCTGGTGCGCAGCAATCGCCTCGGCAATCTCGCCGCGACGCTGCGAAATGGGAAGCTCGGCTGGGAACTCGATCCGCACAGCCGATTGTTGCCCCGCTTCCCGCCCTGCGATGCCCGGCGCCGACTACGGGCACCCCTCGAACCAGCAGTCCAGGAACGCCAGCAGGTCGAAGACATCGACGCCTTCTTCGCCATCGACATCGCACATCGCGCAGCCGGTGGGGCCGGGGCCGCCGGTGTGGGTGGAGCAGATGACCTGCGTGCACAAGGAGCCGGTGCCTGCGTAGGTGCCGGAGCGCTCGATGCAATCGGTTGGCGGAAGGATCTCGCAGGCGCCGCCTGGGAGGCAGCAGGCACCGCGCACCGTGTCATTGCGCTGACCGGGCGTGGACAGCGCATTGTATGGTGAGTTGAACCCCATACCGGCGTTGTTCTGCACCTGGAAATCATCGGCAGAGTCGGTGTCCACGCCGTTGGGCATGCGGGCTCCGGAGTCCCAGCAGGTGCCTGTTGGAGTTGGTGGCAGCACAGGCGCGTTGAAGTACACGGGATCGTTCGCATCCTGGTCGCGTATCGCGATCCCGTCGATCAGGTTGGCCGTGATCACATCGATTGATCCCGGGCTGAGTTCGCCTTCGTCTTCGTGGTCGCAGTGGCCGTTGGTGCAGTCCTGGATGTCCTGTGTGCGGACGATCGCGATCGTGATGGTCCCATTGGGGATTTTGTTGGCTGGGATCGTGCGGTCCGGCGGCGGGTCCGTCAGATTCGACCCGATGAGGTAATAGCCGTCCGGCGGGATCGTCGTGCCCTGGGGGAAGTCGACCTGCACGGCCAGCCTTCGGAAGTTGTAGGTGCGCGAATCGTTCTTGTTGTTGCCGTCGACGACGATCACCGACAGGCCGCCCAGATCCACGCCGGTCGCGCTGTAGAGCTCGATGTACTCCACCAGCGGGGAGCCGAAGTCGTGCGCCCAATATTCGTTGATGACGACGTCCTGCGCCGAGGCCGAGCAGGCCAGGACGGCGGACCAGACAAGAGCGGCGATCCCCCCCGCGACGCCCCTCACCGGCGACATGTTGCGTGCTGCCATGGAGTTGCCTTCCGATGCAGTAAAAAGGCGCAGCATAACGGCTCAGCCACAGCGTGCAACCCTGCAGGCTGAAACCGGTCGCGAACCATCGGGGGCGTTGAGCTCAATGAAGTCATCTTCCGACGCAAGCCTTTGGAAACAGAAGACTTAAGTAGACGCGGCTTGGCACTGCGGCGTGCTCGCGCTTGTTCGCCGATGCCGGGGCGCGGTGCTGTGTCGTATCCTCCCCGCCCATGCGCATTGTCCTGGCTCACGACTGGCTCTGCGGGTTTCGCGGCGGAGAGGCTGTGCTGGATCGGCTTGCGCGGCTGCTGGAGGCCGATGGGCATGAGATCGCAGCGCTGCTGGTGATGTTCGACGATGGGGGGCCGCTGACGGAGGCGATCGACCGTTTGCCGCGGCGGGCGGCGTGGGTCAACGGCGTGCCGGGGTCGGCCCGGCTGCGGCGGTGGCTGCTGCCGTGCTATCCGAGCGCGGTGGGGCACCTGTCGCGCGTGCTGGCGAAGATCCATCGCGAGAAGCCGGTGGACCTGGTGATCTCAACGTCGTCGGCGGCGATCAAGGGGCTGGCCGCGCCGGGGGGCGAGGGCGGGGCGAGCGACTTGGTCGATGGGGGGGGTGGGGGGGTGCCGCACCTGTGTTATTGCCATGCGCCGGCGCGGTACGTCTGGTCGCAGCGGGCGGAGTACGGCGGCGGCGACCGCGGCTCATTGCGCGGGCTGGGGCTGCGGCTGTACGGGGGGCGGTTCCGGGCCTGGGACAAGCGGACGAGCGCGAACGTGATGCGCTTCGTGGCCAACTCCTCGCACACGGCGGCGGAGATTCAGCGCTGCTATGAGCGCGAGTCGGACGTGGTGTTTCCACCGGTGCGCACTGACTTTTTCAACCTGGAGGCGGCGCAGCCCTCCGGCGAACGCGGGGACTTCTGGCTCATCGTCAGCGCGCTGGAGCCGTACAAGCGCGTGGACCTGGCGATCAGCGCTGCTCAGCGTGCGCGGCGGAAGCTCGTGATCGTCGGCAGCGGTTCGCAGCGCGAGCACCTGGGGAAGGTCGCCTTTTCGGGCGTGGAGTTCCGCGAGCGTGTGAGCGATGAAGAACTGCGCGAGTTGTACGGCACGGCCGAGGCGCTCGTGTTTCCGCAGGTCGAGGACTTCGGCATTGTCGCGGTCGAAGCGCAGGCGTGCGGCTGTCCTGTCATCGCGCGGCGCGCGGGCGGTGCGCTCGACTCGGTCATCGAGGGCGTGACGGGCGCGTTCTTCGACAAGCCGAGCGCGGTTGCGATCGTGGATGCGGCGATGCGCTTGCCGCGGGATTGTGAACGGGCCTGTCGCGAGAATGCGCAGCGCTTTGCGCCCGAGCGATTTGACGAGGGGATGCGCGCGGCGATCAGGTCGGTGATGAGCGGCCGCTGAGCGTTCGGTTGAGGCGTTCGGCAGCCGTTGGGTCGGCGCGCGTCGCAACGGCTCCGGTTACCCACACGTTCTACACAGAGGCGGCTGTCAACTGCTCCCCAGCTTGGGGCGGTTCTCGCGCGATTTGCTTCGGGCAAGGCCGATTTTGCCCCATTTGTCCCGTATGGTGTTGCAAAGTGGGGTGAGGTGGGGCATAATCCCGCGGATGAGACACGGGGCCGGACACGCATGCTCTTCACCGGATTCAGCGAGCACACGATCGACGCGAAGCAGCGGCTCGCAATTCCGGCCAAGTACCGGAACCAGTGGGATCCGCAGCGCGACGGCGGCGCCTGGGTCTGCGTGCCCTGGCCGAACGGCCACCTGCGGCTCTACACGGAAGCCGTGTTTCAACGCCTCTCCGAGAGCGACCCCGGCTCGCTCACTCCGGACGACGACCAGGCCGGGCTCGAGAGCGACCTCTACGGCTTCGCGGAGCGCATCGAGATGGACAGCTCCGGGCGGATTTCCGTGCCGCGGCTGCACCTTGAACTCACCGGCCTCGGCAACGAGGTCGTCATCGTCGGGGCCAAGAACCGCCTCGAGGTCAGAGACCGGGCGGAGTGGACCGCCTCGATGAAGGAGCGTTTCCAGCGTCTGCCGGAACTGGCCAGGAAGCTGCAGGAGCGGCGGAACGGCAAGGCGAACTGAGTGATGGGGGAGTGGGGCGGGCCACGGAGGCCCGCGCGGGCAAGAGCCGGTGACACTGCCGTCAAGCGGGGGCGAAGGGAGCCCCGCTGGGGCGGAGACGAGGGATGGGCCAAGGACGGCCCGCGGGCCACGGATGGCCCACCCCGGCCCGAGCCGCGTGAAAGCGCGGAAAAGGGCATTCGAAGCGACGGAGCCGTGCAGGGAAGCGCGTTCTCCGGCGTGGGGTTGCCGCAAGGCACACGACGGGTCGTTCGCCACGGACCGGCGCACGCCCCTTTCAAGCAGGGACGGCCTTTACGCATTGAGGCCGTCTCGATCGGACCGGCCGTCGAGGGACACGAACGGACTCGGCGCTCGGAGCATGCGGACGATGGCCGCGGCGGCAGGGATGCTTCAGCCGCGGTGCGGATCCCTTCGTCCGGTACTCCGGCACTGTCCCCGCCACGGTCACATTTGTGAAGCGCTCGGTCTACCCGCCAGTGACCGAGCGTCTTTCTTTGCGCTTCTTCACTTAAGGATGTCGGCGATGGCGGCGCCCGCTTCGTCCTGGCGGTTGCGGGCCCAGTCGGCGGCGGTCCAGTTGTTCTCGTCGGTGGCGTCCGGCGCAGCGCCCGCCTCGAGCAGCAGCTCGACCAGGTCGAGCCGGCCGCTGCGGGCCGCCTTCATGAGGGGCGTGATGCCCTCGACGGTCGCCGCGTTCACGTCCGCCCCGGCGCGGATGAGCGTCTCAAGGATCAGGCCTTCGACGCCGTCTGTTTCGGCGGCGATCGTCAGCGCGGTGTCGCCGTTGAGATCGGTGGCGGTTGCATCCGCGCCGGCGGCGAGGAGGCGTTCGACTTTCTCCAGCGAGCCGGCGCGGGCGGCGATCATGAGCGGGTCCTGCCGCCACTTGTTGCGGGCGTTGACGTCCGCGCCCGCATCGATCAGGGCGTTGAGGACGGCCGGCTCCGGGCGGGCGGCGGCGGCGAACATGAGCGCGGTCATGCCTGCATCGGCGCGGGCGTCGGCGCGTGCGCCCGCCTCGAGGAGCAGGTTGACGGTCGCGACGTCAGCCCAGCCCGCGGCGTAGATCAGCGCGGTGCGCCCGTCGGCGGAGCGGGCCTCGATCCGCGCGCCGGCGTCGAGCAGGGCGCGGACGGCGTCGGCGTTGCCCTTGTACGCGGCGAGGATCAGCGGCGTCATCCCCTTGATGGCGATCGGGCCGTCCTCCACGGGCGCTTCCAGGTTGGCGTTGCGCGCGGCCAGTTGGCGGACGGCGGCGGCATCGCCCGCCGCGGCGGCTTCGTGCAGCGGCGTGAGGCCGGCGTTGGCGGGCGCGGCCGACGTCTGGCCGGCGCCCAGCGAGCGGACCGTCAGGAGGATGACGGCGGTGAGTGCGATGAGGGCGAGGATGCCGATGAGGCTGAGCGTGCGGCTTTGCCTGGCGGGGGCGTCGGTGATGCTCTCCGGCATGGCGCGTTCTCCCGTGTGATGCAGGAGGCAGTGTACCGCGCGGCCATGGGCACGGGGGAACTCGGGGGCGGGGGGAGTG
>CAYWRO010000067.1:0-18839 GCA_964460345.1 uncultured Phycisphaeraceae bacterium | reverse complement strand
GCCGAGGCCGTCAGGCTCGGGCAGCCCGTCTACATGCTGACGCCGGAGGTCGTGGGCTTCCGCCTCAAGGGACGATTGCCGGAAGGCGCCACGGCGACGGACCTGGTGCTGACTATCACTGAGATCCTCCGGGCCCGCGGCGTCGTCGACAAGTTCGTCGAGTTCTTCGGCGACGGCCTGATGAGCCTCTCACTGCCTGACCGGGCGACCATCGCGAACATGGCGCCGGAGTACGGGGCGACGATCGGCTTCTTCCCCGTCGACCAGGTCACGCTCGACTACCTGCGGCTGACGGGGCGTTCGGACGAACAGATCTCGCTCGTGGAGGCCTACACGAAGGCCAACCACCTGTTCTTTACGCCGGGCTCGAAGGAGCCGGAGTTCACGCACGTGCTCGAGCTGGATCTGTCGACCGTGGAGCCCTCGCTGGCCGGACCGAAGCGCCCGCAGGACCGCATCGCGCTCCGCGGCATGAAGTCGCAGTGGCGGAAAGACCTGGTCGAGACGTTCGGAAAGAAAGAGCCGACCGAGGTCCCTGTTCAGATGGAGGGCGAGAGCTTCTCGCTGGGTCACGGCGATGTGGTCATCGCGGCGATCACCAGTTGCACCAACACCAGCAACCCTGACGTCATGCTCGCGGCGGGCCTGGTCGCGCGCAAGGCGCGGAAGCTGGGCCTGACGCGAGCGCCGTGGGTGAAGACCTCGCTGGCGCCGGGCTCCAAGGTGGTCACGGAGTACTTCGACAAGTCCGGCCTGACGGAGGACCTGGAGGCGCTCGGCTTCCACACCGTCGGCTACGGGTGCACCACCTGCATCGGGAACTCAGGACCGCTTCCGGAAGCGATCGACGCGGCCATCGCCGAGGGCGATCTCGTGGCGGCGAGCGTCCTGTCCGGCAACCGCAACTTTGAGGGCCGCGTTCATCCGTCGGTCCGGGCGAACTACCTGGCAAGCCCGCCGCTGGTGGTGGCCTACGCCATCGCGGGAAGCGTGGACATCGATGTCGTCAAGGACCCGATCGCCACGACCAAGGACGGTAAGCCTGTGTACCTCAAGGACATCTGGCCAACTCATCAAGAGGTCCAGGAGCTTCGCGCCTCGTGCATCGACCCGGACCAGTTCCGCCGCCAGTACGGGAACGTCTACACCGGCAACGAGACCTGGAACAACGTTCCTGTGTCTCGGAGCGATTTGTACCACTGGGAGGACGCCTCCACCTACATCCAGAACCCCCCCTTCTTCGAGGGAATGGCGCCACATCCGGAGGACATCACGCCCATCCTCGGCGCACGCTGCCTGGCGAAGCTGGGGGACTCCGTGACCACGGACCACATCTCCCCTGCCGGCTCGATCGCGGAGAACAGCCCCGCGGGCGAGTACCTCAAGAGCAAGGGCGTCCAGAAGAAGGACTTCAACTCGTATGGATCCCGCCGCGGCAACGACCGGGTGATGACCCGGGGCACGTTCGCGAACATCCGGGTGAAGAACAAGCTGGCGCCCGGCACGGAGGGTGGCTGGACGACGGACTTCACGACCTCCGACCAGATCGGGGGAGCCGATGGGAAGACGTTCAGCACGATTTTCGACGCGAGCCAGAATTACCGGCAGCAGGGCACGCCGCTGGTCGTGCTTGCCGGGAAGGACTATGGCATGGGGTCCAGCCGCGACTGGGCCGCCAAGGGGACCTTCCTGCTCGGAGTCCGGGCGGTGATCGCCGAGTCCTTTGAGCGGATTCACCGGTCGAACCTGGTCGGGATGGGGGTTTTGCCGCTGACCTTTGCGTCCGGGGCGAACGCCGACTCGCTGGGGCTGGACGGCACGGAGACATTCGACATCCGGCTGCCGGATCCGGTCGAGCCGCGCTGCGATGTGCCGGTGATCGCGACCCGGCCGGATGGACGGAAGATTGAGTTCACGGCCCGCTGCCGCATGGATACGCCGGTCGAGATCGAGTACTACCGCAACGGCGGCATTCTCCAGACGGTGCTGCGCAAGCTGCTCAATGAGAGCCGGAAGCACGCGACGGTGTGAGCCGCTGAGCGTCCAAGATCGCAAAAGCAAAACACCCGCCCCAAAAGGGCGGGTGTTTTTTGGGTTCGTCGGATGTTGTCAGGTTCAGCGACGACGGCGCAAGGCGGCTGCCCCGAAGCAGAAGAGAGCGCCCGCCGCGGGAGCAGGGGCGGGGACGACCGCGAGACGGACGTAGTCGTCGCCGTAGAGCACGTCGAAGGACCGGCCATCGGAGAGCGTGGGAAGCTCGACCGAGGTGAAGAAGCCGGAGCGGGAGCCGATGAGCAGGTCGTACGTCGCGCCGACCGACGGCATAAACCCAGGGAGCAGCGAGACTTCCATCGTGCCGTTCAGCTTGAAGGCGTCGGCGTACACCTGATCATGCCCGACACCGCCGCCCTCGAAGGCTGCGAGGTCGAAGATCAGGCGGCTTGTCGCCTGCATCTCGAGGCTGCTGAAGAAGAGTGAGCCGATGTCACCGCCGGCGGAGCCGGGCGAGACCGAGCCGCCGTTGGTGATGCTGCCGCCGGAGAGGACTTCGCCGCTGCCGGTCAGCGTTGTTCCGGGGTTCAGATTCATCGGACCGAGTTCAGCGATGAGCCGGCCGCCGTTGCTGAGATTGATCTGAGCGCCGTTGGAGACGACATCGAGGCCGCGGATCTCACCGGCGTCGGCCGTGATGATCGCACCGGAGCCGAGCGTGAGCCGTCCGTTGCCGGCCGCGGCCCAGCCGCCGTTCATCGCGTGTAGCTGCCCGGACACGTTCATCTCCGCCGGCGAGAGGAACGATCCGACGCCATCGACCGTGGCCAGCCCGCCGACCGAGAGCTGGGAGAAGCCGAAGAGCTGGACCTGCCCGCCATTGTCGACGGCGAGGTGCCCGTTGATGTTGGCGAGGACGTCATTGCCTCTGAGCTGCGAGCCCGAGGTCACATCGAGGCGACCCAACGTCTCAACGGTGAGCGACCCTGAGAACGCAGCCGGCCCCGCCGCGACGTTGCCGCTGGTCAGGGACAAGCGCGAGCTGGTCAGGCCGTTTCCGACCCGCAGATTCCACGCGGCGGGCGCGAAGCGGAGGTCATGCGAGGCCAGATCGAAGGTGACGGAGTCGCCTTCAACGCTGACGCCACCGACCTGGGCCGCCGCGTTGAAGCTGATCTGGTACGCGGCCCCGCCAAGGGCGAAGCGAGCCTCATCGGCTGCTCCGGGCGGGCCGCCGCCGCCCCACCCGGCCGCATCGGACCAGATCCCCCCGGCGGGGTTCTGCCAGTTGACCGTGGACTGCCCCAACGCGCTGCCCGCGGCCGCGCCGCAGGCAGCAATCATGATGAGCAGCCGATTCCTCCATGCCACAACCGGCGAGCCCTGCTGAGCCATGTTGACCTCTCTCCTCTCTCCACACATATGCGGGAACGTCAACAAAGGCAGCATGCCATTGTCCGTCCGCCGCGTCAAGACCATCCGTCAGATAAGGGCGCACATCCTACCGCCTGATGCGGGGTAGTCCATACGTTTCCTCCACGTTGCATAATCAAACCGGCGAATCGGTGCGCGGCGGCGGAAGAGACGGAAATTTTGTTGCAATCCGGCTGCGTGTCGCAACCCGCGCCGGCGTTACAAGCGGCCCCTGGCGGGCGAGTGTCACTGGCCCAGGGGCTTGCTGAGGAAGCCGTCGATCTCGCGCCAGTAGGCATCCCAGTCGTGCGGGAAGTCGTTGTGACCGCCCGGCATGACGACCAGGCTCGCGCGGGAGGAAAGCTCGGCGAGCTTGCGGCTGTGAGAGACGGGGACGATCCGATCCGCTTCGCCGTGCAGGAGCAGGATCGGGGCGTCGATCTCGCCGAGGACCCGGTCCGTCCTGAACGGATGCCGCACGACGAAGCTGGGCATGAGGTAGCGCGACGCGAAGGAGGAGATGCTGGTGAAGGTCGACTCCAGCACCATGGCTCGCGGGGAGCGGGCGTCGGCTGCGACGGCCACCTGCACCGCTACGGCGCCGCCAAGCGACCGGCCGTGGTAGACGATGTGGTCGGGATCGACCTCCGGCCGTTCGGCCAGCAGCGCCACCAGCGCGGTCATGTCCCGAACGATCCCCTGTTGGCTGGGGCGTCCGCCGCTGCTGCCGTAGCCGCGGTACTCGGGCAGGAGCACGGTGAAGCCCCGGGCCTGGTACTGCCGGGCATGATCGAGGCAGTTGTCGATCCGTTCGGCGTTGCCGTGGAAAAAGACAACGGCCGGCCCCGGCGAAGCCTCGCTCCGCCCCTGGCCGCGGAGGACCCAGCCCTCCACCCGAACGCCCGGCTCCGTTTCAACAGCCACGACCTCGACCCCGCTGGGCGTCGCGCCCATGGGGGTGGCGTTGGCGATCGACCTCGGGAAGATCAGGGCATCCTGAACAGCGCAGCCAACAAGCACGAGGCTGAGGTACACCCCCAGGCAGACCAAGAGAATGCCCACGGTCACGCGACGTACCGCCTGACGGCAAGGCGAGCGAACGGCGCGACGGCTTGTCCCGGAAGGGCCCGCCGTGCTTGTGCGTCCATAGCTCGTCATCCCTGGAAACGTTTCCTGTGGTGACGGGCGCAGGATTGGCCCGATGCGTGAGATTACACGTCCAGGTTCTTGACTTCCAGCGCGTGCTCCTCGATGAAGTTGCGCCGCTCCTCGACGCCTTCGCCCATGAGGATGCTGAAGAGATTGTCGGCTTCGGTCGCGCCGTCCCAACTCACGCGCAGGAGCGTTCGACGCTCCGGGTCCATCGTCGTCTCCCAGAGCTGCTCGGCGTCCATCTCGCCCAGACCCTTGAAGCGCTTGATCTCGATGCCGCGGCGGCCGACCTCCTGCAGGGTGCGGAGGATGGCCGGGACGTTGGGGGCTTCGACGGCGCGACCGCCGGCGACCTGCACCTCGGACGCGGCCTCGGTTTCCTCCTCGCCGACGGCCTGCTCACCGGCGTCCACGGCGCCGGCGACGATGGCCTTCTCGACCTCGTCGGCATCGGACTCGGTGTCGGCGGACTGCTCGGCCTCCGTCGCCTTCTTGAGCGCTTCGGCGCGGCCGGAGTCGGTCAACTCCCAGGCGTACTTGGTGGGGAGCTTCTCGCCGGTGACGGACTCCTCCTGCACAAGGGCGTAGTCGTCAATCGACACCCCGGCTTCCGCCAACTGCGCGAAGAGCCGCTCAAGCTCGCGATTCTCGTGCATCTCGCGCATCGTGGCGATGGGCTTGCCGGAAGCGGATGGCGAGGATCCGGAGCCTGCCTGGCCATCTTCGCTTTCCTCAAGCTCGGCCAGTTGCAGGTTCTGCTCGGTGCAGATCTGCCGTGCCTGGGCCTCGCTCCAGGCCAGCGCATCGCCGCCGGTCCAGACGAGGCGATGCGTGGGCAGTCGACCCTTGCCCTCTGGATCCTGCGACCGTGCGGCGAGCAGGTCGGGGAAGCGGATGCCGCGGCGTTCGGCGATGGTGACCAGTTCGTCCAGGCGTCGCAGGACGCGCATGAGCCGGGAGAGTTCCTCGCCCTCGATGCGCCGGAGGACCTTGGGTTCACCACCGGGCGTCAGCCCGTTGGTGTCGCCTTCCACATCGCGGACCAGGAGGGTGGCGCGCTGCATGCCCACATCGGTGAGCACATCGACGAGTTCCTTGTCGTGCTTGACGTACCGGGTCTTCTTGTTCCGGCCGCTTCCCCAGGCGAGCTGGTAGAGGGGCGGCTGGGCGATGTACACGCGGCCGCGGCGGATGAGCTCCTGCATCTGGCGGAAGAAGAAGGTCAGCAGGAGCGTGCGGATGTGGCTTCCGTCGACGTCGGCGTCGGTCATGATGATGACGCGTCCGTACCGGAGCTTGCTGACGTCCAGTTCGGAGCCGATGCCGCACCGCAGGGCGCTGATGAGCGTGCGGATTTCTTCCGAGCCGAGCACCTTGTCGATGCGGGCCTTTTCGATGTTGATGATCTTGCCGCGCAGCGGCAGGATGGCCTGCGTGTCGACATCCCGCCCCTGGGTTGCCGAGCCGCCTGCGGAATCACCCTCGACCAGGAAGATCTCGCTTCGCTCGACGTCGCGCGTCTTGCAGTCACGGAGCTTGTGGGGCATGGAGCCGGAATCGAGCGCGCTCTTGCGGCGGGTCAACTCGCGCGCCTTGCGCGCGGCCTCGCGCGCCTGGGCCGCCGTCACGCCCTTCAGGCAGAGGCGCTTGGCCTCGGAGGGGTTCTCGTCAAGCCAGCGGCCGAGCGACTCGGAGACTGTACTGGCCACAAAGCCTTCCATCTCCGGGCTGAGCAGCTTCTCCTTGGTCTGGTTGTTGAACTGCGGATCGGGGAGCTTGACGCTCACCACGGCGATCAGGCCTTCGCGCAGATCCTCGCCCGTGGGGACCGGATCCTTCTCTTTCAGGATGCCGTTCTTCTTCGCGTACCCGTTGAGCGTGCGCGTCAGCGCGACCTTGAAGCCTTGCGCGTGCGTGCCGCCGTCAACGTTCTTGATGTTGTTGGCGAAGGACAGCACGTTTTCGTTGTAACCGTCGTGGTACTGCAGCGCGACCTCGCAGACGAGCAGGTCTTCCTCCTTGCGCACATGCACGGGATTCGTCACCGCCGTCTTGCCGGACATGAGGTGCTGAACGTACTCCAGCAGCCCGTTGTCCGCCTTGAACGTGTCGGTCTTGAGCTTGCCATCCGGGCCGACGCGCTCATCGCGCAGGCGGATGGTCACCCCCGGGTTCAGGTATGACAGCTCCCGAAGGCGGGCCGCCAGCGTCGCGTAATCGAAGGTCGTGTCGTCGAAGATCTCCGAGTCGGGCATGAAGGTCACCTTCGTGCCGCGCTTCAGCGTCGCATCTTCGGGGATGTCGCCGACGATGTGCAGCGGCTTGGAGACCTTGCCGCGGGCGAACTCGATCGAGTGGATCTTGCCGTCGCGATAGACCTCGCACTCGAGCCACTCCGACAGCGCATTGACGCAGGAGACGCCCACGCCGTGCAGGCCGCCGGAGACCTTGTACGCGCTGCCCTCCTCGCCGAACTTACCGCCGGCGTGCAGGATCGTCATGACGATCTCAACGGCGGGCTTTCCGTCCAGCGCTTTGTTTTCGTGCTTCATGGGACCGACGGGGATGCCGCGGCCGTTGTCCACGATGCTGCAGGAGCCATCGGCGTGAATGGTCACCGCGACGGTGTCGGCGAAGCCCGCCATCGCCTCGTCGATGGAGTTGTCGACCGTCTCGTAGACGAGGTGGTGCAGGGGGCCGATCCCGGTGCCGCCGATGTACATCCCGGGGCGTTTGCGCACGGCCTCCAACCCCTCAAGAACCTTGATCTGGCCCTCGCCGTACTCGCCGTTTGAGTTCTGCCCAGCAGTGTTGTTTTCAGCCAAGTTCATTCACCTGTTCACGCCCCCCGAATCGCCCCGGATGCCCGCTCGCGACAACCGCCGCGGACGGCTGTTCGGGCCGCTCGCCGCCGGCTCCCCTGGCGTTCGGATGCGATGTCAAAAAAGAGGGTTGATCCGGACCCAATCGCACCCGGAAAGAGCCGTCAAAACGCGGCTCATTTCCACCCCGAATCATAGGCGCGAGGGGGTCCGATTGCCCGCCGAAACCCCTTTGGCGCGCTGCCCAAAACCGGCCTCAGGAGCGGCCGAGAACCGTTCTGAACGGCCCTGGAGCCGATGCGTCCGAGAGGCATCCAGAGAGGGCTAGAAACCCCCGGCCCGGGTGGTCGCCTCGGCCTGCTCTCCGGCGGGACGCCCGCTGAGGGAGTTGGGGGAGTTCAGGTGCGCTCCCTCGTCCACGCTGACGCGCAGGCGGTAGACGAGTTCCCCTCCGAGCCACCCGCCGAGGAGGGCCACCGCGAGCCCCAGCATCGCCAGGACGATCGCCAGCACGTCCGGCTGGTCCGGGTTTGGCCGCCGGATCAGCCAGCTTGCCCCGAAGAGGACGATTGCGATGACGTTGCTGCCCCCGTGCATCAGCCCGATGGTCTTGGCCCGGGTGCCCGCGGGGATGGCCAGCCAGTCAAGGATGCCGAAGACCGCCGCGAGAAGCCCGCCGATGAGCCCGGCAGCCATCACGAAGAAGGAGATGTCCGCCCAGCGCGCCAGGCCCGTCGCCAGGTACACGATGTCGAAGATCACGCTGGTCGTCAACAAGCCGAGCGGGAACACGATCACCATTGGATGAACCGGGTGCCCCAGCACCTTTACCGAGTGCCTCACACGTCACCTCCCGAGGATCGGCTGCCTCAACTGATCCGAACTGTGGGATCGTGCGCCTGAAACGCCGCGGGAACCATGCGAACTCCGCCTACCGGCCTGGGGCGGTGGCGTTCGTGGCCCCCCCTGCTCTGCCCTAGTCGCCTTCCTCGTGCAGCGTCAGGACGTACGCCGCGACGGCCAGGATCTCCTCCTCTGAGAGCATGCCGCCGTAGGAGGGCATGCTCGAGCCGGGCTCGTAGTCGCGGATCAGGTCCGCCGTGCGCTCCAGGTCTGCATCGGTGCCGTCGAGTTTGACACGCTGCCAGGCGCCGGCCAGCGGCGGCGTGCCGTTCCCGCCCTGACCGTGACAGCCGGCACAGAAGGCGTCGTAGAGCTTCTCGCCTTCTGACCGCTCTCGCATTGGCCGAGCGCCGGAGACGTTCGAAGCCACGCCTGCCTCGCTTGACGACGGCTGCGATGGGAATGCGTGGGTGTCGGCATCGCCGCTATCGCGCTCGCCGCATCCCGCGGCGGAAAGGGACGTCAGGGCGAGGAGGACGTACGCGGTCGCCGTTCTCGGGTTTGACTGGATCTTCGTCCGGTACCCCATTGCGCACGCATGGTATGGTCGTCGTGAATGGGACGGGGTAAGACTCATAGGACTGATGGGCCAGGCGGCTTGACTCTCGCGGGGGACTTGCTAATTGTTTCTGGCACATGAACTCAGCGACCCGCCACCACCAGCATCACCATCATCACGCTCATGCCGTGAGCCGGTGATTCTGCGCGAGGTCTAAGCAACACCCACAGCGCGACGCCGGCTCCGGCCGGCGTCGCTCGTTTTTGCCGTCGCCTCCGGGGCAAACGGTGAATGGCGAGAGATGAGTCGTCCGGGCCGGCCCATTTGAAAGGGCCGGAATGACGCCTCCTGTTGATGTGCCCGATCGGGCAACGCTCAAGCTTGCTCTGCCGAAAGGCCGCATGTACGCGGCGGTGGTTGCGCTCCTGGCCGAGGCGGGGATCGATCTCGCCGCCACGGCACGCGACTACCGGCCCCGCCTGTCGGTGAGCGGCCTCGAAGTGAAGGTTCTGAAGCCGCAGGCGATCGTGGAGATGCTCGATGCAGGCTCTCGCGATCTGGGGTTTGCCGGCGCAGACTGGGTGGCCGAACGGCAGGCGGACATCGTCGAGATTCTCGACACGCAACTGGACCCGGTCAGGCTGGTTGTCGCAGCACCGGCAGCGCTGCTGGAGGAGGACGCCGGCGGGCCGCGGCTGCCCTCGCGGCCGCTGCGATTTGCTTCGGAGTATGAGCGGCTCACGCGGGCGTGGATGAGTCGCCGCGTGAGTGCGGGTGCTCAAGGCGAGTCGCCAGGGGTGGTGAGCGGAGATCGCTTCGTGCGCTCCTACGGGGCCACGGAGGTGCTTCCGCCGGAAGATGCGGACGCCGTCGTGGACATCACCGCCTCCGGCGCGACGCTGGAGGCGAACGGGCTGACGGTCGTCGACGAACTGATGCGCTCCTCGACGCGCCTGTATGCAAGCCGCAGCGCAATGGCTGATCCGCCGCGCCGGCTGGCCATCGAAACGCTTGCCATGCTGCTCGACTCCGTACTGGCTGCGCGGCGACGGGTGATGCTCGAGGTGAACGTGGTGCGTGAGCGCCTCGACGCGGTGGCGCGCCTGCTGCCGTGCATGCGTGAGCCGACCGTGTCGCCGCTCGTGGGCGCAAACGCCTTTGCCGTCAAGGGCGCGGTGCTGCGGTCCGAGCTGCCCGCGTTGATCCCGGCTGTCCGGCGTGCCGGGGGAACGGACATCGTGATTACCTCCATGTCGCAGGTGATTCCGTGAGCGCTGAGCCGATTTCATCGCCGCTGCCGTGCTCCATTCGCGACGACGCGTTCCGCCCCTCCTCGCGGGTTGCTTCAATCGCGCCGTATCGACGCGATGAGACGGGCCCGCTCGCAGATTGGCCGGATCTGCTGGACCTGTCGGCCAATGAGGGACGGTTGGCTGATCTGGATGGTGCCCTGAAGGAGATCCGGCGTGCGCCGACGCTGCGGCGCTACCCCGATGCGTCCGAACTGGAGCGGCAGTTGGCGGAACGGTTCGGCGCCCTCCCGGAGCAGGTCGTCATCACCGCCGGCGCTGATGATGCTCTGTTCCGCATCGCAATGGCAACACTGGAGCCGGGGCGCACGGCGATTACGACGACGCCGACGTTCGAGATGATTCCGCGCTACATCCGCCTGGCCGGCGCGACCGAACGCGCGATTCCGTGGCTCGATGAGCCTTTCCCACTGGATGCCGTGCTGCGGGGCGTGGATGCCACGACAGCGGCGATCTTCATCGTCGCCCCGAACAACCCCACCGGAAGCGTGCTCTCCGGCGGCCAGCTTCGGTGTTTGCGTGCCGGCGCCCGCGGCGGCCTGCTGATCGTCGACCAGGCCTACGCGGAGTTTGCCGATGAGGACCTGACCGCGGCTGCGCTGCGCCTGCCGCGGACGGTGGTGACGCGCACCTTCTCCAAGGCATGGGGGCTCGCCGGGCTGCGTATTGGCTATGCCATCGGGGCGCCGGAGGTGATTGATTGGCTTCGCCGCGCCGGCAACCCGTACCCGGTCTCAAGCGTTTCGCTCGCGGTCGCGGCTCACGCGCTGGCAACTCGGGAGACGGCCATGCTGGCCGCTGTGGGCGCTGCGCGGCGAGAGCGTGAGGCGCTAAGGAGTTTCCTGCAGGGGCGGGGGGTGGCGGCGCTTCCCTCGCAGGGGAACTTCGTGCTGGCCCGATTCGACGCCGCCGCGCGGGCGCAGGCTGTGTTCGAGCGTCTGCTCGCTCAGGGTGTTCTTGTGCGATCGTTCCCGCGACAGCCCGCCATCGCCGACTCTCTTCGCATCACCTGCCCCGCGGATGCTCCCAGCTTCGACCGGCTGCTGAGCGCTCTCGCCGCCGCGATTGACACACCAGGAGACAGATAATGACCTCACTGACTGCGGCACCCCCAGCCTCCCGCACGGCACAGATCACGCGCACGACGAGCGAGACCGATGTCCGTCTCGCGTTGACCCTCGACGGCTGTGGCGAGGCGAACATCGATACCGGCATCGGGTATCTCGACCACATGCTCACGCTTCTGGCGGTGCATGGGGGATTTGACCTTGCGCTGACGTGCGCCGGCGATCTGGACGTCGATGACCATCACACCGCTGAAGACTGTGCCATTGCGCTCGGACGTGCTTTAGACGCTGCGCTTGGTAACCGACGCGACATTTGTCGCTACGGCGATGCGCTGATCCCGATGGATGATTCCCTGGCGCGCTGTGCGATCGACCTCGTTACTCGGCCATACGCCATCATCAACCTGGGGCTGATCCGGCCGACGCTCGGCATGCTCGCAACCGAGAATATCACGCACTTCTTCCGGACGCTCGCGACGGAAGGGTGCTTCACCCTCCACCTGGATGTGCTTCGCGGCGAGAATGACCATCACCGGTCGGAGGCGGCCTTCAAGGCGCTTGCCGCTGCACTGCGGCGGGCGGCCGCGCGACAGCCGCTCCGTGAGATACGCCCGGTCTCGACGAAGGGGGTGCTGTAATGGCCGCTCCCTCCGCAGGACCGGTCGTCCACATCGTGGCGACAGGCGCGGCCAACCTGGCGTCTGTCAGCCGCGCGCTTCGCCGCATCGGTGCGCAGCCGGCGCTCACGATCGATCCCCGCGAGATTGCGGCAGCAAGGTACCTGGTGCTCCCCGGCGTGGGCGCGTTTGGCTCGACGATGCGCCGCCTCGAAATGCTGGACGTCATTGATGCACTCCGCAGGCGCTGCGCCGAAGGCAAACCGATGCTGGCGATCTGTCTCGGCCTTCAGCTTCTCTTCGAAGAGAGCGAGGAGGCTCCGGACGTGCGCGGCCTTGGCATTCTGCCGGGGCGGATTCAGCGCCTTGCGGATGGTCTCGTCCCACACATGGGTTGGAACCAGGTGAACCCAGGGCCCGGTTGCGACGTGCTTGAGCCGGGCGCAGCGTACTTCGCGAACTCGTATGCGATGCTCGATCCGCCTTCCTGCGCACGCGCGGCGTACACGGCACATGGGACGACGACATTTGTCAGCGCCTTCGAGCGTGGCGGGCTTCTGGCCTGCCAGTTTCATCCTGAGCTCTCGGCGTGCTGGGGGACGCGCCTGCTCCGCCGCTGGCTGTCGGCGACCGGCGCCGACGTCTGCGTGCCTGCGGTTCTTGACTGTTCGGAGGGCTCGCCATGCTGATGCCCCGCATCATCCCGTGCCTGGATGTCCGTGCCGGACGCGTCGTCAAGGGTGTGCGTTTTGCCGACCTGCGCGACAGCGGCGCCCCAGCCGCGCTCGCCGCGGAGTACGAGCGCCAGGGGGCCGATGAAGTGGTCATGCTCGACGTCGCGGCGACCGCAGAGCAGCGCCTCGCGGCCCTCGACACGGTGCGATCCCTGCGCGAGGTCCTTTCCATTCCGCTCACAGTCGGCGGGGGCGTGAATACGCCCGACGGCGCGGGAGCACTGCTGGAAGCAGGCGCTGACAAGATCGCCGTCAACACCGCGGCCGTGCTGGAACCCTCTCTCCTCTCCGAGTTGGCGGCACGCTTCGGTGCGCAGTGCATTGTCATTGCAATTGATGCGGCCCGCGACGTCGCCGGTCCTGACGCCCGCCGGGCAGCCGCCTGGCGCGTAATGACGCACGCTGGGCGCAACCGCACATCGCTCGATGCCGCCGACTGGGCGGCCCGCGCCACCGGCCTTGGCGCGGGCGAGGTTCTGCTGACCAGCGTCGACCGCGACGGCACGTGCAGCGGGTATGACCTGGACCTGATCGCCGCGGTTCGCCGCGCTGTGGCGACGCCCGTGATCGCCTCCGGCGGCGCTAACAGCCCTGCGCACGTTCTTCAGGCGCTTCGGGCGGGCGCCGACGCTGTGCTCGCCGCCAGCATCTTCCATGAGCAGCGACAGACCGTGTCGACGGTGAAGCGCTTTCTCGCCGATCGCGGCGTCGCTGTCCGCCTTGCCCCTTCAACAGAAACATCGCCCGGGAGCCCACTTTGATCATTCCATCCATCGACATCATGAACGGCCGCGCTGTGCAACTCGTTCGGGGGCGCGAGAAGGTTATTGACGCCGGCGACCCGATGCCGATCCTCGACCGCTTCGCCCTGCTGGGGGAAGTGGCGGTCATTGACCTGGATGCCGCGATGGGCGTCGGCTCGAACGCAGACCTCATCCGCGAGATGGTCCGGCGCGCCGACTGCCGCGTCGGGGGCGGCATCCGTGACATTGACGCAGCGCGACACTGGCTCGATGAAGGCGCAGCAAAGATCATTCTCGGCACGGCGGCGCATCCTGATCTGCTCAAGCGGCTTCCGCGCGAACGGACGATCGCCGCGCTGGATGCCGAAGATGGCCAGGTGGTGGTGGACGGCTGGCGCACGGGCACCGGCGCGAGCCTCAGCGAGCGCCTTGATCAACTCGTTGCCCTGACCGGCGGTTTCCTCGTTACGTTCGTCGAGCATGAGGGCACGATGTCCGGTCTGCCCCTCGACCGTGCCGCCGCGTTGCGCGACCGGCTTGCGCCGGATGTGGAACTCACGGTCGCCGGCGGCGTTTGCGATGCGGCCGAGGTGGCCGCGCTGGACCGGCTCGGCATCGATGCGCAGATCGGCATGGCGCTCTACACCGGTCGCTTCCACGCCACGGATCCGCTCGCCGCCATGCTCACGAGTGACCGGGGCGACGCTCTCTGGCCCACCGTCGTAACCAACGAGCACGGGCAGGCGCTGGGGCTCTGTTACTCCAGCGCCGCCTCGCTCAGGGCTGCCTACGACGAACGCCGCGGCGTTTACCACTCGCGCACGCGCGGGCTGTGGCGCAAGGGTGAGTCGTCCGGCGACACGCAAGAGTTGTTGCGCATTGCTCTGGATTGCGACCGCGATACCCTGCTGTTTATGGTGCGTCAGCACGGCGGCGGGTTCTGCCATACCGGCTCCGCCACCTGCTTTGGCGCCGACCGCGGGCTGGCTCGTCTTACGCGGCGGCTGACCGCGCGCACGCTGCGACCGGCAGCCGGCTCTTACACGGCCCGCCTCGCCCGTGACCCAGCCTTGCTGGCCGCGAAACTGCGCGAGGAGGTTGATGAGTTCATCACTGCCGAATCGGATCGCGACATCGCGTTGGAAGCGGCCGACCTTCTCTACTTCACACTGACGCGCCTCGCCATCGCCGGCGTCCCCCTTGCCGATGTTGAGCGTGAGCTGGATCGACGCGAGCGCCGCGTTTCGCGTCGCGCCGGCGATGCGAAACCGATCGGACAGACCCCGGAACGATCGGAGCAACCACGATGACGGCGCGGCCGCTTCTGCAACCGCTTGATTTGGCTTCTTATGGTCACTCTCGCCAGGCGCTCGATCCTGACGCCCTCACGGTCGCGGCACGGATTGTCGAGGATGTCCGCGGCGGCGGCCTGCCGGCTGCCCTCTCTCACGCGATCGAGCTTGGCGATCTCGCGCCAGGCGATCAGGCTTTCTTCGATCGGTCTGACCTCGCACACGCGCTGTCACATCTGCCGCTTTCCCATCGCAACGTCCTCGAGCAAACGGCTGATTCGATCCGCCGTTTCGCCGCGGCCCAGCGTGCAGCGCTCACTGATGTCGAGATCGCAATACCAGGCGGACGGGCCGGGCACCGCGCCATTCCGCTCCAGTCGGCGGGCTGCTACGCGCCGGGCGGCCGCTATCCCCTGCCGTCCAGCGTTCTGATGACGGCTGTCACGGCGCGTGTCGCCGGCGTCGAGCAGGTCTGGGTTGCTTCGCCACGACCGACCACCATCACCCTGGCCGCCGCGGCGGTCGCCAATGCCGACGGCCTGCTGGTGTTGGGCGGCGCGCAAGCGATCGCTGCCCTCGCCTACGGCGGGATTGCGGGCAGTACCCAAGTTCCCCCGTGTGACATCGTGGTGGGCCCTGGCAATCGGTACGTCACCGCGGCCAAGCACCTCGTTTCGCGCGATGTCGCGATCGACATGCTGGCGGGGCCGAGCGAACTGGTCATCATTGCCGACGAGACCGCCGATCCGCGGTTGGTCGCCGCGGACTTGCTCGCACAGGCGGAGCACGATCCGGACGCGGCGGCCATCCTGATCACGACAAGCGGGCCGCTTGTGCCGATGGTCGAGCGCGAACTGGCTGGCCAACTCGCCTCCCTCGCAACCGCGGCGACGGCGCGTCAGTCCCTCCTTCGCCGCGGCGGCTACCTGCTGGCAGACTCGACCACGCAGGCGGCCGCACTCGCCGACCAGCTTGCCCCCGAGCACCTCCACATCGCGACGCGTGATGCAGAGGCGCTCGCCGAGCGCATCCGTCACTACGGCGCTCTGTTCATCGGCCCACATACCCCCGAGGCCCTCGGCGACTACGGCATCGGCCCGAACCATGTCCTCCCCACCGGCGGCTCAGCCCGCCACGCCGCGGGACTCAGCGTCTTTACCTTCCTGCGAACGCGGACGTTCACGCAGATCGACGCCCCGGCCGCCGCGACAGGCGAGTACGCCAGAACAGCGGCGCTGGCAGAGTTGGAGGGGTTGCCGGCACACGCGAGATCCGCGACGGAGCGCTTTTCAGCAGGGGGACGGTGATGTTTTCTTTACATTCAACTTCACCATGTTCTCGCCTGAGCAACCCACCTCCTCCGCCGCGACAGGCGAGTACGCCAGAACAGCGGCGCTGGCAGAGTTGGAGGGGTTGCCGGCACACGCGAGATCCGCGATGCATCGAGTCTCAGCACGGTGCGGGTGATGCTGTGTAACGGCCACATTGGATCATCACTGATCTGCAGCGAGACTGTGCAGTGCCCCCTCTTGAAGGCCTACTTCCGCATCATGGCTCGCCGCCCTTCTCACACTCACCGTCCCCATGTTCGCTCTGAGCCCCCACTTCCTTCGCGACATATCAACTCCGGTCATTTACCGATCGCGAAGACGAGCCGCTCATCGTCTCCCGGAGTACCCCCGACGCGTCGACGCCTACTGCAGTATGGAGAGTCGTTCTACTCACTCTCATGAATGCTGAGTATCTCTTCCAGCCGTCCTATTCCCAACACGGTCGCCCAGCGTATCTTCCCATTGCTTGGTCGTGCCAGCGCCGTAGACACCAGATCATAACTCTCGAGCGCACACCCGAGTTGACTGGGCCATTCATCATGCATTGCCGGATCAATCGGGCGGGCCGCCAGACTCGATAACAACAACTCTTCCTCAAACCGGCTGTGCCACAATAGCGCCACTCTACGACGAGGGATGCTCGCAACCCTCCACTCGCACCCGTACTGATTCACCAGTACGTTGCCAATAATATAGCAACATGCAGCCAGCAGGAGGTCCCGCTCGATGCCATCTGTCACCCCCTCGTAGTGTAGAAACCCAATCCAATCGATGTCCTCCTGCGTGCCCTTAAACTGGTACGGCTGCCCGTCCTCCATCACCTCACTTAGGGTCGCAAAGCGGCGAATCGTATCCTCGCGTACTGTCACATCTAACGGCTGCTCATGCTCGATTGTGATCACGGGGACCCCTTCCTGCATTTCGTCATCCGCCCTTATCGCGCCTCTCTATCGGCTACGGAGGGCGGCCGCGAGAGAGGAGGCCACTCGCGCGAGACCGATCGCCCGGCGTCTCCAGGAAATCCGCAGCACGAGCGCCTTGCTGTGAACACCGCCCATGATGCCTACCCTGCCATTGGCGGTTGGCGCGTCTCTTGACGCGATTTCCCCGTCGACTGCTCGCGGCGAAGTCCTAGAGCAGCAACATCGAGTCCTTCGTCCGCTCATCCGCCTCCAGCGTGATTCCCGAGCACTCGGCAAGCTTCCAAAGGATCGAGGCATCGAGCGCCAGTTGATAATCGATCTCATCTCTCGATCTGTGATATCGCAAGTAGTACGCAATATGCTCGCCAAGGGCCTCCTGGGCACGCACTACGTCCTTATCGCAAATCGCCTTCAACATCGCCGCCAGGATTCGGTGACCTTTCGGACCTCGCTGCGCCATCGTTGCCACTCGATCTCCGATTTCGCGAGACTCTGGGTCGATCATGTAGCTCGCGAGCAGCACATACCACGATGCATCATTTGCCCACGTGCTTGGATCCCCCTTCGCTGACGGTGGAAAGGTCGACAGGCGCCTTGCAATCGCAATACTGTCCGTCGACATCGCGAACGCGACTGCAGTCCTATACAGGGTCATCCACTCTCCACCGCCCATGGCCCAATAGCTGTCCTGAGCGCGCCACTCGCCGCACAAATACTCTTGTACTTCCTTCATTAAGACCATGCCCCATCGCCGCGCTGCTACTTCATCGCTCGCGAGATAGCGACTCAAGGCAATGCACCCCACACTGTAGCAATACGAAAAGTAGTTCTGGCCGTAGAACTCGACTGGGTAGCGAGCAGGGTGCATGTCTTCCAACAGCGGCTCCTCCTGCTTGTGGAGTTCGGCCCATCTCTTAGAGACTCCAATTCTAGCGTACCTAGGGAGAACGGGATTAGTTCCAGCTACTGTTGCCAATTTGACTCCACGTCTTAGTGTCAAACTCAATGTGTCTCAACACGTCGCCCCCATCTGTGGGCGCTTTAATCACCATTCCTACGATTTGGCCCGAATTGAGAGCGCGGCGGAGATCTGCGATCTCCTGCATATCTACGTCCGCATTTTGGCTTGCTCGTATCAGCCGGTTTACCCTACTGGTGATCCACGTTCGGGACATCTGGATGTTTCTCAAAGCACTCGTCCCTCCTTTCGCCTCGACAACGACCCAGAGACCGTCAGCATTCTTGAAGAGACCATCGATCCCATGATAACCAGCTCGGAAACTCGTAGCCGTAAAGCCCTTCGCCGTCGCTACAACCGCCGTTGCCTGAACTCCTAGAAATTCAGCTGCCCCTCTCGCTCCGCGACCGCCAAGTGCTCTATATGTGCGTTGAAGCTCGTCGATCGCCTCGCGGCCGCCTGCCATGGCATCATCAATGCGCCCAGTCGGTATGGCACGCACCAGTGGACCAAGGCGACGGGCAATACGGCCAAATGGAAAGAACTGTGCAACGAGGAGGAGGGCGGAGATTGGATCTACTGGATTGCCCCGAACAATGCTGGATAGCAGCCGAAGGGCTTCAAGTCCCGTATCTACCTTGTCATAGGCCTGCCAGAGCGGATACGCCTTTTTGAGACGCATCCATGTGGCCTTCGACATCGAGCCCAAGATACCGATTAAAGTGACTAGGCCACTCGGATCGGTTCCGGTCGTTGGATCTGCATGGGTGTACAGGTACTTGTGCAGAGATATAGGCACGACCTCATCGCCGACAAACGGGTCGATCCTGGCAAATCGTCCTACGCTCGCGTCGTACCACCGCGCCCGCAGGTACGTCATCCCCACCGCGCCAGTCTGGTCCACCTCCTCGCCCGTGTATTGCAGGGGCGTTGCGGCGGTGGTTGGATTGAACCCCAACGCATTCCCGTACGCGTCGTAGTCGTACGAGGCCAGGACTGACGAGTCCACATTGTCCACCAGGTCTCGTGTCGACCCGTGGCCGTCGTAGAGGAGGTGGGTCAGCGTGTCCGAGGGTGGCGTTG
>CAYWRO010000066.1:0-19020 GCA_964460345.1 uncultured Phycisphaeraceae bacterium | reverse complement strand
ATGCCGAACTCGAACTTCGTGTCGGCAATGATGATGCCGCGCTCGGCGGCATGGTCGACACCGCGTTCGTAGATGGTCAGCGTCAGTTCCCGGAGCTGTCGAATGAGGTCCTGGCCGACGATGTCGCCGGCTTGCGCTTCGCTGATGTTCTCGTCGTGGCCGGTCTCGGCCTTGGTGGCGGGGGTGAAGAGCGGCTCGGGGAGCTTATCGCACTGCCTGAGACCTGCGGGGAGCTTGTGGCCGCAGACGGAGCCGGTCTTCTGGTAGTCCTTCCACCCGGAACCCTCCAGGTAGCCGCGGACGACGCATTCGATGGGGATGACATTGCATTTGCGGCCGATGGTGATGCGGCCGTCGAGGTACTCGCGTCCCGAGTCTTCGCGGCCGGCCGGGAACGCCGCGGCGGGGATGTCGCGGGTGTCTGTAGAAAGCAGGTGCGTCTCAACGAGGCGGCGCTCGGTGATCCAGTTGAACCACCATTCTGCGATTCTCGTCAGCATGACGCCCTTGCCGGGGACCGGCGTGGGCAGCACGACGTCGAAGGCGCTGATGCGATCGGTGGCGACCATGAGCACCCGCGGTTCAGCGGCGCCGCCCGCCGCGGAAGAGGCGGGCAGGTCATAGACATGGCGTACCTTGCCCTTGCGGATGATGGGCAGGTTCAGGTCGACCGGCTCGTTGCGGGAGGTCTGCGTCGTCATTGGCGATGATACCGCCCGACCGGAAAGCTGGCCGGTGGGAACGCAGTGACGACGAAGGCTCGCGCGATCTTGAAGGATGACGGCACAGAGGTGATGCCGCGTTACTTGGCCTCGAGGGTGCCGACGGGCGCATCCGGGCGGATCCGGTTGTTGAGATCGCGGCGAATGGCGGGCATCCCCTCGGGCTCCGGGAAGAGGTCGACGCCGACGCCGGCGACCTCGGAGACCTGGCGCTTCCAGTCCATGAAGGTGGGATCCTGCTCGAGGAAGAAGTACGCCCGCTGCTGCAGATCCAGCGGCATGCTGTCGTAGAGATCCGCGGCCAGCTCCGGGCGGAGCGCCTTGATCATCAGCTCGAGCATCTGCCCGGCGACGATGTCGAAGTGCCGGGACATTATCTCCATGCGGGCGCGCTGCCCCTGGTTTACGCCGGTATTGAAGACCTGGCGCTGGGTGTAGAGGGCGTGGAAGTTCCGGGCATAGTTGAAGGCGCTGTGGAAGGTCTCGGTGTTCCCCGACATCGCCGACAAGTACGCCTCGATGAGGGCCTGGCTGACCTCCTGCAGCGCCACCGGGGGGCTCGTGTAGCGGCTGCCGTCACGGATCTCGTACTCAACGAACTCGTCGAGCGTCATGGCGGCTTCGAGGTCGGCGTTGGGGTTGTTGAGCGTGGTCTTCTCGAAGGTCAACAGCTTGTCGAAGTATTTCTGGGCCTCGGCGCGATCGCCGCGACGGTAGAAGACGCGGATGACGTCGCGCAGGAAGTTCTCGTACCCGGCGGTGTACATGTTCCAGACGCGGTTGTTCATGTTGACGGGGTTGCCGTCGTTGTCGTAGACGATGTTGCGCTCGCTGACCTCGTGCATCATCGTCTCGTAGTCGTCGACAAACTCGGTATTCGGGAAGGTCATGTAGGCGAAGGCGTCCGCCTCATTGCCGGCGCTCCAGAGGTCGAAGTGGATGGTGCCGGTGCGGAAGAGCTCCTGCACGGCGTGCAGGGTGATGCGGTCGGTATTCAGGAAGTCGAAGTCGCGCCGGTTGTCGTCGTTGGTGCGCAGCAGAGCCTGTTCCACGCCGCGCTTTGACCAGTACAGGGCGTGGCTGGCGGGGTGGCGCCAGTCGAGCGGGCCGTACGACTCCGTGTAGCGGATCATGCGGTCCAGCTCCATGTGGTACTCATCCGTGAGAATGCGCTTGCGCACGTGCGCGACGACGGCCTCCCAGACCGGCGCCGTGGCGGGATCGGAGATGCTGCGGACGAAATCCTGCGGCAGGCCGAGTTCGCCGGCCATGGCGTCGGCCGCGGGGCCGAGCAGGCGGATGCGTTCATAGATCTCCAGCAGCAGGGCATCCAGATCGAGGACGCGGCCGCTGCGGAAGCTGGTGGTGCGGATGCGACGGACGAGTTCGGCGGCGCCAGGCCTGGTCTGCTCGAGCTGCTCAAGGGTGTCCGCGGCGCTGCGGATCTTCTCCAAGGCGGCGACGCGCCGCTCGACGGAGTCATTGAGGAAAGTGTCGGGCGGGGGCGTCCCGATCAGAAACGTCCACTCCGCAGCGTGGCGCTGCTTGTAGTAGACGTTGGCGTCGTCCATGATGTGCTGGACCTTGTGCAGGTAGATCCAGGCGAGTTCTTTGTGGATCAGCGGGTCGTTGGGGTTGGCGGGAACGCCCTCGCTGCGGAGCAGGTCGATGCCGGCCTTTACCCACTGCCAGCGTTCTTCGCGCGTCTGCGTGGTGACGGAGATGTTGTAAGAGAGATTCCAGGCGTGGAAGACCCACACGCGCGGAAATCGCGGCTGAAGGCGTGTGATGGTCTTGGACAGGTCGACGGCCTCGTAGTACTTGCCGTCCTCCTTGAGCTGATTGGCGCGGATCCAGAGGAAGTTTACGAACAGGCCGCGGAAAGCGCCCATCGCGATGCCGAGGGCGACCTCGGGGGGTGCGCCCTCCTCCGCCGCGGTCGTGTAGTTGAGCCGGTGGCGCGAAGCGGACGCGGCGATGGCCGGCGTGAGAAACGCGGAGGCAACGAGGCACGCGATCATGACCGCGGCGGCGATGAACTGGATCTTCGTTTCGCGTCGCATGAGAAAGCCCTCAGACGGCGGCCGTCAGTTGCCCGAGTACGTGGCCAGTTCACGCCGGCGGAAGATGATCACACCGATCAGGTAGAGCAGCAGGCAGAGGATGCCGAAAAGGAACCCTGCCTGGAGCACCGTCAACCATCCTACGAGGCGGCCTTCGACGAGGTTTGAAGTGAGTTTCAGGTCCGAGTAGAACCTGAACGCCATCGAGATCGGCTGAGCGATCACCTTGACGAGCAGCTTGTGCAGGATGATGTTGTTTTCGCGATCCGTCGTGTTGTAGTACTCGAGGGACTGGAGCAGGTAACCGCTGGATTCGGCGATGAGGAACGTGCCGAAGGAGACCAGCGAGGCGACGGAGAAGGAGAGGAATGTGGCGCACACGACGCCGATCATCGCCAGGAAGCCGAGCTTCAGCAGCAGGACGCCGAAGATGCGCACGTAGTTGAGGCGGTACGAGCCGACGGCGTAGAAAACCTGCAGCCCGTCCGGCGGAAATGACATCGTCTCACTCGGATTGGTCGGGTCCGTGTCGCCGCCATTGAGGAACCACACGACGAGATCGCCGTTGGGGTACACGGCAGCCGACGGCACCTGCTCATTGAGGGTCTGGCCGACAGCGATCGTGCGGAGCATCGGCGGCATGTCGCCGAACTTGATCGCGATGCGATAGGTCGTGCGCGGATCGTTCGCGCCGACATTCACCTGGTAGCGCAGCGTCAACAGCCGGCCGTCCTCGCGCGGGCCGGAAAGGCCGGAGAAGACGTACGCCTCCGACTGGCCGAACAGGTCGGGGCGGTCCGGGGGCGGCGGCGGCACGCTCAGGTACGATGCGCGGGCCTCATCTTCCAACTCGCGCCGGAGCTGGGCCCGCGCCTCGCGCGTGTCGCGGAACAGGGGATCGGACGCCGCGGCGGCCTGCACGCGCTGCTCGACGCGGCGGTTCATTTCCTCCTCGTTCCAGTCGAGGGTGTTGGGCAGCACGAGACGGCGCGCGGCCAGAACCTGCGTCTCGAGCACACGCCGGTCCTCGGTGAGAACCTGATTCGGATTGGCTGGAACGAACGCCGCGACCTCGCCCACGGCGGGCTGGTTGCGAAGATATTCGGTGAAGAGGAAGATGCCGGACCCGGAAACGGCGAGCATGACCGCGCCGACGCCGACGACGCCGAGCCACTTGCCCAGCAGGTACTCCCACGCGGCGACCGGCTTGGTGGCGGTCTGCCAGATGATGCGGTCACGCTGCTCGAAGGCGACGGTGCCGACGGCGAGGAAGACGGTGAGGATGGCGATGATCCAGAACGCGCCGCCGACACCGTACTGCAGGAAGGCCTGCACCCGGTATCGCAGGGGCGTTTCGGCATCGAGCAGGCCGGGCAGCGCGGCCAGGGCAAACATGAGCAGCACGATGAAGACGAGCGAGACCTTCAGTCTCACTGCCTCCATGGCGACGTTGCGGGCGATCGCCAGCACGCGTGAAGGCGCGCTGAAGAGGAGCCGCAGGAGCGTCATGAGGACGGAGAAGGCGAAGGTAAGCGCACCGAGGGCGTAGAGGAAGAACGCCGCAGCCTTGAGCGTTCGCCCAAGCGGCACGCTGGCCGGTAGAGAGATGCCGATGAGCCAGAGCGGGGCGACGACGATGGTGAGCACCCCCCACAATCCCAGCGCTGTCAGGCCCAGGCCGAGCCAGATGATGGCCAGCATCAGCACGAGCACCACGCCGGCGCCCGCGACATGAGCCGTCCAGTCACCACTGCGGGCGCGGAGCTCATTCAGCCCTCGAATGGACGCAAGATAGGCCCGGATCTCTGCAGCCTCGGCTTGCGAGTCAGGGTCCGCCTCCATCTGCTCGAGGTCGGGCAGGTTCTGCACCTGAATCGGCTGGAGCGCCTGATCCGCGGCGTTGACCGCCTGCCAGGAGGCATAGGCGATGCACAGCACCGCCACAATGATCGAGGCGATCACCTTGAAAGGCAGGCCATGCTGCAGGCGGTTGAGCCGGGACGGCAGTTCGCGAAGCGTCACGCCCCCTCCCTCTTCGAACCCCCCTCGCTCTCGCCGTTCTCCTCGTAAATGTCCATGAGAGAATCGATCACACCCGCATCGATGTCCGCCGCGGGCTGGGCCGCAGCAGCGGTGTCCGGTTGACCGTCCATTTCAGAAGCCGACCGCGGCGACTCAGCGGCGGTGGGCTCCTCCTCATGGGCCTCGGCCAGCAGCGAGCCGAGCACGTCCTCGGCGGGCTCGGCCGCGACCGGCTCGTCGCGCTCCTCCGGCTCCGGCGGTTGCTGGCCCGCCTGGACGAGGGAACTGAGCAGTTCCTCGCCGCGGGGAGCGGCGTCTTCGTCGGCGCGAAGGAAGGCGGCGGTCTGTCCGCCGTGCTGGGCGCCGTGCGTCTGGATCTTCTTGGCGCGGGCCTCTTCGACGATCGAGATGAACAGATCTTCCAGCCGCTGGCGGGGGTGGGAGACGCGTGTGACGGCGCGCGTGCCGCCGGAACGCTGGCGGATGACGCGGTCGATCTCACTGATGGTCTCGTCGTCCAGCACATCGGTCTCGATGATCGACTTCTCATGCGCCTGCAGAAGCGAGTCACACGTGCCCTCGCGCTGGATTTTGCCGCCGTAGAGGATGACCATGCGGTCGACGCAGTCCTCGACGTCGGAGAGCAGGTGGCTGGAAAGCAGAACGGTCTTGCCGCGGCGGCCGAGCTCGAGGATGAGATCCTTGATCTGGCGCGTGCCGATGGGATCGAGACCGGTGGTGGGCTCATCAAGGATGAGCAGTTCGGGATCGTTGATGAGCGCCTGGGCGATGCCGATTCGGCGGGCCATGCCCTTGGAGTACTCGCGCACGGGGCGGAACTGGACGGCGGTGAGGCCGACCATGTCGAGCAGTTCATCGATGCGGCGCTTGCGCTCGCGCTGCGAGAGTTCGAAGAGCTTGCCGTAATAGTCCAGCGTCTCGCGGGCGTTGAGGAAGGGGTAGAGGTAGGACTCTTCGGGCAGGTAGCCGATGCGACGCTTGATGCGGACATCGGTGGGGAGCTTGCCGAAGATGCTCACGCGGCCGCTGGTCTTGTGCAGCAGGCCGAGGATGATCTTGATCGTGGTGCTCTTGCCGGAGCCGTTGGGGCCGAGCAGGCCGAAGATCTCGCCCTTGTCGATGTGGAAGGTGACGCCGTCAACGGCGCGGACTCGGCTGCGCATCCAGAAGTCGCGAAAGACCTTGGTCAGGTGCTCGCAGACAACGACCGGCTGCACGTTTCTGCCCGGCGCCGTGGTCGCGGACGCCGCGGCAGGACGGTCGTCAATCGCCGCGTTGGACGAAGCGTAGCGGCTGGGGGCGGGTGTGGTGGGTGTAGAGGGCATGGGCTCCCTGGGGCTGAACAGATGGGTGAGGGAGATTACTGCTCAACAATGTTGACGCCGCGCTCCCGCTGGTGGCGTTCAAGTTCCCGTTCACGCTCGCGCCTCTCCATCGCTTCCTTCTTCCGCGCGGCGTTGCGCTCGCGCTCAAGCTGGCGCTGGACTTCCGGATCGCGGTTGAGGGTGAATGTCATGTCGCCCGAAGGGGCCATGAACATCGACTGCGTGGACTGCCGCTGCAGGAGCGAGGCCATGGCATTGGCCCAGTCCGTGTGCACCACGACCGCCGGGTTGGCCTGAAAGGCAGCGTATTTGGCCTGGAAGATGGACGCCGAGGTCATGGCGTCGGCGACGATCTGGTCGCTGAACTGCTCCGCCTCCTGAACGACGCGGGCGATCTGTCCGCTGACGGAGAACTGGACTTCCTCACCGTCGATCGTGACCGGCTTGCCGGAAAGCAGGGCCGCGATGCGGGCGTAGGTCTCTTGTGCCGCTTCGTGGTCCTGGGCGGCCAGGTCCAGTTCGTACTGGTCGATCTGCTCGAGGATGGTCTCCGCGGCCGCGCCGGCCGTGGAGGTCAGCTTGCTCTCGCGCTCCATCTGGGCGGTGGCGATGCGCCGCTGCGCATCCTGCTCGGCCTTGGAGACGGAGTTGAAGTCCTCGATGACATGGCGAGGGGCGAAGCGCGTCGACAGTGACAACTGCGAGATCTCCACGCCGCTGTTCATATCATCCAGCTTCTGCTGTGCAATGCGCCGCGCCTGGTCAGGGAGCGGCTCGTAGCTCTCCGGATCGCGCCAGTCCTCGGGCATGGAGCGGAGGATCTCATCGATGGTGTGGGTCGCGGCGGCCTGGACGATGGCGCTGCGAACGACGGCCTGGACGATGCTTGCCAGGTCTTCATCGTTGATGTTCTGGATCGTGGTCGCGGCGTTGGCGCGGCGCCAGCGGAGTTGCCACTGGGCATGTCCGATCGCCTGGTCTGCCGTGAGCAGGTAAGAGTCCTGCACGCCGAGCTGCGCGAGACCGCCGCCGGCCAGGGCCGTCGGACCGCGCTCGCGCAGGTCGCGACGCTCCGCATCCGAAAGATCCGGCAGAAACTCAACTGTCGTCTCAACCGGGGCCGTCGAAACCTTGACCAGTTCGCCGATCGGATACGGCCACGAAGGGTGCAGGCCGGGCGCCAGGTCCGTCGAGGCGATCTTGCCGAAGGCCAGCGCGATGCCGTTCTCGCCGGTGTTGACGCGCTGGAAGCCGCTGAGGAGAAACAGCGCGACCAGCGCCCACATCGCGATCTTCACCAGCAGATAGGTGATGCGGAGCGCATCGACCAGCGCCTTGTGCGCCGGATCCATCAGCGAGTCGGCGTGGGCGTCATCCTGCACGATCCCGGCGCCGGGCCGGTCGTGCAGAGGGGGATCCATCAGCGCCGTCGAGTTGTTCGTGTCGGTTGCGCTCACGAGCCGCTCCTGGACATGCGTTCGGCTGCCTGGTCATCGTCGTCCGCCGGGTCTTCCTCGCCGGCCGTTTCGGTCACGGCGGGTGCGCCTTCCTTGACCTGATCAAGGTACGGCGCGAGGGCCCGGGTGAGGCCTGAATCGGGGATCTGCCCCGGCTCGAGACCGCTCAGTGCATCCATCCGCAGGAAACCAAAGCCGGGCGTGGCCGGGGTCAGGACGAGGGTGGCGCGATTGGTGTTGATGCCGCGCTGCATGAAGTCCATGGTCTTGAGGAAGATGGCAAGTTCCGGGTTCTGCTGAAGCTCTTTGATGTACTGAGCGGCTTCGGCCTCGCCGCGGGCGCGGATCTCGCCGGCCAGTTGCCGGGAGAAGCTCACGATCTTGGTGGCGTCCGCCTCGGCCTTGGAGCGGATGGCGTCGGCGGTGGCCTTGCCGGCCTGTTCGGTCTGGCTCGCCAGTCGCTCGCGCTCGGCCTTCATGCGCTCGGCAACCGCGTTGGTTACGGCTTCGGGCAGGCCGAGGCTGGTGAAGCCGACGTCGATGATTTCGATCCCGTCGGCCGCGAGGGTCGCGTTGAGGCGACTCTGCATGCGGTCTTCCAGCTCGCCAAGCCTGGACTCGCCGGGGACGGCCGCGAGCAGTTCATCGAGCCGGAAGCTGCTGATCTGGCTCATCGCGGCGCGAAGCTGCTTCTCGATAATCTCGTTCTCAGCGGTGTCGTAGTGCTGGTCAGGACGCATGCCCTTGCTGCTGAACCGCTCATAGAACGTCGCGGCGTCCTTGATGCGCCAGCTGACGTAGGCCGTCGCGATGACCTGCCGGTCGTCGTGCGTCTGCTGCGTCTCGGGCTTGCTCTCCTTGAAGCGTGCCCGCTGGTCGTACTTGACGACGGTGTCGACGCCGGGAATCTTGATCTTGAGGCCCGGCGAGTCGATGGCTGTTTCGCCGGCCTTGCCGAAGCGGGCGCGCACGGCGACTTCATTGAAGTTCACGGTAAAGGTGAACATGAAGCCGACGACGAACGCGACCACCACGAAACCAACGATCCACATTAACAGGTTGCGCATCAGGGTGAACTCCTCAAGGGATCAAAGGCCCTCGGTGTCAACGTCGATCAGAGCATTCGCGCCGGGGTCCTCATCTTCGAGCATGAGCCACGGCCTGGCCTTCTCAGGCAGGAACAGCAGCCGCGCCCCGTCCAGGGATTCGCGCAGCGTGCGGAAGTATCGGTCGGCAAGGTACACCTGGGGCGCCGCTTCAAACGCGACGAGCTGCCCCTGGTAGTGCGCAAGGCGCGTCCGTTCACCCATGTGGGCCGTCCAGCGGTCCGCCTCGGCCTGGTGGATCTGCTCCGCGGCCTTGCCGCCGGCGGCAGCAATCATGTCCGCAATCGCCGCGGCCTGCTCATCGACCTGCGCCTGCGGAGCGCCCTGCGCCCGCGCGGCTTCCAGTTCGGCCATCGCGGCAAGGATTTCCTGCGCGATCTGCGCGCCCCCGACCGCCTGGCTGAGCGTCTCGATCCGATCGGCCTGGGCCTGCTCGAGCATGGCCTTGCGGTTCTGCTCGGCCTGCACCACCGCCTCGAAGGCGCTGGCCGCATCGATCGGCGGGTGAGCGCCGGAAATGCCTGCGAACGTGACCTTCACACCGGCGTTGATGTCATCAAACGCCTTCTGAACCGCGGCCATCATCTCCGTGGAGATCCTGTCACGCCCGCGGCCGAGAACATCGCCGACCTGATGCTGCGCGAGAATCTGCATCACCTCCCGCCGCGCGACGGCGCGGAGCACATCCTCATGCGTGCCCTCCGGGGCAAGGTTAATGTAGTCGCTGATGCGGTCCTCATCGACCACGTAGAAGAGCGGGATCTCTACCGACACGAGCGACACATCGCGCCCGGAGCCCTGCACCACCATGTACTGCTCATCGTCGGTGTGCTTCTTGGTCCAGAGGATCGCGTCCCCTTCGGTCGGACTCCCGCTGGCCAGGTCCAGCCGTCGAACGGCCGTCGTCTCGTACCGCCGCACGCGGTCGACCGGCCAGGGCAGCTTCAGGTGCACGCCCGGTTCAAGGGGGTCGCCCTTGATCTGTCCGAGGCGAAGCAGCAGGGCCCGTTCGTTGGCGCGGATCACGGTGACGGAGCTCATCGCCCACGTCACGATCACGCCGACCACAATCAGCCACAACAGCGACCGGCTGACAAGCTGGTAAAACCACGAGCTCGTCACATCGATGCCGAACTGGTAGTTCAGCGCCTCGCCGAACGACTCGGCGATGCGATCCGGCGCGGCAACGAACGCGAGGACGCGCGAATCGAACGCCGGACGCGGGAACTCGCCCGGACGGCGCGGGCGATAAATCGTCAGGATGAAGTTCAGCAGGACCTCCGCCCCCATCAGGACGGAGACGATCGGCAGGATCACGTTGAGGTACCGGATGGCGCCCTCAACCTTCACCGTGATCAGGAACTCGCAGATGGTCAGGGCCAGGCCGATCAGGGCCAGGCCGGCGGCCTGGGCCGCGCCGCCGCGGAGGTTCGACCACACCGGCTGCTTGGCCATGCCGCTGACGTAGCGGGCAAAGACGAAGCCGCCCGCGGCGAGCACCAGCCCGACAGCGATGAAAACACCCTCATACTGGGGAACTGTGAAGTTCCGCGGCGACAGGGCTTCGCCGATCGGCGCCGTGGACCACGGGCCGAACGGCCAGATGCCGAGCCGCGCGAGGCCGAAGAGGGCGAACGCGGCGGCGAGGCCGAGGCTGGCGGCGGGGACCAGCCACTTGTGCATCCACTCCAGCCGCCGGGCCGCGACGCGGAGGTCCTCGCCGGATTCAAAGACGGAGCCGTCACGAGCGCCCGCGGCGTCGAGCGCTTCCGCCTCCATGGCCTCGATGCGTTCGCGCCGATGCGCGTCGTAGAGGATGGCCAGGACGAGCCAGACGGCCGAGCCGATCAGGATGAGGCCCGCGCCGGAGGTGGCGATCTGGTTGTCGAAGATGAGGGCCAGGATCAGCAGCAGGAGCCCGAAGGCAGTCTGCCCGATCCAGCCCCACAGGCAAACGATCATTCCCCGTCGATAGCTCAGGTGATCGGCTCTCATCGATGCTCCCGCGCTGTCCGGCCGGCAAGAGTCGCCGGCCCGGATGTGTCCTGAAGCCGGCTCATAGCGGAGCCGGGGTTTGGAAGGGGCCTATTCTCCGCGGACACCGTCCGCATGTCCACTTTGCAGAGCCAGCAGCGCCGTGCGGCTGGTCCCGACTCATTCCGGCTCTCTCACCTCTCGCGACGGTTCGCCAGACCGGCGATCCGTATTCGCCGAACGCGGGCGGTTTGTTCGCCCGCACCGCACACCGCGCGAACACAGCCGTGCCCGGATTCGTTGATGTACGGCCGGCGGGTTCCTATGTTCGTCCGCCGGGCCACCTTTTCTATGCCCGGCCGCCGCGCCGGGGCGTGTGCCCCCCGAGTCGCGTCCTGCCCCCCCCGCGGGCATCATTTGCTCAAGCACCATGCTCGGACAGATCCTCACCATAGCCCGCAACGCTTTCATCGAGAGCGTTCGACAGCCCATCTACTTCGTGCTGATCGTCCTGTGCGGGATCCTGCAGATCCTGCTGACGGCCGGCACTGGCTTTTCGATGGGTCATTCCTCGTCGGCCGAGGTCTCCGCGGACAATAAGTTGCTGCTGGACGTCTCCCTGGCGTCCGTCTTCGTCTGTTCGATGCTGCTGGCCGCCTTCATCGCCACGGCGGTAATCTCGCGCGAGATCGAGAACCGCACGGTCCTGACGGTGGTCTCCAAGCCTGTCTCCCGCCCGACCGTGGTCATCGGCAAGTATCTGGGGGTGGCGGCGGCGATGCTGATCGCGGTCGCCACCATGCTGTTGTTCGTGCAGATGGCTGTTCGTCACGGCGTGATGTCCACGGCCGCCGACGAGGCGGACGGGCCGGTCATCATCTTTTCACTGGCGGCGGGCTTCATCGCGCTGGCCGTCGGGATCTGGGTGAACTTCTTTTACGGCTGGGTCTTCACGCAGACGGCGTCCCTGCTCATGCTCCCCCTGATGGGCGTGGCCTGGCTGCTGGTGATGTTCCTGGACAAGGAATGGAGCCTGCAGCCGTTCCTGACGGACTTCAAGCCGCAGACGACGCTGGCCTCGATGAGCATCGTCCTGGCCGTGCTGGTCTTTACCTCGCTCGCCGTCGCTGCCTCGGCGCGGCTGGGGCAGGTGATGACCATCACCGTGTGCGCCGGCGTCTTCCTCTTTGGCCTGCTGTCCAACTACTTCATCGGCCAGCGCGTCTACCTGAACGAACCGATCGGGCGCATCGCCCAGGTCGAGCCGGTTCGGCCCTCCTTTGCGGGGCTTGCCGAGCCGGGGCACCAGTACCAGATCGTGCTGGAGTATCCATCCAGGGTCACGCTGCGGACCGGCATGCCCTTCTACTACGGCCCGAGCCCGAACGGCGCGGCGATGGTCGTTGACTTCACGACGCCGGACAATCTCGGGGCGCGGCCGCGGCTGGACTGGCACGACCGGTCGGTGCCGCAGTCGCTGGCGATCGCCGAACTGAGCGGGCCGCAGAACAAGGTCCTGACGGTCGAGCGCGTCGGGCGCGGCGGCTCCATGTCGATGCTGCGCACGCCGGAGCCGCAGGATTACGTCTTCCTTGAGCCGACGCGCCGGAACATCGCCTTCGCGGTCGCGTGGGGGCTCGTGACGAATGTGCAGTTCTTCTACCTCGTGGACGCCGTCACACAGAACCAACCGATCCCGTTCAGCCACATGGGGCTGCTGGGGCTGTATTCCGCGGCCCAGATCGGGGTGTTTCTGTCGCTGGCCGTGATTCTGTTCCAGAAGCGCGAGGTCGGATAAAGTTTCCTGACTCTGCTCGATGGGAGGTCAGCATGGACATCCAGGTTCGCGGGCGTGAGCCCACCAGCATGCGTGATGAAACGCCCGGCGAATCGGGCGGCGGGGGCAAGGGCGGCGGGGGCATGTCCCCCGAGAAGGTGAAGATCATCGTCGCGGCCGCGCTTCTTCTGCTTGCCGGCGTGGCGCTCGCCTGGAACTTCGGCCTCTTCGGCGACGGCCGGCCTGACCAGGTCGTGTCGCCGATCTTTGAGTCTGAGGAAGAGGCCGAGCAGGCGTGGGAAGAGGCCCAGCGCGAGCGGGCCCGCACGCACCCGCCGGATCGCTCACCGCCGCCTTCCGGTTCCTGAGCCCGAATCATCGTTTCGCGTCGACGTTGCCGCACCGGCCCTCTTACGCCGGCGTCTGCGCGATCGCGCGCCCGTAGCTCTGGACGCACTTGACCGCCGCGCCCTCCCAGGTGAGCTTGCGCAGCTCGAAGGCGCCCTGCTCGCGGAGCGTCTGGCCCAGCGGCGGGTACGTGAGCACGGCCACGATCTTGTTGGCCATGTCGTCAATGTCCCAGAAGTCCACCTTCAGGGCGTGCGTCAGCACCTCGCTCACCCCGGACTGCTTGGAGATGATCACGGGCGTGTCGTTCCGCATCGCTTCCAGCGGCGCGATCCCGAAAGGCTCCGACACGCTCGGCATGACGTAGCAGTCGGCCATGCGGAAGATCCGGTCCACCGCTTCGCCGCGGAGGAAGCCCGTGAAGAGGACGCGGTGGCCGATCCCCATCTGGGCGGCCAGCTCGATCATGCGCACGGCCATGTCGCCGCTTCCGGCCACCACGAATTTCACGTTCTTGATCTTCTCCAGGACGCGCTTGGCGGCGGCCATGAAGTACTCCGGCCCCTTCTGCATGGTGATGCGCCCGAGGAAGAGCACGATCTTGTCGCGCTTCTCGATCCGCACGTTCGGCGCGGGCTGCGCGGACTCGCTCTCGATGCCGTTGTACACCACGTCGATCTTGTCGGCGGGGATCGCGTACCGCCGCACGCAGATCGACTTGGTCAGCATCGAGACCGCGATGACGCGCGTCGCGCCCATCATGCCGCGGCGTTCGATGTCGTAGACCCGCTGGTTCACATGCTCGCCGGAGCGGTCGAACTCGGTGGAGTGGACATGCACCACCAGCGGCTTGCCCGTGATGCTCGCGAGGGCGAGCCCCGCCGGGAAGGTCATCCAGTCGTGCGCGTGGATGACGTCGAAGCGCTCCATCGCCCCGAGCCGGACCACCAGCCGCGCGTACTGCTCGGTGTTGGCGATCATGTCCCCCTCGTACCCGGCCGAGCGCACGCCCGAGGCGGCGGCCGGCATCGGCGCGCCCGCCGCGTGCGGCGGGGCAAGGCTTGGCAGCCCGGTGAGGGCGGCGACATCGTCCGACGACAGGTTCATCACATCCACCGTTCGGCCCGCGGCGGGCGCCGCGGCCGCTGCGCCCGGCCCGGCGGTGGTGGCCACCGCCCGGCCGCCCTCGTCGAAGGCGGGGTAAGGGGAGGAGAAGACGGCCGGGACGCCGACGAAGCGCGTGTGCTCGAACCCCTCGCGCGCTTCGCCGGTTCGCGGCGCCGCTCCGGCCCCCCCCGCGCGTGCGCCGGCGCCTGCGTCCGCGCCGCCGCCCGCATTGGCCGGGCTCAGCAGCCGCAGGTGCGCGCTCTCGTCGGCTTCGATCGGCTGGGGGAGGACGAAGGTCACTTCATGCCCGAGCCGGTCGAGCGCGCGCGTCAGCCCGTAGCACGCTGTGCCCAGACCGCCCGCGATGAAGGGCGGGAACTCCCAGCCCAACATGAAGATGCGCATCAACCCGCTCCCGCGTTGTCCAGCTGAGAGGACCGTCCGCCCCCGCCGTCGCGCTTCTGCGCGCGCAGCCGGTGCTGCTTCGCAACAGTAGGCAGGGTTATTGTGCGCACGGGCCGCGGTTCAGGCCACCAAACCGACTGGCTTGAACTTGTGTTCCGGCAGGATGCGCTCGAGGTTCGCGTTGCCGAGGTGGACGCGCACGACTTCCGCTAAGACGTCCCGGAAATCGGTGGTGTGGAGCAGGTCGCGCCCTTCATGGAGTTGATCGGGGGCCAGACCCGGCCATTTGCTCACAACCTTGCGTCCCTGTGGCACAGGCGTCCCGCCTGTGTCCGCTTCACCACCGGCCATCTTGTTCGCCCTGGCCACCGCGCCGCCCAGGAGGAGCATGCAGTTGGCCCAGCCGTGGTCGGTGCCCCCCGAACCGTTCTCCGCGGCCGTCCGCCCGAAGTCGGTGAGCGTCATGACGAGCACATCATCCATTCGATCCCCCAAATCGCGCGCAAAGGCGCCCACGGCCTCTCCCAGTTGGCTCGCCAGCGCGCCGAACTGTCCCCCCGCGCCCTGCCCCTGGCCCGCGTGCGTGTCCCACCCGTTCAGGTCGACTTCCACGACTTCCAGCCCGAGGTCCGCCTTGATCAGTTGCGCGACCTGACGGAGCTTCTGCCCGAGGTCGCTGGCCGGGTACATCGACTGATTCTCGTACGGCTTGGCCGCGAGTGCCCGCAAGTGCTCCACGGCTTCCAGCGTTGACCCCGCGGCGTCCGCCAGCAGGTCCTGCGCGGCGGAGGCGTGCTCGGTCGGCCGCGCCTTGTACGCGTGTTCGAGGGCGGCCGCGACCATCTTCGGGTCGACGCCGTCCGGCGTCGGCATGGACAGGTCGTACAGCCCCCGCAGTGCGAACGCGGGGGCGTCCCCCTGCATGATCCGCGGCAACGATTCCCCGATTGAGACCGCCCGGATCGGCCCATTGCCCGTGGAAGTCGCCAGATGGCGGTTGAGCCACCCGTCGGAGTTCACGGTGTTGCCGATGACGCCCGTCTCCCAGACGTCCTGCTCCTCAAAGTGCGACCGCGTGTTCTGGCTGTACCCGACGGCGTGGGCGGCGACGGCCAGCCCAGAGTCAAAGTGGGTCTTCAGGGGCCCTAAACCGGGGTGAAGGCCGAAAAATCCGTCGAGGTCGAGGGCCGCGCCTTCTGCGGGGGAGGGGGGGGCCAGCCCGATGCCCGGCCTGAGTCCCTTGTAGTGGGGATCTCCGAAGGGAACGACCAGGTTCAGCCCGTCCGCTCCCCCGCGGAGGAAGATCACGACCAGGGTTTTCCCCTTGGCGACCTGCATGGGGGCCACGCGGGGCATGCTCCGCCCCGCGGCGAGCACCAGGGGCGACACACCGAGGTAGGCCGCCAGCGCGCCCGTCGACTTCAGGAAGAACCGCCGCGTCAGGTGCATGGTGAGGCCTCCCGGTAGAGAGCGACTGGGTGGCATGGGCATGTACCCATGCCCATGTCGCGGGCGATTTCAGCATGGGCATGAGTACATGCCCATGCCACCCTCTCCATGAAGACTGTACCACGATGCGCCGCCCCGGTTCCGCCCCCCCCTCCCCGGCTCCCGCGCGGCACACGGCCCCTCGCGCTCCGCGCACGGCCCTTTGCGCTCCGCGCACGGCCCTTCGCACGGCTGAAATCGCCCTTCGCAGCGCGCAAATGGCCCTTTGCGGACCGCTAACGGCTCTTTCGGGACCGCAAACGGCCCTCACAGCCCCGAAAACCACGCTGCGCGCGGCCGAAAGGGCCGTTTGCGGCGCGCACACGGCCATGTGCAGACCGAAAAGGGCCTTTTTCGGAGCTGAAAAGGCCCGTTATGGGACGTTCGGGGTGGCTTGTCATAGGTCCCATAGGACCCATCGGACCTCTACCGGCCCGGCCGCAAGCGGCCTGCCGGGCTTTTGTGTGCATACCATCCCGGCTCCGCTGGGGCGGGCCCGGGCGCGTGTGCGCTCGGCGCCGGCTCCTCAACTTTCTTCATTGAAAGGACAGCGACATGGCCAGAACGGTCCAACTGCTGCTGACAGAGAACGTCGACAACCTCGGCATCGTCGGGGATGTGGTCAACGTCCGCCTCGGGTACGCCCGCAACTTCCTGTTGCCGCGCTCGCTGGCGACGACGCCGAGCGAGGAGATGATCGCGTCTCTCGCCGAGAAGAGAAAGCAGGCCGAGGCAGAGATGGCCCGCCTCCGCGCGGCCCGCAAGACGATGATCGAGAAGCTCGAAGGGCACGAACTGACCCTCGAGCGCTCCTGCAACGACCAGGGCATCCTCTACGGCGGCGTCACACAGGCCGACATCGCCGAAGCCCTCAAGGCCGAGGGGTACGACGTCCGCCCGCGCGATGTGCGCCTGCCCGGCACGATCAAGCGCCTGGACACCTACGAGGTGCACATCAAGTTCGAGGCGGACCTGGAAGCCACCATCAAGCTCTGGGTCGTCTCCGACCGCCCGATGGAAGAAGTCGAGCGCGAAGAGATGGAGTTCGACATGGAAGGCAACCTGATCGAACGCCCCGCCGAGCCGGCAGCGGCCCCGGCGGCGGAAGAAACGGCCGAAGCGCAGTAATCCGCGCACCTCGCCCCGAGCGCCGCGACCGGCGCCCGGCGACTGAAAGACCCTGAAGCGGCCGCCGGGATCCGGCGGCCGCTTTCGTTGCCGCAACGAGCGGGCGCGGCCGGGCCGAGAGGCCGGGTCCGGCGCTAGGATCGGGTTTCCCCCCCACCCCCCCACCCGTTCTTCCTCTCGCCCGCCAGCCCCGCCCCTTCACGGAGGAACCAGACATCGGCGCCCTGACGTTTGCCCTGATCGAGCACGCCCACACCGGCCCGGCCCGGACCGCGGCAGGCGCGCTGCGCCACGCCCACCTGCTCGGACCGGACGATGTGCCCGTGCAGGCGGACATCCGCATCGCAGACGGCGGGACGGGAGGCGGCATCGCCGCTGGTTCGCGGGGACAAGGGGGAGGGAGCGTGATCCGGGCGGAGAAGCGCGGCAACGAATCGGCGGCGCTCGCCGTGCAGTTCGAACTGCACCCCGAAGACGGCCTGTCCCACGAGGGAGGACAGATCACGCTGCAGACGTGCCTGCTGCCGGAACGCACGGCGGGGCAGCGGCCGTACCTGTTGAGCCTGGAACTGGCCCGCCACCGGCTGATGCTCTTCCTGAACAAGCTGGAAGACTGGGCGCTCTTCGACCTGCCGGCGACCCACCCGGTCATGCAGCGCTTCGAGCAGGCGCGGGCCGCCTTCACCGACGCCGTTGTCAACCAGTCCGACGTCCGCAACGACACGGAACACAACGAAGCCGCCGACGCCGCCGCGCGGCGCGCCCTGGCCCTGGCGATCGAAGCGAGCGAACAGCTCGCCCTCGAACAGGCCGAGCGGCAGCTTGCCCGCCGCCTCTCGGGTGAACTCGTCGCCGCGGCCCGCGCAATCGCGACGCCCGCCAACGCGCTGACCGACCACGAGGCGCGCGAACACCGCAACGCCCTGATGGGCACGACCGGCGTCATCCTCGCGACGCCCCCGGCCGTGGGCGTGACGATCGCGCCGGAACAGTTCTCCCCCGCCCTGCAGCAGGCCGTCGCCGAGGCGGCGGATTTCATCACGGTGCCGATGCGCTGGATCGACATGGAGCCGAGCGAAGGCAAGTACGCCTTCAGCGCAACGGACCGGTGGATCGAATGGGCCGTGCGCTCCGCCCGCGTGCCGCTCATCGGCGGGCCCGTCATCGACTTCCGCCCCGAGCGCGTGCCGGAGTGGCTCTACATCTGGGAAAACGACTACGAGACGCTGCGCGAGCTGGTGTACGAACACGTAAGGCAGATCGTGACGCGCTACCGCCGCACGATCAACACGTGGACCGTCGTCTCCGGCCTGCACGTCAATCGCAACTTCACGCTCGCCTTCGAGCAGATCATGGACCTGACGCGCCTGTGCCTGACCGTCGTGCGCAAGCTGCAGCCGCAGGCGAAGGTGCAGGTCGAACTCGACCAGCCGTGGGGCGAGTTCGTCACCACCGGCACGCGCTCCATCCCGCCGACGCTGTATGCCGAGATGATCGGCCAGGCGGGGCTGAGCGTCGACCAGTTCGCCCTCCGCATCGACATGGGCCAGCCGGAGCCGGGCGCTTCAACGCGCGACGTCATGGCCTTCAGCGAACTGCTCGACCGGTATGCGAGGCTGGAAGTTCCGCTGGCGATCTCCGCGCTGGGCGCACCGGCCCAGCCGCCGGAGCCGGAGTCCCTTGGCCTCGGCGGCGAGATGGATCCCGGCTCGTGGCGCGGCGAGTGGTCCGCCCAGACGCAGCGGCGCTGGATGACGGAGATGATCGCGGTCGCGGCGAGCAAGCCGTTCGTCCACTCCATCTGCTGGAACGAGCTGTACGACTCCGGCAAGCCGACCCAGCGCCGCTACACGGGGCTGCTGGATGAGGCCGGCCGCCCACGCCCGGCCCTCGCTCGCCTGAGCGAGATCCGCCGCACGCTGCGCGCCAAGCGCTCCATTTTGAACTTGGAGCCGCAGCGCGAGCAGGTGGCGACCTAACCCCCCCCCCCCCACCCAACCCCCCCCCCCCCCCCAAAAAACCAGACCCCGCCCACCCAACCGGGCAAAAATGGCCGGGCCCCAACGGGCAAACACCC
>CAYWRO010000065.1:0-19047 GCA_964460345.1 uncultured Phycisphaeraceae bacterium | reverse complement strand
CGATCGCGCCGCTGACGGTGCAGAGCGCGACGAGCCATGGGGTGACGTTCCACCAGCCGCTGATGACCTCCGAAGTGCAGGTGAACGACCGCATGCACGGCGTGGCGGTGGATGGGCGGCCCGCGGATTGTGTGAAGCTTGCGGTGGCGGCGCTGTGGCCGGAGCGGTTCGGCGTCGGGAGCCGGCCGGACCTGCTGGTTTCCGGGATGAACGCGGGCGCGAACGTGGGGATCAATGTGATCTACTCGGGAACGGTCGCGGCGGCGCTGGAAGGGGCCTTTCTAGGGATCCCGTCGATCGCGGTAAGCCTGCACCTGGGAGATGTCGAGCCGCGGTTTGACGTGGCGGCGGGGCATGCGCGCCGGGCGATTGAGCGGATTTTGGAGGCGGGGATTCCGAGTCCGCACACGTGTCTGAATGTGAACGTCCCGCTGACGGAGGGTGAGACGGAGATGCCCGAGGTGGTGGTGTGTCCGATGAACACGCACGGGCTGATGGATGCGTATGAGCGGCGCGTGAGTCCGTCGAAGGATGTGTACTACTGGGCGGTCGGGAATGGCTTCGAGTTTCACGGGACGGAGGAGGGGTCCGATGTGCAGCATCTGTTTGCAGGTCGGATCACAGTCACGCCGTTGTGGTACGACCTGACCAACCCCGGGACGCTGGGGATGTGGCAGGAGCGGCTGCGGCCGGGCGCGGAGTAAGAGTGCGATCGGCCTCGCCCCGATCAAGGGGGGGCGGGACTCAAGAATCTGCGGGGTTGGTGCTTGGAATTTCCATCGGGCTGCGGTACCTTGGGCGGTGCTGGCCAACTGCGGGCCCTGCGGGTCACGCGGCATAAGTTCAGGCGCTTCGGCTGAGGCGTCTGTCTGAGGTGTTGTTGTCCTTCGCTCGCGCGTGTGTTCTTTCGTGAGCTTGACGTGTGAGTGGTTGCGTGCCGGTGTTGTGTTGTGGCACAATGTTGCGTGGACTCGTCCGGACGTGATGGGCGGGCCGAAGAAGCACACGTGGGCGGGCAGAAATGGAGATGCAACGATGGCTACGTTCCGACGTACTCGGATGGCGTCCCGGTTGTTATGTTTGTCGGCGGTTGGTGTGAGCGCCGCGGCGGCCAGCGGCCAAGTGTTGTACTCAGAAACGTTCGATTCGGATGTGAGCGCCAACTGGCAGTTGAATCCGCACCCCACCACGGATGAGCATGCTGACTTCTTCTTCGATTACAGCTCGGTGGGGATTCCGTCCGCGCCGAACTCGGCCGGAACGACGGTGGGCATGAAGCTGCAGGCGAACTTGACGACGGGCCTCTTCGGCGGCGCCAGCGCTTCGCCGATCGGGCTGGACATCGAGGCGTTGAGCGCCTCGGGCAACTACACGCTCATGTTCGATCTGTGGTCCAACACGGTGGGGCAGTTCCCCGGCGGGGGGAATGGATCAACCAACCTGTCGATGTACGGGATCATGACTTCCGGCACGGTAAGCAACTATCCGGGTGTTGCCGACGGTGTGTGGTTCGCCAACACCGGGGAGGGCGGAACAGGACCGGACTACCGCGTCTACTCACCTGCTCAACCCGCATCGCACCAGGAAACGGATTCTGCGTACATTGCCGGCGGTCGCAACAATACGTTGTCATACTACACGGAGGCCTTCCCGGTCGGCGCCACGCCACCTGCGGCGCAAGCGGCAATCTATCCTCAGCAGACCGGCACGCTTCAGGCAGGCACGATCGGCATGAGTTGGCGGCATGTGCGCATCGTCAAGCAGGACCACATCGTCTCCTGGTGGGTCGATGATGTGCTGATGGTTGTGCTGGACACGACCGGTATGACGATGGGCGGTGGGAACATCCTTTTCGGCCACTCCGACATCAACGATGGGCGCTCGCTCGATCCGGATGCGCCGGACCTCATCTTCACTCTGATCGACAACATCCAGGTCGTCGAAGGCAACCCTGTGGTCGACCCGACGGGGGCGTGCTGCACTCCCCTGGGGACGTGCTCGACGATGACGCACATCGACTGTGTGATAAGCGGCGGGACCTACCAGGGCGATGGAACGCCGTGTTCGATGGGGTTGTGCCCACCGACGGCGGGCGCGTGCTGCCTGAACGATGGATCGTGTGTTGACGGCGTCGACGAGCTCGCGTGCCTGAACATGGGCGGTCTCTTCAACGGGCTGGGCACCACGTGCGCAACGGTGCCGGCGTGCATCGATGTTCGGCCGCCGAATGATGAGTGCGCTAACGCCGAGGCCATCACCTCCCTGCCCGCCTTCGTGAACGGCACCACCTTTACCGCCACGCGGAGCAACTCTGCCGGGTGCTCAGGCGTGACGGACGGCACGCTCGGCGATGTGTGGTACACTGTGGTGGGGACGGGCAATCGCCTGATTGCGACAACCTGTCCGGGGTCGCCGGCGCCGTTCCCGGCCTCGCACTTTGCGGATTTCGACGCGCAGGTTCGTGTGTACACAGGAAGCTGCGGCGCCCTGTCGTGCGAGGCCGCAAACTTTGATGCGGTCGGCTTTGGATGCACGGACGAGTTCGCCGTGTCGTGGCAGTCGGTGCTCGGCGAGACGTACTACATTCTTGTGAGCGGCTTTGCGCAGGAGAGCGGCGACTTCCAGATGGGGGTCTTTGAGGATGCCGTCGGTGCGTGCTGCTTCCCGGATGGCACCTGCGCCGACCTGAGCAGTGGCGACTGCGGGTCGCAGGGCGGGAACTTCAGCGGGTTTGACTTCACGTGCGCAACATTCGGTCAGTGTCCAAACCTGCTGCCCCCGAACGACAACTGCGTCGATGCTCGTCCGCTTTTCCCTGGCTTCTCTGACTTTCAGGACGTCGATCACTCGGCCGGGAATGACGCCAGCTCCAACTGTGCGCCCTCGCGGCAAGACATGTGGTGGACGTTCACGCCGCCGGTCAGCGGGCCGTACACGATTGACACGCTTGGAACGACGGTGACAGGGGGTGACACCGTGCTGGACATCTTCGTCGGCTGCGGCGGCGAGGTGCTCTTCTGCGACGACGATGGGGCAGGCAGCCTCCTGTCCGAAGCGCGAAATCTCTTCCTCGAGGCCGGTGTCGACTACCGCATCCGCGTTGCGGTCTGGGGCGCGGGAGCAAACGTCAGCGGGACGCTGGCCGTCTTCGTCTCCTCACCGCCGACACCGCAGGGCGCCTGCTGCATGGGCACGACCTGCTCGATTCTGGATGAAGGAACCTGCATCGCCAGCGGCGGCAGCTACCTCGGCGATTACACCAGGTGCGGCGAGAACGATCTTGAACTGTTTGACGACGGATCGGCCCGCGTCGAACTGCCCTTCCCCTTCACCTTCTGGGGTCTCCAGCGAGACCATGTGATCGTCTCGGCCAACGGTTTCCTGACGTTCGCCGATGACGGATCTGAAGCGACGAACCACTTGATTCCCGATGGCCAGAACCCCATCAGCGTCATTGCACCGCTGTGGGATGACTTCAACCCGGAGGCCGCCGGGTCCGTGCACGCCGAGATCCGCGGCACGGGGGCGAATCAGCGGCTCATCGCGCAGTGGAACAATGTCCCGCAGTGGGGGACGGAGCCTGCGGATTCATTCACGTTCCAGGCGGTGCTGTTCGCGGACGGCGCGATCGAGTTCCGGTACGGAGACATCGTGCCGGAGGTTGCGCCCGGCGATTACTCCGTCGGCATCTCGAATCACCTCGGCGGCCTGGGCGTGAGCGTGCCTGGCGCTTCCATCGTGGATGGCATGTGCATCCGCTTCGAGCCGAACGGTCCGGGCGCATACACGCAGCTTGCGTGCGGCAACGCGCTGGAAGACATCACCATTCCGATCAACCCGTGCGATGCCCCGCCGCCGGTGTGCGGATGTGAGTTTGACGGGGCCGCGGGCGTGGATGTTTTCGACCTGCTGGCGTACCTGGACCTCTGGTTTGCGAACGCCGGTGGCGCGGACATCGATGGCGCAGCAGGAGTTGACGTCTTTGACCTGCTGTTCTTCCTGGACTGCTGGTTCCCGGCCAGCGCGGGCACGCCGTGTCCATAGTTCCCCGTCCTCCGGCAGAGCGTTCGTAAGGAGCAGTCCGCGTCGAGAGGCGCGGACTGTTCATTTCAGAGGTGTATGACGCGTTTGTCCCGCTGGGGCCGGGTTCGTAGACTTGGTTGTGCGCGGTCGTGCCGCCAATCAAATGTTGAAGTTCTGTCGGGGCGCACTTGCGCGCTGGCTGGCGGTGGCGGTCCTCGCCCCATTGCTGGTGCTGAGCCCCTTCGGCGGGCGGACGATCGTGGCGCATGGGCACGCCGGGCACGGGGTCCACTTCCACGCACTGGAAGGCCCATCATCCCGACAGGTCGCCGCCGCGGCGCGGCAGGCTTTGGAAAACTGCAGCGCGTTCCGGGGATGCGGCGACCACGACCACGGCCCTGCCGATGGCCCCGGCCCGGGCGATCAGGAGGAGCCGGGCGGCGTCTCCGTCCCGGAGTATGAGCCGTTCCGGAGCTGGGACACTAATCTGAACATGGCTGGCCGGGCGTGGACCGCCAGTGTGTCGTGGTGGATGGCGCCAGCACGGTACACGGGGCAGGGGCCCGGTCTGCGGCCGCCAAAGCTGGTGGATGCGGCGGGCGCGCCCCCGGGATGGCCCCTGCGAGCGGGCGATCGCCTGGTGCGAACAAGTCGCGCCCTCCTTATCTGACCCACGAAGACATCCGATGGTGCTTCGGCCACCTGCTCTGAGGCAGGGAATGGCCGCGGCATCGTTGCGTTGTGGATCCGGCCGCCGCGGGCGTTTCTGTCGGATCCCTCGTCAGGGTGTCAGTCCCGTGATCTGGGGGGCGGTTTGACATGCAGGAGATTTGGTTTTGTCCACGATGCGAATCGGGAAAAGCCGAGCGGGCCGGGTGCGGGCGTGGGCGGTAACCGTGCTGGCCGCCGGCTGCGTTGCCGGTCTGACCGGGTGCGGGGGCGATGACGACGGCCGCGGCGGGCCTGAGGAGCACGAGCACGCCGCGCCGACGAATCGGGTGGATATCAACGCGAGGGTGCGTCAGAACCTTGGGATCACGTTCGCGCGTGTGGAGCGGCGGAACGTCGCCCGGACGCTGCGCGTGCCCGGCCGCTTTGAGTTGGTTCCGTCGGCGGAACGGGAGTACAGGACGCCCGTGTCGGGCCAGGTGGAACTGCTGGTGCGGCAGTTCGACCAGGTGGCCGAGGGGACGCCGCTGTATCGGATCAGCTCGCCGCGGTGGCGCGAACTGCAGCGTGAACTCGCGGATGCCGACGCGGCGGTGAAGCGCGCGGCGGCGGTGGCGGAGTCGATCGAGCCGTTCAAGGCGGCGCACGAGCGACACCACGTGGAACTGGAAGGCGTCGTGGCGTTGTGGAGCCAGCGTGTGGAGTCCCTCGAGGACCTCATGGCCCGCGGCGGCGCGGGTGGTGAGGAGCTCGCCGAGGCGCGGGCTTCGCTCGCGGCGGCCCGGACCGCACTGGCGGAGACATTTGAGAAGGAGGCGGAGCTTGCCGCGCGCGAGCGGGAGACGTTGGCGGACCTGGAGGCGGCCATTGCGCGTAAGGGGATTCTCCTGGAAGCCGCTGCCGCGCTGACGGGCCTCTCTGTTGAAGCGCTGCAGGAGCTGGATGATGGTGCGCCACGGCGCGCGTTGTGGGAGAGGCTTGGGAAGATAGAGGTTCTGGCGGCCTCGAGCGGGGTCGTGGAGGCGCTGGCGGTTACCAGCGGCGGTTACGTGGCAGAGCACGGGGAAGTGCTGCGAACCGTGCAGCCGCAGCAGGTTCGGTTTCGTGCGCATGGGCTCCAGAGCGATCTCGGGAAGCTGTCGGGCGGGTTGCCGGCGACGGTCGTTGCGCCGCAGGGCGGCTCGTTGGACGGCGCAGCGCCGGTCCGCGGAACGCTGACGCTCGCGCCGAGAGCGGAGCCGCAACGCCGAACCATTGAGTTGATCGTGACGCCGTCGGAAGGCGAGCCGCTGCCGGACTGGGCGCGGGCGGGTGTGTCCGGTTTTCTGGAGGTGGTGGTCGAAGGGAGTGGCGGCGAGACCTTGGCGATCCCGCTGGCGAGCGTCGTGCGGGATGGGACGCAGCGGATCATCTTCCGGCGTGATCCGCGTGATCCGGACAAGGCGATTCGCATGGAGGCGGACCTCGGCGCTGATGACGGACGGTGGGTGGAAATCAAGAGCGGTGTGGCGGAAGGCAACGAGATCGTCCTTGACGGCGCGTATCAGTTGATGGTGGCGACGAGTGGGACGATCACGCGGGGCGGCCACTTCCATGCGGACGGGACCTTCCACGAGGGTGAGGACTGATCCGCCATGCTCAAGCACCTGATCGCCTTCTCCCTGAAGCATTCGTCGCTCGTGCTGCTCGCGGCGGCGGCGATGGTTCTGTACACGCTCTTCGCGCTGCCGAAGATGCCGGTGGATGTTTTTCCGGAGTTGAATGCACCGACTGTCGTTATCCTGACGGAGGCCGGCGGGTTGGCGGCGGATGAGGTTGAGCAGTATGTGACGTTCCCCATCGAAACAGCGGTGAACGGGCTGCCTCGAGTGCGTCGGGTGCGGAGCGCCTCGGCCATTTCGCTGTCGCTGGTGTGGGTCGAGTTCGACTGGGGGATGGACATCTACCGGGCGAGGCAGTTCGTGACGGAGCGGCTTGCGGGAGTGCGCGAGCTGCTGCCGGAGAATGCTCATGCGGAGATCACGCCGGTTACAAGCATTACGGGCGAGATCATGTTGCTGGCCCTGATGAGCCCGGACGCCTTGGTGAGCGACCTGGAACTGCGCGCCTATGCGGAGTTCGACCTGCGGAACAAGCTCCTTGCTGTTCCCGGCGTCGCGCAGGTGTCGGTGATCGGCGGCGAACTGCCCGAGTACCAGGTGAACGTGCGGCAGGACCGACTTGCGCTCTACGGGCTGACGATCCAGGAAGTGGCGGATGCGGCGCGTGCCGCGCACAGCACCGCCAGCGCGGGTTACCTTGCGGATGTGGAGCGGCAGGAGCTTCCAATCCGGCAGGCGGCACGGGTCCGAGGCGTTGAGGACATCGCCGCGACGGTCGTGGCGATGCAAAACGGGCTGCCGATCACGCTGGGGGAGGTGGCCGAAGTGAAGCTTGGGGCCGCGCCGAAGCGCGGGACCGCGGCGAGCGGAGGACGGCCGGCGGTCGTGCTGAGCGTGCAGAAGTCGCCCGGCACCAACACGCTCGCGATGACGCGCGCGGTGGATGCGGCGCTGGATCAGGTTGAAGCCAGCCTTCCTGACGGAATGGCCATCAACCGCGATGTGTTCCGGCAGAGCCACTTCATCGAGCGCTCCGTGAGCAACGTCATGCACGTGTTGCGCGATGCGACGATCATCGTGTCAGTGATTCTGGTGCTGTTCCTGCTCAACGTGCGAACAACGATCATCACGCTCACCGCGCTGCCCCTGTCGCTGGCGGCTGCGCTGTTGGCGATGAACTGGATGGGCCTGACGCTGAACGTCATGACGCTTGGAGGTTTGGCGGTCGCCATTGGCGTTTTGGTGGATGACGCGATCATCGATGTGGAAAACGTGCACCGCCGGCTGCGGGAGAATGCCTCGAAGCCGCAAGGCGAACACCGCGGCAGAGTCGAGGTCATCTTCGACGCCAGCAACGAGATCCGGCCGTCCATGGTTTTCGCGACGGTCATCATCGTGATCGTGTTCGTCCCGTTGTTGTTCCTGGAGGGAATCGAGGGGCGGTTTTTCGCGCCGCTGGCGTTGACGTACATCGTGTCAATCCTGGCGTCGCTGGTCGTGGCGCTGACGGTCACCCCGGCGATGTGCCGGGTGCTGCTGCGCGGGCGTGAGGTCCGCGGCGGCGTTGCGGCCGGCCGAGGCGGTGCGCATCCCGAAAGTGACGGGTGGTTCGTGCGGCGACTGAAGCGCTGGTACGAACCTGCACTGCGATGGTCTCTCAGGCGTCGGAGATTGGTGCTGACGGCCGCGCTGCTGGCCACGGTATTGACATTGCTGCTGGCGCGGACCTTCGGAAGTTCCTTCCTTCCGGAGTTCAACGAGGGCTCGTTCACGGTCTTCGTGTCGTCGCCTCCGGGGACATCTCTCCAGGAGAGCAACCGATCGGCGCTGGGGATCGAACAGCGTCTCATGGAACTGGACGGCGTCCTCACCGTGACGCGGCGGACGGGGCGGGCCGAGCGCGACGAGCATGCCGAGCCGGTATCCAACAGTGAACTGGACGTGGCCCTGAAGCCAGGCGCTGATTACGTCGCCGTACGCGAGGCAATCTCGCAAATCGCCTCCGGCGTGCCCGGCGTCACGGTCCAGGTGGGACAGCCGATCGAGCACCGCCTGTCGCACATTCTCTCCGGCACGCCCGCGGCGATCGCGATCAACGTGTACGGAGAGGATCTTGGCGTCCTGCGCCAGCTTGCACGGCAGATCGAAACGGAGTTAAAGGGGGTTTCCGGGGCACGCGATGTGACGGCGAACCGTGAGGTTCTGGTGACCTCGGTGCCGATCGAGTATCGCCACGCCGATCTGGCCGCGGCCGGGCTGACTCCAGCGGAGGCGGCCGCGCAGGTCCAGACCGCGCTGTATGGCGAAACCGTCGCCGAGGTAAACCAGGGCGTGCGTCGATACGACGTGGTGGTGCGGCTTGCGCCGGATGAACGGGAGCGAGTTGAACAACTCGAGAGTTTGATTTTGACGGGGTCCGATGGGGCGATGGTGCGGTTGTCAGAAGTGGCGGACGTCGGCCTGGAGCGAACAAGCAGCATCATTGCGCGTGAGAACGCGCAGCGCAAAGCGGTCATCTCGCTCAACGTGGCGGAAGGGGCCAACCTCGGAGATCTCGTCGAGGAGGTTCGGGCGCGCGTGGAACCAATCGTGCACCGGGCCGGCTACCTCGTTGAGTTCGGGGGCCAGTTCGAGGCGCAGCAGTCCGCGAGCCGAACGCTCCTGGTGGCCGGAGCAGGGATTGCGCTGCTGCTTCTGCTGCTGCTTCAGGTTTCAACCGGATCCATGAAGGTGGCCGTGCTGGTGATGGTGAACCTGCCGCTTGGGGTGATAGGCGGCGTGCTGGCGATCTTCGTTGTGGAGTCGATGCTCCATGGCGGAGTGGGCGGCGTGTGGCGCAACGTGACCGCGCTCTTCGGGGTTGGGCCGGCGCCGTATCGCGCCCCCGTGGTGTCGATTGCAAGCATGGTCGGATTTATCACGCTCTTTGGGATTGCCGTGCGGAACGGGATCCTGCTTGTGAATCACTATCGACACCTGGTCGAGGTCGAAGCGGTTCCGCTTAGCGAGGCGATCGTGCAGGGCTCGATGGAACGACTGGTCCCCATCCTTATGACGGCACTCTCCGCAGCGCTCGGGCTTGTGCCGCTGGCGGTTGCCGCCGGACGGCCGGGAAGCGAGCTGCTTTCGCCCTTGGCCGTGGTGGTGCTCGGCGGTCTGCTCTCCTCGACGTTCCTCAACCTCATCGTGGTTCCGGCCGGGTACTCGCTGGTGCATCGGGTCGGCATCGGCCCCGCAGCGACTCAGGCCGGAGCAGTTTCCAATGGCGCAGCACGCACGTGGCGGCTGCGAAAGGCAAGGCGCAGAGACCCAAGCCAGGCTGCGCCGGTTGAGAACACGGCGATGACGCCGAAGGAGAGCCAATCGTGAAGGTGAGAACACTTCTTGGTGGATTTCTGGTTGCCGCGGCGTGGGCGGCGCTGGCGACCGGGTGCGGCGAGAGCAGTCGCGACGCGACGAACGGCAGTGACGATCATGGTCACGCGCACGATGCCGGTCATGACCATGATCACGATCACGGCGATGGCCATCATCACGGCGGGGCCATGCTGGCGCTCGGCGAGGTATCGGTTGGCGCATTCACCGTGACGGCTTCCCGGGAGGAAGAGCCAGTTGAAGCGGGCGGCGAGGCGGGCGTGGATGTGACCGTTGTGGCCGCGCAGGCGGCGGCGAAGGTCGCTGCGGTTCGGCTGTGGATCGGCCTGGAAGACGCGAGCGGCTCGATAAAGGCCCGTGCCGAGGCCCATGGCGAAGGCGGATGGCACACCCACGTGGAAGCACCGAGCCCGCTGCCGGAGGGCAGCCGTCTCTGGGTGGAAATCGAAGATGAAGCGGGCGGCACGAGCGTCGGCAGCTTCGACCTGAAAGCCTGACACGTCACGCCGGGCAAGAAAAAGCGGTGGGGAGGGGATTCGAACCCCTGAGGAGCTTGCGCCCCTACCGGTTTTCAAGACCGGCGCCTTCAACCGCTCGGCCACCCCACCGGGGGAACTGATGGTAGGGCGGGCCAGTCAGGCACGTGCAGTCGACCCAGGCAGGTGGAGAGGTACCTTCCTCTTCACCTGCCTGCGTTTCGGAACTCGGCGAGGAAGGACCAGCCGGATTCCTCGCCGACCTGCTCGACGGCCATGCCCAGCGCGGCGGCGCTGGTGCGGAGTTGGTCCATGGTGGTGTAGTGCATCACATTGGCGGCGCCGGCCCGCTCAGGCGTGTGCTCGCGCCGCCAGATCTGAAGCGCCGTCTCGTTCCACGTCACGAAGTGGATCAGCGCGACTCCGTCCGGCCTGAGCACACGCCGGATGGATTCAAGGAACTGGTGCACCAGGTCTGCCTTGAAGTGGACGAAGACGTCGAAGGAGAAGACCAGGTCAACCGACCCGTCCTCGACTCCGGCGAGACTGGCCCTGGTGTCATGGTGCAGGTGTAGGCGTGACATCTGTCGCGCGAAGCGGTGCTCGATCACCTCGTTAAGCAGGCGGGCGCTGTAATCGACAGCGTGGTACGACCCGGCGCGATCGATCAGGTGCTGCGTCCAGAGCCCCGCCCCCGTGCCGATCTCACAGACGGTCATTTCCGGAAGGAACCTCGCCTGCAGCGGTTCGAGAAGGTACGGCCAGGCAACCGGGTCGGCCGGTGGATAGGCATGGCGGTAGAGCAGGTCGATGCCGCGGGAGGCGGCAAGGGCGTGCTCATACTGGTCGATCAGGCACTGATCCCAGTTCATCGTCTCATGCGGGCAGGGACACGCGAGGATGTACACCCCGGCCTCGCGCAACACGCCGCGGCCCGCCCAGAGCCGCTCATAAGAGCCCGGGTTGCTGGGATCGTGCGTGAGGATCACGCCCTTGATGCCCTGCTGAAGCGCCTCCTCCGCGTCGATCACCGGCAATCCCGCCCACTGGCGGCCGCGGGCATTCGGGTCGTCGTCGATGACGCCGACAATGACCCCCGGCGGGGCGTGGAGGGTCGGGTGGACGCGGCGGCAGGTATCGGACGCGCCAAGGAGTGCGATGGGCGCGGCCCCAGTGCTCGTCAGTCGGAGGACCTGTCGCTCGAAGTGCTGAACGAGGCGGAGGTTGTGGTCGGCGTGGGGGGTCATTGTGGGAGTGCAGGGTGTCACGTTCGGAGGCGTCGCGGCGGTGTTGCAGCAGGAGCGTTCGCTGTGGAGCGCTATCGGCCGCGGCTATCGGACCTCAATAGTTTGCAAGGCGGGCCGGTCTGGCGAAGCGGTGTCAAGTTAGGCAAACCTTGCGTCGATACGGCAATCCGGAAGGAGTGGGAAAGCGGAGCTCGCGCCGGAGAGGTCCCGGCGCCGGGGTGACATTCCAAGGTTCCCGCGAGAGGGTCCGCAATGACAACGGCAAACGACACGAGCAAGTGGGCCGACAAGAAGATCTTCACAACCGGCGAGGCGGCCGAGATCTGCAAAGTGAGCCAGCAGACCATCATCCGCTGCTTCGACAATGGGCGACTGGGGGGCTTCCGGGTGCCGGGCTCGCGCTTCCGGCGGATTCCGCGCGCGGAACTGATCAAGTTCATGCGCGCCAACGGGATCCCCACGGAGATCCTGGAGGAAGGCTTCAAGCGCATCCTGGTCGTCGATGACGATCCTCAGATCATCGAGCTCTTCGAGGACATTCTCGGGCGCGATGACCGCTTTGAGATTCGGACGTGCGGGACCGGTTACGACGCGGGCATGCTCACCGAGTCCTTCAAGCCGCACCTGCTGATCCTGGACTACATGCTCCCGGACATCAACGGCAACATCGTCTGCCAGCGCCTCCGCGAGCGAGAGGAGAGCCGGGACACGAAGGTGATCTTCGTCAGCGGCGTCGTGAACCAGGAGGAAATCGATCGGCTTCTGGCCGCCGGAGGCGATGCGTTCCTGCGGAAGCCCTTCGACCTTGACACGCTCCTGAAGAAGATCGGCGAACTGCTCGAGGTGTAAGCGTGTCTGAGTTGCCGTACCCAGCCGCGGACGCCGGATCGTCGTCACACGGCGGCGGCGCCGGCGCGTCGACCGGTGGGAGGCAGCCGTCCGTCCCGGCCGGACGCGGTCCCGATCTCGTGCTGAGCGAGATTGAATCGCTTCCGACGTTGCCGCCGCTGGCCATGCGGTTGATGCGACTCGGCAGCCAGGACGATGCGGATCTGAAGGAGATCATCCGGCTGATTGAGCTGGACCCCTCGCTCAGCGCGAAGGTTCTGTCGCTGTGCCGGCGGGCGGAACTGGGGCTGGGAGACCGGATCCAGACGGTCGAGCGCGCGGTGGTGCTGCTGGGGCTGGATACGGTCCGGTCATTGCTGCTGAGCGTGCAGGTCTTTGAACTCGGTGATCGCCTGCAGCGCGAGCGTGCCGAGAAGGCCGGGCGGGCCGCCGAACCAGATGTCCCGTCATTCGACCGCATTGCCTTCTGGCAGCATTCCATCGCCGTGGCGTGCAGTGCGGAGCTGATCTGTCGCGAGCACCGGTCAATGAAAATTGATCCGTCACACGCCTTCACGGCGGGGTTGATGCATGACCTGGGCAAGCTGGTGCTCGACATCGTCCTGCCGCGGGCGTATCCGCGCGTCGTGCAACTCGCCGAGCATCGGCAGGGCGACATCGCTCAGTATGAGCATGAGGTGCTGGGGCTTGATCATCACACGGCGGGCAAGCGCCTTGCGGAGCGATGGGATCTGCCGGACGAACTGCATGACGTCATCTGGCTGCACGGGCAGCCAGTCGAGGCGCTGGCGCGCACCGAGCACCGCGCCCTGATCGGCGTGGTCAAGGTGGCCGATGCGCTGACGCGGTCGCTTCACCTGGGTTGGTCGGGCAACTTCAACCTCGACACGGACCTTGATGATTTATGCGAGCGGCTGGGGCTAGACCCGGCGCGCGTGCAGCGTCTGACACCCAGGCTGCACGATGCGCTGGCGGAGCGCGCCCGCGATCTGGGACTGGCCGACGAGTCAGGCGATGCGATCCTTCTGGACGCCATCGTCGCGGCGAACCGCCAGCTCGCGCGCATGAACAGCGCACTGCAGCGCCGCAGCCGCTCCTGCAACGAACAGTCAAAGGTCTTCGAGGCCATCCGCCAGTTCCACCGGGCCGCACAGCCGGGGCTTGACCCCGCGGGTACGCTGGCCGAGGTGGCACGATCGGCGCGCCTCGTGCTCGGGGAGGGTCTCTACATCACGCTGCTGCAGACGAAGCCTCGTGGCCCGTGGCGACTCTGCGAGCACGACGCCAACGGGGAGGCCCGCACGTCGCACACGGTCGAGCCGCCGCGGGAGGCGGGTGCCGAACTGGATGAACTGCGGGCCGAGCCGCCCGAATCGCTGGACGCTTCGCTCCGCGTCGTGCGGCTGGTCGACCAGCACCTTCCCGGTGTCGCCAGCCGCCCCGGATTGCGAGTGGCGTCGCTGCTGTGGTCGCGCCAGGCTGCGGTCATTCTCGTCCACGACCGGGACGCCGCGGCGAGGCAGACCGGGGTTCGACAGATGGAAGCGCTCATGTCGACCTGGGGCGCGGCGGTCGCGGGCGCCGTCGAGCGCGAGGCAGCCACTCGTTTAGGGGAGCAGCTTGCCCAGTCCAACCTCGAGCTGATGCACGCACAGAAGCGGCTTGCCGAAGTGCAATCCATGGCGCGCCTTGGAGAACTGACGGCGGGGGCCGCCCATGAGCTCAATAACCCGCTGACGGTGATCCGCGGCCGCAGCCAGGCGATGGCCCACCGCACCGATGACGAGTCGATCAAGCGGGATGCCCTGACCATTGCGAAGGCGGCCACCCGCCTGAGCGAACTGATCGAGCGGCTGCACCTGATTGCACGGCCGCCGAAACCCACGTTTGAGGGGGTCTCGATGGTCGATCTGGTCGGGCAGGTGGTCCGCGGCGCGAAGGAACGGACGAGTGGGGACTCTGTCCGCGACGCGATCATCCCGATCCGGGTCGTCGTGAATGGCCCCCTTCCGCCGGCTCGCCTCGATCGGGAGCTGATGACACAGGCCCTGATTGAGGTGGTTGTCAACGCAATTGAAGCAAGTCCGCGAGGTGCAGTTGAGATCCGCGTTCAAACAGACGATGTGGATGACCGACTTTTGATGCAGGTCACGGACGATGGACTTGGAATGTCAGCGCACGCCATGGAACACGCACTCGACCCATTCTTCTCTGAGAAGCCGGCTGGACGTCAGCCCGGACTGGGGCTGTCGCTGGCGCACTCAATCGTCCGGCTCCATGACGGCGAGATTCGCTTTGCGACCCGCCGGAATGGGGGGACCATCGTGACCGTGTCGGTGCCGCACTGGCGATGGGAGCAGGCGGAACACCGGGCGGCTTGAGATTGCACTTTTGCTGATATCCCCAGATCTGAGGAGTTTTCATGAGCCAGGATGCACAGTTTGGGAGAACTCAAGAGGCCGCGGCAGCCGAGGGGCGCGGGTCGGAGCTGATCGCGCCGGTCCTCTTGGTCTCGGGGGACCAGTCGTGGCTGGACCTCGTGGAAGCGACGCTTGCCGACGCCTCGATCAATTGCCAGGCGGTCCACTCGGCGGCCAATGCGAGGATCGCGCTGGCGTCGAACGGGTATGAAGTGGCCGTGATCGATTCGCGTCTGCCTGATGGAGTGGGGCTGGACCTCGTGCCCGTGGCGTCGCGCCGGGGCATCGGTGCGATTCTCGCCAGCCGCCGCGGCCGGGTGGAGGAGGCGGTCTCCGCGATGCAGTGCGGCGCGCTGGATTACTTCATCGGGTCGGTCGATCCGGGCGACCTGGTCCGCCGCGTGGATGCGGCGATCGGCCGGGCTCGATCCGCTCGTGATGCGCGTCGGCGCGTGAAGCGGCTGAAGCGCGCGTGCCGCCGGTTGACCTCAGACCGTCACAACGTCGTTCGTCAAGTTGATTCTCTCTGCACCGACCTGGTGCAGGCCTACCAGGAGCTGGCAGATCAAATGAACCAGGTAACGACAGCCGCGGAGTTTTCCAGCCTCATCCGCCAGGAGCTGGACATCGAATCCCTCCTCCGAACGACGCTTGAGTTCATCCTGGCGCGGTCCGGGCCGACGAACGCGGCGATCTTCCTGCCGACCACGACCGGCGACTACTCGCTCGGCGCGTACGTCAACTACGACTGCCCGAAGGAGACATGCGACATCCTCCTGGACCACCTGGCCAACGCCGTCGCGCCGCGGTTCGAATCGTGTGCCCAGGTGCGGCACCTTCGAACGGCGCATGAGTTCGAGGAGTACATCGGCGATGATGCCGACTGGTTGGAGGGGTCAGAAGTGCTCGCGCTGGCGTGCGAGCACGACGGGGAGACGCTGGCCATCATGATGCTCTTCCGGGATCGGCGCAACAGCTTCGTCGAGCCTCTGCCCGAGCAGCTTCAGACGGTTGGGACGCTCTTTGCGGGCCAGCTTGCCCGCGTGATCAAGGTTCATCACCGGCACCTGCCGAAGCACAAGTGGGGCGCCCTGGGAGATCCGGAGGAGGATCACGGCGACGATTACGGCGATCTGGCCGCCTGAGCTTGCCGAAGGTTTGTTAGCGCAGAGGCCCGCGCCGGATGGCGTGGGCCTCTTTCATTTATGGGCCGGGTATCTGCGAGTTGATGGTTTCAGGGGCAGGGCGCGCCGGCGGATGCCGGAAACCAGCAATCCAGGAAGGCCAGCAGGTCGAAGACATCGATGCCGGACTCGCCGTCCAGGTCGGCGGCCTCGTCGGAGGCGAACCAGAGATCCAGATACGCCAGCAGGTCGAAGACATCGACGACTGCGGCATCATCGAGTTCGCACGGACAGGGGGGCGGCGCGCCGAGATCGACCGGCAGGCGTGCGAAGACTTGCCCGACACCGACGTTTCCATGCCCATCCTTCAGGTCGGCCACAAAGTAGAACCAACCGTCTTCGGTGAGGAACGCATCGTTGTCCTGGAAAGACCAGAAGAAGACGTTGTCATTGAAAAGGCCATCTGCATCCAGCGCGATCGGCTGGCCTTCCCGATAGATCTCGACCGCGTTGTTAAGAACGGCGATGCAGTTCTCCGCTCCGGGCGCATCGGAAAAGCCGCCGATGACGTAGTCGCCATCGTTGTTGACGACCGCGACCTGATGCGTGCGCGCGACGGCCTCAAACCAGATCTCCTCGGATCCTGAGTACGTCGGCTGTCCGGTCCAGGTGACGACCTGGCCATCGATCATGATCCAGTCGGCGCCGTCCGCGTTGTCGCCGCGGGCCGCGAAGTGCCCGCCGCGGCGGGAGAGATAGTGACGGAACACCGACGTGTCTGCCGGGATGGGCGAAGTGAAGCCAGGCAGCGCCACGCCCTCCTGCGCGAAGATGATGTTGTTGAAGGCGGCGATGTTGTCGCTCGTCGTGTCGCCCTCGTGGTTGCCGCGGACGATCCAGTTTTCACCGGTGTCATCAACCTGGAAGACGTCGTTGTCGGCGTTGTCGTCCGGCTGGGCGGGGCCGGTGAAAAAGGACCACGCGTGCGTCGTGCCGCCTGCCTGGTTTGCGGGAATGTGGATGCCTTCGCGGGCGATGATGCCGTGGCCGTCGTTGCTGAGCAGGATCTGGTCCGTCTCGGTCGCGCCGTCGGTGTCGGCATCGAAGGAAACGGCGCCGTCCTGCTGGATGCTGGCCGTCTTCATCTGGCTTGAGTAGTTGACGGTCGGATCGGCGGGAACGGGGTCGCCTTCGCGCGCGACGACGATGAACTGTGAGCCGTCGAACTTCACGATAAGCTCGTCGGCGTCGTCGAAGCCGTCGCCATTCGCGGCGAAGGCGAACTGGCCCGCATCGTTGATGGACAGGTACGTGTCGATGGTTTCGAGAAGCTCGAAGCCGACGCTCGTCTCCTGCGTGCGCACGGCGACTTGGCCGGCATGGCCACTGCCCGTCACGACGATCTCGGCGCTGGCCCGGTCTTCGGTATCGGTAAAGGCGCCCATGATCCAGCGCGAGCCGTCCGGGCTGCGATACGGGCGATCGAAGTCGCTGAAGCGCTCGCCCGGCCGGCCGCCCGGCACGAGCGAGCTGTCATGTATCGCGATCGTCGAGTAGATGACTTCCGCCACAGCATGCGGCAGGGCGTCGACGACCGCGCTTGTGAACATGCGGAAGTTGTTGTCGAGATCGGGATCGGCGGACGGCCCGCCGTTGATGACGGCGTCGACCGAGGCGGTAAAGCGCCCGGTTGACGTGGGTGACGCGATCACGTCAAAGCTCACCGTCTGACCGTCGTTGATCGTCGGAAAGTTGGCGACGAGCACGCCGTTCATCAGCGAGCCCGCGCTCGCCGAGACGAACGTCGTTCCAGGATCGAGGAAGACGTTCACATCGACGTCGTTGGCGGCGAGCGGCCCGTTGTTCGTGACGGTGACGTGATACGTGATGTTGCTCGAGCCGGCCCCCACGATCGGGTTCGGCGTGGCGACCATCGTCGCCTCCAGGTCCGCATCGAGCACGATCAGCGTTTCCTCGCTCGCCGTGTTGTTCGTCAAGTCCGGATCGACCTGCGTGCCGGCGACCGTGCTCGAGGCGAGCGCGGTCGTCTGGATCGTGGAGAGCACGACGATGTCGAAGGAGGCCGTCGCCAGCGGCGCGAGCATGCCGAGATTCGTGATGACGACGCCGCCGTTGTGCGTTCCGCCGCCGGTCGTGCTGAAGAACGTCGTCGTCGTGTCCAGCGTGGTGGAGACGACGACGTTGCTGGTCGGGACGAGCGAATCGTTCGTGACCGTCACCGTGTAGGTGAGCGGCGCGTTGAGCGCATAGAAAGGATCCGCGCTGTCCGTCATCGTGATGACCAGGTCATGGTCCCGCGGCGCCGGCGCGAGCGACGGCGCCCACGCGCCGCCGGAAAACTCGTGGCCGATGATCCACGGCGTCTGGATCGGCGCGGCGAACGCGCCGAGCGCAAAGTCCCACACGCCGAACTGCCCCGGCCCATCATGCACGAAGAAGGCCTTGTTGTCGCCGATCGCCAGCCCGTCCACATCGTTCGACGTGCCCGGCGTCGTCGGATAGCCCGTCACAAACGCGACCGCTCCCACGCCGCCGCCGAGCGCATCAAAGACATCGACCGAGTACAGCCCGCGCCCGGCGCCGCCGATCCCGTCCGCATCGTCGCTCGTGATGTAAAAAAGGTTCGTCGCCGGGTTGAAGGCGAAGCCGCCGGGGTCGAGCAACTCGGAGACGCTCGTCAGATCCACCACGAGCGTCGTCGTCAGCGCGGCGGGGTCGACTCGGTAAATCCCCTCCGGCGTCGGAAACCCGGCGCTGAACTGCGCATCCACGGCGTACAGGTTGCCATTGGCAAAGGCGAGCCCCGTCACCGCGTGGCTTATCGTGTTTGTCTCCGGGTTGCGCAGGTCGCCGAGCTTCTCGACGGAGACCGGCGCGAAGGGGTCCGCCGGGTCATAAGACGCCGCGAACAGGTTGTCCCCGGAGACCATGTAGATAACGCCCGCATCGTCATCGGCCGCCATGCCCGCCACGCCGTCCGCCGCGGCGAACGCCGGTTCATCGGCCGGCACAAACAGCAGCCGCCGCGTGCCGCGGGCCAGGTCATAGACGTACACGCCCTCGAAGGTCGGCTCATCGGCGAAGCTCTCCACGCCCACCAGGAGCTGCGCGCTCGCGGCGGGAACGGGCGCGAGCGCGAGGGCGATGAGCGCGCCGGTAGCACGCAGCAGACAGCGAACCTTCGTCATGAAGCTCACCTTGTCAGGTCGTGTGGGCAAACTCGCCGCGGGGGGCGGGACGGC
>CAYWRO010000064.1:0-19224 GCA_964460345.1 uncultured Phycisphaeraceae bacterium | reverse complement strand
GTGTGCCCCTTGTACGGGCGCCATGGGCCGCACGGTTCGCGGCCGCTGCGAACGTATTCTCGGAACCATAAGACTCCGAAAGGCCCCTGGCGGGCCTGAAACGGCGTTCGGCGACTTCTCGGACGCCTCTCGCAAGTCTCAAGAGACGCTTCGCAACTCTTGCGCATCGCTTCGCGACTCTCACGCGACGCTTCGCAGCTCCTGCGAGACGCTTCGAAAGGCTCACCGGACCGCTTCGCAACGCTCAAGAGACGCTTCGCAACGCTCGCGCATCGCTTCGCGAGTCCCAAGAGACGCTTCGCAAGTCTCACGCATCGCTTCGCACGTCTCAAGAGACGCTTCGCGAGTCTCAAAAGATGCTTCGCCGCTCCCGCGCATCGCGCTGCGCCGCTCGCAAAACGTCTCTCTGTTCCCGCGAGAGGCCCTGCAGCGCTCGCCAGACGCCGCAGTTCACCCGCACGACGCCCCGGGCAATCGACGCTGCGGCTTGCGAACATGGCAGGACGGCTCGGAGTGGCTGCCCGGGCTTACCGGGCTCCTGCGGCGCTGGAATCCCGGCCCGAACAAGCACTACACCATATTGAACCACGGAGCTACACGGAGGGACACGGAGCGAAGCCGCCGCCGATGTCTCCTGCCGTGCCATCTCTGTGTTCTCTGTGCTCTCTGTGTTTCAATGCATTAAAAACACAGAGCTCACAGAGAGCACAGAGAAATTCATCCGTGCCGTGTCTTTGCGCCAACTCCGTGGTTCAACGCGCTGGTCGTGCGGCCCCTCGCTTCTTCTTCGCGCTCTTGGAGCCCTTCGCATCTTCGCGTTCCATCTTCTCCGCGAACTCTGCGTTCCCCTCTGCGCCTCTGCGTTCAGAGATCACGCGTACGCATGCAACCCCGGCAAAAGCAGGTTCACGCCGAAGTACGTCCACAGCATGATGAAGAACCCCGCGACGCTCAGCCACGATGTCACGAGGCCGCGGTTCGCGCCCGTCGTGAAGCGCACGTGGATGATGACGAGGTAGACGATCCACGTGATGAGGGCCCACAGTTCCTTCGGGTCAAACGCCCACCAGCGTCCCCACGAGTGGTCCGCCCACCATGCGCCGAGGAGGATGCCGACGCCGAGGCCCCAGAAGGCGAGCTGGATGATGATCATCTGCGCCTTGTCGAGGTCGGAGAGGATGCGCGCGGGGCCCGCGGGGGCGTCATCGTCGAGCCCGAGTGCGCCCGCCGATGCTTCCAGTGCCGCGGAGTCTGCCGCGCCGCTTGCTCCTCCCGCCGCGGCGAGCTTGGCGCGCGTGCCGCGCGTCGCGTAATGCGTCGCGAGGTAGAAGAGAGAAATGATGAACGCCAGCGCGATCAGCCCGTAGCTCATCAGCACCGTCGTGACGTGGTACTTGAGCAGCACGGAGGTATTGAGAATCGCCGCCTCGCGCTCGATCGTCTCGCCGGGGATTCCCGTCGTCGACGCGGTCACCAGCATCATGAACCCGACGCCCGCCGCGGCCGCCCCGAAGAGCCACTGCCGCCGGAGGAGCATTGCAATGAGCCCGACGAGCGCCGCCCCGAGGGACACGCCCGTCATCGATTCGAACTGGTTCTGGATCGCGTACCGCTCGGCGATGTACGAACGCGCCGCGAAGCCGAAGGCGTGCATGCCGATCGCCAGCAGCAGGAAGAGAACGCCCCCCGCGACCATCGTCCTGGCCCGCGTGCCGAAGGCCAGCAGCAGCAGCAGGAACGAGACGGCGTACAGCCAGTACCCCCACGTGAACGGCCGCGCCGCGTTGTAGGCGGCTTCGAGTTGCCGCTTCGTCGTCGGGTACAACTCGGGATTCACAGCGGGCAGCTCCGCCGCGAGCGTCTGCGCGGCGGCATTCACGCCCTCGGCATCGCCCGCGCGCCACGCCTCGGCCAGCGCCAGTGTCGCCTGGCGGATCGGCGAATCGACCGGCAGGGTCGACAGGTGCGCCCACTGCCTGGCTTCATCCGGCGGCGTGACCATGAGCAGGTTGCGCCAGCTCTCCCGGTGCAGACGCATCTCGGCCAGCACCGACTCGAGCGCGTTCTGGTTCTCCGGCGACAACGGCAGCGACTGCACGACCGCCGGCGTGTGGTGATCGACATCGTGCGGCCGCAGGCGGCCGAGCCGCTTCCAGCGCTCATGCTCCTCCGGATCGGCGAACGCCTGGTCCAGAAACGCCTCGCGGACGGGAAGATATTCGACGTGAATGAGCGGCTTGTCGGCGTAGTACGCCGGATCAATCATCATGTCGAGAAAGGTGAACAGCGGGTCGTAGCTGACCTTCTCAACCTTGAGTTTGCCCCCCGCTTCGGACTTGATGAAGTCCTGGTAGTCGCGCCGCCCCGCGATGCCGCGGATGGTCTCGCGCGCGAGCGTGTCGAGGATCTTGATGCGGCCGCCATGAAAGACGGCCAGGTCGCGCAAAGCGTCCAGGTCGACGGTCTCGGCGAACGCCTTCTTGCTCGCAATGTCGAAAGCGGATTCCGCGGGCGGCGCTCCGAAGGGATTGGCCGCCTCGGTCTGCGCCAGCGCTTCGGTCTCTGGATGGGCGTTGCCCGCGGGGGCCGTCGCCGCGCTCTGGGCAAGCGCGGCCAGCGCCGGGATCACGATCGCACACACAAAGGCCGCCAGCGCGGCCGCACGGTTCATCATGACGCCACCTCCAGCACCTCGCCGCGGGCGCGGTCCGTGCCCGGCGAAGGGGTCGAACCGGCGCCGGCCTGCTGCGCCAGTTGCTTCTTGATCTTCATCTTCCGGCGGCGCACCAGCAGCGGCTTGATGTAAAACGCCCACGGAATCCCCGCGCACGTCAGCACCGCGCCGAAGGCGATGATGTAAATGCCGGGGTTGTTCCCCACGCCGAGAATGGTCCAGTTGGCCGCGGGTCGCATCCGCTCGCCGCGCTCGGTCTCCGCAAGCGTGCGCATCCACCCCTGGCGGTCCCACCCCGCCTGACTGAACTTGAACTGCACCGGCACCAGCGCGCGGGCGATGCGGCCGACGAAATTCGAGAGCGCCGGCAGATCTTCACGCCCCTGGAAGGGAACACGCAGAAGGAACGGCTCATTGAGCGACGTTGCACGCGCCATGTGCCCGGCCGAAGCGGGGCCCGGTGAGCCGGATCCCTCGGCCGTGTTCCACGACGTCCACACCAGCAGGTCCGAGCGGTAATCCCGCGGCACATCGCTGTGCGGATAGGGAATCATCTCAAAGTCGCGCAGCGCCAACGCAAAGCCGGGGAACGTGTGCTTGATGCGGCCGAAGGCCAGGCGAAGCTGGCGGCCGTCCGGCAGCGCGACGTCCGTCTCGCCCGGCATGCCGACGTTCATGTACTGGACGAAGGGCAGCCACAGCGTCTTCTCCCAGTCCGCCTCGGCCCGCTCGCTCCAGATCCGCACGGCCAGCATGGCGTTGCGGTGCGTTCCCACGGCCTCCGCCTCGCGTTCATCCTCGGGGACGATCCGCGGCGTGGGGGCGTGCACGAAGGGGCCTTCCTTCGCGCCCAGCCGAACGCCGATGCGCGGATCGATCTCGAAAAGCTCGCCGCGGCCAAGGTCCTCATCGATGAGCACGCGACCGCCGGGCAGCCGCGCCGCAGCGCGGACGCTGCCGTCCTCGCGCTCATCGAGATAGATCTGGATCTTCGTCAGGTCGACGTAGCCGATGCGAATGGAGGGATCGGCATCGGTGCGGCGCGGCTGGCCCCCGGCGCCGCCGCCCGGATGCAAATCCTGGTTGAGTTCCGGAAAGCGGTGGTAAATCCAGCGCTGGAAGGGAGCCGCATCGCCCACCGGATCGACCGTAACGATCGCCACGCTCGACGTTGCGCCTTCGTATCCCGGCGTGATGATCGGGAAGGGGGGCGCAGGGGAGATCGAGTCGACCGTAATGGTGTAGTCGCCGACCGTAATCGGCCGGCCGCCCTGCGGCTGGACCGCCACGACCTCGCGGATGCCCGCGGCGGGGACTTCAATGGTCAGCAGGTTCGTCGCGCCGGAGCCCGCCGGCGCTTCGGCCGTCATGTCGCGCCAGCGCTCCTCGCTCATCGCGCGCGTGTGCTCGATGGCGATGAGCCCCTCGAACATGCTCGCGAGGCGCTGCGCCGGCACCGTCGGGATCAGGCTGCCGGTGATCTCGCTCGTCTCCTCGTTCCCATCCGCGCTCGGCGGCGTGACGGTCAGCGTGATCTCGCGGGCGAAGAACGTCTCGGCCGCGGCGGCGGCGGTCCCTTGGGCCGGTGCGAGCTCGGCGATGCGATTCTGCACGCCGTCGGCGTACGAGGCGTAGCCAACAACCTCGAAGCGCAGGTCCGGATCCACGGTCGAGCCGCCCGTCGGACCGATGTGCCCCGGCGGCACGGACAACCGGAGCGTCCGTCCGGCGTCGCTGAGCCGCTGCGGGCTCAACGCCCCCGCCGGCCAGGCAGCGTCGAGCGCGTAGTCGTTGTACCGCGGCACGCCCGTGAGCAGGCGCTGCTGCCACGAGCCGTGCTGGGCCACCCACAGCGCGACATCCGTGTTGTCGTAAAAGCCGGTCTGCGGCGGGCCGAGCGTCGGCTCGCCGCGTTCATCAGGCGGCCCGGCGAAAAGAACGGTGTCGCCTTCCAGCTTCAGGTTGCTGTACAGAACGCTCCCGATCGCCATGACCACGATGCCCGTGTGCACCGTGAGCACGCCGATATTCACAAAGATGAACTCGATGCGCCGCACCGTCGCGACCACAAGGTTGACGACGAGCAGCAGGAGCATGGCCTTCATTGGCCACCAGCCGTAGAACTCGAGCTCCGACATCTCGAAGCCCGGCAGCCGCCGGAGCGTCGTGGATTGGTGCGCTGCGACGAAGTCGGAGAAGAGCATCAGCCCCTCGCCCGTGGCCGGGTTCCATCGCAGATGCGGCCAGACGGTTGCCTTCCAGAGCAGGAACACGCCGACGGCCAGCCCCAGTGATCCGAGCAGGCCGATGGAATACCGCCAGGATGCGGGCACGCCGGCCCGGCGGAGGCCGCGGAGCCCGAGCGTCATGGGCAATAGCACGCCGACAGCCGCGGCGGCCAGGAGCGTGCCCAGGTAGATCCCCCAGGTCGGGATCTGTGCCAAGAGGCCGATCGGGATGCTGGCCATCGTGCCGTAGAGCGTAATGCCAGCAAGTGTGATGACCGCCAAGGTGATCGAACTGAGCGTGCGCAACCCCCACTTCACGGGGAGCAGAGCCCCTGTCAGGTGCAGGTCGTCCCATTGCTTGGCGCGTCGCCACTTCTGGCTCATAAGCGGTCTCAGGCGATTGTACGTCGCCAGATCGGGTTCGTTTCTGCCGGATCGTACGATTTCCCGTGTAGCAGTAATCGGGGCGGACTGGCGCTCTCGAGAATCGCCGCAATCGGGTCGCTTCGACCCTCGGCCGGGTCCACTGGTACGGCCACCACGCCGGCAAGTGCGTGCTCGCCTCCAGCGAAAGTGAACCAGGCTGGATCCAGGTTGAGCGCGGCGGCGCCATTGACTGTCGCCATTCCAAGCAGTTCAACCGGCAAGGCGGCGTCCCGCCGCCGGAGCAGGCGGATCTCATCAAGCGGGCTCATTCCGCCGCGGCTTGGATCCACTGAATAGGGGGGGAGATTCAAGATGGAGTCGGTGCCGATGCAGACGTTCACGCCCGCCGCGAGGAGGTCGCGGTAGCGGTGCGGGCCGAAGTGCCGCTCGGCCCCGAAGTAGCTCGAGGCGCGCGGGCAGTACGCCACGCTCGCCCCCTTCTCAGCCAGGAGACGCAGCGTGCCATCCGGGCAGTCGTTGACGTGGGCGACCAGTGGTTTCTCGCCGAGGAACTCCTCGAGGTGCTCCGCGGGCGTGCGGCCCCGGCCGAAGACTGTCTCGAGCCTCGGTTCCCAAAGTTGGAACCGCTCCAGAAACGCTCGTTGCGGTCCCTCGGCGGCGGCGATGAAGCGGCGCTCTTCGGGCGTCTCGGCCAGATGGGTGGCCAGCCGCAGATTGAGGCGGCGGGCTTGGTCCGCGGCCCACCGATAGCCGGCCGGTTCCACGGTGTTGGGGGCGTGGGGCTGGAGGCCAAGCCGGACCCGACCGGGCCGGAGGGCTTCCTCCGGCGCTGTCCGCAGAACGGATCCGATGCGGGCGATCCGGGCGTCAAATCCGGCGCCCATGGCGAAGAACTCAAGGTAGGAGACGCCCAGCAGCGGAGAGGCCGCCAGCGCCTGCCACGGCGCCAGGGTCGGGCCGGTGGCGGGACACCCCGCGATGTCGCCGACCGCCACCACGCCGCCGGCGAGCGCGAGCTCGATCCCTCGGGCGACGGAAGTCGTGATGTCATCGTCGGTTATGGCGCGCCCGGTCCGGACGCGATCGACCCACGCCACAAAGCCGTCCTCAGGATCGTGCGTCAGAGGGCCGATGTGAGTCAGATCAAGGTGCGTGTGCGCGTTGACGAGGCCGGGAATGAGGACAGTGTCGTCGCAGGAGAGCCGTTGCGCTCGTTGCGCGGCCGGGTGCGCATCCACATCGGTGGGGCTTCCGACACACAGGAGCCATGGAAGGGGTTCGTGATCGGGCGCAGCGCAGCGCAATTGACAGAGCAACGAGGCGGGTGATGCGCAAAAACCGCGTGCATCCGCAATCGCGAGGGCATCAATCCGCAGAATCCGTTTGTCTGTCATGGCGACTCGTCTGCGACCCCGATACTGTGAAGACCACTTTCGGACGCCGCAAAAAGAGGGTATGCTGTGGGCCAATCCCTCGCGTGCGGCGAGCGGGACAAACAACCAATGGAGTGCATGGCAATGTCGAACGGAGTGAAGACAATGCGGCGGATGGCGCTGGTCGTGTGCATCGCGGGCGGAGCCCTGGCGATGACCGGGTGCAACACCACCAAGGAACAGGGGACGATCCGGGCCCTGACGGATCGCAACGAGGCGCTTCGCCAGGATCTGGAGGCCTGCCGGTCCGAGCAGACGATCAGCCAGCAGGCGCTTGTCACGCGCGACAAGACCATTGCCGAGCAGCGCTCGCTCATTGCCCAGCTCCGCACCAGCAATCTTGAATCAGCGCGGGTGATGGAGGAGTGGGGCGACCGCCTCGGCGGCATCGCCTTCTCCCAGGTCGACCCGCTGGCGGACATGGAGCTTCGCCGCTTCGCGGAGAGCAACCCGGAACTGGTGACCTACGACAGCAGCCTCGGCATGCTCCGCTTCAAGAGCGACCTGACGTTCGACTCCGGTTCCGACGTCGTCAAGCCGGGCGCCAAGGCCTCCCTGAGCGCCCTGGCGGGTGTCCTGAACAGCTCCGCCGCGGGCAAGTATGACATCCGCGTGGTCGGGCACACCGACAACCAGCCGATCAGTGCCCCGACCGCCCAGCGCGGCCACCGCACCAACATGCACCTGTCCTGCCACCGGGCGATTTCCGTCCGGCAGGAGCTGACCTCGGTCGGCGTGGCCCCGGACCGGATTGAGGCGGCGGGGCGGGGCGAGTTCGACCCGGTCGTTGCCAACAACACCAAGGGCGGCACGCCGGCCAACCGCCGCGTGGAGATTTACCTGGTCCGCCGCATTGAAAGCGGCGCTCCGGCCCCGGTGGGCGGCGCTCAGGCGGAGGTGCCGGAGCAGCGTCCATCCGCCCCTGAGATCATGAAGTGACCGACCCGGCCGGCGGAACTCCCGGTTTGTGAAGTCGTCATCCAATATTTCCGAAGAACCCCGGCAGGCGTGCCGGGGTTCTTCATTGCGCGCGCAGATCGGGTAGGCTTTGACCCATGTCGACTGGCGAAGCTCGCGATAGCAGACTTGAAAGTGGGCCGGGCAGGCCCAACGCCGCGCTCCTGAGCAACGGCTCGGAGTCGGTCGGCGCTTCCCGGCCGCAGTGGGCTCGCCTGCACCTTTGGGAGATCCAGGGAGTTCGCGATGTGCTGGTCGGGCTCGGAATCTTCGGGCTGCTCTGGCTGGGCTACAAGCTGAGCATCGTCACGGTGCCGATTCTGCTGGCGATGGCACTGGCCTATCTCTTCGAGCCTGTCGTCAAGTGGCTGACGCGTCCGCGGCAGAGGGGGCGAACCATGAGCCGGGAGGCCGCGGCGTCGATCATCATCGGCGCGGCGGTGCTCATTGTGGTCGTGCCGGTCTCGCTGGGGCTTGTCTTTGCGGTCGGTCAGGGGATTCAGGTCGGCAATCGCGTGGCGCGTGTCGTGCAACTCAGTGCGCCCATCGTGCAGGCGATCGAGGTGATCGGCTCCCCCTTCGATGAGGAAGGCAAGTGGATCGGGTTTCAGGCCGCCGCGGAGGCCAACGCGGCGGCATCGCCCGCTGGGATCGGGGAAAGCGATGCGCCGGTTGTTGCCGAGGGAGTCTCAGAAGGGGCACCGTCGGGTAATGAGGCAAACGACAACCCGGCCACACAGATCGACCCGCGTGCCGAAGAGGTCGTGGAGTCGTCGGCGGAGCAAGGAGTCGACGCACCCGGCGACGGAGACGCCGACGTTCTTCCGGCTCGTCCGGATGGTGGGCCTGTGGACTCAGCGCGGCTTGCGGTAAGAGCAGATGCGGCCTGGACGGCCTTGGGGGCGGACTTCTCCGCCCTACAGGTGGCTTACGAGTGGGCGATCCTGACCTTTGGCGATGCTGATGCGGAAGGTGGGGATTCTTCACTGGGTCGCGTGCTGGGCTGGCTCGCCGCGGCGATTGATGCGAACCTGGGAGGAATTGCCGAGCGCGGCGTGTGGGCGGCCCAGGCTGTGATCTCGAAGGTGGTCTCCTTCGGGATGTTCCTGTTCATGCTCTTCCTCACGGCCTTCTTTTTCTACTTCTTTTCCGTGGGATATGGACGCGTGTTGGCTTTCTGGCGCGGCCTGATTCCGGAGGCCCGCAAGCACCGCGTGGTCGATCTGGCACAGCAGATGGACGCCGTCATCGCGGGGTTCATCCGAGGCCGCCTGACCATTGCCGCCATCCAGGCGGTCTTCTTCACGATCGCGTACTGGGTGATCGGGGTTCCCGCGCCGCTGATCATCGGTCCCATCGTCGCGGTACTCTCGATCGTGCCGTATGTGGCGCTGGTGGGGATTCCAATCACCGTCATTGGCATGCTGATCGATCCACCGACGGGGTGGCAGGCTGCGTGGTGGTGGATCCTCGGTGCGCCGACCGTCGTGTACTTCGCGGGCCAGGCGCTCGACGACTACATCCTCACGCCGCTCATTCAGGGCAAGAGCACGGACATGGCGACACCGTCGATCCTCTTCGCCTCAATCGCCGGCGGCGCGCTGGCCGGCCTGTATGGATTGCTGCTGGCCATCCCCGTGGCGGCGTGTCTGAAGATTCTGCTGCGCGAGGTCTTCTGGCCGCGGTTCAGGCAGTGGGCAGACGGAAAGCAGCGAGACTTCCTTCCGATTTCGGGAAGCGAGACGGATTAGCTGGTAGGGCCGCTGCGCGCGTGCCTCCAGGCCGGCAAGCAGCGGCGGCGGTCGATGCGTTGTGCCGCGCTGCTCAGGCTTTCGCGATCACTTTGGCCGCGCGGAAGCGCCCTTCGAGGATCTTCTCGGCGTCTGCTTTCATCCAGTTCTGCAGCACGCCCGTGTAGACCTCGCGGAAGTCGATCTTGTACTTGAGGTCACCGTTGTCCAGATCCGTCAACGATGGGTGTGAGCCCACGACGCCCGGCTGCACCATGGGACCAAAGAGAAACATCGGCGCCGCCGCCCCGTGATCGGTGCCGCCGGATGCGTTCTGATAGACCCGACGGCCGAACTCGGAGAACGACATGGTCAACACGCGCGAGTCGTTGCCCTGGGCGGCCAAGTCCTGGTAGAAGGCCCTGACCGAGGCGCCGAACTGCTGCATGAGGTTGGCGTGTCGTCCCTGTGGGCCGCCCTGGCCGGCGTGAGTGTCGAAGCCGCCCAGATCGACGTAGTACACGCGTGTCGGCAGTTCGGCGCGAATCATCGCCGCGACCATGGCGAGCTGGCCGGCAAGCTGATTGCGCGGGTACTCCGCCAGCGGGCGCGCGGCGACAGCCTTGCGGATCTGGTCGGAGGAGACCTGGGCGTCCAGCGCTGTTCGCATGAGAAACGCGACGTTGGTTCCTGTGCCGGCTCCCTCGGCCGATCCGGCGCGCGTCAACTCGTCGTATGGCTGCACCAGGTCGTCGTGCACATCCCTGCCCATCCAGCGGAACAGGTCCGTGTTCTCAAAGCCGATCGGCTTGGTCAGCCGGCCCTGCATTGCCAGCGGCGCTTCGCGTCCAATGGCGATCCCTGCCATCGGGTTCGGCTCCGGCTGCCCGTGTTCATCGTGCCCGCAGCACTCGTTGTCGAAGTAGCGCCCGAGCCAGCCGTCACCGGTCGCGGACGTATCGGCGGTGTGCCAGATGTCCATGCTCTTGAAGTGCGAACGGTTCGGGTTCGGATACCCGACCCCCTGCACGATGGTCATGCGACCCTCTTCGTACATCGCGTGCAGGTCGCGAAGCTGCGGGTGCAGGCCGATATCCGTGCGCTTGTCGAGCTTGAGTACCTGGTCTTTGGGAATTCCGATGCCCGGGCGGGCCTTGTAATAGGTGTCATCCACGTACGGAATCACCGTGTTGAGGCCATCGTTGCCGCCGCCAAGCTGCACGACGACGATGATGCGGTCCTCCGGGATGCCCGGGATGGAACTAAGTCCCGACGCCGGCTGCGGAAGCCCTAGCGCTGAGCGGTTGATGAACCATGGCACGGTCGCCGCCGCGGAGGCGAGCGTAAGCGTGCTCGTCAGAAAGGTGCGGCGGGTGTAGGCGGTCTCGGTGGGGAAGATGGACATGACAGGCTCCAGGTCAGCAGAGCTGATACTCCGGCGTCGCCGTGATGAGCAGCAGGAGACCGGTCATGATCTCCGGAGTGATGCGGCCCCCGTGTTCGTCGACGAAGGTGCGCAGGGCGGTGTGATTGCGGTCGGTGCGACGGCCGACGGTAAGGCGCAGCAGGTACTCGATCACCGCGTTCGAATCACGGTCTGCGCCGGGCTGAGCACGTGCGAGTTGCTCCAGGAGAAACGTCGGGTCGTATTGGTCGTTCCGAAGTGCCTCACGCCCCCGAGGGAGTTTGCCCGTGAGCAGGAAAACGAGGATGTTCTGGCGGACGAAGAGGGTCGAAGTGTTGATCCACGAACGGCCGCCCTCCCACCCGGCAACGGAGGGCGGAAAGAAAAGCGACTGGCCCATGAGGTTCATGGCATCGTTCAGAACGGTGAGTGAGCGAACCGGCGTGTTGAGCGAACGAACCCCACCGACGATGAGCTCCGCCGGGCTCTTGATGTGCTCATTCATCAGGGCGGGCGAGTAGAAGTGCTCCGACAGGAACAGGCGTTTCAGGACGGGCTTGAGTGCGTACTTGTGCCGCAGGAGCGCATTGGCCAGGTCGCGTTGAACCTCGGCGGCGGGCCGGTCAATCTCGTCGCGGCCGGTCGGAGCGATGACGAAGTACCGGTGAAGCTTCGCGGCCATGAATCGCGAACATTCTCGCCGTTCAAGAATGGCGGTGACGAAGTCATCCCCGTCAAAGGCGCCGGTTCGGCCGAAGATCCGTTTGGAATCGCCGTCGTGGTTGCGCTCATTGAAGATGAACGCATCATCATCAAAGGTGTAGCCGGTCAGCGCTCGCGCGCCTTCCTTGATGTCCTGCTCGGTGTAGTTGCCCTCCCCAAGGCTGAACAGTTCCATCAACTCACGGGCGAGGTTCTCATTCGGCCGCCCGCGGCGGGAGTCGTTGTTATCGAGGTAGGCCAGCATGGCCGGGTCCCGGATGATGCCGTACATCAGGTCGGCGAAGTTGCCGGTTGCGTTGTCCCGGAAGAACTGGTTCTGCCGGTACATGTGCCAGGAGTCTTCGACGGTGCGGTAGGACGTGGCGAAGTGGCCGTGCCAGAAGAGCGTCATCTTCTCTTCGAGCGGCCGGGGTGACTCGATCATGCGCTTGAGCCACCACTCCTGGATCTGGACCATCTGACGCCGGTCCTGCCCCTGCGCTTCCTGGCGCTCGGCGCGGAAGCGGGCGACGGTCTCCTCGTCGTTGCTGCGGCGGGCCTGGGCAAGGGCAAGGCGTTCGGCCGGCGTGCTGGGACGCATGATGTCCGAGCGGAAGGCGTCCGACCGGACGGGCTCGAACGGGATTGCGTCGTACTCGACGATGTGCTCGACGGCCCTTTCGGGGCCGATCTGAGCGAGCGCCTGAATCTGCTGGGGTGTACCGCCGAAACCGGCCCGCCACAGCAGGTGCCTCGCCTCGGCGAACCCGAATCGTTCCGCTGCAAGGGGTCGCATGGAGGCGGTCATCGCGCTCGCGGATGTATCGCCGACGGAAGAGGCTGGGCGGGCAGGCGGGTCAGCCTGTTGCATGCAAGAGCGCTCCTACTACGCAGTGCATCAGCGTAACGCGGCGGGGCCAGGCAGCATTGCAGGTGTATCGGCTTTCGGCCGGAGTTGGCCCACGCAAACAGTTTGGCCGCGCCGGTGCGGCCTGCAACAGAGACGCTGACCCCGCTGCGTCAGGGCGTCGTGCGGGGGGAGGCGAACTTGCCCCACATGAACAGGGCGGCGGAGACCCCCATCAGGAGGACGCCGTTGGCATGATGCAGCGTCGTGATGGCGGCCTCATGGAAAGGAACACCCGGGGCGGTGGCCAACTGGTCGTGCGTGGGGATGCCGGGGCGATCATCGGCCATCATGACGACGACGAGCGCGGCGACGCCGAGGACGATCTGAAGGATCACGCTGACCACCGCTGTCCAGCCGAGGCGGCGAAGGGCCGGCGAAAGGGCGTCGGGCTCGGCTGTAGAGTCGGCCATCGGACGCGCCCCTGCGCGGGCGACGGCGACGAAGCCCGCCGCCGTTGCGAAGACGGCGACGAGGATCGCGAAGGCGGCATGGGTGTAGAGCGCGTGCATGGCGCCCTTGGCGACGTTGCCGCCGGCCGCACTGAGGTGGCGGAAGGTCGCGCCAAGGATGAGTTGGACGATGAGGGTGTGCAGGAACCCGGTCGCGAAGAGGCGCAGGCGGCGGTCGAAGGCGGTCGGGCGCAACGCAGCACGGCCGGCGAGGAACGTGGGGGCAAGCACAACGGCCATGGCGACCGTGGAGCCGAGGTAGAGCTGGCCGAGAATGCCATGGAAGATGCCGAAAAACGGGTTGTTCAGGAGGACACGCTGCGCGCCCAGGATGCCCTGCACGACGACCGCCACGAAGAGCACGACCGCGAAGATCTTGACGCTCCGACGAGGATCGAGGACCAGCACGAGAACCATCAACGCGATGGCCGCGACACCGGCGAAGGTGCCGAAGAGCCGGTGAGCGTGCTCGAAAAAGATCCTCGGGTGGACTTCGTGGTCCATCGGGAACATGAACATGTTGTTGGAGAAGGTCGTCGGCCAGTCGGGGACGGCCATGCCGGACTCTGTGCTGGTCACGATCGCCCCGAGCACCAGCAGGGCGGCAGTCGCCGCAATGTTGACGATGGAGAAGCGAAAGAGCCAGCGACGGGATCCGGCGGAGGTGCGGTCGGGTCCGTTCGGGTTGGGGATGGCGCCGATGAGGGCGGCGATCACCCCGGTCCCTGTTGAGATGGCCACGATCAGGACTGAGAGAAGGGCCAGATTGACCGAGCGATCGGAGACGACGGTTTGGCTGCCGCGGTCGCCAAGCAGGGCGCCCAGCAGCAGGAGGGACAGGAGCCCGGCCACCACCCCGCCTACGGCTCCGATCCGCAAGGCCCGAGCACGCCCCAGAGCCATGCCGGTCGCGAAGAAGACGACGATGGGACCTGCCAGGAGTGCCGCGGCACGGGCCGGGACGGCGAGGTGGAGGCCTGGAAAGTGGCTCAGGAACCAGGCGCACCAGAGGGCGAGCGCGGCGGCAAACCCGGTGGTGAGCCCAGGGAGCACGATTCCGGATCGTTCGGTGAGGGCGGGGGATGGGTGCATGGCGGCGTTTCCTGTTGAGACACAGTCTCATTTACCCTTTGGGGGGCTTCCCAACTTGACACTGTACGCCGAGCGCCAGAGATTTCTGTCTAACAGCAATTCTTGCTCGTGGGCCGGAATCGGTGCCAAACGCCTCCCGGTCAGGCCGCCGGGTGCAGAACAGGTTCCCACCCCGTCCCGCGAGCAGTGAAGCGAGGTGCGCCCCGTGTCAACGATCTTCCCCAAGTGGACCAATCACCTGCCGCACATTATCGCGGCCGGCGGGCTCGGGCTGGCGGTCGGCGTGATTGGGCTTGTGTGGTACTACTGGACGCCGGAGTTCTGGGAAGTCGGGTACCAGCCGATCCAGCCCGGCACCAAGTTGAGCTATCCCGGCTTCAGCCACGAGGTCCACGCCGGAAAGCTGGGGATGGACTGCCGGTACTGTCACACCCACGTCGAGGAGAGCCCGGAAGCGAACATTCCGAACGTGGCAACGTGCATCGGGTGCCATGCCGAGGGACGGCTGAACGCGCAGATCGAAACGGCGGGGACGTTCACTCGTCCGAACGGCGCGACAGCGACGAAGTGGGACTTCATCCGCACGGCTTACGAGAACGACGAGCCGATCGCATGGCGGCGGGTGCACAAGTTGCCGGACTATGTCCGCAATTTTCCGCACAACGTGCACGTGGCAGCGGGAGTCTCCTGTTACTCCTGCCACGGCATGATTGCGGCAATGCCGATCGTCCGCCAGGTCGAGTCGCTCAGCATGGCCTGGTGCCTGGACTGCCATCGAGCCGACCGCAACGAGGTGCTGGTGAACAACCTTGTGCCGGCGGACAAGGTGACGGATCTGTTCTGGGTGGAACAGCAGCTTGCCAAGGGAGGGAACCCCGCTGGCGATGGGACCGCAGGTGGGCATGCACTGCTGCAGGAACTCGGCGAGAGCGACCTGCACCTGCTGCCCGACAACTGTGGAGCGTGCCACTACTGAGGACGACGACCAACGGCGCTGGCTCGCGCAGCGCCGGATGAGACGAGAACTGCAGATGAGCAAAGCCAAGCAGTGCCCATCAACGATCGGGAAGAAGGCTCCTGTGAAGCCGCGGACGCCGCACGAGCAGGTCGGCGTGGCGCCGACCGGGCAGGCGTTCTGGCGATCGCTGGATGACCTTGCGGACACATCGGAGTTCCGCGACTGGCTCGAGCGGGAGTTCCCCGCCGGGGCGTCCGAGCTTCTCAAGGGCTCGCGGCGCACGTTCCTGAAGCTGATGGGCGCCTCGATGGCGCTGGCGGGCGTGGCCGGGCTTGCCGGCTGCCGGCGGCCTGATCACAAGATCATGCCGTATTCAAAGCATGTGCCGGAAGAGATCGTCCCGGGCAAGCCGCTCTTTTACGCGACGAGCATGCCGTTGCCGGGCCTGGGTGCGGAAGGCCTGCTGATTGAGACGCACGAGGGCCGGCCGACGAAGGTCGAGGGAAATCCGCTCCACCCGATCAATCAGGGCCGCAGCAGCATCTGGGCGCAGGCGAGCGTGCTGGGCCTTTATGACCCGGACCGGCTGAAGGACCCGGTTTTCACCGCCTCCAGCGAGCCGGAGCGGCCGCGTTCGTGGGCAGATTTCCAGCTCTGGCTGGCCGACCACATGCAGCGGTTCAGCGGGAACGGCGGTCGCGGACTGGCGTTCCTCGTGGACAAGAAGGGAAGCCCATCCCTGGAAGCGATGCAACGGGCGGTGCAGCAGAAGTTCCCGAATGCGCGGTGGTACACCTATGCGCCGGCGGACTTCGAAGAGCAACGCCGCGGCTTGAGGGAAGCGTTCGGTCGGGATGTTGCAGAGGTAATGCACCTGGAGAAGGCGGACGTGATCGTCTCCCTCGACCGGGATTTCCTCGGGCATGCCGAGCCGGGGCACCTGAAGCAGATGCGGGAGTTCGCCTCCCGCCGCCGCGTGCTCGACCACGGCGAGGTGATGAACCGCCTCTACATGATCGAGTCCGGGTTTTCGACGACAGGTGCCAAGGCCGACCACCGCATCGGAGTCGCGCCGTCGCTGATTCCGACCGCGGCGGTAGCTTTGGCCCGGGCGCTGGTGCAGCGCGGCGTCGGTGGAGAGAAGCTCTCGTCGATTGCATCTCGCAACGTGAGCGCCGCGGGCGTGCCGGCCGAGTGGATCGAGGCCATGGCCGAGGACCTTGCGGCAAAGCGGGGTGCTTCACTGGTGGTTGCGGGTCCGACCCAGCCGCTGGCCGTGCACGTGCTCGTCGCGGCAATCAATGAGGCGCTGGGGAATGTCGGCGAGACGGTGACATACCGCGAGCTGACCGAACTGGAAGCGGCGTCCTCTTCCGAGGCGATCGTTGACCTGGCGTCGCAACTCGACGCCGGAGCCATCGACACGCTGGTGACGTTGAACGCCAACCCGGTGTACGACGCCCCGGGCGACCTGGACTTCGCCGCGAAGTTTGCCCGGGCGAAGACGCGGATTACCCTGAGCGTGGACCTGAATGAGACGGTGGCGGCCTCGACCTGGCAGTTGCCCGGGGCTCACTTCCTGGAAGCATGGGGAGATACGCGGGCGCTCGATGGCACGATTGCGCCGATCCAGCCGATGATCGCGCCGTTGTACAACGGCCGGAGTGAGCTTGAGGTGCTGGCGCTGATCGCCGGCCGCGAGCAGACGGAGGGGTATCACATCGTTCGCGATGTGTGGGCCGGCCTCGTCAAGGGTGACTTCGAGAAGGGCTGGCGTCGGGCGCTGCACGACGGCGTGCTGGCCGGATCGACCGCGGAGCCGGTGTCCGCAGGCGTGCGCGCCGGTTCGCTGGCAGGCTTCGAGGCCGGCCGAGGCCCGAGTGAGTCGAACCTGGATCTGGTCTTCACCATTGGCATGGTGGGTGACGGCCGCTTTGCCAACCAGGGGTGGCTGCAGGAACTGCCGGACCCCCTCACGAAAATCGTGTGGGACAACGTCGCCGTGATGAGCGAGGCGACGGCGAAGAAGTTCGGCTCGGTGCAGGAAAAGGAAACCGCCGAGTACCGCGGCGCCCGGTTTGTGAACGTGAACGTCGGCGGCTTGACCATGCGAATTCCAGCGTGGGTAGCGCCGGGCATTCCGGACTGGACGGTGCTGGTGCACCTGGGATACGGGCGTGACGTGTGCGGGGTCGTCGGCCGGGGGGTCGGTTTCAACGCCTACAAGGCGCTGCCCAGCGGCGGCCGTGCGATGGCGCAAGGTGCGCAGATCGAGCGCACGACGAGCGGACCGGCGCGGCACAACATCTCGACCACGCAGCAACACGGCTCCATGGAGGGGCGTGCGATCATTCGTTCGGTCGACTTCCAGCGCTGGCAGAAGCACGCGTTCGATGAGAATGGCAAGCCGAAGCTGGTGCACAAGGTTGACCACTACGGGAACGCGGCGGACATTCACTTCGCCGAGACGCTCGACGGCGCGGTGTACGCGCACTCGCCCGAGAACTGGAACCTGTACACGAACCCACAGCGGGGGACCCGCAAGCCGCCGTCGCATCCGGAATCAACAGACCCGAACGCTGACTTCGCCCAGCCTCCGCAGTGGGGGATGACGATCGACCTGGCCTCGTGCACAAGCTGCAACGCGTGCACGATCGCCTGCCAGGCCGAGAACAACATTCCGATCGTCGGCAAGGAAGAGGTCAACAAGGGCCGCGAGATGCACTGGATCCGCGTCGACCGGTACTTCACCGGCGATCCGGCGGGCGGCGCCACCGGGACAATCGGCATGGCCTTCCAGCCGGTCGCGTGCGTGCACTGCGAAAATGCACCGTGCGAGACGGTCTGCCCCGTGAATGCGACGGTGCACGGCCCCGAAGGCATCAACTACATGGTGTACAACCGGTGCATCGGCACGCGGTACTGCGCCAACAACTGCCCGTACAAGGTGCGCCGCTTCAACTTCTTTGACTTCGGCGTCAAGAAGTTCAACGGCGATTACCTGCCGAGCTACTCGAAGGACGACCACGGGAACATCGAGCATCACTTCGCGGGCAAGAAGACCTTCGGGGACATCAACGAGCACTGGATCCCGCCGCGGCTTCGCGAGAAGCTGGACGAGATCACGAAGATGCAGATGAACCCGGACGTCACGGTCCGCAGCCGCGGCGTGATGGAAAAGTGCACCTACTGCATCCAGCGCATCAACGAAGCCCGGATCGAGGTGAAGCTCAAGGGACTCGAGAGGATTCCGGACGGCTTCTTCCAGCCGGCGTGCGCTCAGGCGTGCCCGTCCGATGCGATCGTGTTCGGAGACATCCTCGACGAGTCCAGCCGAGTGAGCCGGATGCGCTCCAACGGGCGTTCGTACATGCTGCTGGGCTACCTGAACACACGGCCGCGCACAACGCATCTCGTGGAAATGAAGAACCCGAACCGCGCGCTGGTGAGCGTCGAGCGGATTGAGGAGTGGGATCTGCCCTTCAGCACCCACGGGCACGAGCATGGCTCCGGCCAGGGTGGGGAGCATGACCACAACGGCAACGGCCATGGCGACCACGGCGGCGATCCGCACGCCTCCCGACGCGGCTTCTTCCGTGACCTGGCCAGCGCCACGGTCGATAAGGGCTATCGCATGAGTCTGAACGTACTCGGAGGCATCGGATGACCGCCTTCCACCCGGATGAACAGACGGCCCGGGAACTGACCGGCCGCGTGGCGCGCCCGACGGCGCAGCGGCTCGACCCGCAGGTCGGCGACGGCACGCTGATTGACGATCCGTCGGTGCGGGCGCCGCTGGTGCTGCACAACCGGTCCTTCCACGACATCACGAACATTGTGTGCGGATACGTGGAGAACAAGCCCGGGCGATGGTGGCTGCCGGCATTCGGCCTGGCCTCGACCGTGGCGGGGCTCGGCACGCTCGGCATCCTGTACCTGATCATCACCGGCGTGGGCGTCTGGGGCCTGAACAACCAGGTCGGCTGGGCTTGGGACATCACGAACTTCGTCTTCTGGATCGGCATCGGCCACGCCGGCACGCTGATCAGCGCGATCCTCTGCCTGCTCAAGCAGAAGTGGCGCACGAGCATCAACCGTGCGGCGGAAGCGATGACGATCTTCGCCGTCATGTGCGCCGGCATGTTCCCGGCGATTCACGTCGGGCGCATCTGGATGATCTGGATGGTCTTCCCGATCCCCAACTCCAACGCGATCTGGCCGAACTTCAAAAGCCCGCTGCTGTGGGACGTGTTTGCGGTGAGCACGTACGCGACGGTCTCGGTGCTCTTCTGGTACATG
>CAYWRO010000063.1:0-19391 GCA_964460345.1 uncultured Phycisphaeraceae bacterium | reverse complement strand
CACGCGGCGAGCATCCGGCGCAAGACGTGGCGCGATGCGAAGATCCCGCTCGGCACCGCGTTCGTCCAGTACCGCATCTACGGCCGCCGCGGCGAGCGTTTCAGCCTGCCGGCGCAGGCGTTCGTGCAGTTCGGCTCGATCGCTCGAACTGCGGAGAAGGCCGCAGCGACGGGGCCGGAAAGGGCCGTCGAATCCCGAGCGGCGTAGGGGGAGGTGCGCGGCGAGGTCGGCATTGAACCTATTCTTGATCGATGCATCAGCGGAAGCCGGGCCACCTCACCGACCATTTGCACGCTGCGCACGCGGCTGGCGACAGCGTTGCGAGTGAGGAGTGGCTGCGCATTGTTGCGGTGATGGAGCGGCTGGCGGCGAGCCGCGATCTGAAGGAGATCCTGTCTCTCATCGTGGATTCGATGCGCGACCTGCTGCATGCGGACCGGGCCAGCGTGCTCGAGTATGACGCGGAGAAGCACGAACTCTTCGCGACGACGGCCCACGGTGTGGACGCCTCGCTGCGCTTCAGCGCCGAGAGCGGCCTGGCGGGCGAGGCCGTGCGCACGAAGCGGATCATCAACGTGCCGGACTGCTACGCGGATGCGCGCTTCAACCGCGACATCGACGCCCGCACCGGCTACCGCACGCGCTGCATGCTCACGGTGCCGCTGGTCTCGCTCGACGGCCGCATCGAAGGCGTCGCGCAGGTCTTGAACAAGAGGGAAGATCTATCCGCAGATTACGCAGATTACGCAGATTCAGAAGGAAGAGTTGGGGTGGGAGCGCCGGGAGTGGGGGGTGTGCCTCCTGCTCCGACGATTCCCTCCTCCCCATCGCCTCATCAACCAGATCCCACCCCATCCAATCCCCCCTCCTCTGCGATCCCTGCGCCTCTGCGTGAGAACTCTCCCCCCTCCTCTTCTCCGAATCTGCGAAATCTGCGTAATCTGCGGATAACTCCTTCGAGATTCGACGCCCGGGACGAGATGATCGCCCGGGCGCTCGCCTCGCAGGCGGCGGTGGCGATCCGGCGGGCGCGGCTGATCGAGGCCGAGAAGCGCAAGGAAAAGATGGAGGCGGACCTGCGCATCGCGCGCGAGATCCAGGTGGCGTCGCTGCCGCGGGCGCTGCCGTCGATTGCGGGGTGGGACCTGGCCGCGGCGACCGCGCCGGCGGAGGAGACGGGCGGGGATGCGTACGACGTGATCGTGCTGGATGGGGAGGAGGAGGCGAGGGGGCGGATCGTCATCGTGATGGCGGACGCCGCGGGGCATGGCGTCGGCCCGGCCCTGAGCGTGGCGCAGGCGGTGGCGATGGTGCGCATGGCGGCGGTGAGCGGGGCGTCGCTCGGCGAGATCGTCTCGCGCGCGAATCGGCTGCTGCATGAGTCGCTGCCGGTGGGGCGGTTCGTCGCCGCGGTGATCGGCGTGCTGGATGTGGCGAGCGGGACCTTTGAGTACGTCGCGGCGGGGATCGCGCCCGTGATGGTGCTGCGCCGCGATGGACGTCTTGATGAGCGGGGCGCGAACGCGCCGCCGCTGGGGATCGATCGCGAGATCGAGGTCGACCGCGCGCCGCCGATCACGCTCGCGCCCGGCGAGGCGCTCGTGCTCCTCTCCGATGGGTACGTGGAGCGCATGAACGCGCGGGCGAAGCAGTGGGGGGCCGAAGCGCTGCGGGAAGTGCTCGGCCGCCACCGGGACGAGACGGCCGCGGGCCTGCTCGCCGCGCTCGATGAGGCCGCGGCGGCACACGGCAACGGCCGGCGGCCGGAGGACGACCAGACGGCGGTGATCGTGAGGAGGAAGTGCTGAGTGCTGGGTGCTGAGTGCTGAGCCGCGGCGGTGGCGATTTGAGCCCGGCACCCCTGGATCCATACCCTCTGCCTCCACCGATTCCGCCCTGGTCCATCCTCGCATCCGGAGTCCCGCATGGCCGCCCAGCCCCCGACCACGCCACCATCCGGTGAATCCCCGACCCCGCCGACACGCTCGTCCACACGGACGCCAGCACCCGGGGCGGGCGGAGGAGGGAAGGAGGGCCTGCTCGCCGACCTCTTCCAGACGCGCTACCGCGAAGTGACGGTGAGCGCGATCGTGCTGGCGATCATCATCGGCGTCGTGATGAACGCGGCGATCACCTACGCGGGGCTGAAGATCGGCTTCACGATCGGCGGCTCGGCGATCGCGGCCGTCCTCGGCTTCGGCGTCCTCCGCGGCATCTTCCGCAAGGGCTCGATCCTCGAGACCAACATCGTCCAGACCGTCGCCAGCGCGGTGAACACAAGCAACTCGGGCGTGATCTTTACCGTGCCCGTGCTCCTGCTGCTCGGCTACACGCTGAGTTGGAAGCAGGCGGACTTCTGGCTGATCACGCTGGCGTGCGTGGCGGGGGCCATGCTCGGGACGGCGTTCATCATTCCGCTGCGCAAGCAGATGATCGATATTGAGCGGCTGCGCTTTCCGTCGGCGACGGGCGTGGCCGTGATCCTTAAAAGCCCGGGCGCGGGAGCGGCCAAGTCGATGGTGCTGATGGCGGGGATCGTGCTGGGGGCGCTGATCTTCCTGCCGGCAGGGCTGCCGCAACTCGGGCTGGCCGGGTACGAGGCGGCGGGCAACGCCATCTTCGGCGCGGGCCAACAGATCATCGCCGACGACAGCATCGATGTGGGCCGGCTCTTCGGCCTGCCGCTGCAGTTTCAGCTTGTCTTCGCGATCGCGCCCTTTGCCCTGGGGGCAGGGTTCATCACCGGTAGGCCCGGGCTGCTCGTCCTGGCCGGCGGCGTGCTGGCGTACTTCATCCTGACGCCGATTGCTTTCGCGATGGGATGGATGCCGGAGACCGTCGATGCCGCGGCCGCGCCGGGGTACGGCTTCCAGGCCTTCAACCGGCCGCTCGGGATCGGCCTGCTCCTGGGCGGGGCGCTCATGGGCGTGATCATGTCCCTCCCGGCGATCAAGGAAGCGCTCAAGAGCGTCGCCGCGGCGGGCAAGCTGGCGGGCGGCTCGCGCGAAGAACTCGGGTTGCGTCCTCTGCTCATCGCCATCGTCGGCGCGCTCGTGCTGCTCTTTCTGGCGGGCGACTTCATCGGCAACAAGCCGATCAACACGGTCTGCCCGGTGACGGGAGAGGCGGTTGCGGTCGCGGCGGCGGAGGCCGATGAGGGGGTTGAAGCGGCGGCGATCGCGGCCGAGCCGGTCATCGTCGAACACCTGGGCTATCGCGTTCGTCTCGCAACGCCGGAAGCCGCGCAAATCTGGGAGAGCGACTGGACCGCCGAGCAGAAGCGCGAGTTCCTCACCGCCAACAACGCAAAGCCGGGCCTGCTCTCAGGGCTGCCGTCGCACGTGCGGCAGGCGATCATCGCGCTGGTCGGCGCGGCGTGGATCTGGTTCGCGGGAATCATCATCGCCCAGTGCACCGGCATGACCGACTGGTCGCCGATCTCCGGCATGGCCCTCCTGACGGTCGTGCTGGTGATGCTCCTGGCCGGCAGCGGCGCGGTGGTCGGGGCGGTGCTGATCGGGGCAGCGCTGTGCGTCGCCGTCACGCTCGCGGCGGACATGATGGGGGACTTGCGCACGGGACACCTGGTCGGCGCGCAGCCGAAGCGGCAGCAGACGATCGAGATGGCCGTCGTCGGCCTCGGGCCGGTGATCGCGATGCTCGTCGTCGTGCTGATCGCGCAGGCGAACCTCGCCCAGGGCGGCCCGGCGATCGGCCCCGGCGCGCCGAATGGCGCGATCGCTCCGCAGGCCCAGGCGCTGCAGGCGGTGATCACGGGCGTGCAGGGGGGCGAGATGCCGTACGCCCTCTACGGCTTCGGCGCGTTGCTTGGCGCCCTGCTCGGACTGGGCGCCTTCAGCGGCCTCGGCGTGCTCGTCGGGCTCTCGATGTACCTGCCGTTCTTCTACATCGCCACCTACGGCATCGGGTGCATCGTCAACATGATCCTCACCAAGGTAAAGGGTCGCCGCTGGTGCGAAGACTGGGGCGTGCCGCTGGCGGCGGGGCTGATCGTGGGCGAATCGGTGCTCGCGCTGCTCATCAACATCCTCGTCCTGACCGTCGGACCGATTGGAGGCTGAATCATGCGGCTGATCGCTTTCCTCATCATCGCCGTCAGTCTCACCGTCGGCGCGGTCGCGGCGACCACCGCGTACGTGCCGCGGTTGAACCAGGTTGCTCCGGCGGTGGAGGCCGGTGCGACGATCACGCTCGCCGCGCCCGCGGGGGCGCGATCGCCCGAGGACGACTCGGTCGACGCTGCACCGGAACCAATCGCCGCGAGCGGGACTGTCCTCACGCCGGAACTGCTCGGGACGTTGCGCGAGGCCGGCGTTGAGCGCATCCGTGTGAAGGAGTTCGCCTTTGCGCGCTGGACGCTTGCGTGGGTCTTCGGGCTGTCGGTCGTCGGCCTGCTCGCGGGGGCCGGGATGGTGCGTTTTGACCGGCGACGGCGGCTGGCCGCACAGGCTGCCGAGCCAACCGGAGCAGAAGGCGCGGCCGCTTCTCCCGAGGCAGCGATCGCTTCGATCCGGAATGAACTGGCGGCCTTGCAGGGTCAGCTTGCGCATCCGGCGGATGCGAATCAGCGCCAGCACATGGCCACCGAGCGCCTCGGGGACATCCAGGGCACGCACATCGATGCATTCCTGGCCGCGCGCGAGCGCTTGATTGGGCGACACGGCCTGAGCGGGTTTGCCCGGATCATGGACCGGTTTTCCGCGATGGAACGCCAGATCAACCGCGGGTGGTCCGCCGCCGCGGATGGCGTGCTCGAGGAGACGGAAGCGTGCATCGCGCAGGCCATTGAGCTGGTCGGCGAGGTTGAGGCAGTGATGCGGCGCTGATCGTCCGCCTCAGGCGTGCCGGCGACCGCTTTGATGCGGGGCGCGAGGGCGCGGACGGTGCGTACGATCCGGACATGACAGAAGCATTTGCCAGGGGGGCATTGCGGTGTATCGCGGCGGCCGCCGTCGCGTGTGCAAGCGTTGCTGCGGTTGCGCAGGACCTGGCGGCACTGCCGCTGGGCGATCCGGAGCGCGCCTTCGTCCTCATGACGGGTTCGCCCGGCGAACTCTACGACACACGCACCGGTGCAGCGGTCGAGTTTGACGCCATGGTCAACGACCTGGCCAGCGCCGATGTGGTCATTCTTGCTGAGCACCATGCCGCCGCGGCCGTGCAGTCGATGGAGGCCCGCATCTTCGCCGCGCTGGCCGAGAGAGGTCCTGTCGTGCTCGGGATGGAGTTCTTCGACCTAGAGGACGATCCCGCATTGGCCTCGTATATCGCGGGCCGGATCCAGGTTGAGAGGCTGCTCTCTCAGACCGGCTGGTATCAGCAGGGGGGATACTCGTTCAAGTACTACGAACCGCTGCTGTCTGCCGCCAGGCAGCACAAGGCGGCGGTTGTCGGGCTGAACATCCCGCGTGCGTGGCTGAAAACGATTTCGCAGGACGGCTTTACATCACTCACGAGGGAACAACAGCACCGGATCGGGGAGTTGCCCGAGCCGACGGATCGACATGCGTACATGGTTGCCCACATGATGGGCATGCCGGGCCAGCTTCACGGCTCGACGCTCCAGGTGCAGCGCGCCTGGGATGGCGCGATGGCCGAGGCGATCCGTCGCGCCGCACAGAAGGATCCGGGACGGACGGTGGTGGCGGTGATGGGCGTCGGGCACGCCGCGCACGGCATCGGCGTGCCGGCGCGACTGTCGCAGATCGCACCCGATCTATCCGTCCGGGTCGTGGCGCCGGTGATCGCGTCCGAGCCTGACCCGGATGCGCACGCGCACCCGGGCTATGAGCCTGAGGCGACCGCCGTCTTCAGCCGGGGGTACGCCGACTACGTCTATACGCTGCCCGACGATGGCGGCCGGCAGCAGTACGCCCGGCTGGGGATCACCCTGGAGGTCACGCCGGAGGGCGCCGTGGGAATCACCAGGGTCGCGCCGGGGAGCATCGCGGCGCAAGCTGGCCTGCAGGAAGGCGACCAACTGCTGATGCTGGGTGACATGGGGGCCCGCAGCATCGATGAGGTGCGCACGTACCTGGGCGAACTGGAGTTCAACCAGCTCCTTCAGATTGTCATTCGGCGCGGCCTGGTGAGCAAACCGATGACCATCATTATCGTGCCGCCCACCGACGGGCCGGCGGACTGGTTGACCAGCGAAGTATCGTCCAAGGTGCTCGACAACTTCGATCCGCACTCAAGCCGCGCCTATGCGGCCGAAGGCGAGCCGAGACCTGCCGGCGTGCACGCCCGTCTGGTGTATTTTCGTGATCAACCGGAACGGATCGATGTGTTCGATCGGACGCGGCTGATTGAATCGTGGATTCTTGATGAGCACGGGCGACCGGTGCTCGGGCTCTTTGCCAATCCGACGGACGACGGCGCGATGCGGGTGGAGATCGAGCGGGACGAGACCGGCCGGGTCACGGCCGAACGTCGGTACGATGAGCGCGGGCAAAGGGTCGAGAACAGGGTGGTGCCCGGCCGCCCTCGATAACGAGGAGGGGCAGTATGCGTGTGGCGTTGACAGGGGCGTCGGGCTTCATCGGTTCGGCGATCGCAAAGCGATTGAGTGAGGCAGGTCACCACGTGACCGCGCTCGTCCGCGGCAGCAGCCGTCGCGATCACATCGAGCCGTTCGTGGATCGCTTTGTTGTGGGAGGGCAGGACGACCGGGCGATCTGGCCGTCATTGCTGGATGGGGCGGATTGCGTCATTCACAACAGCGTCGACTGGACGGCGATGCGCGGCGATGACTGGCGCCAGCGCGTTGGGGAGCACCTCGACAGCAACCTCGTGGCATCCATCGAACTGCTGCTTGCGTCCGCCCCGCGCCAGTTCATCTTCATGTCGAGCATCGCAGTGCACCACGACATGCGTCCGCGATGGGGCGGCATGATCGACGAGGACCACCCTTTGCGGCCCGGTACGCTCTATGGGGCCTACAAGGCGGCGGTCGAGGCGCACTTGTGGGCGCAGCACTATGCGCCTGAGGCCGAGGGCGGAGGGCAATCGGTTTGCGTGCTGCGCCCCTGCGCCGTGTACGGGATCGATCCGAAGCTGGAGCGCTCGCATGGGTACAAGCTCATCCGCAAGCTGAAGGCCGGAGAGCCGATTCGAACCCCGGGTGGCGGCAAGTTCGTGCATGTCGACGACGTCGCCGCGGCCACGGTTGCCTGCGCGGGCAATCCCGAAGCGGCAGGCCGGGCCTACAACCTTGTTGATTGCTACGCGCGCTGGGCGGATTGGGCTCAGATCGCCGCGGAGTTGCTGGGGGTGAAGGCGGACATCGACTTTTCCAGTCCTCCGGAGCCGAAGAACACGTTTACCAAGGACGCCGCGGCGTCGTTGGGCGTGACGCTGTCACGCGGCCACGGGGGCATCCGAGCGCACCTGCGGGAACTGATCGAGGCGGGGGATGGGGGGAAGGGAGCATGAGCGAGAAGGACGATCGGCTTGCCCGGTTTTGCGAAGAGCGCGGCCTTCATGGGGTGCTGCTGCGTCGGCGAAGCAACATCGCCTGGGTTACCGATGGCGCCGACACGCACGTTGATCTTTCTTCACCGCTGGGGATCGCTGCCGTTCTGTGGACGCCCACGGTGAAGGCGGTCTACACCGACAACATTGAGGCATCGCGCCTGGTCGACGAGGAGTTCGGCCCGGAGTGGCAGGTGGATTCGGGGCTGTGGTATGAAAGCCAGGCCGACTGGGTGGAAGCGAGGCTGGACACCGCCGGGCAGGGCTTTCATCTCGATCGATTCGGGCACGACTGGCCGGAGGATTTCATCGCAGAGCTGCGTTACTCGCTCACGTCACGCGAAGTCGAGACCGTGCGTGCGCTGGGTGCGGAGTGCGCCGAAGTGCTCCAGGAACAGATGAAACTGCTGCGACCCGGCATGACGGAGCACGAGGTGGCAGCCAGGATCGTCGGCGCCCTGCGTCTTCGCGGCATCGTGACGACGGTCATGCTCGTTGCGGCCGATCAGCGCATTCAGCGATACCGGCACCCCATTCCGACGGACCGCCATTTGGAGCGGATGGTCATGGCGGCCATCTGCGCGCAGCGCAAAGGGCTGATCGTCTCGATCACGCGCCTCGCGCACTTCGGCCCGCTCAGCGACGATCTGAAGCGGCGACACGAGGCCTGTTGCCGCGTCGATCGCACCTTGCATGACGCCACGAAACCCGGCACGAAGTGGGCCGACATTCTTGATCGCGCTATCGAGTGCTACGAGCAGACCGGCTACGCCGAAGAGTGGAAGAAGCATCACCAGGGGGGACCAATGGGCTATGAGGCCCGAGACTTCAAGGTCACGCCGACCGAAAGTCGCACGGTGCAGGAGAACCAACTCGTCGGATGGAACCCGAGTATTACCGGGACGAAGTCGGAGGACACGATTCTGTCGACCGGCGAAGTTGTCACCCGGATGAGCGACTGGCCCATGCTGGATGCGGGCGGCATCAATCGACCCGACATACTCGTGCTGTGACGGTCAGTCTGCTTTCGGCCATGCTTCGACCTCGGCGGTGCCAGTTGGCACGACTTCGTTCGCAGCGTAGCGAATCGCCGCGAGCAGGCCGGCCAGTGCCGCGGCGTCAGCGTCCCGGCCGCGGGCGAACTCGACCGTCAGGATCGGTATCCGACGGTCCACCCCGATATATGTGCCCAGCGAGCCCGGCGTTGCATAGCCCATGTCAGCGCGCGTGTGCCACTGGGGATCCAGTTCTGCGGCCGCGGCGGCAAACCGCTCGGCGATTGACGCAGCGGGTCCGTCGAAGTTGACGAACGGGCCGCCCCGAACGGTTGAGTGCAGCACGATCACCAGTTCAGGACGAAAAGTGAGCAGGTCAGCGTAGACGGCGAGGGTTTCCGGCTCGCTGAGCGGGCGATCGCCGCGCGAGGTGGACGGGGTGAAGTTTCGGGCCGGCCAGTTGCGGTTCAGGTCGACGCCGCGGGCGTTCCCTCTTGATCCGGCCTTCGCACCGTCGGGATTCATGTTCCGGACGAGGCGGACTGCTGTCATCTCGAGCAGGTCAGGGTGGTTCAGCTCCTCGCACAACTGTGGAAGGATTGCTAATCCCTCCGGTTCATCGCCGTGAATGAGCCCGATAAGGTAGATTCGGCGCGGACCATGCCCGAGCGTGGTCGCTTCGATCGGTTGACGGTGGAGGCTGTGCCCGATCACACTCCAGGTGAAGCGAGAGGCATTGTTTTGTGCTACCGAGGGAGCTGACTCGAGCGGCGGCCGAGAGGCGCAACCTGGCGCGGCAACGGCAAGGGCCGCAAGGACGATGGAGGGAGCCGAGCGGACTGCAAGGGGAAGCGGCATGGAAGGCCTTCCGAAGCAGCCGTCAGTCGCACGGTGCGAACCACTCGTCGAGGTACAGCAGCAGGTCGAAGACGTCGACCACACCGTCATTGGTCCAGTCGGCGAACAGGTCTCCGGCAAACCACTCGTCGAGGTAGAGCAGCAGGTCAAAGACGTCGACCGACTCGTCGCCATTGAGGTCTGCGTCGCACAGGAGGATGCGGTCGTTGCCTGGATCGTCAAGATCGGCTGCTTGCTCTCCGCTCATCAGCGTATCCGTCAGCAAGGCCTTCGCGAGGAAGACCGGCCGTCCTTCGCCATCGTCATCGGAGAACAGGGTGGCGGTGCTGAGCAGGGAGCCTTCGTTCGGGCTCATCGCCCAAGGTGAGGGAAACTGGCCCCAACGGTTCCACAACTGCTGCGGCACGGGTTCGCCGGTGTTGAAGGTCGGCTGTTCCGGGTTCACCATGTTGAAGAGCGAGCCAGCAAACTCCGCTTCGCCGATGAACTCGCCATTGACGTAGATGCGGGTCACAACGCCTTCAATCGGGCCCGGCAGATTGTCGACCACCAGAATCAGGCGGAACCATTCGTTTGGACGGATGGCGGGTGCGGGCAGAAGCTGGTTCTTCGGACCAACGCGGCCATGTGGCGGCCCGCCCTGAACCGGCCCCGCGATGAAGAGATCCGCATCGTTTCCGTTGTTGTCGTCGAAGTTGATCAGCGGCGTGATGATGCCCGGCGCAAAGGAACTCTCCGGAATCAGCAGGTCCATCACGATCGTCCACTCGTCGACCAGCCCGTCCGGGTGAGCACCGCCGTTACCCGGCCACAGAACCAGGCCCATGCTCGTCACCGGCTGGCCTGTTCCGGGCAGCCGCGGGGGGGGGACCCGGAAGACCGGAACGGGCTCCCCGTCGATGGGCGGCAGCCCGACCGCGTCGCTGGAGCCGAAGAAGCTCAATTCCTCGGTCAGCCCGTTGGGGGCCCCGTTGGGGAGGTTACCAAAGGCCTCATCATCCAGGAAACGCAGGCGGGAAGGGCCGGCAACCTGGTCCAGGTCGCCACTGAAGTGCCACTCCGTCACGGCCACCTGTGCCGAGGCGGAGCTCGGGCCGATTGGGCCGCCGAGGAGCGCCAGCAGAGACGCTGAGAGCACACCAAGCCAGACTTTCTTCAACATTCAGCGTCTCCGAGGGCGGTCCGAGCCCTTCAATATACCGCGCAACTCGCCGGAATCCCGAGTTTAAGGTACCCTTGCAGGGTTCGGGCCATCGTTGTCATCCACGCCTTCTCATGCGATAATGGGCGCGAGAAGGGCCAGATTGGGGGGCGTCAATTCCTTGGCCCGTTTCAATGGCGGGCTAATTGTGGCTGGAGCAGACATGTCGGATCAAGCCCGCGCAGAGGTGACCCGCATTCTTCAGGCCGCGGCGGATGGGGATCAGAAGGCCTCCGAGGATTTGCTGCCCCTGGTCTATGAGGAACTGCGACGCCTCGCCCGGGCCCAGATGGCCGCCGAACCGGCCGACCACACTCTCCAGGCCACGGCCCTCGTCCACGAGGCGTACCTCCGGCTGCTGGGCCCTGGTGGTGCAGAGGAGCCGAAATGGGACAATCGTGGCCACTTTTTCGGAGCCGCGGCCCGGGCCATGCGTCGGATTCTGATTGAGCGAGCCCGCCGCGTCGCCCAGGTGAAGCGCGGGGGTGGCAGGCGACGCGTGGAGCTTCACGACAATGTTCCCGCCCCGGAAGAGAATCCAGACGAGATGCTCCTTTTGGATGAGGCGTTGAAGCTGCTTGAGCAGCGCGACCCGCGGAAGGCAGAGGTTGTGATGCTCCGCTACTTCGCGGGCCTGACCGTCGCGGAGACCGCGGCGGCGCTCGGGGTCTCCCCCGCCACCGTCAAGAGCGACTTCGCCTACGCCCGGTCGCTCCTGATGCTCGAAATGAGGCGTCTGAGCGGCGAGGAAGGCGACGGCGTCGCAGTTACGAATGGGGGGGCGGACGGAGCGGACGTCTCGTGATCAGACCGGAGCAGGAGCGGCAGGCGGAAGCCATCTTCAAGGATGTGATCGCCGTGGCCGCGTCGGACCGGGGCCCCCTTCTGGATGAACGCTGCGGTGCGGACATAGGCCTGCGGGCGTACGTCGAAGAACTGCTGGCCTTGCATGATGATGCCTCGGGCTTCCTGGAGAATCCGCCTTCGGCGGTTGCCGGGGTTCAGTTGCGCTACGAGGAGTTCGCGCCGGAACGGCTTCAGCAGGCAGCGATGCCGCAGCGCATCGGCCACTTTGTGATCAAGGGCGTGCTTGGCCGCGGAGGCATGGGGACGGTCTACCTGGCCGAGTCTGACCGCCCGCGCCGGCTGGTCGCGCTGAAGGTCATCCAGGCGGATGCCGCGTCTCCCTCAACTTTGAGGCGGTTTGAGCACGAAGCGCAGGTGCTTGCCCTCCTGCAGCACCCTGGGATCGCCCAGGTGTACGAGACCGGGCTGGCCGTCCCGGAAGGGGGAGCGGCGGGGGCCTTCGCGGAAGCGCAACCGTACTTTGCAATGGAGTTGGTCGAAGGCCTCCCACTGACGGATTACGCTGCAGAACAGAAGCTGGCGCCTCGGGCCCGTCTGGCGCTGGTCGCGAGGATCTGTGACGCAGTTCAGCATGCGCACATGAAGGGCGTCGTACATCGCGATCTGAAGCCGGGAAACATTCTGGTGGCGCATGGTGGCGTGGACAGTTCTTCGGAAGGCCGTGACGCCTCGTGTTCGGGCCTGCCGAAGGTGCTGGATTTCGGCGTTGCCCGGCTGACGGATGCCGATGTGCAGGTCACGACGATGCAGACCAATGTGGGCCAACTCATCGGCACGGTCGCGTACATGAGTCCGGAGCAGGTGACCGGTGACCCGAACGGGGTTGATACGCGCAGCGATGTTTATGCACTCGGTGTGATCCTGTACGAACTGCTTACCGGCCAGTTGCCGCACCGCGTGCGAAATGTCGCCATCACAGAGGCGCTACGAACGATTCGCGAGGACGATCCAACGCCGCTCAGTGCGACCGATCGAATGCTCCGCGGCGATGTGGACACGATTGTGCGCAAGGCGCTGGAAAAGGAGCCGGCGCGTCGTTACCAGAGTGCCGCCGAACTGGCCGCGGATATCCGGCGTTATCTGAATGACGAGCCGATCACCGCGCGCCCGCCGAGCGCCCGGTACCACCTTGCAAAGTTTACGCGGCGTCACCGAACCCTCGTCGGGGGCGTCGCCGCGGCGTTCTGCATTTTGGTTCTTGGTGTCCTGAGCACAACGCGCATGGCCATCATCGCAATGCGGAATGAGCAGCGGGCCATCGAAAAGTCAAACTCCTACGCGCGGAACAGCGAGTTTCACGAGGAGTTGCTTCCGCGCATCGCCCGCGCGGTGGACGCCGACGACGGCGGATCTGTTGTCGAGGTCCTTCAGATTCGGGGTGAGGCATTGCCGCTGCGGTACGCGGGTCGGCCACTGGAGCGCGCCGTCGCAGAGCGAACCCTGGGTACCGTCTACTGGGTGCTCGATGAGTTCGAACTGGCCTCCGAACATCTCAGGGCTGCCGTTCACGCGTATGAGCAGTTCGCTGAGCCGACTGACCGGGACTATCTGCGGACACTGGCTGTGCTCGCGCAGGTCAAACTGGAGATGGAAGATCTGGATGAGGCCGGCCGGCTCATCGAGGGCGCCAGTCGGATCGCCGCAAGTGCACTGCCGGCGAGCGATCAGGCCCGAATCGACGTGGAGTCGGTCCGTGCCGGTTATCTCTACGAAGTGGGTCGCACCGACGAGGCAGAGCAGGCACTTCGCCAACTCGTCGATCAGCAGCGGGTGCTCGCAACGGAGGGCGATGACCGCGCGGAGGTCGCCCTGATTCAGACCATCCGGGATCTTGGCGAGGTGATGCATCGAAAGGGGCATCTCGACGTGGCGCTGGGACTTTACAGAGAAGCGCTTGATCGCCGCATGGAACGTCCGGACATGGGGCCGAATGACCCCGACACGCTGGTGGCGATGGAGCGGGTCGCCGCACTGCTCCGGGATATCGAAACACGCGAGAGCATGGCAGAGGCGGAAGTTCTCTACGAACGCGCCTGCGAGGGGCTCGCCGCAACCCTGGGGCCGGAGCACTTCGCCACGATCGGCGTGCAGCGAAACCTCGCGACGCTGTTGTGGCGACGAGCGCGTCACGAGACAAGCGATCCAACTCTGCGGGAGGCGGATCTGGCGCGAGCTCACGACCTTCTCACGACCATCGTCGAGTTGGAGCGGCGACGCCGCGGCGAGACCCATTCTCGCACACTGTCCGCACTCAACAACCTTGTCGCTGTGCAGTTTGATCGGGCGCGCATGATGGACGATGCCGCCAAGCGGGCCGAACACTTTGGCGAAGCCGCAGCAACATTTAAGAGAATCATGCAGATCCGCCAGCAGACGCTGCCGTCTGAGCATCGTAGCACAAATGAGGCCGCCAACAACGCGGCTCGCGCGCTGCTCTTTCAGGCCAGGGCGCTCCGCCAGGCCGGAGCCAGCGAGGCGCGGGTTCTGAGTGTTCTTCGCGAGGCAGAGGATCTTCAACGGCACGTGGTTGAGATCGCCGTGAGCAGCATCGGAGACGCCGACTGGACGACGGGTCATTTCGAAGATCGCTATGCCGAGATTCTGCTGGAACTGGGCCGCACAGACGAAGCGGCAGCGCATGCCGAGCGTGCGGTGCGCATTCTTGAAGGCACCTACGGCGCCGAGCACGCGCGGACCAAAGAGGCAAGGGATCGCCTCACGCAGTTGACAGGCTTGCTCGAAGCGAGCCGGAAGTGACCGGTGCTTCCGGGCTCAGGCGGAGGGGTTCCAGAAGCGCGTACGATGCGTTGTGACAGATCTCAACGCGTTGTCATTGGACGCGCTCTATGCGCATCTTGCCGAAACCGGCCTGGTCCGTCGCCTCATCGCCTTGGCGCATGAGGAGGATCTGGGCGTTACGCCGCAGGCATCGCAGCCCCCTCTGGACATCACCTCGCTCCTCACCATCCCCGAGGGGCTCTCGATGAGAACTGTCATCGCCGCGCGGCAGCCATTCATCCTTGCCGGCGTGCGCACGATTCCCGCCATTCTGCAGGCATTCGCCCCGGAGGTTGCCTTCGAGGGCCGGGCCGCCGATGGCCAGGCGGTCGAGCGAGGCCAGCCAATCGGCTATCTCACCGGTCCGGCCCGCCAGATCCTTGCCGCCGAGAGAACAATCCTGAACATGCTCGGCCGGCTCAGTGGCGTTGCCACGCTCGCGCATCGATACGTCGATGCGGTCGCGGGAACCCGCGCAAAGATCCTCGATACGCGGAAGACGACGCCGGGGCTGCGCGTGCTGGAGAAGTACGCGGTTCGCTGCGGCGGAGCGCATTGCCATCGGCTTGGCTTGTACGATGCCGTGCTGATCAAGGACAATCACCTGGCCGCCATCGCGCCGGAGCAGATGTCGGCATGGTTGACGGAGGCGGCAGCGCGGGCCCGGATGCTGGCTGCCGAATCCGGCCGGCAGTTGTCCTTCTTCGAGGTGGAAGTCGATACGCTCGAGCAACTCGACCGCGTTCTGGCCGCTCGCGCACAGGGAGCGGCCGTTGACATCATCCTGCTCGACAACTTCCCGGTCGAACGGCTGCGCGAAGCCATCGAGCTGCGAGAGCGGTGGGGGGCGAGTTCCGTTCTCCTCGAGTCATCAGGCGGCGTCAATCTGCAGTCTGTGCGCTCGATCGCGGAGACCGGCGTCGACCGCATCAGCGTCGGCGCCATCACGCACCAAGCGACGAGCGTTGACCTGGGGCTGGATGCCGTCGATTGAGAATGGGCCGCCACCGTCCGACTAGAAGTCCAGCACTGCCCAGACCGGGAAGTGATCCGATGGATAGCGGCCGTCGCGGCTTGTCCGGTCAATCCCGGCGTCGAGCACCTTGACACGCTCGCTCGTCAGGATGTGATCGATCTTCGCACCGGTCGTCTCTCCCATCCGAAAACCGGAGAACGTTCCCACCTCCTGCTCCTCCGAATCGATGGTGCGGAAGGTGTCGACCAACTCGGGTGATCCGACGGGTGTGTGACCAGGCCAGGCGTCCGCAACACTCGCCCGATCTGTCTCGCCTCGGAGATACTTGAGTGGTGAGCTCTCCTCGCCTGCATTGAAGTCACCCATCAGGATGACCGGCTCCGATGCGAATGCTGGTGGCCGGTCGTGGATGTGCGCGGCGATCTGTTCAGCCGCGCGTTCGCGGGAGGGGGCGCTCATGTGATCCAGATGGACGTTGTACACCCACACGCCACGCGGCGACTCGGTTGCAGTCCGTCTTCCGCTCGCCGTCCCTTGCGCATCGCCTTCATCGGAGGATCGAGCAGGCGTCTCAATAAGCCGCATCCAGGTGCAGATCCGGGGAATTCCGTTGCCCCAGGTACGGGAGCCCGGCGTGTCCGGCGTGTCGCTCAGCCAAAACGTACCGGAGGCCGCAATCGCGAAGCGGTCAGCCCGGACGAACAGGGCCGCGTACTCGCCTGCAGCAACGCCGTCATCCCGTCCGACGCCAATTTCAACATAGCCGGGAACCGCCGCGGCGAGGTAATCCAGCTGGAACCGGAGCGCCTCCTGCAGCCCGACGATGTCGGCGTTCATCTCACGCAAAAGGTCTGCCACCATCTCGCGGCGATGCGGCCAGGCGTTGGGGCCGTCTCCGGCCGTGCCGTACCGGATGTTAAAGGTGACGACCTTCACGGCGTCATCGGGTGCGGCGTTCGTCGCGGCCTGATCGGGCGCGATGCTCGATGCGCCGCCAACCAGGCAGGCAGCAACGAACGTGCACAGAAGTGAGGCGGCGCGGAGCAGCATGCCACTCAGCCACGCGCGGGCGTCAACAGTTGTTCGGGCTTGCGCAACAGTTCCGCAACTCGCGCCAGGGCCAGTGCCGCGGTCGCGCCATCCACGACCCGGTGGTCGCAGGCAAGAGAGAGCGGGAGGAGCTGCCCGACGCGGTACCACCCGTTGCGAACGACCATCCCTTCGCGAGCACGGCCCACGGCGAGGATGCCGACCTCCGGGTAGTTGATCACGGGCGTGGCGAAGCGGCCCGCGTGCGAGCCAACGTTGCTGATCGTGAACGTAGAACCAACGAGCTGCTCGCGAGGGATCGATCGATCGCGGGCAGCGCCGGCGATGCGGGTGATCTCACGCCCGATCTGAAGGATGCCGAGGGCGTCGCAGTCGCGGATGACAGGCACCATCAGGCCCGTATCCGTGTCGGTCGCGATGCCCATGTGCACGGCGCGGTTCTGGACGATCTCTTCCTTGTCATCATCCACCGTCGAGTTGAGCACGGCGAAACGATCCTCAGTCAGCACGCGGCACAGGGCGCTGGCCACAAAGGGAAGGAACGAGACCTTTTCGCCGCTCGCCGCGGCGAGCTTGCGGCGCATGGCGTCCAACTCCGTCACGTCCACCTCGTCCATCACGTTAAAGTGGACGGCGCGGTTCATGCTCTCGCGCAGGCGGTTGGCGATCGTGCGACGCACGCCGCGGAAGGGGATCCGCTCCGCTTGACCGCTGTGGCGGGTTGAGGCGGCCCGCTCAGGGCTAGCGCCCGCACGCTGACCGGCATCGGCCTGCAGCGCTGCGGCGATGGCGGCATCGGTGGGGCGTGCTGCCGCCGGAACGCCGCTCTCGACAATGTCGCTGTGCGGCTGGGCGGGGCTGTGCGGGGCGACAGGAGCATGGCCGCGGCCGGCGGCCGGAGTGCGGGCGGCGCCACCGCCGCCGGCGAAGCTCCGAACGTCCTTCTCTGTCACGCGGCCGCCAATGCCCGTGCCGGGGACAAGATTGATATCAACACCGAGATCGCGCGCGATACGGCGGACCGCGGGGGTGGCCAGAGCCTTGCCCTCACTCCGGGACATGCCCGCCAAAGAATCGGACATTTTGCCGACGACGGTCCCATCATCTTCGCGAGACGATTCCCCGACCGGCTTGTCTTCGACGGCGGCAGAGGGGGCGGGCTTGTGTGTGCCGTTGGAGTGGGGGGCCGCTTCGGCCTTGCCGGCGGGCTCGGCCTGTCCAGCACCTTCGTAGGAGACGAGCGGCTCGCCAACCTTCATGATTTGGCCTTCTTCGCCCCAGAGCTTGGTGATCGTGCCGGCTCGCGGCGACGGCACCTCGACGAGGGCCTTGTCGGTCTCCATCTCGGCGAGGATCTCGTGTTCCTCGACGGTCTGGCCGACCTGGACGCGCCACTTGATCAGTTCGGCTTCGTGAACACCCTCGCCAAGGTCGGGGAGGATGAAATCGTTTGGGTTGGTTGCCGTCTTCTTCGCCATGATCGCCTCGTTGCATCTGATTCAGTTGGTGTCGATGTGGTACTTGATCGCGAATGTGAGCAAGCCGATCAGGAGCGCCCCGCCGATGACAAACAGTAGGATCGTCAGGCCCTGATCCGAAGAACCGTCAGCGACTTCCTCGCCGAGGCGAGCGCCCTGTTCGGCTATGCCGCTGACCTGCGCGAGAAATGCGGGATGGGCATCCATCAAGGGTCTCCGGCCAATCAAACGACGCTCGCTCGTTCGGGGTCTGAGTAGGGGAATGCTCCGGCCACGCGAAGTGCCTTGACGAGCGCGTCGACGCCATTCTCACGCCTATATGCCGCCTCAGACTCGGAGATCAGCATGCACAACAACAGGCCGTAGCTCCGGCCGCCAAATTCGAACCTCTTTCGCGTGCTCGTGAGGCTGTAGAGCAGGCCATAGGGCGTTGCGGACATCTCCTCCCATGGCCCGACCGTGTCACCGCTCCGCATCACTGCCTGACAGGAGTACTTGGCAAGCCCCGAGAGAATGACGCCGACCCAGCCCTTTTCCGCGACCTTGCCGTTCTTGCTCCTGGGATTCAGTGGGCTGTTCGGCCGTGTGACGATGACGAACTCTCGTTCCTGCCCATCGTCTGTTTTCTGATCGGACCCCCAGTCGCCGGTCATTTCGGATGTACAGAACACGGTCCCGCTCAGGTGATGAGGAAAGCCGACGATCGTCGGGTCGCCGCCGAGGTAAAAGGGGATTGGGCTGATCAAATACTGCTCGTGCTTGCCGAAGATATTCTCCAGCGCTGGCACGCGCAGTTCAAGGGCTCTGCCGTACAGATCGGTTTCGTCGCTTGCAGCACCCATGATTTAGTACGCCAGGCACTCCTCGATGCCCTTGGTGATCCGCGCCGCCTCCGGCAGGTAGTCAAGTTCCAGTTTGTAGTACGGCATCACCGTGTCGAAGCCCGCCACGCGCTGCACCGGGGCTTCCAGGTGCAGGAAGCAGCGCTCCTGGATGATGGTTGCGATCTCCGCGCCGAAGCCGGCGGTCTTAGGAGCCTCATGCACGATCACGGCGCGGCCGGTCTTGCTGACGCTCTCGGCGATGGTGTCGATGTCGACGGGGTAGATCGTCCGCAGGTCGATCAGTTCGACGGAGACGTCTTCGGGGAGCGAGTCCATCGCCTCCAGGCACTGGAAGACAGGCGCGCCCCAGGTGATCACCGTGATGTCCGTTCCCTCGTTAACGACCTTGGCCTTGCCGATCGGGATCGTGTACTCATCTTCCGGCACCTCTTCGCGGAAGGCGCGGTAGACGCGCTTGGGCTCGAAGAAGACGACCGGGTCCGGGTCGCGGATGGCGCTGATGAGCAGCCCCTTGGCGTCGTACGGCGTGCACGGCATGACGACCTTCAGCCCCGGGTGATGCGCGTAGATCGCCTCGGGCGAGTCCGAGTGCAACTCGGGCGCGTGGATCCCGCCGCCGACGGGCACGCGCACGGTCAGCGGCACGGTAATCGCCCCGCGGCTGCGTGTGCGGTAGCGTGCGGCGTGGTTGACGAGTTGGTCGTAGGCAGGCCCGAGGAAGCCCTCGAACTGGATCTCCGGGATCGGCCGCATCCCGGCGATCGCCAGGCCCACCGCCGAGCCCATGATGCCGGATTCGGCCAGCGGCGTGTCGACGACGCGGTCGGCGCCGAAGCGGGCCTGCAGCCC
>CAYWRO010000062.1:0-19694 GCA_964460345.1 uncultured Phycisphaeraceae bacterium | reverse complement strand
CCTCCGGCGCGATCGGCGATCGAGGGGAGCGGGCTCTGGGCGTGCACGTGGCTGACATCGAGCTCGACCAGGCCCCCTTCAAGTACGAGTACAAGCCCGACGACCCGCACGCCATCACCGAGGGACGCTGGAAGGGGTACGTCGCCAAACCGAACATCGACCCCGTCACCGAACAGATCAACGCCATGGAGGCCATGCGGAGCTACGAGGCGAATGTTGCCGCGGCGGAGGCGACAAAGTCGATGATGGCACAGGCGTTGCGGATGATCGCGTAGGGAGGCACCAGGCATTAGGCACTGGGCACTAGTGGGGAGGCACCAGGCATTAGGCACTGGGCACTAGTGGCTGATGCCTGATGCCTGATGCCTCGTAGGAGTGAGTCATGTCTGATCCATTGGGACTGATCGGGCAGGTGGGCGGGGTCGGTGGTGGGGGGCCGCTCTTGCCGCGGACACCGGCGGGGGGCGTGCCCATCGACCCCTCGCAGCCGTCCTTCAAGGACGTCCTGCTTCAGAACCTCAACAAGGTCAACGAGTTGCAGCAGGAGGCGACCACCGCGATCGAAGACATCTCCGCCGGGCGGCGCGATGATGTCGAAGGCGTGCTGCTGGCGACACAGAAGGCGGACCTGGCCTTCCGGACGCTCCTCTCCGTGCGGAACAAGGTGCAGGGGGCGTTTGAAGAGATGAAGCAGATGAGGGTGTAAAACAGTGCATAGTTGAGAGTGGACAGTGCACAGTGGGGGAGTGGGGCCGGGCGGTTGGTTGTTGCGCATCTAGCGCAGGTTTTGCGCGTAGGTGGTGCGGGGGGGCATAGGTCTCATGGGCTCCATCGGTCCCAGACTCTCGCGCGGCCGCCGTGCCATGGCGATGGTTGCTCCTTTCAAGCTGTGAGGGCGGCTCTGCCGAAGTAGCGAGTCGGACCGGTTCGGGCGCGAGCGCCCGGCGTGCGCGGGGATCGCGTGCGGGTTCGCGTGTGGCATGGAGGCCGCGGTATGGAGTGGTTGCGGCGGGCGCTGCGGGTGATCCAGACGCATCTGGGTTCGCTCCAGCCCCTGCACAAGATGCTGATCGGGTCGCTCGCGGTGATCGCGCTGATGACCCTCTTCCTGGTGTCGCAGTACGCCGGGAAGCCGCAGCTCGAGCCGCTCGAGGGGTGGACGACGCCCGAGTCGCAGGGGCAGGCGGCCGACGCCCTCTCGCGAGCCGGCATCCGCACCGTCAGCCGCGAGGGGAAGCTGTGGGTCCCCGCCGCGGCCAAGTACCAGGCCCTCGGCACGCTCGCCTCGACGCAGACGCTCCCGCAGGACGCCTCGAAGCTCTTCTTCAGTAATCTCCACGAGCACCAGAACTGGCTCAACACCGATGCGCAGAACCGGCAACAGTTCGAGATCGCGCGCAACCACGAGCTGGCGCGGATTATCGCGAGCTTCCCGGACATCGAGCAGGCCACGGTGGTGGCGGACGTCCCGGAGCGCACGCGGATCGGCCAGGCGCACCGCCGCGCGACGGCGTCGGTGACGGTCTTCCCGCGCGACGGCTCCCTCTCCCAGAACGAAGTGGATGCGATCGCCGGGACGGTCGCGGGGTCGATCTCCGGGCTCGACGTGCGCAACGTGCGCGTCATCGACGGGCGCACGATGCGGCAGTTTGTGCCGCGGGGGGACGATGAACTGACCGGCGGCTCGTACCTCGAGCAGCAGGCGGCCTACGAGCGGTACGTGCAGGAGAAGGCGCGGGTGGCGCTGGGGCACATCCCCGGCGTGATCATCGCCGTGACGGCCGTCATCGATGCGAGCCGCCTGCGCGAAGAGGCCGAGCGCATCCTGCCGAAGGGAGAAGGCTCCGAGTCGATGGTCGAGCGGGAGACGATCTCGGAGACCACGCAGACGGACGGGGCCTCGCCCGCCGAGCCGGGGGCGCGTTCCAACACGCGCGAGAGTATTTACGCAGGGCCCGGCGGCGGGTCGAACCTGAGCACGAGCGAGACCGACACCTCGTTCGACAACCAGTTCGGCAAGACGAAGACCTCGCGGCTGGACCCGGGCGGGAAGCCGGAGGCGATCTCCGTGGCGGTGAACGTGCCGCGGGAGTGGGCGGTCGGCGCGTGGCGGGCCCAGACGGGGCAGGCGGATGCGGAGCGCGTGCCGACGCCGGAGGAACTCGAGGCTGTCTGGGAGTCGCGCCTGAAGCCGGACATTGAGAAGATGTTGCGCCCGGTCGTCCTCACGGCGCCGAGCGGCGGCGGCGCGGAACAGGCGGGGGATGTGGTGGTGACGCTGATGCCCGTGGCGCTGGCGAGCGTGGGGCTCGCCCCGGCCGGCACGACCGGCACCGGAAGCGGCGGCGGGCTGCTCGGCGGCATGGGCGTCATGGCGCGGTCGGGGTTGCTTGAGAAGGTGCTGCTCGGCGGGTTGGCGGCCTTCGCCGTGCTGGCGATGCTGCTGATGGTGCGCAAGGCCGGGCGCAGCACGCCGCTGCCGAGCGCTGAGGAGTTGGTCGGCGTGCCGCCGGCGTTGCAGCACGACCAGGACCTCGTCGGCGAGGCGGACGAGGGCGAGACGGCGATGACGGGCATCGAGATCGACGATGACGCCCTGCGGGCGCGGAGGATGCTCGACGAGGTCAACGACATGGTCAAGGCCAAGCCGGAAGTCGCCGCCTCGTTGATGACGCGGTGGCTGGACCTGGACCAGTAAGGGAGACGATGGATGGCGCGCCTCAACCAGCGGCTCCCGCAAAGCTACGAAGAACTCGACGGCATCACGAAGGCCGCGATCCTGCTGATGACGCTGGAGACGCAGGCGGCCGGAACGCTGCTGAAGCAGCTCCCGCCGGAGGCGGTCGAAGAGGTGACGCGCGTGCTGGCGGGGCTCGGCCGCGTGCCGGATTCGCTCCGCCGCGCCGTCGTCGCCGAGTTCTACGCCGTCAGCGTTGAGAGCGATTACCTGACGGAGGGCGGGCTTGAGTACGCCAAGGTGCTGCTGAAGGAGTCGCTGGATCCGAGCGTGGCCGACCGCGTGCTCCAGCAGATCCAGACGCAGGTTCAGAAGACCCCGTTCGCCTTCCTGCAGAAAGCCGAGAGCGAAAACCTGCTGACGTTCATCCAGGAGGAGCACCCGCAGACGATCGCGCTGATCATCTGCCACCTGGGGCACCACAAGGCCGCGGAGATTCTCGCCGGGCTGCCGGTGCAGAAGCAGATCGAGGTCATCAAACGCATCGCCAACATGGAGCAGACCAACCCGGAGGTGATCCGCGAGGTCGAGCAGGGGCTGGAAAGCCGCCTCTCCAACATGCTCACGCAGTCGATGGAGAAGTCCGGCGGCATCCCGACCGTGGCCGAGATTCTCAACCTCGCCGATCGTTCGACCGAGAAGGCGATCATGGAGGGGCTCGAGGCGGAGGATCCCGAACTGGTCGAAGAGATCCGCCGGCTCATGTTCGTCTTCGAGGACATTCTCCTCGTCGACGACCGCGGCATCCAGTCGATCCTCAAGGAGATCGACAACGATGAGCTGGCGCTGGCGCTCAAGACGGCCAGCCCGGAGCTGCAGGAGAAGATCTTCAAGAATATGTCCGAGCGAGCTGCGGCCCTCATCAAGGAGGACATGCAGTACATGGGCCCGGTGCGCGTCAGCGACGTCGAGGCGGCCCAGCAGCGCATTGTCGACATCGTGCGGCGACTCGAGGATGCCGGGGAGATCATCATCGCCGGCCGCGGCGGTGAGTCTGAGTTGATTGTGTAAGAGAGCGGCGTGCAGGGACGCATGCAGAACGAAGCAAGACGACATCACGTGTTCCATTGTGCATTGTGCAGTGTGCACGGTGCATTCGGGTCTGCATCATGGGCCTGATCCGCAACGCCGCCGCCTCCACGCTCGCCCGCGATGCCATCGTGCTGGATCTCGGCGATCTGCAGCGCCAGGGCGAAGCCCTGAAGCGCCGCGCGCAGGAGGAAGCCAACCGCATCCTCACGGAAGCGAGGCTGGAACGGGAGCGGCTCATGCAGGGCGCGGCGGAGGAGGCCCGCGCCCAGGGGCTCGCCGAAGGGCGCGCCCAGGGGCTCGAGGAGGGCCGGACCGAAGGACAGGCTGCAGCGATTGAGGAGCGACGGGCCGAACTGGATGCGCTCATCGCCGCGTGGACCGCGGCGCTGGATGATTTCAACGGGCGGCGCGAGCGCCTGTTCTCCGACGCCCGCACAGATGTGCTCCGCCTGGCGCTGCGCATCGCTGAGAAGGTGACGCGGCGGGTGGTCGAGTGCGATCCGCGCGTCGTTGCGGATCAGATGAACGCGGTGCTGGCCGCCGTCGCACGTCCGACGCGGCTGATAGTCCACATTCACCCGGAGGATGCGGCGGTCGCTCGAGAGATCCTGCCCGGCGTCACCGCAGCGATGGGGCAGCACGCAGAACTGGTTGAGGATGACTCGCTCACACGCGGCTCGTGCATCGCGCGCACCGAGGAGGGGGCGAGCGTCGACGCCGGGATTGAAACGCAACTGCGCCGCATCGCCGAGGCGCTGCTGCCGGGCCACGCGCTGGACGGTCCATGCACGCCCGATGAGGCCTCGCCCGGCGGCAGTGAACCGGAGGGGGCCGACCGCTCATGAGCCTCCTCAGTGCCCCGCTTGAGACACTCTCGCGGCTGGAGCCGATGGAGATCACCGGCCGCGTGGCGGCGCTGCGCGGCCTGACAGTCCTCGTCGATGATCTGCCGCTTCCGCTCGGCTCGCTCGTCCGCATCGAGCGGCCGGGCAGCCGGATGGGCGACGCCGCCGCTGCGTCGGCCGCGCTCGGCGAAATCGTCGGCTTTTCCGGATCCCAGGCGATCGTCATGACGCTTGGGTCTACCACGGGAATCACGCCGCGTGACCGCGTCGTCGGCTTGCACGCCGCGCAGACCGTGGGCGTCGGCGAGGGGTTGCTCGGGCGCGTTGTGGATGGGCTGGGCCGCCCGATCGATGGAGGCGGGCCGGTGCTCGACACGCTGCCGCGGCTGATCGACCCCCAGCCGATCAGCGCCATGCAGCGGCGGCCGATCGATGAACCCATCTATACAGGGATGCGCGCTGTTGATCTGATGACGACGCTCGGCCGCGGCCAGCGGATCGGGATCTTTGCAGGCCCCGGTGTGGGCAAGTCGACGCTGCTCGGCTCGATCGCGCGCTTCGCCTCCAGCGACGTCAACGTCATTGGTCTCATCGGTGAGCGAGGGCGCGAAGTGCGCGATTTCCTTGACCACTGCCTTGGGGCGGAGGGCCTGCGGCGCTCCGTCGTCGTGGTCGCAACCGGGGATGAGTCGCCACTCATGCGCATCCGTGCGGCCATGAGCGCTTGCGCCATTGCGGAGCACTTCCGCGACCAGGGCGCTGCGGTGATGCTCATGATGGACTCCGTCACGCGCTTCGCCCACGCGCAGCGGCAGGTCGGCCTGAGCGTCGGCGAGCCGCCGGCGACGCGCGGATACACGCCGAGCGTGTTCGCAGCGATGGCGCGCCTGCTTGAGCGGGCGGGAGCCATTGAGGGCGAGAGCGGCTTGGCCAGCGGATCCATCACCGGCATCTATTCGGTCCTCGTTGAGGGGGATGACATGACCGAGCCCGTCGCGGACGCCGCCCGCGGCATTCTTGACGGCCACATCATCCTGTCTCGCGAACTGGCGCACAAGGCGCATTACCCGGCAATCGACGTTCTCGACTCTGTCAGCCGAGTGGCCGATGCGATTGTGGACAAGGCGCATGCGGCGGCCCGCCGCCAGGTCCTGCGCCTCATGGCCGCCTACCGCGACATCGAGGAACTCGAGCAGATCGGCGCGTACGCCCGTGGCTCGAACCCCGAGGCGGATGTCGCCATCGCCTTCAAGGACAACATCAACCGTCTGCTGCAGCAGGATCCGGGCGAATCAGAACCGTTCACCGCAGTTCGTGAACGGCTCGTGAAGCTCGCCATGGAGGCCGGCGCGCAGCTCGCCGCCGCAACTCGAGCCGGCGGGGCCAGGGCCGCGGCAGCGGCGGGGGCAAGGGGCTGAGTCATGGAGCGAACGTTCGTCTTCGATCTTGAACCACTGCTGGAGCATCGGCGCCGCATCGAGGAGAATCATCAGCGCACGGTTGCGGAACTGGAGCGGGCGCGGCTGGCGATCGAGGACCGCATCCGCACCGCCCAGGAGAGCATCAGCGAGGCGCGCTCGGTGCTGCGTGACCAGCTCGCCGGTGCGGCGATGGCGTCCGGCAGCGCGCCGGGACGGGTTCCGCTGGACGGCGTGCGCCTGCAGATGAACGCTTCGCTGCACATGACGGCCCGCGCCCGACAGGCCGTGCTTGAGCTGGCCGGGGCGCACTCACGTCTGGAAGCTGCTCGAACTCGCTTGCTTGAAGCCACACGGGCTCGCCGCGCCCTGGAGATCCTCAAGGAGCGCCGGTTCCAGCGGTGGCAGCGTGAGCAGCGCCGCAAGGAAGAGCGCGATCTCGACGAGATCAACACCCAGCGGGCCGGACGAACCGATGGAGACGATCTGGAGACACCACGATGAGAACACTCTGGACCATCATCTCGGTGCTTGCCGTGGCGCACCTGCTCGCGCTGGCGCTGTTTGTCGGCTGGCTCGTCGCCGACGACCGGCTCAACGGGGATCGGCTCGAGCGGATTCGGGAGATGCTCCGCGAGCGATCGTCGGAGGAGATCGCGCGGCTTGAGACAGAGCGGGCGGAGCAGGCGATCGCACAGGAACAGGCAGCCGAAGCGGCCAGGATGCGCGGCGTGCCGATTCCCGCCAGCGCGCTGATCGAGGAGGACCAGGTCACCGGCGCGTACGCCACCCAGGTGAATCTCCGTCAGATGCGGGCTCTCGAAGACCTGCGTCGCAGCCTCTGGCGAGAACGGGACGACTTGGACCAGGAATGGGAAAGGCTCTCGGCGGAGCAGGCGGCGTTTGACCAGTATCTTCAGGGACTGGCGGAGACCACCGGGACAGAGCAGTTCAAGAAGGCGATCGCGACGCTGGAGGGGCAGAAGCCGGCCGACGCCGCGGCGTGGCTTCAGTCGCTGTTGGGGGCCGGGAAAACGGACGAGGTCGTCTCGTACCTGAACGAGATGGACGAGCGGGCCCGGAACAAGGTATTCGCCGTGTTCGATCCGGCGTTGGCAGCCGATTTGCTCGAGCGACTCCGGACGAGGGGGCTGACAACCCCCGACGCTCCGGAGAGCGCGACGCAATGACAGGATCCACACTTTCCGCACCACCTTCGCTCCGCCATGCGGAGATGGCCTCACCGCTTGGTGTGCGTCCGGCCCGGCGTGAGTCCGTTGAACTAGCAGAGCGGCCATTTGAGGAGTCGCTGCGCGAGGCTCAACGAGCCACGAGTAAGCGTGATCTGGCCGAGCCTGAGCGACTCGAGTCACCATCCAGGGAGCCGGCGGAAGCTGAGCAATCCGGGAGGGAGGAGGATCAGGAGGACTCCGCGGCGAATGAAGAGCCGCAGGAACTGCCTTCCGATCGCGCGGAGACTGCGCACGAGGCGCAAGAAGAGCCGCCCTCTGCTTCACACAACGAGCACGGCGACGCCGTGGAACCGCAACGGGCAGGGGGTGCTGAACAGGGCGGCACGAGGTCGGATGCCACCAATGGCGGCATGCGGGGCGGTTCAGAGCCGAGCGCGGTGACGCGGGACGGTTCCGCTCAGGTTGCCGGGAGGGACGACGCATCCGCTCAGGTCCAGACGCCGCAGCAAGCCGAAGCGAAGATCGATGCCCCGGTTCACGTGGTGGATGCACCGCCGACGGTGCATCGCATCAATGAGCTTCTCCTCACATTGGACCCCCGTGCCCTCCATGCGGCCGGCCTGCAGCAGGCCCCGCAATCCACCGAGCATGCGGCCGGCTCCACGGGGGAGCAACACCGCGAACACGCCGCGACTCCATTCGTTCCCTTTGGCGATGCGCTCCGAACCGGCTCCCACGGAGTGGCCATGCACGCCGCGGGGGAGCGCGGGGACACGGCCGATACGGCCGCGTTCAGCGGGAACAGCGGGGTCGTAGCTCCGGCCGATCGCGGCGCGGTGACGGTTCAGTCTGGTCAAGATACTGCGGTGACTACTCGCGAGAGTGCCGCCGATGCGAAAGTGGTCGCCGCGGCGGCCGTGGCCGCAGACGGCCGGGTCGCGGACAGCCAGCCACGAGGCGAGGCCGCCCTGCAAACCCTTTCTCGCCTGGCCGTGCGAACGGTCTCGCCGGTCGACAACGCGTTCGGCTCGATGAACGGTGGTGGGGGGGCTGGCGCCGGGGGCGGTCAGGCGCGGGACGCCGCAGCGGGTGAGGTTCGCAGCGCTTCCGGGTCGCAGGAGCCTGCTTCGCCGGCGCGCCAGCAGCAGGCGTTCGAGGCGCAACTTTCGCGCGGCCTTGCCGCGGCGGTGGCGCAGCGGGGCGGGCGTATCACCCTGCGTCTGACGCCGCAGGCCCTTGGGGACGTCAGAATCGATATGACGGTGCGCGAGGGCGTCGTCTCGGCGCAGTTTGAAGCGAGCACGGGTGAGGCACGCGAGTTGCTGGGCCGATCTCTCGAGCACCTGCGCGAGGTGCTGCACGCCAAGGGGCTGCATGTGGATCGCCTCGAAGTCCGAGAGCAAACTGTCGAAGCAGTCCAGACGGAGCACGAGGCGCGGCCGGAGGCGGACGCCCGGAACCACGGGCGCGAACGTGAGGATGCGGAGCAGCGCACCGATCAGGAGCGCAAGGCTCCGGGCAGATACGAGGATGCGGCGGAGTCCGCATTTGAACAGGTGGACGGATCACCGCTGGATGACGGTGCTTCCGTGTGGCGCTTCGGGGTCGATGCGATTGCCTGAACCGGGCAGCATTCCGCGCACCCTTAACGTACAGGAGCACGCGCGTGTCCGCTATTGACTCAACTCTGCCGCCGGGAGCGCCCTCGCGAGCACCCAACGGATTCAGTTCACTTTCGAGTGAAGAGTTCATCAAGATCATCTTCACGGAACTGCAGAACCAGGATCCCACCGCGCCGAGCGACTCGGCGTCTCTGCTGAATCAGCTCTCCTCGCTGCGCTCGATCCAGTCCGACATGGATTTGAGCGCCAAACTCCAGACGCTCGTCACGCAGAATCAGCTTGCCTCGGCGGGCAACCTGATCGGGGAGTTTGTATCGGGGCTGGCCTTCGGCAACCAGCGCGCTTCCGGCTGGGTCGTTTCAATCTCCCGAACCGCCGACGGGCCCATTCTGAACCTGGACAACGGGTATCGGCTGCCTTTCAGCAACGTCGACGAGATCGTGGACGGCGAACTGCTCGTTCCTGTTAAGGATGACGATGCCAAGCCGGCGCCGCCGAAGCCGCCAACCACCCCCGGTGACAACACGGGCGATCCGACCGATGACCCCGCCCAGCCCGATGCGGTTGACGACAGCCAGGGCGATGCGGATGAGGACAACGGCGAGCCTTCGCGAGACGATGAGTGATGCTGCCTGATCCGCTCACACTACTTTCGGCCCTTGGCTCCGGGTTGCGGCTGCTGACCGGCGGCGGCCAGTCCCGTGTGCAGGATGCCGAGCCGCAGATGGATGCGGCGTCGTTTGCGGATCTGCTGGCCCAGGCGCAACAAGGTGAACTGGAGACTGGGCTGCCGATTTCCATCGCGCGTGGGCTGGATCTGGATCTGAGCGATGCGCAACTGGAAGAGCTGTCAAAGCTGGCCGACCAGGCCGAGGCTGCCGGTCTGACAAACGTGCTTGTGCTTGTTGAGAACTCGGTCGGGGAAGTGGGGGGGCTGCTGCTGGATGTGCAGGGTCGAACCATCACCGGCGTGGCGGAGCCCACGCAGAAGGTGATCAGTGGCGTGGACGGAGTTCTGCGCCTGGGCGAGAAGGCGGAAGCGGACCGGGGACCGGTTCCGCTTCCGACAGCGGGGCTGTATGCGCGATCACGCCTGGCCATGAAGGCATCCGGCGGGAATGACGCGGACGCGGCGTAACGCTCGCGTCTCAGCGCAAACAAAAATCGCGAGTCAGGCAGAAGGTAACTTACATGGCATCCACCACTGCGCTCTTCACAGGACTCTCCGGCTTGTCGGCCAACAGCCGGAATCTGGACGTCATCGGCAACAACATCGCCAACGTCAACACCACCGCCTTCAAAAGCAACCGGATGCTCTTCGCGTCAATGTTCAGCCGCACCTTCAGCGGCGGCACCGCTCCCGGCGACAACACCGGGGGAACGAACCCTGGCCAGATCGGTCTCGGCGTTGCCATTGCAGGTACGCAGCGCAACTTCTCCAACGGTGCGATCTCCGCAACGGGGGATCAGCGCGACCTGGCGATTGAGGGTGACGGGTTCTTCATTGTCGAACGCGAAGGCCAGCGGTTCTACACCCGTGCCGGCGCTTTCCGCCAGAACAGTGCAAACGATCTCGTCACGATTTCCGGCGAGCGCGTCAAGGGCTACGGCGTCGATGATCGGTTCAACATCGTTCCGGGTGCGCTTGTCGACATGAACATCCCGCTCGGCACGCTCACACTTGCCGAGCAGACGCGCAACGTTCACTTCTCCGGCAACCTGAATACAAGCGGGCCGCTGCCCACCCAGGGATCGGTTATCTCCCTGCAGCCATTTACCCTGGCCGGGGGGGTGCCCGCTGACGGAACCACGCTGCTAACGGACATCGATGATCCGGCCTCTCCCGGCAACTCGCTCTTCTCGGCCGGTCAGATGCTTGAACTTTTCGGCGCCATGAAGGGCAGCAAGACGATCGACGCCGCCACCCTGGAGATCGGGGCCGGAACGACCGTGCAGGACTTCATGGATTTCCTGGCCGAGGCCATGGGAATCATTGACCCGGGTGCGCCGAATCCCGACGGCGCCACGCCGGGCGTAAGCATCAACCCTGCCGACGGGGTGATCACGATCACGGGGAATACCGGCAGCTTCAACGACATCACGATCGATGCCACAAACCTTCGGCTGCTCGACGCTTCCGGCACCTTCCTGCGCCAGCCGGTCGCACCAACGAAGTCAGCGGACGCGGATGGCGAGTCCGTACGCACGACCTTCGTCGTGTACGACTCACTGGGATCGCCCATCACCGTCGATCTGACGCTGGTGAAGGAGTCATCGTCCAACCTTGGCACCACCTGGCGCTACTACGTCGAGTCGGGGGACGACACCGATGCGCAGCTTTCCGTCGGCACGGGAACGCTCAGCTTTGACCCGTTGGGCCAGCTCACCACCACCACGCCGGTCAACATTCAGATCGACCGTAACGACACGGGTGCGGTGACGCCGCTGACGATCACCCTCGACTTCGAGACCGATTCCGGCAGCGTGACCGCACTGGACGGAACCTCCGCGATCGCTTCGGTCTATCAGGATGGCTCTCCAGTCGGCACCCTCGCCGCGTACTCCGTCGGGACGGATGGCATCATCACAGGCGCATTCGACAACGGACTCACGCGCACCATCGGCCAGATCGCCATGGCCACCTTCTCCAACCCGGAAGGGCTTGTGGACGTGGGCTCGAACCTGTTCGTGACCGGCCCCAACAGCGGCTCGGCCGTTGTGACCTCCCCCCTGACGCTCGGCGCGGGCAAGGTCATTGGCGGCGCTCTGGAACTCTCCAACGTCGATCTCTCCCAGGAGTTCATCAACCTGATCCTGGCCTCAACCGGCTACTCCGCTTCCTCCCGGGTCATCACCACGACGGATCAGTTGATGCAGCAACTGCTTGTCCTTGGCAGGTAAGACACAGCCGGCTTGCTGCGCACGGACCCGGTCACGTCGTCATCGTTCGTCTTCTCGCCATGATCACCCTCACCCGGCTCAACAACCAGAAGTTCGTCCTGAACGCCGAACTCATTCGCACGGTAGAGCAGAGCCCGGACACCATCATCACGCTCACCAGCGGCGAGCGAATGGTCGTGAAGGAGCCCATGCAGGCCGTCGTTGCAAAGGCCGTGGAGTACGGACGCCTGCTTCGCTCCATGCTGCCCCCTTCGTAGTCGTTCCGTCCGATAACGCCTCCAGCAAGCGCCCGCGCAGCCCACGCCTCGTCCCGATAACACCGTCCTCATCGCCACCCAGCCGAACGCGCGGATGACCGTTATTACCGGTCAAGTCGCCCTCTGATCAGTCCGATCAGTATGCGCGGGCGGGCCGCAAGCCCGCATTCTGCATGGAGGCGCGACGTGGACCTCGGGACGATCATCGGCATCCTGCTCTCAACCGTGCTGATCATCGCTTCCATCTACGTGGGCGGAGCGACCATCGCGGCGTACTTCGACAGTCCCTCCCTCCTCATCGTGATGGGAGGAACGACGTTCGTCTGCCTGGCGTCCTTTCCGCTCGCCCGGATGTTCAGACTGCACAAGGTCATCGCCAAGGCGGTCATCCACAAGAAGATTGACGCCATCGAGACGGTTCGCGAACTGGTTCGCTACGCCGAGGTCGCCCGTCGCGAGGGCATTCTGGCGCTGGAGAACTTGACCAGCGAGATGAACGACGAGTTCATCGTCAGGGGCGTCAAGATGGCCGTCGACGGCACGGATCCGGAGTTGATCAAGGTCGTCATGGATACGGAGCTCGAAGCGTTGATGGATCGCCACGCCGAGGGCAAGAAAATCATGGACTCGATCGGCAAGTATGCGCCGGCGTTCGGCATGATTGGCACGCTCATGGGCCTGATCGCCATGCTCCAGAACATGGACGATCCCAGCGCCATCGGCCCCGGCATGGCCGTCGCGCTCATCACAACGCTCTATGGTGCGCTGATCGCCAATGTCGTCGTCGGGCCGATCGCTGACAAGCTTGCTGTCCGTGACGCCGAGGAAGTCCTGCACAAGACGATGATCATCACCGGTGTGATGGCCATCCAATCTGGTGACAATCCCCGCGTCGTGGAGAGCAAACTCCTGACCTACCTGCCGCCCCAGGAGCGGGCCGCCTTCGAGAAGGAGGCCGCGTGACCAATGGCGAAACGCAAGCCGCCAAGTGACCCCGGTGTTCCGGAATGGATCGTCACCTACGGCGACCTCATGTCGCTGCTGCTGTGCTTTTTCATCCTGCTGGCGGCGTTCAGCGAACTAAAGCAGGAGCGACAGTACCTCGACGTTCTGCAGTCCATCAAGGAGGCATTTGGATACGAGGGCGGTGTTGGGCCCGTTCCGAGCGATGCAAACGCAGAGAACTCGCCCCTCATCAGAATGAACGAGCCGGCCTTCCTCGGACATCTCATGCAGAAGGTCGACGAGAGCACCATCCGCAACATGGTCGGTCGCGAGACGAAGGTCACGACAATCCACGAGGGCACGCGCTTCACCATCGGCGGCGCTGTCGCCTTCGATCTCGGCGCGGCTGTTCTCAAGCCGGAGTCGCTCGGTGACCTCCGCAAGGTCGCTGACATCATCCGCGGCCGCAACAACCGCATCGTCATTCGCGGTCATGCGTTCGGTCAGGACGCCGAAGCCGTTTCTGATCTCTACCGACTTTCCTATGAGCGTGCGGCGGCTGTCGGCGCATTCCTGGTCGAGGAGTGCGACATTGATCCGGCCGTGCTCTCTTTCGAGGCCCGCGGCCCTACCGAGCCCGCCCGCACACGCGCCTACACCGCCCATGAGCAGGCCGCCAACCGACGTGTCGAGATCATCTATACAGAAGAAATGGTCACCGAAACCAACCCCGGCCTGGCCTTTACTAGCGAGCAGCCGCCCGCCTGAGCCGCATCGACTTGGACTGGAGGATGAAGTATGCCACGGAATGAACCCGCGGTAACCCCGCAGCAGCAGCCCTCCGAGCCCGCCGCTGCGCAGGGGGGCCGGTCCTTCAAGCTGATCGCCGTCATCCTGGGCATCATGCTCGCCGAGGCAGGCGCGGTCATCGGCTTCCTCTCTCTGACCGGTCCCTCCCGTTCAGATGCGGCCGAACCCGCAGATCTGGCGGTCGATGCGTCCGAGCAGACCCAGGAGATCCGAGTCGTCAGTGAGCGGTTCCAGAATCTGCAGAGCGGGCGGGTCTGGCAGTGGGAGATCGAGCTCTGGCTGAAGGTCAAGGCGAAGAACGCTGAGCAGGTGCAGAAGCGGCTCGAAGCACATCAGGCCGAAATCCAGCAGGCCATCAACAACATCATCAGTCGCTCGCAGCACGCGCACCTCAAGGAGCCCGGCCACGAGACCCTCACGCGACAACTGACCCGCACGATGGAGCAGTTCATGACGCCCGAGGGCGAGCAGGCGCCGCTTTTCGAAAAGGTGCTGTTGCCGAAGGTCCGCGGCAATCCCACCGACTTCTGATCGCGCCCACGAGGCCGGGCCGGCCCCTGTCGAGTTGCAGCACTGCGCAAAAGTTGCGCGGATCGCCGACTCTCCGGGCGGTTCTTGCGCTCGAAGACCGCCAAAACTGCACGACCGTCCTTCCCCACGCCGATGACTCGCCTTCGTCGGGGTCCGGTTGCGCCCTGATCGAACGAAGGTGCAGGAGGCACGCAATGGCTGAGGAACCCCTCACGCCCGATGGGCAGGAGCCCGAGCAGAGCCCGCCGGCCGCCCCGGATTCCCCGGAAACGGAGGCCCCCGCCTCGGCGGAAGGCATGGCCGAGGAGGCGTTGCAGGCCGCTCAGGAGGCCTTGAGCGAAATGACCGAAGGGCAGGCCGCCGCGTTGGAGCTGCCCGCGTTCGGCGCCAACGGCGACTCCGAAGGACGGCACGGGATCGACCTGCTCAAAGACGTCAATCTCCACGTCAAGATTGAACTTGGCCGGACACGCATGCTCGTCGAGGACGTATTGCGCCTCGGGCAAGGTTCGGTCGTTGAGCTCGACAAGCTCGCAGGCGACCCTGTTGATGTGTACGTGAACGACCGCCCCGTCGCCCGTGGCGAGGTGCTCGTCCTCAACGACAACTTCTGTGTCCGGATCAGTGAGATCCTCAGGCCGGTAGGGGAGGCACCGGAGGAATAACGCCGGGCAAGGCTCAACAAAGGCAGTGGGGGGCGTGGCGGAGGATCCGCCGCGAACAAGCGCCAGGATGGCAATGGGCAGGCAGCAACGAGGCACAACTCAGGGGTGGGTAAGCGGGCGCCGTGTGGCCGCGGTTGCCGCCGTTGTCGCGCTCGTGTTCGCCGCCTCCAGCACGCTCGCCGGCTCTGATGCAATCCCCGGCGCCTCGCAGGAGCTTGAACGCAGGCCGCTCCTCCCAACCGGCGGGTCGTCGTCTGCCGCGGCGGAGGGCGGCGGCGGTTCCATCGTCGACACTGTGATCTCGCTGGCCATTGTTCTCGGCCTGATCTTCGGCTGTGCCGCGGCGTTCCGAAAGCTCAGCGGTGCGCGCGGGCCGCTTGCCGCGGCTCTGGGGCGGGCCGGGCGATCTCCCTCGGGACTTCTGGAGATTCTTGCCCGATATCCCCTCGGCCGCGGGCAGACGCTCGTGCTTCTCCGCCTCGACAGGCGCGTCCTCCTGCTCTCGCAGAGCGTGACCGGGCGTCTCGGTTGCTCGGCGTCGTTCACCGTCCTGTGTGAAGTCACCGACCCGGAGGATGTCGCCTCGATCCTGGCCAAGGCTCAGGACGAGGAAGGCGACTCGATGGCGGCAAAGTTCCGCTCGCTGTTGGGACGCTTCGACGAGCCGGGCGATGAACTGGAGGAGGAACCGTGGTTGCCACGGCGATCGCTGGCGGGCGAGGGGAGTGATCGCGCCGAACTGCTGGCCGAAACAGATCCGGACCTCCCGGAAGACCTTGGGAGCGCAATACCGCTGCGGAGAACTCCGGTTGATCCTGTCACCGACGGCCCGGATGTGGTGGGCGCGATTGATGCGGTCGGATCGCTCCGGCGCCGCCTCGAGTCGCTGCGCATGGCGGAGGGGGGCTGACATGGGCGGACGCTGCGTGACATGGCCGGCTCTTCTGGTGCTGTTCTGGTTGACCGCGCCCGTGCTGGGCCAGGCGGCGGAGCTTGTAGGCCCTCCGATCGCGGTACCGGAAACGTTTGTCGATCCACTGTTTCACGCGAGTGCATCTCCACTCCTCGACGGGACCGCGATTGACGAGACGGGGGAGGTGAATCCGCTCGGCATTGTGGGGGGCGCTGCACGCGGCCTGCCTGGCGCAAGTCAGTCGCCGGATGGGGGGCTCTCGACGGCGCTCAATATTGTCCTGCTGCTGACGGTTATCTCGCTTGCGCCGTCGATCATGCTCATGACGACGTGCTTCGTGCGGATCATCGTCGTGCTCGGCTTGCTGCGACAGGCGATCGGCACGCAGAACCTGCCGCCTCCGCAGGTGATCACCGGCCTGGCCCTCTTCATGACGTTCCTCGTCATGGCGCCGACGTTCGACCGGGTTTACAGCGAGGCCGTCGTGCCTTACCGCGAGGGGCAGATTGGTGACTACGAGACGCTCTGGAACAGGGCGAAGCAGCCGATGCGCGACTTCATGTTCGCCCAGATCGACGCCACCGGTGACTATTCATCGTTGCTCATGGTGATGAATCACCGCGGCATCGACACATCCGAGCCGGAGACGCTCCGGCGCGAAGATGTGGACATGGTCACGCTCATACCGGCATACATGCTCAGCGAGCTTAAGGTCGCCTTTCTCATGGGCTTCCGCGTGTACCTTCCATTTCTCGTCATCGACATGGTGATCGCCTCGCTGTTGATCTCCATGAGCATGATGATGCTTCCGCCCGTGCTCATCTCGCTCCCGTTCAAGATTCTCCTGTTCGTCCTGGCCGACGGCTGGACGCTGGTTGTCGGAAACCTGATGTCCAGCTTCGTCGTGCCGGACGTTGTGGGCGCATCGGCCGGACCGGCCGGCTAGCACAGACGCGCACCGTGAGCACAGTTGACCTCAAAACCACCATTGTCCCGCTTCAGCCCTTATGGATATTGAAACCGTCGATCTGCTCCGCCAGACGCTGATTCTCACGCTGAAGATCGCAGGGCCAATCCTGCTGGCCGGCGTCGTGATCGGGCTGCTCATTAGCCTCATCCAGTCGATCACGTCGATTCAGGATCAGACGCTCACTTTCGTCCCCAAGATCTTCGGCATGATTCTAATCGCCGTGCTGCTCATCCCCTGGATCGTGCGCTGGCTCGTCGAGTTCACGCGCGCCATGTTCACGCTGTATTGAAGTCTCCTGCCTGCCTGCTGATGCACCTTCCTGAACTCCTGCTTCCGTTCATTGGCTCCTTCGTCGCGGTGTTGGCGCGCATCGGTGGCTTGTTTGTCTTTGCTCCCATTCTCGGTTCCAACGTCATCCCCGTGCAGGCAAAGATCATGCTCGTGCTGGCGCTCGCCCTTGCGGTGCACGCCACGCTTCCGGAAGGCATGCTTCGCCTCGAAGCGCCCGGCAATCTGTTTGAGCTGGGCGCCGTGATCTTTGGTGAAGCGCTTATCGGCGTATCGATCGGCCTGCTGGCCATCATCCCGATCGTGAGCGTGCAACTCGGGGGGCTGCTCATCGGTCAGCAGATCGGGATGGGGCTGGCCGACATCTACAACCCGGCCGTGGATTCAGAAAGTACGATCTTCGGCCAGATGCTGCTCTACATGGCGATGACCGCGTTTCTCGCCATCGGTGGTCTGGAACAGATGCTCATCGCCGTAACGTCGACCTTTGATCGCGTTCCGCCGGGCGGGATCGGCTTTTCCCATGCTCCGCTGGAGCTGCTGGTCGGACTTCTGGGAAGCGGCTTTGAACTGGCCTTGCGTGTCTCGGCGCCTGTCATGTGCATCATCTTCCTCGAGACGATCGCCATGGGCTTCATCATGAAGACCATGCCGCAGCTCAACATCCTCTCCGTCGGCTTCGCCATCAAGATCGTCGCAGGCCTGTTCGCTCTTGTCATCGGCCTGGCCGCCATGCAGCACACCCTCGGGCTGGAAGTCGAAGAGACGCTCGCAGCAATCCGCGATTGGGCGGGCGGGCTTACTGCTGTGCCGGACGCTTCCGCTCCGGTTCACGCTGCGGCGGAAACGGGGGGGCGTTGATGGCTGAGGATCTCGGAGACAAGACCGAACTGCCAACTTCACGCCGCCGGCAGGAAGCCCGCGACCGCGGCACGATCGCCCGGAGTCAGGACCTCAACTCTGCGCTTGACCTGATCGGGGCCGTTGTCCTGTTGGTCGTGATCGGGTCGTGGCTGGCCGGAGGCCTGCTGGCCATGCTCCGGCGCACGCTCGGCGAGGAGCAGTTCGCCGCGACGATTTCGACCGACATGGTGGGAAACCTTGTGCGGTGGACCAGCCTGCGCGCCGGCATCCTGATTGCGCCGGTTCTGCTGGTGATGTTCGTGCTCGTGGCCATCATTCGTGCTCTGCAGGTCGGTTGGCTGATTACCTTCAAGCCGGTCACGCCCGATTTGAACCGCCTCAGCCCCATCTCGGGTCTGAAGCGACTCTTCTCGAAGCGCAGCCTCGTCAAGACCGGCGTCAACACGGTTAAGCTGTTCGCGATCGCCGGGGTCGTCATCCTGATTGTCTACATCGACTTCCCGAAGATCGCTGCCCTGGCTGCCCTCGAAGCGCACCAGGGCTGGATGATGATCGGCCGCATGCTCCTGGAACTAATCGCCTGGATCCTCTTCATCATGCTCATCATCGGCCTCATTGATTTCGTCTACCAGCGCTGGCAGCACACCCAGGACCTGAAGATGACCAAGCAGGAGGTCAAGGACGAGCGCAAAATGATGGAAGGCGACATGGAGATGAAGGCCCGCCGCCGACGCATGGCCCGCTCCATGGTTTTACAGCAGCTCCACTCGGCGGTGCCCACCGCTGACGTTGTCGTCACGAACCCGACGCACTTCGCCGTCGCGATCCGCTACGACCAGGCGAACATGCATGCGCCCAAGGTCGTCGCCAAGGGGGCGGATTTCCTCGCGTTCCGCATCCGCGAAATTGCTCGCGCGCACAACATCACGATCGTCGAGAAGCCTCCGCTTGCGCGGGCCCTGTACGCCGGGGTCGAGGTCGGTCAGCCGATCAGCCCCGAGTTCTATGAAGCCGTTGCCGAGGTTCTCGCCTACGTCTACCGACTGGAGGGAAGGGCGGCTTGAGAGGCCGCGTGAGCCGGTATGGCCAAGCGAACGAATCAGCCCGCTCTGCGCACGACCGGCGGCGTCCCCGCCTGGATGCTGCGCGTTGCCGCGTATCGCGGGCTCATCGTTCCCGTCGCCTTCATCACGCTTCTGATCGTCATCCTGGTTCCCCTCCCGCCGGTCCTGCTCGACCTGCTCATCGCGCTGAACATCTCCTTGTCCGTTGTCATCCTGCTGACGACCATTTACATGGCCGAGCCGCTGGAGTTCAGCGCCTTCCCCTCGCTTCTGCTGGCAACCACGCTCTTCCGGCTGGTGTTGAACGTCGCTTCCACGCGCCTGATCCTCACCGCCGACGCGGAAACCCCGGAGGAGGCCGTTGGCGTCGCCGGACAGGTCATCAGCGCCTTCGGCCAGTTCGTCGCCGGAGGCACGGGCTCGAGCGGACTGGCCGTCGGCGTCATCATCTTCCTCATCCTCGTCATCGTTCAGTTTCAGGTCATCACCAAGGGCGCCACCCGCATCAGCGAGGTCGCCGCCCGCTTCACATTGGATGCGCTGCCCGGCAAGCAGATGGCCATCGACGCCGACCTCAACGCCGGTCTCATCGATGAACAGGAAGCCCGGCGTCGCCGAGAACGCATCAGCAACGAAGCG
>CAYWRO010000061.1:0-20262 GCA_964460345.1 uncultured Phycisphaeraceae bacterium | reverse complement strand
GACGTCGAGCGCATCAACATCAAGCCGCAGTACGATGAGTTCGTCTTCAAGAGCCAGAACAAGTCGATTCTCATTCTTGCCGAAGGCCGCCTGCTGAACCTGGGTTGCGCCACCGGCCATCCCTCGTTCGTCATGAGCGCCAGCTTCACCAACCAGACGATCGCCCAGATCGAACTGGCGACCAACGCCGACGCTTACGAGAACAAGGTCTACGTGCTGCCGAAGCACCTCGACGAGAAGGTCGCCCGCCTGCACCTGGATCACCTCGGCGTGAAGCTCACGAAGATGACGCCGCAGCAGGCCGAGTATCTCGGCGTGCCGATGGACGGTCCATACAAGGCCGACCACTACCGCTATTGAGTCAGCCGATCACAGACGAGGAATAGCCACCGTGAGCCCGCGCCGCCTCGGCGCGGGCTCTTTCTTTGGTCGTTCGGGCGGCTAGTCGCCTTGGCGCTTCGATCGGGTCAGGTCTGCCTCGGAAAGCCCGCCGATCCACGCCCGGTTTGCGCGCAGAAGGGCCGACGGCGCTCCCTCGCCGAGCGTCAGATCGAATCCGCCGACCAGGACCAGCCGGCGAGGGCCCGCGGCCGGGGCGTCATCGTCGTCAGCCCCGATCTCGGCAAGCCCCCATGTGGCCACACGAAGCACGCGCGCTTCGTCAAGGTACAGGGACCAGGCACGCTCCTGCTCATCCCATGCGACGACATCGGCAAAGTCGCTCAGCACGTTGTGAATGTCACGCTCCAGTCGCGACCGGTTGACGCCGGTCTTCACAGGAATGAAGACCGTCGTGGCGCCCGGCACGGCGACCACGGGCCGCGGGTGATCGGAAAGCATGACTCGTGGCTCAAGCGACTGGGCGATGCGGCTGACCGCAACGCTGTGCCGCCGCTCCCACCGGGCGCGGGCTGTGGCAAACTCACGCTGCCGCGCGGCATCCAGGCTTGCGGCGTACAGGTCGATGCCCTGCCGGATGATCGCATCCGGATCGATCTCCGTGATGATGGCGTAGCGTGCCGGCGGCGATGGCGGCCGCGGCAGGCCGAAGTTCTCCGGCCAGGCAGCGGCGGTGGCTCGCCTCCTGTGGACGATGCCTGGCCGTTCCGACCGGATCGACCACGTGGCGTCGAAGGTGAGCATGGCGAGGCCATCCTGATCCATCCAGGTTCCATGCAGCATGACCTGCCGTGCGTTGGCCAGGTGCAGCGCCGCGAGGATCGGCGTCAATCGATCGTCCGCATCGACCTTCTCGACCGCCCCGCGCAGCGCGTTCAGATCGATGTACAACTCGAAGAATCGTTCATCCGATGGATCCTCCAACGCCGCCCGGTGGGCCGCGAACGGCGATTCAGCAACACGCAGCGCTTCCGCCTCCGTAAACCATCGTTCCAGGGCGCTGCGGCCGAGCCCGACGGTGAAGCCTCCCTCGTGCGAGCACCACGAGACTTCCCGCGCTGCGCTCCAGCCTTCTCGTGAGAAGGCCACGCCTTTGCGCTCTCCCGGCAGAGCCAAGGCGCGCTGGATCGCCTCGCCCTCATCGGTGGGCTCGGCATCGACGAGAATCGTCTGGATCGTCCGCACCAGGTCCGCGTGCCGATCCCTCGTCTCCAGGTGCAGCACGGCGGAGATGCGGTCAAGCGAGACGGCGCCACCGGCATCGCTGCTCAAGGCCAGTTCGTGGATCGTCAGGGAGTGGCGAACGCCGCCGACAGCGCTGGCGGCCAGCAGCGCGTGCACGAGCTGGATCGTGTCGTCATCGCTGATAAGGCCGCCGGATGATGCGATGCGCAGCCCCGCCTCGGCTGCCGCACGGGCCTTCGCGCCGCCTCCTCCCTCATCGGCGAATCGGGCCGGATCGAATCGCCACCACAGGAGGGGACCGGCTCCGCTTTCCTGCGCACACACCGGAGCGGACAGGCAGATTGCCGGAAGAATCACCGCAAAGGCCGCAAGAAACCGCATGATTCGCACTCCGGGGTGAGGCAGCACGATGGTAGCCGTGCGCAATCGCTCCCCGATTTTGGCATTCTCGCGCGCGTGAGCCATTCGTTTCCCTTACACTCCGACATGATTGCGGTTCAGAACGTGGTGAAGCGCTTCGGCGAGGGCATTGCCGTCGCCGGGGTGAGCATGGAGATCACACAGGGGCGCACCACCGCGCTGATCGGGCCTTCCGGGTGCGGCAAGTCGACGCTGCTGCGCCTCATGATTGGATTGATCCGCCCGGATGAGGGCCGTGTGCTCTTCGACGGCGCTCCCCTTGACGAAGGCAACCTTCTCGACAAGCGGGCCCGCTTCGGGTACGCGATTCAGTCGGGCGGCCTCTTCCCTCACCTGACCGCTCGCCGCAACGTGGAACTTCCCGCCCGCCGCCGCGGCGTTCCCGCCCGCCAGCGGCAGGCGAGACTGGAGGAACTGGCCGAACTCATGCACCTTGGGCCGGACCTGCTCGACAAATACCCGCTGCAATTGTCCGGCGGGCAGCGGCAGCGCGTGGCATTGATGCGGGCGCTGGTGCTCGCTCCGGAGGTGCTGCTGCTCGATGAGCCGCTCGGCGCGCTGGATCCGCTCATCCGCTCGGAGCTCCAGCACGAGTTCCGCGAACTGTTTGATCGTCTCAACAAGACGGTCGTGATCGTCACGCACGACCTCGCGGAGGCGGCGTATCTCGCGCCGGAGGACATCGTGCTGCTGCGCGCCGGGCGGATCGAACAGCGCGGTCCCTTCAAGGAGCTTCGTGAACGCCCGGCCGGCGACTTCGTCAGCAGCTTCATCCAGGCCCAGACCGAGCGCGTCGAGGCCCTTACCGCGGGAGGGCGGTCGTGATGCGCAGGTTCTTCGCCGCGGCGAGTGTGTTCATGACCCTGATCTGCAGCAGCGCGGCGGCGCAGAGCGCTCACGAGGCTCAGATGCGCCCCGAACAGCCGGCCAGCGCTGCCGAGGTCGTCGTCGGCTCCAAGACGTTCACCGAATCGGTCCTGCTCGGCGAGATGCTGGCGCAACTGGCGCGCAGCGCCGGCGCGGAGGCGCTCCACCGGCGTGAACTGGGGGGCTCCACTGTCCTTTTCAAGGCCCTTCAGCGCGGCGACCTGGACGCCTATCCGGAATACACGGGCACACTCATCGGTGAACTGCTCGTTGAGCACGAGATCAACTCCGTGGATGAGCTCGCCTCGGTGCTCGCCGAAGACGGCCTCGCCGTCAGCGCGCCGATCGGGTTCAACAACACGTACGCGATCGGCGTTCGCCGCGAAACCGCGGCGGAACTGGGGCTTGAGACGATCTCCGACCTGCGCGACCATCCCGAGCTGCGCATGGCCTTCAGCAACGAGTTCATGGAGCGGGCCGACGGCTGGCCGGGGCTGCGCAGCGCCTACGGGCTGTCGCACCAGCGCGTGCAGGGGATCGCCCATGACCTGGCGTACCGGGCGCTGGCCGCGGGAGACATCGACGTTATCGACGTCTACACGACGGACGCCGAGATCGCCTACTACGACCTGGCGCTTCTCACCGACGACCGCGCGTACTTCCCGCGCTACGAGGCGGTCGTGCTGTACCGGCAGGACCTCGCCGAGCGCGCTCCGAAGGCGCTGGCGGCGATGCTCCGCCTGGAGGGAGCGATCGACGCCGAGCGCATGCGCGCCTTGAACGAACTGGCCAAGATCGGGCGGGCCGATCCGAGCGATCCTGCGAAACTGCGGCAGGTCCCCACCGCGATCGTCGCGCGCGACGCCGTGCGCGAGCTGTTCGACGTCGTCGTCGAGGTGCACGTGGAATCGGCGCTGTCGCGCCTGTGGCGCACCACGCGCGAGCAGGCGTACCTGGTCGCGGCTTCGATGGCCCTGGCGATCCTCGCCGCGGTGCCGATCGGCATCCTCGCCGTTCGCGTGCGCTGGTTGTCGGCGGCGGTGCTCGGGCTGGTTGGCATCTGCCAGACCGTGCCGTCGCTGGCGCTGCTCGTGCTGCTCATCCCCCTCTTCGGCCTCACGCCGGAGACGGCGATCGTCGCCCTCTTTCTCTATTCGCTCCTCCCGATCGTGCGCAACACGCACGCGGGGATCGGCGGCGTGAGCCCGGACCTGCTTGAATCGGCCGATGCGATCGGGCTGACCGGCACGCAGCGCCTGCTGCACGTCGAGCTGCCGATCGCGCTGCCGACGATCCTCGCCGGCGTCAAGACCGCCGCCGTCATCAACATCGGCACGGCGACACTGGCGGCGCTCATCGGCGCGGGCGGGTACGGCCAGCCGATCCTCACGGGCATCCGCCTCGACGACTTCGGCCTGATCCTCCAGGGCGCGGTTCCCGCCGCAGTCATGGCGATCGCAGCGCAGTTCCTCTTCGATGGGCTGGAGCGTGTGATCGTCTCGCCGGGGCTTCGGCTGTAAGTGCGGATCGTTGCCCACGGTCTGCGGCGAATGCGCCGCGTTGCCGAGCGTGCACGGGGAGGCTGATGATCCCGGCGAGCGTTGCTCCGCCGCGGCTGTTCCATGTAGAACCCGAACATCGCTTCACCCCTGAATCGGCGGCCGATACGACCGGATAACCGTGTATCAGCGCGACAAAAGTACGCGTTAGAACGACTTAAATAGCCATCAGCGCTGCTCTAACACGCGTTTGAATCGCTCGAATACGCGTTTGAGCCGCTCTGATGGCCGTTCAAATCGTCCTGACGGCCGTTTGAGCGGCTCTGATACGCGTTTGAGGAGCGCTGAGACGCATCAGCGCTGTTCAAATGGCCGATGAAATGGCACGGAGCCGTCATCAAGGCTTCTGATCGCCTCATCACGAGGCGCGATGACCGCCTGTTCTCCTCGGCGCGAACGAACGTCGATCGCGAACGAAACGCTTCTCACGGCCGCTGAGGGGCGACATGATAGGACCTCGCGGGCGCACGCGCGCAAGACGCTGCGGGCGCGCGGGCGCAGGGCTGCGCACCATCAATGCGCGCGATCCCCACATGGGGTGAAATGCCCGGGATTTCCCGTGGGAAGATCGACTCCCGTACAGACACGCGACATGGACGGGTTGGGGGTCTATCGTGCCTCTGGTCCATCGAACGCCGCGACGAGGGGAGCGATATGTCAGAGATCACCGCGCCACGGAAGGCCCGCGTCGATCGTGACGTCCTTCGGCAGCGATTTCAGCGCGTGCGCGAGACCACGCGGGCGCTCTGTGAGCCGCTCACGCCGGAAGACATGGTCGTTCAGATCGAGACCTTCACGAGCCCGTCCAAGTGGCACCTGGCCCACACGACGTGGTTCTTTGAAACGTTCATCCTCGAGGCGCACGAGCCGGGCTTCGCGCCGTACGACCCGAGTTTTCGGGTGCTGTTTAACTCCTACTACCACACGCTCGGGGATCGACACCCGCGTCCGCGCCGCGGCCTGCTGACGCGGCCCGGCGCGGGAGAGGTCTTCGCGTACCGCGACACGGTGGAGGAACGGCTGCTCAAGCTTCTGCAGACGTGCGATGAGGCGACGCTCGCCGAGTTCGCGCCGCTGCTTGAACTCGGGCTGCAGCACGAACAGCAACACCAGGAACTGCTGCTCACCGACGTCAAGCTGCTGCTGCACGCCAACCCTGTGAACCCCGCCTACCGCGACCCCCCTCTTTCTGATGCAGATTCGCCGCGCGATCGCCCAGAGGAAGGGAACCCCGGGGCGATCCGATGGTTGGCAGCGGACGGCGGCGTTGTCGAGATCGGCACTGACCGCGACAAGCGCGCAGCACACGCTTCCCGGGGGGAGGGGGGGTTTGCGTTTGACAATGAGATGCCGCGGCATCGGCGGTTTCTGGAGCCCTTTGCGCTGGCCGACCGGCTCATCACCAACGCCGAGTTTCAGGCCTTCATCGATGACGGCGGGTACGAGCGCCCGACGCTCTGGCTTGATGAGGGATGGTCGATTGTTGAGGCGAGAAGCTGGCGGAAGCCCCTTTACTGGCGGCCCGATGGGGACGGCGCATGGCTGGAATACACGCTTGACGGCCTGCGGCCCCTTGATCCGCACCGCCCCGTCTGCCACGTGAGCTTCTTCGAGGCGGACGCCTTTGCGCGATGGGCCGGGGCGCGGCTGCCCACCGAGGCGGAGTGGGAACACCTCGCTGAAGATGCGCCGATCGCGGGCAACTTTCTGGATTCCGGCGCGCTGCACCCACGCTGTGCGCCCATCGAGCGGAGCGGCGCTCGCCAGCTCTTCGGCGATGTGTGGGAATGGACACGCTCCGCCCACGAGCCGTACCCCGGATACGCGCCGCCGCCGGGCGCCGCCGGCGAATACAACGGCAAGTTCATGTGCGGCTCGTTCGTCCTCCGCGGCGGATCGTGCCTCACCAGCGCCGACCACATCCGACCGACGTATCGCAACTTCTTTGAACCCGCCGCACGCTGGCAGATGGCCGGCATCCGGCTCGCCAGGGAGATTTCCTGACCGATGACGATCATTGACACGACATTGTCTGAAGCGCACGAGAACCTTCACCCGACGATCGTGCACGAGTCCGCGCTGCGCGACACCTTCCGCGAAGACATCCTGGAAGGGCTGTCGTTGCCGCAGAAGCGCACCGAACCGAAGTACCTTTACGACGCCAGGGGGAGCGAACTCTTCGAGGATATCTGCCGCGTGCCGGAGTATTACCCGACGCGCACCGAGGCGACGATCTTCGACGCCTGCCTGAACGAGGTCGCCGAGGCGCTCGGCCCGCAGCGCACGCTCATCGAGCCGGGCTCCGGCAGCGGCGAGAAGGGCCAGCGCCTGCTCGAAGCGTTGGACGCGCCGCGCGCCTTCGTCCCCATGGAGATTTCCGGCGCGGCCCTGGCCGATTCGGCCGAACACCTCGCGCCGCGCTTCCCCGAAGTCGAGATTCATCCCGTGCAGGCGGACTTCGCCGCGAGCGACGCCCTGCCGGCGGATGTTCCCGCCGAAGATCGCGTCGTCTTCTTCCCCGGTTCGACGATCGGCAACCTCACGCGCGAGCAGCGGGCCGCCCTGCTGCGCCGCTTTGCCGAGATGGTCGGGCCCGACGGCGCGCCGCAATCGACAAGCGGCCCGGCAGCGGCGGACGGCGGCGCACTGCTGATCGGCTTTGACCTGGTGAAGGAAGCGGACGCCATGCGCGCCGCCTACGACGACCGCGGCGGGGTCACCGCCCGCTTCAACCTGAACCTGCTCGACCGCCTGAACCGTGAGCTGGACGCCACCTTCAACCTCGAACGCTTCACCCACGCCGCCCCCTGGGTCGCCGAGCGCTCCCGCATCGAGATGCGCCTGGTCAGCCAGGCGGATCAGCAGGTCGAAGTCGCCGGTCGCCGCTTCGACTTCCGCGCGGGCGAGTACATCCACACGGAAAGCTCCCACAAGTTCACCGTCGACACCTTCAACGGTGAGGCGGAGCAGGCGGGCTTCACGCCGGTGCGGCACTGGCTCGATCCGAAGGGATGGTTCTGCGTGGGCCTCTACCGCCGACGCTGACCCTCACGGCCGCGCATCGGCTTCGGCCCCCACCAGCGGGACGAAGTGCACGCGACCGAGGGAGGTCCGCTCCCATTCGTCCTCGCCGGTCCGCCGCAGCCGCAGCAGTTCCTGGTTGTCGGCGTCACGACCGACGGGAATGACCAGCCTGCCCCCGACGGCGAGCTGCTCGCGCAGCGCCGGCGGCTCGGTCTCTCCCCCCGCGGCCACGCTGATCGCATCAAACGGAGCGTGCTCCGGCCAGCCCTTCGTGCCGTCGCCGCACGTGACGTGAACGTTCCGGTAGCCGAGCTCAGCGAGCCGCGCTTCGGCCGCCTCCGCCAGCGCAGGGTGCAGTTCGATCACGAAGACCTCGCCGGCCAGCAGCGACATCACCGCCGCGGCATACCCGCTGCCGCCGCCGACCTCGAGCACGCGGTCGGTCGGGGCCAGTGAGAGGGCCTCGGCCATCAGCGCCACGATGTACGGCTGTGAAATCGTCTGTCCTGCGCCGATCGGCAGGGCCTTGTCGGCGTAGGCGGCGTCGGCAAGATCCTCAGGGACGAACGCTTCACGCGGCACGATCCGCATCGCCCCCAGCACGCGCCGGTCGCGCACGCCGCGGGCGGCGATCTGCGTGTCCACCATGCGCTGGCGCTGCTCGTCAAAGGCCATGTCGCCTCCTGCCGCTGACGCCGGTCGTCCGGCGCCGCTCCTGCCGCGGGCGAACCCTGGCGCATGCTAGCGGTGCGGACAGCCCGTCCCTACGGGCGTGCTTTCCCGGCACGTGACAAGGCGGCCCCGCAGTTGCGAGGCCGCCTGTGTCTCTGGGGAAGAGGATTCGTGCGGGGCCGGGCCGCGGCTGCCTCAGCAGCCGGCGAACCAGACGTCCAGGTAGTCCAGCAGATCGAAGACGTCCGTGACGAAGTCGCCATTGCGATCGGCATCGCCGAGGAACCACGCGTCCAGGTAGATCAGCAGGTCGAAGACGTCCGCGATCTCGTCGTCGTTCATGTCCGCAGGGCATGGCGGGACCGGCACAGTCATGGCCTGGCCGAGGTAGAGGTACGCGGTGCTGGCGCCTTCCGCGCCGACGAGGTAATCAAGGAAACCGTCGCCATTTACATCGCCGGTATCGAACCACGTGCCGAACGCATCGAAATCGATGTCGCCGGCGATCTCGAGCAGTTCGAGCCCGTTCACGCCTGAGTAGACCTTCATCCGCCCGGGGCCGGGCGGGGCGAAGCTTCGAAGGGGCAGTTCCGTCCCGCTCACCGCGAAGTCCGGGATTGCGTCTGCGTCGACATCGCCGACGCCCTGGACCCTCGTGCCCCAGCGCGGAGCGGACGCCGGTCCCTCGCCCTGCACGCGATAGATAATGCTGCCGGTCGCTCCATCGAAAATGTATGCATCACCGACCTCGCCGAAAAAGCCCGTTGCATCAGGCACGCCGACAATCACTTCGCTGCGACCATCCCCATCGATGTCACCGACGCCGTCCACCGAGTTTCCGAAGGCCGCACCGAAGCCGCGGATGTGCTCCGCCGGTCTCCGGAGCCGCCGAATGAGCGAGAAATCTGAGCCGGAGTAGATGAACACCTGTCCGGCGAAGCTGCGCTCCAGGGTTGGCTCAGCCTCCTCGAAGTAGCTCGCGATCGGCTCTCCGACGATGATGTCCGGCACGCCGTCACCGTTGACGTCCCCCGCATCGCCGATTGCTCGACCGAACTCACCAAACTCATCCTCGCCGTGCAGCGTCGCCATCGGCGATAGCGTCGCGCCGTTGTAGACGATCACCTGTCCAGGAGCACGATCTACGTGCGTGGCGCCAACCGCCAACTCCGGCACTCCGTCACCGTTCAGATCACCGAGCATCGCCATGGCCGTCCCATGGGCGGCCTGCGCGCCGCTCACGCCGTCCAGCCGACCCGCAGCGACTCCCGTGGCGGCGTTGAAGAGCAGGATCGAGCCGGCGTCCTGGTCGCGCCCGGCATCCTCGTACGGCGATCCCACGGCAACAGCGTTGAACGCCCCCTCGCCGCCCGTCATGACGATCGGCAGCACAGAGCGCCCCGAGAGCGCCTCGCTCTCGCTGGAGCCGAATGACCGAAGTTCGAAGCCGGTCTGGCCTGAAAAGAGCAGCACGCGGCCGTTGTTGTTCAGGCCCAGGCCGACATCGTCAAAGGCCGGCTCGGCGACAAGCAGGTCCGCCCACCCATCCCCATCCAGGTCGGGTGCAATCGCCACGACGGAGCCGAACAGCCCGTCGATTCCAGTTGGAAACAGGATCGTGTCCGCATCGAAGGAGCCACTCCAGACGATTGGCTCTGCGTGGGCTCCGAAAGCGGCTGCAGCAATCACCGCCGCAGCGGCTGCTGACTTCCATAGTTGTTTCATTTTATTGCTCCGTTTGCTGCGGGCTCTGGCTCATGATAGACTGTCTTCAGATCTGTCCTGAGGCCAAGTATGACCCAGCATCGTCCCTTTGTCAAGGTTCGACCTCCGCCTGTCCGTTACGATCTCTCAATGGACTCAGTCGCATGGGAACCACAGGCCACCTTGGACGGTGATCGGCGGGAAAGCCGCTCCCTCTCATCAGAGGAGATGGGGTATGCCGAGCAGGTCGCGCGGCGGCTGGTAGCCGAGCTGCGCACGCTCGTGGCCACGCTTCCCGAGCACGCCCAGGGCGCCAGCGGTATGGCCCGCCATCTGGGCGTCGTGCGAAACACGTGCCAACGCATCGTCTCGTGCCTGGCCGACCCCCCCACCCCCGATACGCTCGCCCGCCTGCCGGGCATTCAGGGCCTGCGCCTCTTCCTCGAAGCCATGCGCAAAGGAGGGGCGGATAGTGCCGACGTTGATGCGGCGGAAGCGGCGACCGAACAGTTTGAAACACTCTTGCGCGAGCTGGCCGGCAGCCAGACCAAGCTTGCGTCCCGTCTTGAAGCAAGCCGTGCCCTGGCCGACGGCGATGCGGATCCGGAGGAGGCCCGCCGGCGCTACCGGGCGCATCTTTTCGCCGCCGCGTCGAACATCACCGGGCGCCGCTGCGAGTCGTTCCTGTCGATCTATGCCTTCCGTCCAGCGCCTGACGATCCTCGCCGGATGGAGCGTCTGCTGGTCAGCGGCGTCATCGGACAGGTTGCCCGCCCGGATGCGATCCCGATGGTGCTCTCTTCGGGAAACACGCGATACGAGCCGGAGACTGGTGAACGCGCGCCATTCTCATCCATTGACCGGAGCGAGGCGCACGGCCGTACGCCCAAGGCCGTGCTGGATGACTTCAGCACGACCCCCCTGCCAATCGTGACCTCACGTGGCGCACGCGGGCAGCTCATTCAGATTGTGGATCCCAAGGTACTGGCCGGCGGCCCTCCGATCGACGTTGTCACGGCCAATCGCAGCGCCGGCACCACCCCCCGCCCGGAGCTTGAGCGGCCTGCGGAGTTGAGCGTCTGGAAGCTCTGCAACATCGCCTCACGCCACCTGATCTTCGACGTCTATCTGCATCGCGAAATGGCCAGTTCCTGCATTCCTTCCATTGACGCCCAACTCTGGCAGCCGAACCTGGACTCTCCGTTGGAAGATCGGTGGCTGACGCGGCTACCGGATGTGCCGCGGCTTGAAATGCTCGGCTCCGAGGTCGACCGCGTGGGCGCCGCGGCCTACCCGCGCATGGTCGAGTTGACCCGTCATCTGTTCGAGACGACCGGGTGGAACTTTGCCGACTTCGTCGGATATCGATGCTCCGTGGCGTATCCCGTCTGGCGGGCCGGCTATTGCATGACCTTCGACTTCGCAGGCCACGAGATGGAGTAGAGACGGGTGCCGCGGCTCCTGCCCCGTCAAGCCTCACTATCGTTCAGCAATGGACTCGCACCGCCCGCCGCCGCCCCTCCCCGAGTACGTTCCCCTCCGCCGGATCCGGTGGGAATCGAGCGAAGCGACCATGCTGTTCGGCCACGAGTCGTGGCTCGCCCTGCTCGGACTGGCATTCCGCTACGGCTGGCGCCCGCATGGAACGACCGAGCCGGCCCATTGGGATTTCAATCCCTGGGCACGCAGCGAACCCCAATGGACCGGCAAGGACTACTTCTCAACACTGGGCCAGCAGGTGAGCCGTGAGGACGCCGCGGCGATGGCGTCGGCGCTGACCAGCGCCCTGCCGGATATCCCGACACACGATGCCCTTGCGGGTAAGTCTGGTTGGAGACTCGACTTGCCCGACGCTCCCCCGATTCAGTGGGTCCATCAAGACCAACCGCTGAACGGCCTGGAGTACTTCTCGGGCCCGCGCAAGGTCAAACTCCAACAGTTCATCGACTACTGCCATGCTGGCGGCTTCACCATTGGTTGAGGTCACGCCGCAGCTGCGCCCCTAGATCTGGCACATCGTGGTCCGAGAAAAATTTGTGCCCCCTTTTCGGGGAACTGCCAAAAAGAGGGTTGACACGGGCAGCAAAATCGGTACATTGGGTCTGCCTGCTACGGTCTGCTTCTCTTCGGCAGCCTGCTTCAACTGATCAACGCGTCCTCACTGAGGGCAGTGGGGAGAGAGAGCGCGAGAGAGAGGTCGGTTGGAGCGAGAGAGGGGTTGCTGGAGAGAGAGATCGGAGTGAGAGAGAGGCGAGAGAGGGCCCCAAAAGAGTCCTCGAATCCGGCTGCGAACTGACCGGTCGCAGCCGGATTTTCTTTTTTTGGATTGAACGGCGCTCCAACTCCGCCACAAACGTGCCGCTGAGGTTGGCGCATAAGAAGAGCCCCAGGACGGCTGCCCCGGGGCTCATTCATAAACCATTGAGATTTCGAGAGATCAGATCGTCCGACGACGACGGGCCAGCAGCATGGCGCCGCCCGCCGCGGCCATGCCGGCCGTGGTGGGCAGCGGGATGGAGTGGGTCCCGCCAGCGGCCACGAACTCGGCGATCAGGTCGGCCTTCACCGTGGCGCACTCGGGCAGCCACAGACCGTTCTCCATGTACGTCCCGACCAGGTCGCTTCCGTCCGCGTCGAGAACCGCAGTGATCAGGAAGCCCCGGATCATCAGGGTGTAATCCACCCCGTCAACCGTCACCATGGCCGGGCTCTCCGGCATCGAGACGGACAGGACGTCCGAGTTCGCGACGGGATCGCGGTGGATGTTCGGCGTGAAGACGAAGTCGAAGTTGAACGAGAAGCCCTGCTCGCCCAAGCCGGGAGGAGCAGTGAAGTCCACGGTCAGCGTGCCGACAACCGCGTCGGACTCCAGGAGCGTCGACCCATTGAAGTACGACATGGACCCCACCACGAAGGGGGAGCCGCTGTTCGTGCTGAACGCGTCCGACCCCGTGAACTTAAGGTGGTTCGGCAGCGGGATACCGAGTCCGTTGTAGAAGTGGGACGTGCCACCGACGGTGGACGAGTTAAAGACGGCGCTCAGCCCCGGCGTCGCATCAGAGAAGGTCATGTATGACCCGCCCTCAAACGTGACCGTATCCGCGTTCGCTGCCGCCGCGGCGACGACAACGACGCCCAATGCGCTGACAAGACGCATGGTCGACTCCTTCGTATCACAGGTTGGAGAAGTGGCGGCCACAGGAGTGCCGCACATCGGCCTACAAGGTATCCCACCCACCCCCACTGTCAACTGAATGAGGGCGAATCTGGGCGAACTCTTCCCAAATCTGGGGTAATCCCGAGGTTACCGGACCATCGCCCGGCTCGCCCTAGTCACAAGCATTGCAGGCCGCCGTGGTATGCTCAACAGACCAGGGCTGGTCGGCTGTGGAACGGCCCAACTCACTGCCAGTGTTGGGGAGAGATCGCCATGCTGAGCTTGCTCGCAATCTCAACCGGGGACATTGCATGGTGGCTCACCTGGGCCGTCGTCGCCGTCCTGGGCCTCGTCGCTCTCTTTTACCTTGCAGCGCCGGTGCTGGTGTACAGCCTCACCCGCCTGAACGCCGGCGATGTCTTCAGCGAGATTGACGTCGAACAGATACGGCCCGAGGCCCACGAGTACTTCGCCCGCGCCGGCGACGAACTTGTCACCCTCGGCTTTCAGCCCTGGCTAACCCTGGAACTCCGCGGCTACATCCAAGGGCCGAGCGGAGGGCAGGCCGCCGGGATGGTGTATGCCGACCCGACCCGGCGAACTCTTGCCCTGGTCAGCGCGCTCTTTCAGCCGACGTCCGATGGCGAGAAGATCCTGCGGCAGACCGAGTTCTCCAGCGAAGGCCCGGACGGACTCGAGTACAACACCACCAACGCGGAGGGGATGGCTGAGGACGTGCCGGATCGCAAGGTCGTAACGGTCCAGGCCCGAGGAACGCACGATCTCGGACGCCTCCATGCGATCCACGGAGAGCTGTGCAAAGGCGTGCAGTTGCGTCCGTTGCCGGAGCAGAACGATCTGATTGTCGTTCTGAACAACCAGTTGCGGGGCAAGCTCAAGCGACGTGAGGACGCAGGCATCCTGCGCCGCGAGTCCGACGGCGTGACATACCGGCCGACAATGTGGGGCGCCTACGTCATGACCTGGCGCGTCCTTCCGCCGCACACGTGGATGTACTGGCGACGCCACCGGGTCGCCGTGCGCAAGCTTGAACGAAGCGCCGGGTGGGTCGGAGCGAGGTGATGTCCGAGGTGCACCTGATCCGCCATGATGTCCTCGACTCCACGCAACTCGAGGCAAGGCGGCTGCTGGACGCCGGCACCAGCCCAGATCTTCCCTTTGCCGTTGTCGCGGACGAGCAGACGGCCGGGCGCGGGCGGGATGGTCGCGCGTGGGCCAGTCCCCCTGGCGGTCTCTGGGTCACGAGTGTCTGGCCGCTCACGGGGCCGCCCGACCCGTTGCTCGGACTGCGGCTCGGGCTTGCTGTGCGCGATGCGCTCGCCGAGTTCCTGCCAGACCACGCGTCGGTGCTTCGCCTGAAGTGGCCGAACGACATCATCCTCGACGATCGGAAGCTCGGCGGCGTCCTGACCGAAACCGTCAGCGGCCGCGCGGCGGAGCATCCGCAACGCGCTGCGCTCGTGGGGGTCGGTGTGAATGTGAACGTCGATCGCTCCGCCCTGCCTGAACCGATTCGCCGAGACGCCGCTTCGATGCACGAGTTCACCGGCACGCCCGTTGACCCTGAGCCGCTTCTTCAGCGTCTTTTCGCCACGTGCGCTCAGGCCCTGAACGCACCGATCAGCAATGAAACCCTGGCCGCAGAGGTGAATCAGGTTCTCTACCGCCGCAGCGAGCACGCCAGCCTCGTGCGCCCGGACGGCTCTGTCGCCGCGGGCAGGCTTGAAGGGGTGGATGGCCGCGGGGAACCCATCCTGGTCGACGAATCTGGCCAGCGCATCGCCGGGCGCTTCACAGGATTCTGGACCGCCAGTCGTGACAGAGCTTGAGACGAAAATCCAGCGTATCGCCGACGAAATCGCAGGAGCCAGACGAATTGCGGTCGTTTCGGGCGCGGGCCTCAGTGCGGAGAGCGGTGTCCCCACATTTCGCGAGGCGCAAACCGGGCTCTGGGCTCGGTACGATCCCATGGAGCTGGCCACGCCGGAAGCCTTCTCGCGTGACCCGGAAACGGTCACACGCTGGTACGACTGGCGTCGTGGACTCATCGCTCAATGCACACCGAATCCGGCCCATGCGGCACTGGCCAGCCTTCAAAGCTGGGCGGCGAGTGGTTCCGCCGAGCGGCCGCGGCCGCGTGTAACGCTGATCACGCAGAACGTGGATGGGCTTCTGCAGCGCGCCGGCGCTCACGATGTAATTGAGCTCCACGGGAGCATTCACACATGGAAATGCACGAAGACCGGCGAACTGCTGGACAACCCGCCTCTGCCCTTCCCGGAATACCCGCCCCGGTCGAAGGCCGGCGGTCGCCTGCGCCCGTGCGTGGTCTGGTTCGGCGAGACGCTTCCGGAAGCGGCGCTCACGAGAGCCGCGCGAGACTCTGCCGAATGTGATGTCTTCATCTCTGTCGGCACCAGCGCGGTCGTCTACCCCGCCGCGGGGCTCTTTCATGCGGCCGCCGCGGCAGGCGCCTTTACGATTGAGATCAATCTCGAGCGGACGTCGGCGAGCGACGCCGTGGACATCATGATCGCCGGGCGAGCGGGCGAAGTGCTGCCGCAAATCGTTGGGCGTGTTACCGGCGGATGACGCGGCGAGTCACCAGGGAAGTTCTTCGCCGCGCCAGTCGAGGAACCGCCCGTTGTCCGCGGGGGTCAGTTCGGACAGGACGGAGACGATCCCCTCGCCGCTCTCTGCACGCTCGAGCGGGGCTTGCGGGCCTCCCATATCCGTCTTGACCCAGCCCGGATGCAGGGCGACAAATGTGAACTTCTGCGAGCCGAACTCCGCCGCGAGGCATCGAGTGAGCATGTTCAATGCAGCCTTGCTGGCGCGGTAGTCGTACCACCCCGGCGGATCATCGACGCCCGTTCTCGCCATGCTGGCCAGGTTCGTCGAGATGTTCACAACCGTTCGGCGTGCCCCGGCGAGCAGGTTCGGCATCAATGCTCGCGTGAGCAGAAGCGGCCCGACGGCGTTGATTCGATAACAGGCGTCCATGCCGTCGAGTGTGACCTGATCCAGCGTCATGTCGGGGTTCTGCACACCAGCGTTGTTCACAAGGACGTCGAGTGGCTCCCCCCCCAGACGACCCGCCAGATCTGGGATGCTCTTCACGTCCGCCACGTCGAGTTGCTCAACGCGAACGTTGGAGAGAGAGCGAAGGCTGGCAGCTGTGTCCGGACGCCGCACGGCAGCGATCACCTGATCGCCGCGGTCGGCAAGCCGCTGCGTGATTTCAAGCCCGATTCCGCGGTTTGCACCGGTTACAAGGTAGGTGGTCATGCGGCATCGTAGCCAAGCCTGAAGGAGGGGTCGCGCATTGAAAAGCCGGCCCGCGGAGGCCGGCATGTCGGGTCAATCAATCAGTCTTTCGGAGGACCAACTACGGCACGGAAGGAGGAGATGGAGAGATGCCTCGAGGTTCGCGTCCCGGCTGCGAGGTCGAGCCCCAGGAATCTGACCGCGACTCGCGTTTCTCCTCTCCCTTTCGCGGTTGAGGCTCGGTGCTGCCGGTTTCGTGCTTGCCGCGAGTTTCCTGAATCTTCTTCTCAGCCTGATGAGAGTACTCGTCGACCTTCTGCTCGGCGGCGTGCACCGCTTCATCCATCTTGTTCTCTACGGCATGCATGGCCTGCTGACGAAGGCGACGCGCCGCGGGGCCGATCGCCTCGTTCTCCCGGCGTGTGTTCGGCACGAGCACACCGGCAAGCAGACCTGCCCCGATGGCCGCCAGGCCGATGGCCAGGGGGTGCTCCTCATACGCCTCGCCCACCTTGTCGGCGGTATCATGAGCAACGTTTCGGACCCGCTCTCCCGTGTGGTGTGCGGCGCCTCCCATGCGCTCGGTCGTGTGAGAGACTCGATCCCGAGCCATGGCCACGCGGTCGCGCATGCGCTCTCCGACCTGTGAGAGCCGCTCCTGTGTACGCTCACCCATGTGCGAGAGCCGATCGTGCGCGCGCTCGCCCATGTGTGACAACCGTTCCTTGGTCTGTTCGCCGGCGTTTGACAGTCGATCCCCGGTCTTGCTCATGATTCCTGAACTGGCGCCGCGGCGTGAGGTCTGGGTGTAGTCGTCGTAGACATGCTGCGTTTCGGAGCCATAGCCGACGGACGCCATGCGGCGCTGCCGTGCCTGCTCCCTGGCGGCCTCGCTCATCTTCCGGACACCCTTGCCCGCGACGCGCGCTCCTTCTTTCAGCCCGCGGGCGATGTCGCTCATGCGGGTTCGTTCGCCTCTGGCCTCTTCGGCCAGAAGCCACAGAATGCCCGCCCCGATGATCGCGCTTGGGATCGGGTGGGCGCCGATGCGTTTGCCGATCACCGCGCCCAGATCCTGCACCTTTCCGGCAGCGTCGCTGCCGGTCGGGATGTGATCGCGAACGCTGCCCCAGAGGTTGTCCGCGATGCGCCGAGGCTCCAGCCGCCGGCTGAGTTCTTCGAGCGTCATATCCATTTCCGCGCGATTCCGGCGAATCTCCTGCTCAATCGCCGCCACCGATTCGTCTCCGGCCGTGCGCGGGATTCCGTTGTGACCGTCGCGTCTCATGTGACCTTCCTTTCAGACCAATCCCTGGTTTCATGAAGGCTGGGCTCCGACCGCTCCCACTTGAGGTGGTCTGCGGTGCGTTCGGCCGTCCTGCCGGCCCAGTCCCGCGTCTCCTCCAGGCTCCGCCGCGTGCGATCGGGCCGGAGGTGATCCGCGGACATCTTGTTCTTCGCGGCCGCCAGCATGCCGAGCCCGATCAGGAGCGTGATGCCGCCCACGATCAGGGGTGCGAGCCAGCCCGCCACGAAGGGAGAGACATCCATTTCGCGCATCAGCGCGTACAGGCCGGCGGCCGCGGCCACCAGGAGCATGAGCGCCCCGGCGTAGGTGATGGCTCCGCCGGTGAGCCCGGAGATGGCCCCCTTCTTGACATCCTGGGCCTTGTCCGTGAGTTCGGCCTTGGCGAGGCGGATCTCGTTCTTGATGAGGTTCGTCGCCTCGTCGCGCAGGTCCATGATGAGGCTGGCGACGGAACGATTTCCCTGCGTTCGGCCGCCGTATCCTCCGTAGGCCGAGCGCTCACCGATCCGCGGCTCAGGCGGTGAATGGAGCGTCGTCATACCGGTCTCCTTTCCTCACGCGAGGACTGGTCGAACAGCGAGCCTTCGTCGCCGTAGGAGCTGCCCTGCCCGTACGACTCGCGGCGCGGCCCGCTGGCCGAGATCAGCCGTCCTACGACGAAGCCAACAAGCGCGGCAGCGCCGAGGAAGACGGCCGGGTTTCGCCGCGCCAGGTTGCTGGCGTCGTCGATGATGCCGTCGAATCCCTGGTGCTCAAGGTAATCGGCCGCATCGTCGAAGCGATGGGTCACCTCGCTGATGTACCTGCCGATCTGGCCGTGCTCTTCCTTCTCGAACTTGTCGGCGGCCGAGTGTGTCGCGTGGCCGATCGAGCGGATCTCCTCGGCAAGCCGGTGCAGCCCCGTCTCGGCGACGCGCCCGACGTTGCTGCGCAGCTTCTCGGTGATGTCGTCGCCGAAGTTGCCGAAGCGGTCCTTCATGCCGCTTCCGTGTCCGCCGTTGCCGACGTTGCCCGGTCGATGCGAGCCGCGTTCCATTCCCGACTGGCCGGACATCCACTGCGGCGATGTGCCGGGGCGGCTTTGCACACCGACGTTGCCGCCGCTGCCGGCGCCGATGTTGGGCGCCCCGGCGCCCGGTTGTCGAGCGCCGCTGTCGCCGCGGCGTTCGCCTTCGCCCGGCTTGGCGCCCATCGGCTTGTCGCTTCCGGATGCGCCGCGCTCGAGCGGATCACCGTGTCGTTTCAGGCCTCCCGGATCGGTACGGTTCTGTTCTTCCATGATTCACCTCTTGCCTGGAGCGCCTGCACTCCTGCAGACGCTGAGTTGGCACAATGACGGATGATCCCCTCGGCTCTGCGCCGTCGACATGGGAAGGGTGGCCGCTTTTCCTGTTGCAGTGGGAAACGAGCGCTACGCGGGGTGTCCTGCGGGGCCGTGCGCCTCATCGCGCCAGCGTGAATAGGGCGTGGTTCGCACCGGAACGTGCCGGGCCAGCGCGACCACCTTTGTTGCTTCCGCGCCGAAGAGGAAGATCATCGCCGAGTAGTACACCCACACCAGCATCGCCAGCAGCGAGCCCGCCGCGCGGCCGTAGTCGTCGCCGACGCCCCCGTAACGCATGTAGATGGAGATCGCGATCTGCCCCAGCGCGAAGAGCAGCGCCGTGATGAACGCCCCGAGCCAGACCGGGGCCCACGGCATGCGGACATCCGGCAGGTACTTGAAGATCACGGCGAAGAGCACGGTGTAGATCACCACCGACACGGCGAACGACGACAGCCACCCGACCGCATCGGAGCCGAAGTTGAAGATCTCGTTGAGCACCGATGAGACGACCATCGCGACCAGGAGGATGAACAGCAGTGCGAGGATCATGCCCATCGAGAGCAGCCGCTTGCGGACCATGTTCCACACGCCCCGCATGCCCCCGCCGGCTTTCCGCGTCGCCTTGACGCCCCAGATCCAGTTGAGCGACGCTTGGAGTTGGGCGAAGATGACGCTCGCGGCGAAGAGCAGCAGCGCGACGCTCAGAGCCGTCCGCAGGATCGATTGCCCCTGCGAGGCGGCCTGCTGCTGCTCGACGACCTGGTCGGCCATCTGGGCGGCCTGGGCGCTGACGTTCGCCTTGAAGTAGCTGATCAGGTTCGTCTGCGTGTCTTCGCCGAGGAAGCCGCCGATCGTCACGATGAGCATCACCAGGGGCGGGAAGGACAGGGCGGTGAAGAACGCGATCGCCGCGGCCATGACGGAGCCGCGGTCCTCGCCGAAGCGCTTGATCGATTCCTTCGCCAGCCCGACCGCCCCGCTCGCCATGCGACGCCCCCTTCGCTACGTTGCTGCACACCTTCCCGCGCCGTCCCTGATCGTGCGCAGCGTCGCCTCCGCGCGCGGGGGGCTACGGTCCCCAAAAGTCCCGCCTCGCGTGACGCTTCAGCCCCTCGCTGGGGCTTCCTTCCACTCGCACGTCACCAGGTGGTCGTTCACCAGCCCGCACGCCTGCATGAGGGCGTAGAGAATCGTCGAGCCGACGAAGGTGAAGCCGCGCTTCTTCATGTCGCGGCTCATGGCGTCGCTCACGGCGGACGTCGCCGGCACATCCCTGAGCGTCCGCGGCCGGTTCACGATCGGCTCGCCATCGACGAAGGACCAGATGAAATCGCTGAATGATTGACCGGTG
>CAYWRO010000060.1:0-20580 GCA_964460345.1 uncultured Phycisphaeraceae bacterium | reverse complement strand
GGCCCCGCTCCGCACTCGCCCATCCGAATGAAACTCCACGAAACACGCCCCATCCACAGCCGTCACCAACCAGTCGCGCCCGCCCCGCACCTCCAGCCAGCGCAGATCCCCCACGCGAGATGGACCCGTGCTCTGGAGCACCACTTCCGGTTGCAGCCACCGAACAAACTCGACCGCGCCCGCGGTGGCGCTTCCGTGGTGTGGCAGTTCCATCGCGTCGACATCAAGCCCGGATCGCGTCGCCATCAGCATCCCGATCGCCTGCTGCTGAATGTCGCCTGTCAGGAGCATCGTGCGCTCCTGCGGCCCTTCGTCGGCTGTCCGAACGGGCACACGCACGAGACCCACGAGCGAGGTGTCGTTCAACTCGTTGTAGGTAACGCCCGCGCGCGGATGCAGCAGGTCGATCCTGACTGCACCGAACACGAGTTGGTCTCCCGCGCCGACAATGACAACCTCGACGCCCCTGTCTTGCAGTTCTTCCAGCAGCATCCATGTGGCGCTGCCGGGTCGCTGCGCATCGGTTGTGAACCACTCCGTCATCAACACGCGTTCGACGCCGAGCGGCTCGATGACATCCGGCAGCGCACTGTAATGATCCAGATTCGGATGGGTGATGACAACCGTGCGCACCCGCAGGGCCCCGAGTTCGCGCACCGCCCGTGAGATCACGCGCCGCCCCACATCCACGCGCCTCGATCCGCAGTCCCACAGCACCGCCTCGCCTTCCGATCGCAGCAGGATACACGTCCCATCCCCCACGGCCAGCATGTCGGCCCGAAACAGCACGCCGCGCGGCAGACGCGACCCCGCCCACAACTCCAATCCAAGCCACACGATGATCACGGCAGCCGAGGACCACCCCCGCCAGTCACGCACGCGGCCGCGGAGGAACCAGTACACCACGGCAACCGTCGCCGCGAGCCCCCACCAGGCAGAAACGCGGCCGAGGCGCACAGACGTCAACGGCGCCTGGTCCATCAGCAGGGTCAGCCGAACCCACCACTCGGCCAGATGAACCACGGCCGCGACGATGGCATCCGCGGTGTCCCCCAGCGGGCCGCCCTCCGGTGACAGCATGCCGACCAGCAGGGCGATGTAGCCAAGCCAGAGAATGACCAGCACCAGCGGCAGCACCACCACCGACGCAATCGGCGCTGCAAAGCTGACAAGGCCCGTCTGCGCCACAATGGCCGGGCTCGCGACGCCCCAAGCCAGAAGCGAGGCGCTGGTAACGTCCTTGATCCTCGATACCGCCCATCGCCACGGCCCGCGCACAAGTTGAAGCCGCGATGGCGCCGGCTCGTGCTGCACGACGCCGCGCAGTGGGAACCCGAAGAGGCGGTCACGCGTGTAACCCGCCAGCCACAGCAGCGCTCCTGTCACGCCGAACGACAGTTGAAAGCCAAGATTCCACAGGTCCAGCGGACGCCACAGCAACACACCAACCGCAATCCAGCCAAGCAGCGTCAGCCTGTCATACCGCCGCGCCATTGTCTCGGCCGCCAGGAACGAAAGCACCATGACGCCGGAACGGATGACGGGCGTCTCCGCCGGAACCATGACCAGGTACACGAGGACGACCGCTGCGACCAGGATCGGTTCCAGCCGCGCATGGTCACCCGTCAGCCTGACCACAAACATCACTCCCGTCGCCAGCACGGCCAGGTGGAACCCGCTGATCGCCAGCACATGCAGCAGGCCGAGCCGCGTGAATGCATCATCAATGTCCGGATCCGGCGCTTCGCGCCGGCCGAGCAACAGCGCGCCGAGCAGCGCCCGGGCATCATCCGTCGTCGCAGGGGCGGCAAGCACAACCTCGCGCCCGGATCGAACCTCACGCGCCGGGTCATCCGCGCGATCGAGCAGGGCCTCTCGCGCACGCTCCCGCACACCACCCACCACCCGGCGCCACAGTGCGGCAACCTTCGCCCCCGCCGGCGCCTCCACCCCTGCCACCTGCACCAGCGACCCGGCGCCGGCCGAACCCGGCGCCTCAAGCGAACCCACGCGCCCCTCCTGAGCCGCCCACAGCCGCCAATCCGGTTCGCCCGGGTTCACCGGCGGCGCCACGCCGCGAAACCGGCCGGTCACGCGGATGATGTCTCCGCTGCCGACCTGGCTCGCCGCGTCGGGATCCATCCGCACGGAGACGATGCCGCGACAGCGCCGCTGCTCTTCCTGCCCGATCGCGTACACATCCAATGTAAACCTCGCCTGATCGCGCGTGAAGGCAAGGTGCGCGAACATCGACTGAGGTTTGGGCGCAGGCTCGGGAGGATCGCGCACCACACCCTCAAGCGTGACGATGAGCGGAGCCGCTGGCCCGCCTCCCGCCGAAGGCGCCAACTCACGGCCGAGCAGTACGCTCAGATCATTTGCGGCACGATGATGAATCCGAACGGCAAACCAACCTGCCCCGAAGAGCACCGCGGCCACCATCAGGAGCGCCGCACAGGCTCGCCCCCGCCAGAGCAGCCCCAGACTCACTGCCCCGCACGCGCAGGAGAACCAGACCGCCGCGTCGACGTGCGGCAGATGACGGCCAGCCAGCAGACCCAGAGCAAGTGCAGCGAACGCCCAGAGGCTTCGCCTCGCCGGCACGCGCCGATAGCCACCCCCCGTCGCCGCCTGCACCCAACTCGGCACGGGATCGCGCAGCACCGCGACGCAGCATGCCGTAACGGCAGGCGCTTGTCAAGGAGACATCGCCGCGCACCAGCGACCGCCCGCTGAACAGTTGCTCAGTCCTTGATGAACTCGTTGTCAGCGAATCCGAACGGTGGAGCCGTGAGCACACCCTCCGGACCGATCAGATCCAGGGACTTGTCGATGAACTCTGCATCCCGGTTCTGGGCGATCAACGCCGGCAGCCCCGGGGGCGGAACAGACTTCCCACGCTTCGTCCCTGCGAAAATCGTGATCTGCTCGCCGAGCTGAGCAAGGGTCTGCAGGTTCTGCCGCTCGGTGCGAACCGACTCTGCCGGCTCGTTCGAGCCAATATCGCCGGCCAGCGCGCGCCGCCGGACGTATGCCAGCAGGTGCCCGCCCAATCGCGCCGCATCCTTCACCTGCTGGTCCGGCGTGGTCGCGCCGACTCGGGTCAGCTCGCCGCGAAGCGTTTCGCCCGCCACCAGCATGGCGTCCATCGTCGGCCCGTCGACCGCCTCGCCGCCCAGCGGAACGAGCCGGTCGGCAAAGGTCGTGCCGAGCAGCGTGATTGCGATCGGCCGCATCTCTTCCACCGTGCAGCGCGCCGGATCGGCGGCGGCGGCCAGCATGCGGACGTAAGCCGTCACGACTTTCGGCGACTGCTCCGCCGCCAACCGCACCGCAAGCTGCCGGCGCAGCACATCGAGATCCCGCCGCGGCACCACGGCATTTGGCGCCGTAAAGGCCTTTTCGAGTCCAACTGCCGCCGCGTAGCGAACGGACTCCCGCTCGTCCTTCAAACTGTCCAGCAGCGCCACCGACGATTCGCCGGTGGCCATGTCGCCGAGAATGTAGATCGCGTTGATGGCCGCCAGATCGTTCGGGTTCTTCGCCAACTCCGCCAGCTTCGGCGTGGCCACAGAAGCGAAGTCCAGCCGGAAGGGAACCCGCACCTCCGGCCGCGCCAGCTCGCGCTGGGCCACTCGGCGAGCGGTCATGATCTGCACCGCATCCCCACTGCCGAGCCCGGCGACCACTTCGTTGACGAACGCTTCGATCTGCCCCCGTTGCGCGGCGGTCAGATTAGACGCCGAGAGCGCCTCCGGCGAAAAGGGTTGCTGCGCAACGGCGAGCCCCGGTGCGAAGAACATCCCCATCGCGCCGGCCAGGATGAGCAGCTTTCTGCGAATCAACACAAGTCCGCCTCACAAGAGCCCTCGCACCGCACACAAGCGCCGGGGGCGACAAAGTTAGCTGAAACTCTCCTGCACGTCAATCGGGCAGATCCTTCTAGCCGGCCGCCTCGCCATCCTCGACCGGCTCCTCCCAGGTCTCTTCAGCGGGGGCCGCAGGAGTCCCGGCCTTCTCGCGGAGCGTGCCGCCAAGCTGCTGCATGGCGCGCTCGACACGGTCACCCTCACCCCCCAGCGCCTCAAATGCGTCCGCCGCTTGGCCGTAGGCCGTCTCTGCAAGCGACCGCAACTCGGCCGCCTTCTGCTCCGCCGCGGCGGCCGCCGCGGCGTACGCCTCGGTGCGGGGGAGGGCCGGCTCCGTCTGGGCCAGCAGTCGCATGGTGGATGCGTAGGCCTCACACCCGCCTGCCTGATGGACCAGGGCGTCGCCCCGCATCTGTTCGGCAGCCCCGCTTTGAATCTGACCGAGGTTGCTGGCAGCCCCCGAGGCCGCTCCCGCCTTCCCGGCCGCGGCGTCGCAAGCCTCGGCAACCGTCTGCCACGCGGCAGGGGCCGCTTCACGCAGATCATCAAGCTGGCCGACGACCTCGGCAATCCGGCTGGCGAGTGCCGACGCCTCCGCTGCCGTCTCCTCGGCGAGGGCCACGCGCTGCGACCGCTCGGTCTGCAGGGCCTGAATCGCCGCCGAGAGCTGCTCGCTCTGGGTCGTCAGTCGATCGATTTCCGCCTCGATGTCGCGAAGCGCCGGCTCCCGGGACTCGAGCTCGGCTCGAAGCTCCGAAGCCTGCCGGTCCAGGGCATCTCCCTGCCGCTTGAGCCGGGTCGCATCGGCGATCAGCGATGCACGCGTGACCTCATCCATGTCGACCGCGCTCTGGCGGATTTCCGTCTCCTCGCGCCACTTCACCCGCGCCTGCTCTTCGAGCGAGGCAATGCGGCTGCGCATCCCGTCGAGTTCGGCCTGGGCTTCGGCAAGCTCCTGCCGCGCGACGGTCACCTCGGCCGCGCGTGTGACGCGTTCCTCCTCCAGCCGGGCAATCTCGCCGGAAGGATCGAACGCAAGAAGCGATGCCTCGAGACTCTTCAGGCTCGTCCAATGGTTCTGCAGTGTGCGAATCTCCGCTTCGCGGCGAGCACACGCAAGTTCGGTATCCAGCGCATCGGCCAGCGCCAGCGAGCCCAGCCCGAGTTCCGCCTGCGCTGCGAGCGATGCCGCGGCAGCCCGGCGTGACCCTGCCGAACCGGCCTCCGCCGGCCGAAGGGTGGTGAGAACAGTCGAGTACCCATCCCGCAGACGATCCTCCGCGAGCGGCTTCTGACCCCCGCCAAGCGCGAGCATCTCCATCTGCGTCGACGCCTTGTTGACTGCTTCAGAGGCCGGGTTCGCCTCTTCACAGCCGCCCAACGTCAGAGCCACTGCAGCGCTCGCCGTCACCACCCCGATCCGCCGCCACGATCCGATTGTCGCCATCCTCATTTACCTCTACTGGACGCCCGGCATACGCCGCGGCGCGGAAACTCAGGTGCGAGCGAATCCGCCGACCCTCCGGGCAGGGGGACCACTGTATCAGCGCTACGCCCGGCAGGTCGCCGAACGCGGATTTCGGACATTACAACGCCCACGAGCCGCCACACTCAACGGCCGATAACCACGCCCCTCCATGGGCTGCCCGCCACACGGGCGAGGAGGCGCTGAGCCGGTTCTCCCATCCGCTCCTATCGCTCCTGCGGTTCCGATTCCGGGGGGAGCGCAGACCCCGTGGGAGGCTCGTAGTCGATGGGGTACTCCGGGTGCGGCACATACATTGATCGGATCCAGTCGACGGTCGCCCGCGCCCGGCGGTCGGATTTTGATCGGAACGCCGGCCGCCACTCGTCTCGACCGCTGACGTCACTCGGCACCACCGGATGTGGGGAGAGCGATTCCTCTCGCGCGACCGCGAAATCAAGCAGCCGGGACTTCTCCGGGTCGTCGTAGTTGATCAGGGCGGAGCCATCCTTCAGCCGGAAGCGATCAAGGATGAGGAAGTTCGTGTAGTACGAGGCCTCGGCGCTGGGCCGACGGTTAAAGAGCCGCAGCCTGCCTGCCTGTTCCCCGCCATGGCAGCGCGTCGTCGCGCACGAGTTGACGAGCCATCCGCGATTCACATCATCCCGAAACCTCTTCATGGATGCGGGGCTCTCCAGCACCTCAACTCGCCCGTAGAAGTCCCGGGCCCGCAGCCTGAAGATCAGATCCAGCACCTGGACGTCGCGCCAGCGCATGATCGCATCCCGCCCCTCGACCGACACCGGAATGAGGGGGTGGCCGGCGTAGGTTGACAGGAGGTCCTCAACCGTGCGACGGGAGATCATCAGCCGCGGCGGGTCGTTCAGGTCAATCTCATAGACCTTCAGGAGATTGATCTGGGCCTCGGTCAGCAGGGGGAAAGCTGGTTGCACCGGCCTCGGACCCGCTGACGGAGGAGCCGGGTCGCGCCCCTGCTCCGCCAGTTCCGGCCGACGGTTCTTGAGAAGTTCAATCCGTCCCTCCACCACCCGCAACAGGCGCTCGGCTTCCGCGCTATCGGGCGAGAGCGCCACCGCTCGTCGCGCTTCTTCAAGCGCCAGCTCGAACCGCTCGCGATCCATCAGCCATCGAACAAGAAGCGTCAACTGCTCAGCATCGTCTCCGATGGCCTGACGCATTCTCAAATACCGCTCTTCCACGGGCGGCAAGCGCTCGATGTGGTCAATCAGGTTGCGACGGAACGTGGCATTGACGCCCGAAACGCGCAACGTGAGTTGCTCCTCGGTCAAGTCGACGACCAGCCCGGTCAACTGCTTGCCGTCCTTGAAGTGAACGGTCGCCTCCGGCAGCCGGGAGCCCGGCACGTGCACCGGGTCGGAGGCCGGCGCCGGCCCCGGCGACCCTGACTGAGCGGGCAATGGGCCCACGGAAGCCTCCGGTTGTGCATTCGGAACGGCTCGAACCGCTCCGATGCCCACCGCCGCGACAGCCCACATCGTGGCCGCGGCTCCCGCCAGTCGATAGCCGTACATCCGCCTCATAGTCGCTAACGCTACGCGAGTGTCTCGAGGCGGGATCCCCTGAACTGAATAAGGACCGGACACGGGTCGCCGAAGCCCCTTCCTCTCAGCCCACATCCCGTCCCACCGTGCCGCCCCGTCAGAGTTCCCATTTGGGCCGTCCGAGCAATCGGCCCACTCGGCGACCCCGCCACATGCCGCCATACTCGAATCAGCGCTGTCGGCGTCGGTGGCGGCGTGGATGGCGAGTGAATCAAACAGGGGAGTGACGGCATGGGACGAGTTCTTACCGGGTTGTTTCCGACCGCCGCGGACGCATCTGCCGCTGTTCAGGCGCTGACTTCAATCGGCATCGCGCAGGAGGACATCAGCCTGGTGGCCTCTGATCGAGTGGACAAAGCAGCGTTCGGGGTGGAGACCCACACGAAGCTGCCGGAGGGCGCGGCCGTCGGCGCCGGCGCGGGCGGAGCGATCGGCGCCCTCGTCGCGGGCTTCACAATGATCGGCACCCTTGCCACCGGGGGCGCAGGCCTGCTCGTCGCCGGTCCACTCGTGGCGGCATTGGCCGGAGCCGGTGCGGGCGCTGCGACCGGCGCGGGCGTCGGCGCGCTGGTCGGGCTGGCGATACCCGAACACGAGATCAAGCACTATGAGAATGCGCTCGAGCACGGCGCGGTTCTCGTGGGCGTTCACCTTGACAGCAACGATCCGCGCGTCGACGAAGTCAAGAGCCTGCTTAATGCGCACCACGCCAATCGCGTTTCTCACGCCTGAGCAACCTGGAGCCCGCCATGTCCGTCAACACGCTCGAAGATGTGCTGTTCCACAACCTCAAGGATCTGCTCAGCGCCGAAAAGCAGTTCAGGAACTCCCTGGCCCGTCTCTCCCAGGCGGCCCAGGACAATGCTCTGTCGGACGCCTTTCGTCTGCATCATGACGAAACCGTGCAGCAGATCAAGCGCCTGGAGCAGTCGTTCAAGATGCTCGGCCGCTCCGAACGCGCAGAAAAGTGCAAGGGCGCCGACGGAATCACCAGCGAAGGAGACGAGGTGATCGAAGAAGACGGCGCGGGGCCTGCTCGCGATGTGCTTCTCGCCGGCGCAGGACGCAAGGCCGAGGGGTATGAGATCGCCACCTACACCGACGCGGTCGCATGCGCTCGCGCTTTGGGGTTTGACGACATCGCCGATCTGCTCGGCGAAACTTTGGCCGAAGAGCAGGCCGCTGCGCGCAAGCTGGAGGAGATCGCCACGAGGCTGGCCGGAGGCGCAAACGCCTGATTCGTGCCGCGCGCCGGGCCACGGAGAGCACGATGGATATCGTCAAGATCATCTTCGCAATCATCCTTCCCCCCGTCGGCGTCTTCCTTGAGGTCGGCCCTACCGGACACTTCTGGTTGAACATTCTTCTCACACTGCTGGGCTACGTGCCCGGACTCGTGCACGCCATCTGGATCATCGCGACGCGAAAATAAGCGACCACCACAACTGCATGAGTCATGTCCAACGACATCCGGGGACCCGCGCACGATGGGCTCGCGTGCGCGGCGATCCGGATACTGAGCGCAGCATCCGCCGCATAACGGCGCTGGCCGACCTGCTGGACTCGCGGTTTGTGATTCCCGGCCTGGGCGTGCGCATCGGGCTCGACCCTATCGTCGGGCTGATCCCCGTCGTGGGCGATACCGCGACCGCACTCATCGGAGCCTACATCGTCGCAGAAGCTGTCCGGCTCGGCACTCGCAAGCGCGTGCTGGCGCGAATGACAACCAATCTGGCCCTCGATTGGGCAATCGGCCTCATCCCCATCGTCGACATCTTCTTCGATGTGGCCTTCAAGGCCAACAACAAGAACGCCCGCCTCCTGATCCGCGAGCACGAACACGGACGGCTCAAACGAACGTGACTCGCACCTGCCGTGCAGCCACGCCGGATAGGCCCCTGCTATTCAGAATCCGGTGTTCAACGGCCCTTGGAAGACTTCGTTCGACCCTGCTTGGCCCGGGTCTTGTTGACGGTTCTCGCCGCGATCTCCTTGGCGCGGCGAGGGGATCGCCCGCGCTCCCGTTCGCTTTCCTTGATGTGGTCGTACTGACGCTCGTCCTTCTTTGACCAGGCTTTCGGCATCATGAAGCTCCCGTGCTGAGCGCAGGACCTTTCCTGCCCCCGCATGGGGAACGCTACCGCCCAGCATCCCCGCTCCACACGGGCGCACATGCCCGATCGTCACCGGCCCACTGTGCCGGCTCGAACCAGCACGGCCAGCCGATGTACGAGATCTGACCAGACAACCGGCTTCTGAAGCACCTCGGCGCCGGCCAGTTCGGGCGGCATCGCATGCGGGTCATACCCGGTCAGCAGGATGACCGGCGCCCCGCGTTCGCAGAGGGCCATTGCTGCCGGATAGGAAGCCTCCCCGTCAAGGTCGACGTCGAGCACACCGACATCCACATCCGCCGTTCCGATCAGATCGAGCGCCTGTGCGAGCCTCGCCGCCGGACCGACCACCGTCCCGCCACAATCCTCGATCGCGTCGCACAAGGCGATGGCAATCGCACAGCGGTCCTCGACGACCAGCACCCGCGCCCCGTCCAGCGAATCGCACATGGCCATTTCCTTTACACGTGCGCAGCCGCCATGAAGCCGACCCTGCCGGTCCACGGAAACCTGATCACACAGCGCAGTCCTTCTCCCGCGAAGTCCATCGATACCGTCCCCTGCAGTTCATGAGCGATTGTGCGCGTCAGGACCTTGGTGCCGAAGCCGCGTCGCGAGGGCTGCGACACCGGCGGGCCCCCTGCTTCCGTCCAGGTCAACTGGAGTGCCGCACCGCCGCCCTGGTCCGGCACGATCCGCCACTCCAGCCGAACGACTCCGCCGGCGGCCGACAGCGCTCCATATTTCGCGGCATTGGTGCTGAGTTCGTGCAGGACCATGTGCAGGGCCAGCGCAGCGTTGGGCCGGAGCACCACGGCCGGACCGCACAGAATGATCTGCTCCATGTCTGCCACGCGGGAACGAAGCTCCGCCAGTGCAAGGCCCGTCAACTCTGCGCCCTGCCAGTCCGTCTGCGTAAGCAGGCCGTGCGCCTGCGCCAGCGCCCGGAGTCGGGCGCTGAAGGCGGCGCTGAACGCCTGCATGTCCGGCGTGTGACGCAACGTCTGCTGCGCTGTGGCATCCACCACCGCCAGCGTGTTCTTTACCCGGTGGTTCAACTCCGCCATAACCAGCCGCATCTGCGCTTCGTGGCGCTTGCGCTCCGTAATGTCAATGAACGCGGCGATGCACCCGCGGATTCGCCCCTCCGCATTCAGCAACGGCGTGGCAAACTCATACAGGTAGCGTGTGGCGCCGTCGTCGAAGACAACCTCGTACTCTTCCCCGCTGATCACCTCGCCCGTTCGGGTCGAGCGCTGCATCGGAAGATCTTCATCCGGCACCTCGCGGCCCTCGCGGAACACGCGGAACGTCAGCTTGCTGCGATCCGGTTCATCCGCCGTGCGCGAGGCGTTCGCGTCCGGGGACGGCAGGCGAAGGAGCGCGCTGCCGGCGGCGTTGCTCGTGATGCGCTTGCACAGAGGATCGTGCGCAATGAACACGCCGATCGGCAGCACATTCAGAAGAGTCTCGAGCTCGCGGACGTGCTCGCGCAGTTGCGCGTTCAGCCGCTCGATCTCTTCTTCGTGGCGTTTCCTGCTGGTGATGTCCCGGGCCACCTTGGAGGCGCCGATGATCCGGCCGGAGGCATCACGCACAGGGGAAATGGTAATGGATACGTGGACGATGTGGCCGTCCTTGTGAAGCCGCCTGGTTTCGAAGTGATCGATACGCTCGCCACGCCGCAGACGAGCCAGAATCATCTCCTCGTCTCCCCACAACTCCCGCGGGATCAACATCGTGACGTGTTTGCCGATCGCCTCGCCCGGCGTGTATCCGAACGTGCGCTGAGCCCCGGCGTTCCAACTCGTGATCCGCCCTTCGAGCGTCTTGCTGACGATCGCGTCCCCCGAGCTGTCCACGATCGCCGCCAGCAGGCTCTGCGCTTCGGCAGCGCGATGCTGTTCCGTGACATCCACCAGCATGTTGATGGCCCCGACCAGCCGACCTTCGCTGTCGCGCAGCGGTTCGGGGTGCGGCAACACATGCCGGCGCGTGCCATCCTCGCGCTCGATGATCACCTGGTCGCCCGGTACCGGGCGGTTCTCCCGAATCGCCACGGCCATCCGGCACTCTTCGGCCCGGACCAGCGTCCCGTCAGAAGTGAAAATTCGGTGCGAACCGCACCAGCGCTCCACGCCGATCTCGGGCCGCCTTCCCCACAAGGCGACAGCGGCCTCGTTGTACATCTGAATCCGCCCCTCGACATCGCAGATGTACACGGCCGCCGGCAGACTGTCGACGATTCGTCGATGCTCTTCGCTCCGGCGGAGCACGGCCTGCCAGTGCTGCGCGTGGTCCTCGCGCGGGGCTCCCGTCACATTTTGCCTTGCAATCGTCGCCTGCACGCGGCCGTGCGTGCGTGCGTTCTCCATCGCCACGGCGGCGTGCTCAACAAGCGCCTTGATTCGAGCGCGTGCACCATCACCGAGCGCCGCTCCCCCGGCAACATCGATGCGAAGCTCTGCAATCCGCTCACCCGAGGCCGAGTCGACCGGAAGCGACATCCACTCGTGCTGGCGGCCATTCGCCCCCGTCCGGCGCTCAACCGCATGCCCATCGTTGCTCGATCCGTTCGACCCATTTGACGAGACGGCCGCATGCGCATCACCGTTCACCAGCTTCACGCCGACCGGGGGCGCACACATGTCACCATCCGCCTCGCACACCGCAATGCGGGACAAGCTCCCGAGCTCATCCGTCACTCCGGCATACCGCAACACACATGGAGCGCCTGTCAACTCACACGCAACGGAAGCAATCCGCGCCGCCAGCGCTTCCAAATGAAGCTCGCGATAAAGCGAGCGTACAAGTTCCCCCGGAAGGTCAGAACCTGCCGAGGGCACAGGCGCAGGGCGAACTGCATCACGATTGGAAGCTGTGGCCGCCATCTTCGCCGGCGATGCTATAGGTCGGCCTTCGCACCCGAAAGGCGCAGCATACTCGAACCAGCGAAACTCCTCAAAAGTGGTGGCGTTGCTACCGCCCGCGTTTGGTGCAGCAACAAGAGGAAGCGGCGTTCAACCACGACACTCAAGCCGCTCGCGATCGCCCCGTCGCACGGCTGATCTGTCGGCTCAACAGGTCCGGCGTGAACGGCTTGATCACATACCCGCTCACCCCCGCGTCGATTGCCTCAAGCACACGCGCTCGCTCACGCACCTCGGTCACCATGATCAGCACGGTGCTCTGGTTCACGGCCCGGAACCGCTTGACGAACGTAAGCCCATCCACCCGCGGCATGTCCCAGTCCAGCAGGATGAGATCCGGCCTGAACGCACCGACCTTGCTCAACGCATCCTGCCCGTCCGAAGCCTCCTCCACCTGCGTGTAACCGAGCTGAGCCAGAATGGAGCGCTCCACCGCCCGAATCTCCTTCGACTCATCAATCAGCATCACTCGCATGGCCGGATGTCCCGTACTGACCGCCCCACCCAGTTCATCGCCCGAAGAGAGCACCAGGTCCATCGCCGCCTGACGACCTCCTCCAATCAGGGGGGTACCCTCAACGCTCAGGCAAACTGGGCAACGGCCCTGGTCAGCCCCCAGAACCACCGCAACGAGCCGCGGGTAGTAGAGACACCACCTCTCGTCACGCCACGCGACCGGAATGACCGATTCTCGTCTTCGTCACAGACGCCGCTGACCCACCCCGCCCGTTAGGATTTTCTCAGGGTGACCGCCACCTCCGAAGTCACAAACCCCCTTCCCGCTCAGCCAGCCGCGGCGGCTGCACCCGTCAGGGCTCCGCAGCCTGGACCGGCCCAATTCGTGCGTCTCGCGCGGCCAACCCAGTGGGCCAAGAGCGCGTTCGTCCTCCTCGGGCCGCTCTACTGGATCGCGGACGGCAACCTCAAGCAGGTCACCCTCCAAACCGGGCTGGGGGTGGCGGGCGCCTTGCTTGTCTTCGGATTTGCCTCCAGTGCCTGCTACGTGCTCAACGATGTCCGGGACCGGCACGCCGACGCCCTGCACCCTCGCAAGCGGCACCGGCCGATTGCCGCTGGGGTCATTACCCCCGCCGCGGCACGGTGGTTTTCGGTGGTCCTGCTCCTCCTGGCGGCGGCGTCCCTCCTGCTCGTACCCGCTCGCGGGGTTCCCCTCGTCGCCGCCGCGGCGGGCCTGTACGTGGCCAACACCCTTCTGTACAGCGTGGCGATGAAGCACGTCGTCATCCTGGACGTGATCAGCCTCGCCTCGGGGTTCGTGCTGCGGGTCCTTGGAGGGTGCGCGGCAATTTCGGTCACCCCCTCAACATGGCTGTTGAACTCGACCTTTTTCCTGGCGATGTTCCTGGCCTTCGGCAAGCGGCTCGGTGAACGCCGCACCATGGGGCCGGACGCGGCGGCGGTCCGCGCGGTCCAGAGCGGGTACACGGACGAACTGCTGCGAATGGCCGTCGTAGTGACAGCAGTAGCCACCTTGCTGACGTATGCCGGGTACGTCCAGTCGCGGGAAGACGACTACAACCACTACATCTTGGGCTTCAACCTGCTGTGGCTCACCATACTGCCTGCCACGTTTGGGCTTTTGCGGGCGATTGTGTTGCTGGAGCGGGGGGCCTACGACGACCCGACCGAGTTGGCATCCCGCGATCGGCCGTTCCAGGCGTCGGTGGCGATCTTCGGCGTGACCACCGCCCTGGTCGTTGCGTCGACATGGGAGGCGGTTACCGGGAGCGGGGCGACGGGGCTGGGCGGATGATGATGGGAAAGTGCCACCTGGGCCGATGCAGGCAGGTATACGGAGATTGGTTGTGAGCACCGCCCTTACGGGGCGGGCTTTGTCGGCAATAGGATGTTGCCGTCCAGGAATGGTGTTGCAGGGTTGGCGAGGCGCCGGAGGTCCTTCCGGCGCTGGTTTACACGATCAGCACGCGACCCGAGTGCGGACCGAAGCGTCCATCTCGTCGTCGTCGTGGAAGGAGGCGTCATGAAAGTAAGGTACAAACGATTTTTGATGGGACTGGCCGCGGTGGCGATGTGCGCCCCGGCTGTCCTGGGCCAGGACAAGGAGATGCCCAAGTTTGAGGACGTGGCCAAGGGCTACGAGAAGGTCATCTCCACGGCCGATGGCGAGTCCTTCTACAGCCTCTGGAAGCGGGAGAAGGACGGCCAGGTGCTGGCCGAGTTGCCGCGAGGCTACGCGAACCAGAAGCACTTCCTTGCAATGACCGTCCGCAGCGGCGAGTTGTACGCGGGCCTGCAGGGTAACGACGTCTACGCCTACTGGAAGCGATTTGATGACCGGCTGGCCCTGGTCGCCCCCAACATCGAGACGCGCTCCACAGGCGACCAGGAGTCCCGCGACTCCGTGAACCGGCTTTTCACCGACCGGGTCATTCTCGACGTCCCGATCGTCTGCATGGGGCCGAACGGCCAACCGGTGATCGACATGGACGCCATGCTGCTGGGCAACGCCGGCACGTTCTTCGGCCGCTCCGCACAGGGCATCAATCAGCGCCTCGCCACCATCTCGAACATCAAGGCCTTCCCGCAGAACGTTGAGATCGCCTTTGAGGCGCCGGTCGCCGGGGGCATCTTCAAAACGTTCCACTATTCGCTGTCCCTCATCCCGGAGCGTAACGGCTACAAGCCGCGGGAAGCCGACGAGCGCGTTGGCTACTTCGTCACGGCGTTCCGCGATCTGGGCAAGTTCCGCGACGACGAAAAGTGGACCCGGTACATCAACCGCTGGCGCCTGGAGAAGGCGGACCCGTCGCTGAAGCTGAGCCCGCCGAAGGAACCGATCGTCTTCTACGTCGAGCACACGACGCCGGTCCGCTACCGCCGCTTCATCCGGGACGGCGCGTTGTACTGGAACAAGGCGTTCGAAAAGATCGGCATCGTCGATGCGATCGAGATCCGCTACCAGGACAAGTCCACGGGCGCTCACATGGAGAAGGATCCGGAGGACGTTCGCTACAACTTCATCCGCTGGCTCTCCAACGACATCGGCACGGCCATCGGCCCGTCGCGCGTCCATCCTGAGACCGGCCAGATTCTCGACGCCGACGTGGTCCTGACCGACGGCTGGATCCGCCACTTCTGGTACCAGTACAACGAGCTGCTTCCCGAGATGGCGATGGAGTCGTTCACGCCGGAGACCCTCGCCTGGCTGAACAAGCACCCGCAGTGGGATCCGCGCCTCCGCCTCGCCGAGCCCGCCCAACGCGACTACCTGCTAGCCCAGCGCGCCCGCCGCGGCGTGCTCCCGTACGGCGGTCATCCGATCGCCATGGCTGATCCCACCGTCTACGGCGACGATGAGTACGACGGGCTGGATCGCGTGAGCCAGATGAACGGCTTCTGCATGGCCGCCCGCGGCAAGAGCATGGACATGGCGCTCATGCGAATGCACTTCGAAATGCAGCAACTCGCCGAAGAGGTGCAGAGGCTTGAGCAGGAAGGCACCGCTAATCCGGACGAGGCGAAGGAAGACGGCGATGAATCGAAGACCGATACCGCCGAGCAGCAGGAGAAGGCAAAGAAGGCCGAGCCTGAAGGCGATGTGATCGACGGCGTTCCGGACTGGTTCGTCGGACCGATGCTCGCGGACCTGGTCGCCCACGAGGTCGGCCACACACTCGGCCTGCGGCACAACTTTAAGGCCTCGTCGCAGTACACCATGGCCGAAATTAACTCAGAGAAGGTCAAGGGAACACCCTTCACGACCTCGGTCATGGACTACACGCCCGTCAACATCAACTTCGACACGGGCGAGATCCAGGGCGACTTCACGATGATCGACATCGGCCCGTACGACTTCTGGGCCATCGAATACGGCTACACGTTCGGCGACACCAAGAAGGTGCTTGAGCAGGTCGGCAAGCCGGAGCACGCCTACGCCACCGACGAAGACACGATCGGCCCCGACCCCTTCGCGCGCCGCTACGACTTCACGGCCAACCCGCTCGACTACGCCAACAACCAGATGCGCCTTGTGCAGCACTACCGCAAGAACCTGCTCGACCGCTTCGTGAAGAAAGGTGAGACCTGGGCCAAGGCCCGTCGCGGGTATCACATCACCCTCGGCCAGCAGACCTCCATGCTCTCGATGATGGCCAACTGGCTCGGCGGGGCGTACGTCCAGCGCGTCATGAAGGGCGATCCGAACACGGGCGCGCCCATTGAGGTCGTCAGCGCCGATCGCCAGCGGGCAGCGCTCGACTTCTGCATCCAGAACGCGTTCACCGACGAGGCGTACGGCCTGACGCCCGACATGCTGCAGTACATGACGGTCGAGAAGTGGTGGGACGGCGGCGGCAACGTCCAGGACGAGCCCACCTGGCCCGTTCACGACCGCATCATGGGCATCCAGGCCTCGACGCTGACGATGCTCCTCAACCCCACCACGCTCAAGCGCATCTACGACAACGAGTATCGCGTCTCGGCCGAGGAGGACATGATTACCCTCCCTGAGGTCATGGAGAAGATCACCGCGGCGATCTGGACCGAGGTCGACTCCAAGCCGGCCCGCTCCTTCACCAACCGCAAGCCCATGGTCTCCTCGCTGCGGCGCAACCTGCAGCGGGAGCACCTCGAGCGGCTCATCGACCTGACCATGCCCGGCGCCCTCTCCGGCGCTGCGGCCCGGCCCGTCGCGACCCTTTCAACCCAGCACCTGCGGACGATCAAGACCAAGCTCGACGCCGTCATCGACAACTCGGCTTCGAGGATCGACGCCTACACCCTGGCCCACTTCGAGGACGCACGCCTGCGGATCGAGCAGGCCCTCGACGCCCAGGTGATCTACAACCACCAGGACATCCGCGGCCCCGCGGGCTTCAACCCCTTCATCGAAACGCCGGCCCAGCCGGTCGAATGACCTGACCGCAAAGCGGGATCTCACAAGGGCCGCCCCCCTCGGGGCGGCCCTTTTTCGTCTCAAGAAGGACCCCTGAGGGTCACAGAGCCCCAAAATTCCCCAGCCGGGAGGATCGAACCAAAGTTCCCCCCCTGCCCTGCCGATCACAGGGGGAAGTGACGTTCCACCTGGAGGGATCCCCATGAGCGTTGATGCACAGACCAGAGACACCACCGTGGCCGAGGCCATTGCCGGCATCAGCCACATCGCCACCCTGCCGGAGATCACCCTCCGGATCATCGAACTCGTGGAGGATCCGGACTCCACTGCACAGGACCTGCACAAGGTCATCTCCAATGACCCGGCGCTGTGCAGCCGCATCCTCAAAGTCGTCAACAGCGCCTTCTACGGCCTGCCGGGGCAGATCGGCTCCATCAACCGGGCAATCGTGCTCCTCGGCCTGAACGCCGTCAAAAACATCGCCATTGCGGCCTCGCTGGCGAAGCTGTTCCGAGGCGGAGCGCTCACGCCCGACTTCAACGCCAAGGACCTCTGGACCCACTCCGTCGCCACCGCGGTCGCCAGCCGGATGCTCGCCAGCACCATGAAGCTGGGGCTCGTCGACGAGGCCTTCCTCGCCGGCCTGATTCACGACATTGGCATGGTCGTCGAAATCCAGTACGACCGGCAGAAGCTGATCGACGTCATCAGCCGGCTCGACGTCGCGGATGGCGTTCCGAGCGCAAACATGCTCGCGGTCGAAGAAGAGGTCTTCGGGGCCAATCACCAGGACTTCGGCCGCGGCCTCTGCGAGAAGTGGAAGTTCCCCGATTCCTTCGGCAAGGTCACCGGTTTCCACCACCGTCCGCTCGAACTGCCGGCAGAGTCCCGCACGCTCGCGACACTCGTAAGCGTCGCGGATCGCCTGGCCGGCGGCCTGGAGAACGGCTTCCGCCTTGACCTCCCCACCCTGGACATCCCCTCTGATCTGCTCGACGAACTCGGCGTCACCCGTGAGCAGGTCGAGGCGATCCGCGCGAAGCTCCCGGAACAGCTCGACGTCGCAGAACACATGATGGGCGGCTGACGCAGATCACGCCGTCATCGAACGAATCTCTCTTTCTCCCTCCGGGCGGCCGAGCGTAAGGCGCGGCCGCCTTTTCATTGCGCGCTCTCGGACGCTCCGCCCGAGGCCCGCTCAAGCTGGCGAATCAGCAACTCGCGGAGCCGCCCGGCCAGGCCCGGCTTCGTCCGACCGACCCGCCACGCCAAGGCGATCTCTCGCTGCGGCGTGCCGCGCTTGAGCTCGACAAACGCAAGGCCACGCCCGGAATCGTGCCGCGCCGCCATCGCCGGCACGATCGAAATCCCCGACCCCTGCCGCACAAGTTCCAGCAAGGTGGCCAGTTGGGTGGTGCGGCAGACGATCGGCCGCGCAATGCTCCGCTCGGCGCAGAATGCCCCGATCTGGCGGCCGAGGCAATGCATCTCGTGCAGCGTCACCGCCGGCGTCGAACGCAGATCGCTGATGCCCACCGCACCCGCCCGCTCCAGCGGATGACCCCGCGGCATCACCACTACCATCGGCTCGCGGCCGATCACCTCCACCTCGATTAGCTCATGCTCCAACGGCGTGCTGACGATCGCCACGTCGATCTCATTGTCCGCCAGCGCCTCGGCAAGGTTCTCGGTCAGATCCTCGCGAATCAGGTACTCCCCACCGGGCGACTCGCGCTTCAGACCGGCTACCAGCCGCGGCAGGACGTACGGCGCGATCGTCGGAATGGCCCCGATCGCCAGCCGCGGCGACTTCGCACCGCCCTCCTCCCGCAAGGCGGTCTCCGCATCACGGACCTCGGCAATGATGCGCCTCGCCCGCGGCAGCAGCGCCCGGCCGGCGTCCGTCATCGCGACGCCGCGGCCGAGGCGATCGAAGAGGCGTTGCCCGAGCGACTCCTCCAGCCGCTTGAGCTGCTGGCTCAGCGAGGGCTGGGCGACGCGGCACCGCCGCGCAGCTCGGCTGATGGAGCCACTCTCGGCCACGGCCACGAAATAGCGGAGTTGGTGAAGTTCCATAGCCAAATCCTATGACAAACATTCCATTCTACGCAAATCAACCTATGGACGCCGCCTATGATCAGCCACCCCGGCCTGGCCCTCCGGCATCCGGCCGATGGTTTCCAAGCACACTCACCCCAGGAGCCGCACCATGACGCAGAAGCGTTGTCCGATCCTCACCACCGCTGACGGCGCCCCCGCCGGCGAACAGCAGGCCCTCACCGCCGGCCCGCGCGGGCCCATCCTCATGCAGGACGTCCAGCTGCTCGAGCAGATGCAGCACTTCAACCGCGAACGCATCCCCGAGCGCGTCGTGCACGCCAAGGGCTCCGCGGCGTACGGCACCTTCACCGTCACCGACGACATCACCCGATACTCGAAGGCCAAGCTCTTCGAGAAGGTCGGCAAGCAGACTGAGGTCTTCCTGCGCTTCTCCACCGTCGCCGGCGAGCGCGGCGCGGCGGCCGCCGAGCGCGCCGTGCGCGGCTTTGCGCTCAAGTTCTACACCGAGGAGGGTAACTGGGACCTCGTCGGCAACAACACGCCGGTCTTCTTCGTCCGTGATCCCTTCAAGTTCGCCAACTTCATCCACACGCAGAAGCGGCATCCGAAATCGAACCTGCGCGATCAGGACATGCAGTGGGACTTCTGGTCCCTCTGCCCGGAATCGCTCCACCAGGTCACCATCCTCTTCTCCGACCGCGGCATCCCTGCCACCTACCGCCACCAGCACGGCTTCGGCAGCCACACGTATTCGCTCATCAACGCCGCGGGCGAGCGCGTCTGGTGCAAGTTCCACTTCAAGAGCAACCAGGGCGTCAAGAACCTCATGGATGAGGAGGCCGCGGCCATGATCGCCCAGGACCGCGAGACGCACCAGCGCGACCTCTTCGAGTCGATCGAGAAGGGCGACTTCCCGAGCTGGACCTTCTTCATCCAGGTGATGACCCAGCAGCAGGCCGACGAGTTCCAGTGGAATCCCTTCGACCTGACGAAGATCTGGCCGCACGCCGACTTCCCGCTCATCAAGGTCGGGACGCTCGAACTGAACCGCAACCCCGAGAACTACCACGCCGAGGTCGAGCAGGCGGCCTTCAACCCCAGCGCGCTCGTGCCCGGCATCGGCGCCAGCCCGGACAAGATGCTCCAGGCTCGCCTCATGTCCTACGCCGACACGCACCTGTACCGCATCGGCGTCAACTACCGCGAGTTGCCGGTGAACAAGCCGCGGTGCCCCGTCATGAACTACGAGCGCGACGGCGCCATGGCCTCCGGGCACTACGGCAGCCAGCCGAACTACTGGCCCAACAGCCTCGCCGGCGCGCCGAAGCCCGACCCGACCTGCAACGAGCCGGCGTGGAGCCTCGGCCAGACCATCGTCGACCGCTTCGACTCCACGCGCGACCACGACGACTACACGCAGGTCGCCAACCTCTACGCCCTCTTCGACGACGCCCACCGCGACCGGCTCACCTCGCGCATCGCCGCGGGCCTCGGGCAGGCGCGCGAGGAAGTCCAGCTCCGGGCCGTGTGCCACTTCTTCCGCGTCGACCCCGACTACGGCCGCCGCATCGCCTCCAAGCTCGGCCACGACGTCGATGAGCTCCTGAAGCGCGCCGAAGTCGCCCCGCGCTGGGGGCCCCCCGGCCCCCGGGGGGGGCCCGCCGGCGCGCCGCGCCCGCCCG
>CAYWRO010000059.1:0-20901 GCA_964460345.1 uncultured Phycisphaeraceae bacterium | reverse complement strand
GGCCGCCCGGGAGGTTGTTCATGATCCGTCTCAATCGAACGCGCAGGGCCGCTCGCACCGCTCTTGCCGCCGCGGCCGTGCTTGGCGCGGGGCTCGCGCTGGGCGGGTGCCGGTACACGAGCGTGCACCTCGGCGGTGGGGGGCATCACCACGGCGTGCACCGGCACCATCATCACCACGGGCGCCACCACGGCCACCATCATCACGGCCACGGCCACCATGGACACCGCCACGGCGGCCATCACCACCACTGAGCCTCACGCGTGCCGCGGATACGCGCCGGCCGGAGGAACATGGGAGAGAGGAGGGCGATTGGCGTCGTCGATCATGCGCGGGATAAGGAATAGGTCGACGATCTGGCCGATGAGCAGCAGCCCGCCGGTGAAGAGCCAGATGAGACCGGTGACCCACTTGCCCGCGTAGAAGCGGTGCACGCCGCAGACGCCGAAGAAGCACATGCACCAGAGCAGGTAGGCGATCGGGGTTGAGCGCATGGGGGCCTCCATCCTCTTTATAGGGTTCGCATCGCCGCCCTTTCACGGCTAGTAGGAGTGTTCCCCGAGCGACACCTTGCCGCGGAACGTCCAGTAGACGATCCCCGTGTACGTGAGGACGAAGGGCATGCCGATGACGACGAAGAGCAGGCCGATCGAGAGCGTCTTGGGGCTTGAAGCGGAGCTGTAGATCGTCAGGCCGAGGGCGGGGTCGGGTCGGCTGGGGACCATGAAGGGGAACATCGTCACGCCGAGGAGGAAGACGAAGGCGGCGATGGAGCAGGATGAACTGATGAAGGCGTAACGCGGCCGGCCCTGTTGGATCGCGCGGGGGATGTTCGCGATCGCGAGGATGTTCAGGACGGGGACGAGGAGCGTCCACGGGTGGCGCGCGAAGTTGTCGTCGGCGTGCGGCACGAGTATGAGCGTCGCGATCGTGACGATGAGAAAGAGCGCGGCGAAGGCGCCGAAGGTCGTCCACAGCCAGCGGTGGATGCGCTCCTGCAGTTCGCCCTCCGTCTTCAGGTAGAGATAGATCGAGCCGTGCATGGCGAGCATGGCGACCGAGAGCAGCCCGACGAGCACGGCGTAGCCGTTGAGCTGGCCGGCGAGCCCGGCGGTGAAGTTGCCGCGCTCATCGAGCGGCACGCCGAGCATGGCGTTGCCGACGGCGACGCCGAAGAGCAGCGCGGCGAGAAGTGAGCCGAGGAAGAAGCAGACGTCCCAGAAGCCGCGCCAGCCGCGCGAGTGCATCTTGCTGCGGAACTCGATGGAGACGCCGCGGAAGATCAGCGCGAAGATCAGCAGCATGAACGCCGCGTAAAAGCCGGAGAAGATGCTCGCGTACGCGACGGGGAACATCGCAAAGAGAGAACCCCCGAAGACGACGAGCCAGACCTCGTTGCCGTCCCAGAGGGGGCCGATGCTGTTGAGCATGATGCGGCGCTCGTGGTCGGACCTCGGCACGACCAGGTGCAGCATGCCGACGCCGAGGTCGAAGCCGTCGAGGATCGCGTACCCGGCCAGCAGCACGCCGAGCAGGACGAACCAGATCACGCACAGCGTCTCGTGCGTCACGGCGGGCCCTCCGTTTCTTCCGGCGCCGCCTTGGCCTCGGTCATGGATTCGTGATGCGCCACGCGCTCCGCGGCGGTCTCGAGGAGGCGATGCCCGTCCTTCGGCGCCTCCTCCTCGCGCTTCGCATCCGGCTCCGGCCCCTGCTGGATCTTGTGGTGCAGCACGAACACCCACACGAAGCCGAGCAGCACGTACAGAAGCCCGAAGCCGACGATCGAGGCGAGCACCTGGTCCGCCTTCACCGCCTCGCTGACCGCCTCGCTCGTGCGCAGCCCCTGCACCTCATCGTACTGGACGAAGCCCTCGTCGCTGAGGCGAAGCTGCCCCATCCCGTCGCGCTGCACCGGCGGGTGCACGATCCACGGCTGCCGCCCGACCTCCGCCGCGACCCATCCCGCCTGGTTGGCGATGACCGCGGGGACGACGGAAAAGACGAAGATCCACAGCAGCCACCGCTTCGACCAGATCGTGCCGCGGAAGAGCCAGTAGCACGAGGCCAGCGTCAGCACGATGAAGAACGTGCCGATGCCGACCATCAGGTGAAACGACCAGAAGGGAATCTGCACGGGCGGCCGGTCGTCCGGGTGGAAGCGGTCCAGCCCCGTGACCGGGGCGTTGAAGTCGTCGAAGAGGAGGAAGCTGATGCCGCCGGGGATCGCGACGTTGAAGTCCATCTCCTCATCGTCGGCGTCGGGAATGCCGAAGAGCGTCAGGTCCGCGGGGCCGGTCTTGAAGTGCCCCTCAAAAGCGGCGAGCTTGGCGGGCTGGTGCTCGTAGACGTTCTTGGCCTGCAGGTCGCCGCTGATGAGGATGGCGATGCTCGAGACGGTCGCCACGAGCAGCGCCCCGCGCAGCGAGCGCCGCGCAAACTCCTGGTGCCTGTTGTGCAGCAGGTACCACGCCGCGATGCTCAGGATGAAGAACGCCCCCATGATGAAGCAGCCGAGCCAGACGTGGATGAGCCGGTGCATCGACGATGGGTTGAAGACCATCGCCCAGAAGTCGAGGATCTCGGCGCGCATGACGGGCTCGCCGTCGATGAACCACGGCTGCCCGTCGCGCTGCATCTGCACGATGTGATGCCCGGCGGGCGTCTGCTGCCACGAGTTGGCCACGACGATCCAGATCGCCGAGAACATCGACCCGAGAAACACCATGCACGTCGCGAAGAAGTGCATCGGCTTCGAGACGCGGTCCCACCCGAAGACGAGCACCGCCAGAAAGCCGGACTCCAGGAAGAAGGCGAAGATCCCCTCCGCCGCCAGCGCCGAGCCGAAAACGTCGCCGACGAAGCGCGAGTACGTCGCCCAGTTCGTCCCGAACTGAAACTCCATCACGATGCCGGTCGTGACCCCGAGGGCGAAGTTGAGCGCGAAGATCCGCGTCCAGAACTTCGCCGCGGCGTGGTACAGCGGGTCGCGCCTCCACAGGTGCATCCCCTCCAGGTACACCAGCACCAGCCCCATCCCGATCGTGAGCGGGGGGAACAGGTAATGGAACATGATGGTGAGGGCGAACTGCAGACGCGACAGGAGGACGACGTCGAGTCCCATGGACAGGACCGTAGGGCGGCCGCGGGCCCGCTCGCCCGGCCGCGCCGGGCCGCGGCCTGCAAAGGTCGAATGGGTGCTACCTGCCGGTTTGGGGGCCTCCAGGCGAGGTAGCACGCGCGCTTTGTGCTCCCTTGTTGCTTCCTGTCAACTACATCGCATCCCCGCCGGTACGATTGACCCATGGTCATGGCCGAAAACCGACCGGAACCGGGCGGGACGCCCGCCGCCCCTGCCACCCCCCCATCCGCGCAGGCCGGGGCAGCCGATGCAGGGCCGGGAACGACCCTCCGCACCAGCGCTCCCGAAGCCGACGCCCAAATCTACCTTCATCCGCAGACCCTGGCCCGCCTGGGCACCCTGGAGCTGCGCGCCAAGATGATCGTCGAGGGCGTCATGAGCGGCATGCACCGCTCCCCGTACCACGGCTTCTCTGTCGAGTTCGCCCAGCACCGGCCGTATGTGGCCGGAGACGACATCCGGCACCTGGACTGGAAGGTCTACGGCCGCACGGACAAGCTCCACCTGAAGCAGTACCAACAGGAGACGAACCTCGACCTGCTCGTGCTCGTTGATTCATCCGGATCCATGCAGTACGGCTCGCGCCTGTTTGCCGAGGCCAGCGGCACCGGGCACCGCACCAACTCGCGCGGCAACGTGAACTGGTCGAAGTTCGACCACGCCACCGCGGTCGCCGCGGCACTCTCCTACATGGCCCTCCACCAGGGAGACCGGGTCGGCCTCGGGGTCTTTGCCGACGAGGTGCGGAGCATGCTCAAGCGGTCGAGCGCCCAGGGGCAGTGGCGGCAGATCATCGGCGCGCTCTCGACCAGCACGGTGGAGCGGCCGACCGATCTGGTCCGCATCGCCGACCAGGCGATGGCGAAGCTGACGAATCGGTGCCTGATCGCCCTGATCAGCGACCTGTTCGTGGATCCGGAGGAGCTGCGAACGGCGCTGGCGCGGATCCGCCACCGCCGGCACGATGTGATTGTCATGCAGGTGATCGACCGGAACGAACGGACGTTCGAGTTCAAGGACAACGCCCCCTTTGAGGGGCTGGAGGGCGAGCCGCGGGTGCGTGTGGACCCGAGGGCAATCCGGGCGGCCTACCAGGAAGTCTTTGAGGAGCACCTGGAACAGGTGGAGAAGGTCACGCGGGCGTTCGGCTTTGACTACTGCCGCGTGCACACGCACGAGTGGCTCGGCCCGCCGATGGCGGCGTTCATGGCGCGGCGGGGGGCGCAGATCAAGCGGAGCCGGTTCGGATGACAGCCTTGAGATGTGAAGCTATGGATCTGAACGGCCGGTACAGCGCTCCATCGGGCCTTGCTCACTTTGCGCGCAACGTCCGCCAGGAGGATGCGGCATGACCCTCCTCCACTTCGGCCTCGCCGCCGCGGGGCTCGCGTGCATCTCCATCCCGATCATCATCCATCTGCTCATGCGCCGTCGCCGCAAGCCGGTGATGTGGGGAGCGATGCGCTTCCTGCTGGAGGCGTACCGCCGTCAGAAGCGGCGCTTGCTCATCGAAAAATGGGTGCTGCTGGCGGCCCGCTGCCTGCTTATCGCGCTGATCGCCCTGGCCATCGGCCGCCCGCTCATCGGCGCGCTGGCCCCGCGCGGGCAGGGCCGCATCGTCTGGCTGCTGATCGATGACAGCGTCAGCTCGGGCGCCATCGGTCCCGATGGACGCACCGCCCTGGCGGTGACGAAGGATCGCGCCGCTGCAACGATCTCGGCTCTTGAGGGCTCCGTGGGCGAGGGCGCCCGCGTCGGGCTCATCACACTCGCCGCACCCGCACGGGCCGTCGTTGACCCGCCCTCGACGGATTTGGCGGCCATTCGCTCTCTGATCGAGGGTCTCCAGCCGGTCGACAGCAAGGCGGACTTTGCCGGTGCGCTCGCTCTCCTGAGTGGCGGCGAGGCCGAGAACGCCGGTTCCGCCGGCCGCGCGGCCGAGCAGCAGGCCATCCTGCTCAGCGAGTTTCGCGAAGGGGCGGCCGACTTCTCGGCCGACTTGCCTGATTTGCCGCCGCACATCACGCTGCTGGCGGCAGCGCCCGCCGACGAACCGTTGTCCAATGTCACGATCGAAGACGTTCGGCCGCTCCGCTCGGTCGTGGTCACCGACAGTCAGGCGGGCGCGCTGGCCGGCGAGAGTGTGACCGTGCGGCTCTCGCGCAGCGGGGCGGGTGTCGATCAGTCCCAGATCAGCACCGTGCGCGTGCGCGTCGCCTCCGCCGCGGGGATCGGGAACGAGGCGCAACGCGACGTCCGCTTCGCGCCGGGCCAACGCGAGGCCACGACGGTCGTGACGCTCAGCGGGGCGGGTGCGGCCGGCAACGGCCGCTTCAATGTTGATCACGGCGCGCTCCTGATGGCGCGCATCGACAACGACGCACTGCCCGCCGACAACATCTTCCGTCAGCCGGTCAACGTTCGCGAGGCGCTGCGGGTCGGGGTCGTCAGTTCGCGCGCCTTCAGCGGGGCAGCCCGCGTTGACCAGTTCGACCCGGGCGCCTGGATCCGGCTCGCCCTGCGTCCGGGCCCTGACCAGGGGATTGAAGTCGTGGAAATCGAGCCCGCCGCGCTCGACCAGGCGCGACTGGCTTCGCTTGACGCCCTGTTCATCCCGCGGCCGGACCTGCTCGCCTCCGACTCCTGGGCCCGCATCCGCCTGTTCGTGGAAAGCAGCGGCCTCGTCATCGTCTCACCGCCCCCCGATGCGACCGTCCACCTCTGGCCGGATGCGATGGCCAGCGCACTCGATCTGAACTGGACATTCCCCCGCGAGGCGCTCGTCGCGGAGACCGGTTGGGCCGTGGCTGCCCCGCCGAGCAGCGAAGCGGGAGAAGCCGGGCTGCTGACGCTGATCGCCGGGGAACTGGAGGAACTCGTCAAGCCCGTCCGCGTGCACCAGGCTCTGCCCGCAGGAGCAGAGAATAACAGCGGAGGCGAGGTCCTCTTAACGCTCGACAACGGCGCTGCGCTGGCCCGCACGGGTCGGCCCACCGTTCCCGGCTCCGAGCCCACTTCGGGCAACGGCGCAGAAGCGACGCAACGCGGCCGCGGGCTGGTCGTTTATCTGGCGACGGCCCTCGATCTGGATTGGACGAACTTGCCCACTCGCCCTCTCATGCTCCCACTGCTTCAGGAAATCGTGCGACAGGGCGTCGGCCAGGCCCGCGGCTCGTGGGCGCTGGTCGCCGGCGATCGGCCCGCAACACCCGCCGGCACGGTCGAGCTGACGCCCGCGCCTCTCGACGTCGTACGGGAGTCGCTCTCACGTCTGATCGTCGGAGCCGACGGGTTGACGACCGAGCCGATCCGTCACGCCGGCGCGTGGCAGGCCGTCGATGATCGCGGCGGCCTGCGCGGCCTGCTTGCGGTGAATGTGGACACGCCCGGGGGGCGCATCGGCGCTCAACCGGTCGAAGCCGTCGGCGCGTGGCTCGCCCAGACGAACGCCTCGATCACCTGGCTCGGGGCGGATGATGAGCCTTTTGAGACGTCGCTCGCCACGGTCTTCGGCGAAGGCGACGACGGCGCGCCGATCAGCCTGCCTTTGCTGGGGGCCGCCCTGGCGCTCGCCGTCTTTGAACTCTTCCTGGCGCGATGGTCGAGCCACGCGTCGATCACCGGTCGCGCGGTCCCCGGCGACGCAGCCTCGGGGGCAACGGCATGATGGAGTGGCTGCTGGATCTGGATGCGCTTCGCTTCGGCCAGGAGGGCGTGGAGTTCGGCTTTGCGCGCCCGATGCCGGCCTGGGCGTGGGCGCTGGTCATTGCCGGCGCGCTCGTGCTGGCTGCCTTCAGCTATCGACGACTGGAGGGCCGCGCATTGTGGCGCGGCACACTCGCCTTCCTTCGCGCAGCGCTGCTGATCGCCCTGGCAGTCCTCATCGCCGGTCCGCGCCTTATCAAGCCCAACGAGACTGAGGAGAAGGACTGGGTGCTGGTCCTCGTCGACCGCTCCGCCTCCTTGAATATCGCCGACGTTGACCGGCCCGGCAGAGGCGATCGCGTCACGCGCGAGCAGCAACTCCGACGCATCCTCGAGCAGAACTCACAGGTCTGGACTGACCTCTCGCAAGGCCGCATCGTCCAGTGGCTGGGCTTTGACGCGAGCACCTACGAACTCGACGTGCAAGAGTCTCCCGGCGCGCCCGGCCCGGTCATCAATCCCGGACAGGCAGACGGCCGGAGGACCGCGATCGGACGCGCTTTGAGCGAAGCGTTGCGCCGCGTCGCCGCGCGACCCGTCTCGGCGATTGTCATCCTCTCCGATGGCCAGAGCGCCGATGAGCCGGACCGCGCCACCCTCCGCGCGCTGACGAACGGCCAGATTCCGGTCTACTCCATCCCACTCGGCAGCGAGGGGGCCGCGACCGATTACGCGGTCCGCATCGCCGATGCTCCGAGGGTCGCCTTCACCAACGACATGGTGCCGGTGGAAGTCCGCGTCGACCGTCTCGGCGACAATGGCATTGGCGACGGTGCAGATCGCGTCACGGCACAACTGGTCGATCGACAAACCGGCCTCCTGCTCGCCGAAGAGGATGTTGTGTTCGAGGAAGGACAGGAGAGCGCCACCGCCACGCTCATTACGCAGCCGAAGGACGCGGCCGCCGCCGAGTGGTCCGTACGCCTTGTGGCCGAGCCGGCCGATCTCATCAGCGACAACAACACCGTCGAGATGGAGGTCGAACTCGTCGATCGCCCCATGCGCGTCGTGTACTTCGACGGGTACTCACGGTGGGAGTACCGGTACATCAAGAACCTCTTTGTTCGCGAAGATTCGATTGATTCCTCGGTCCTGCTGCTCGCACCAAACCGCAAGTACCTGCAGGAAGGGGACATCCCGCTCGACCTGCTGCCCACCTCGCCAGAGGAGTGGGCCGAGTTCGACGTCATCATGCTCGGTGACCTGCGGCCGGAGATGTTCACGGAAGAGCAACTCGAGCAGATCCGCGAACACGTTGCGATTCGCGGCGCGGGCCTCGTCTGGATCGGGGGCGAAGGCTCCACGCCGCACGCGTGGGCCGGCACGCCGCTCGCCGATCTTCTTCCCTTCACGGTCGGCGAAGGAACTCCGCCCGGCCGCTGGGGCGCGCCGGTGACGATGCGGACCACCGACGCCGCCGATCGGCTCGGCGTGCTGCGCCTCGCAGAGGCGCCCGATGAGAACGGCTCCTGGTGGCCGCAGCGGCTCAGCGACCCCACCACCGGCTGGTCGCAGCTTCGCTACGCCCAACGCATCGAACCGACGGCCGTGAAGCCCACAACCGAGGTCCTGGCGAGCGCCGTCCCCGCCGCGGGCGAGTCCGAGGGCACTCCCCTTGTCATGTCCATGCGCTACGGCGCGGGGCGCATCCTCTACGTCGGCACCGATGAGATCTGGCGCTGGCGCTACGGCCGCGGCGAGTTCTACCCGGAACGGTTCTGGCTGCAGATGGTCCGCCTGCTGGGCCGCGAGCGGCTCGCCCGCGCCGGCAAAAGCGCCATCCTGACCGTTAACCCGGCCCGCGGCGAGGTTGCACGCCCCATGCGGATCGGCGTGGAACTGGTCGATCAACTCCTCCTTGACGCAGCCCCGCCCAACCTCCGCGCTCGCGTCGAGCGGATCGGCGAGCCCGGCTCTCGTGGCCGTCCGACGACGGAAGCAGGGGAAGTCACTGAGTTGATCCTCCAGCCCGAGCGCAGCGACGGGGGCTTCGGACGCGGCACGGAGGTTCGCTCCTTCGCCGCCACCTGGCTGCCGCACGTCTCCGGCAGGTACCAGATCGAAGTCGCAGACCCCCTGCTTGCGGGGGGGTCGCTCCGTGCTGAAGCGGACGTGTGGCGCCCGGATGACGAGATGCGTCAGCCGCAGACCGATCACGCCGCGCTTGCCTCCCTCGGCGAAGCGACCGGCGGGGGCGTGATCGAACCGGCGGACCTGCTCCGGCCCGATCTGATTCCGAACCGAAAGGTGCGGATTATCGGGGCCCCGGAAGTTGAGGACCTTTGGGACACCCCCCTTGCGCTGATTGTCGTGATCACGCTTCTCACGCTGGAATGGGTGGGACGCCGCCTTCTTCGCTTCGCATAACGCGCGGGCGGCACTTGGGCACGCCGACGCAGGCCCGGGCCGGGCGGTCCGAGGAACCACGGAGAGCCCCACGGAGTAGACAGTGGTAGCAGCCGGGCCATGTGTCAGCGGGGGCGGTGGCCGGAACGGTGGTCGATAATTGGGGCGGGGAGCGGCCGCACGGGTTGGAGCACTTCATGGATGAGCAGGCCAAGCAGGGTGATGCAGTGCGCAGCGCGGACGCTGCCGGCGCACAGCCGCCTGCCGATCGGTCCTGGGAAGGCATTCAGCGGGTTCGCGCCAAGCTGGAGCGGCTTCGCGCTGCTGCCCGCTCGCTCCTTGTCACAGAGCGCCTTGCCTGGCTTGCCGCTGGAGCATTCGCCGCCCTGATGCTCGGCGCGATGCTTGATTTTCTGCTCCGTTCCCCGGACTGGCTCCGCCTGATTGGTCTGGTCGCCGCGGTGTTCGTTATTGCGGCGGTATTCATCCGGCGCATCCTTCCTGCCATTCGCTTCCGCCCTTCACTTACGGAGGTCGCTCTCCGCCTGGAGCGCAGCGAACCGGGTCAGGCTGCCAGCCTGCGCGGCATTCTCGCCTCCGGGCTGGAACTCGCCCCGGAGGATCCCCTCGCGCGGCCGGTGGTTGAGGAAGCAGCGCGGCGATTCGACCGGCTGGAGAAGCGCCGGCTGCTCGTGCCTACCGCCGCACTCAGGGCCGTGGCGGTGCTCCTTCTGGCAGTCGTGACGGCGGGCATCATCTGGGCATCGCGACCGGAACTCGCCCAAATCGGCGTTGTGCGAATGTTGGCGCCCTGGGCCGGCGCGGAGTGGCCGAAGCGCACCGAGGTGGTTGATGCCACGCCGTCCGGCGTGCATCCGCTCGGCGCGGCCCTGCCCCTGCGAGCGGCGCTGCTCAAGGGGGATGAAGACACGCGCATCACCGGTCGCTACCGCATCATTGCCGGCGGACGGGAAGGGCCTGTCCGGCGCGTCGTGCTGACCGGGCAGGAACGGCAGATCGAAGTTGAGGATGAGGAGCGCTCACGCATCCGCACGGGTGTGCTGCATGAGCGTCTGATCGAGCCGGCAGGGCTGACGACGGACGATCGGGAACTTCTGGAAGCGACGCTTGAGTACTGGTTCGAGACGGAGGATGACCGCACGGAGACCCGGCGCCTGACGCTGGTGGCTCCGCCGCGGGTGGAAGGCGCGGTGGCGCAACTCACACCGCCTGGCTACGTTGCGACGCACTCGAACGACGCCGCGCAGCCGCGGTCGCCGGTGACGCGCACGCTCGACATGGGTCCGGGTTCCGATGAGCGGGCGGCCGCACCGGCCCAGCTTGCCGGCACCCGCATCGAGTTGGAGTTACGACTGAACAAGCCCGTTCCGACGCCCGACGATTTCACGAGCGAGGAGGGCCTTGCGTGGGTCGGCGCGGTGCTTGGCGAGGACATTCGGGCATTGGCGGCGGGCGAACCGTCTAACTCCACAGAGAGCCAACCGACAGCGGAAGGCGAAACTGAGGCTACCACCTCCGCTCGCCGGCCTTCTCTGACGATTGAGTTTGATGGTCGCACATGGCGGCTTGCCTGGACGCTGCGCGACAGCGTGCGGCTGCCCGTGCGACCGGTCGATGAGCACGAGATCGGCAGCGCTGAGGAGGCGGCGTACGTTTTCGAGGCGATCACGGATGAGCCGCCCACTGCAACGGTCACGCTCCCGGATCGTGACCGGAGCGTGTTGCCGACGGCAGTCATCGCGGTGGCCGGCGAGGGGCGCGACGATGTCGGCCTGGAGCGGGTCTGGCTGGAACGTCAGATTGCTCGACGCCCCCCGGGTTCCGAGGGTGCTCCGGCCGAACCGGACGGAGAGCCGACCGTCGTTGCCGAGCAGACGACTCCGGCAAGCCGTCGAACAGATCCAGATGGAAACGAGCGCATCGTGGCAACGACCATGGCCGTCACGACGACCATGGATTTGAGCGAGTTGCAGCTTCAATCAGGCGATGAGATCTGGCTGACCGCCCTCGCCGCTGACTCCTACCGCCTCGACGGCCAGCGGCATGAAGCGGCCCGTTCCACGCCCCGGCGGCTGCGCATCATCTCCGAAGAGGAACTGACGGAGCAGGTCTGGGCGGAGCTTGCCTCGATCCGACGAACTGTGATTCGTCTGGACGATGAACAGGAGGAGGTCACGCGCCAGGGGCAACGCGCGGGCGCTGCGGACCGGGCCAACCGCGCACAGGCCGGCCTGACCGAACGGATCGCAGCGCAACGGACGCTGCTGGACCGCGTCGAAGAACGCCTGCAGGAAAACTCGCTACAGGACGATGACCTGAACAGCATTCTCCGCGAGGCTGATCGACTGCTGCAGCGGGCCGGGGCGGCCTCCGTTGAGGCCTCCGAAAACCTGCAGCAGGCCGCGGCGGAACAGGCCGAGTCGCCCGAGGCGCAGGCGAGCGAGCAGACCGCGCGTGCGGTGGAATCGTCCCAACAGGACGTGCGCGATTCGTTGGGCGACCTGGTTGAACTGCTGGATCAGGGGGAAGACATCTGGGCTGTGAAGCGCGCGGTTGAACGGCTGCTTGGTGAGCAGCAGTCGCTGCAGGAGCGCACGCAGAGCGCCGGCGAGCGAACGACCGGCAAGAGCGACGACCAACTCACACCACAGGAGCGCCAGGAGCTGGAACGGCTGGCCGCCGAGCAGCAATCACTGGCGCAGCGTGCGGCCGAAGCAATCGAAGAGATGCGCGCCCGCGAGCAAGAGATGCGTGAAACCGATCCGGCCGCCTCTGACGCAATGGCCGAAGCGGCCCGGACGGCCGAGCGAGGGCAGGTGTCCGAGCGCATGGACAATGCGTCTCGTCAGATCGGCGAAAACCAGACCAACAGCGCCCAGGGTCAGCAGCAGCAGGCCATGGAGGCTCTTGAGGAGATGCTCGAGAACCTGGAGAACACGGCGAAGAACCGTGACGAGGTTCTCCGGCGCTTTCTGGCGAGCCTGATCGATTCACTCGAGGCGTTGATCGTTGAGCAGGAGGACCAGCTTGCCAGGCTGCTGGAGGCTCGTAGGACCGGCGTCGCGCTGTCCGATGTGAACCCGCCCCTGGACACGGGCATGACGCGCCTGCATGCCAACACGCTCGGCGTGCTCGACCAGGCAGCGGGCGGGCCGCGTGAGAGCGCGGGCGTGGCACGGCTCATCGAGGCAGCCGCCGATGCGCAGGCCGCGGCGATCGTCGCCCTGCGCGACGATCCGATCAATGAAGACGAAGCCCAGGGGCAGGAGGAACTCTCCCTGGCCAAGCTGATCGAGGCGAAGGAGGAAGCCGAGCGGCTGGATCGCGAAGCCGCGGATCGGCAGAAGGATCGTCAGCGCGAAGAGATCCGCAGGGCTTACATGCAGACGCTCAAGGACCAGACGGCCCTGCGGGAAACAACGTCGGGCATCGTCGCACAGGAGCCGACGCGCCGCACGCGCGTCGAGGCGCGGCGGGCCGGCGAGGAGCAGGCCGCCCTGCAGGACCGCCTGGCCGACTTGCTGGAACGGACGGGCGAACTGAAGGAAGCGACCATGATCGAGTTCGCCCACACCCGGCTCGATGAAGCCATGGGCGCGGCGGCTCGTCGTTTGGGCGAGGGACACGCTGACGACAGCGTGCTCCGCCGTCAGGGCCATGCCGTCCGCATCCTCCAGGCCATCGTTGAAGCGCTCGACGACTCGCAGAATCAGGAACAGGAGTTCCGCGAGCAGGAGGGCGGCGGAGGAGGTCAGAGCGGCGGACAGGGTGGCGAGCAACCGCTTGTTCCTCCCATGGCCGAACTGCGCCTCCTGCGCGCCATGCAGCAGGAAGCCGCGGACCTCACCCGTCAGATCGGTGATGCGGGCGGAAACGCGGCGGCGGAAGAAGTCGAAGCGGTGGGCCGGCTGCAGCGCGGTCTGGCCGACGAGGCTCAGACGCTGCTCGAGCGACTGCAGCAGCAGCAGGGAGGCACGCCAGCAACGATTGAACAAGGAGAGCCGGAATGAACGCCTGGATGACAGCGGCCATTGCGTGCGCCTTTGCCTGGACGGGCTCCGCGCTCGCGCAAACCGAGGGCGAAGCCGAACAGCCAGCCTCGCCGGCGGACACCGCGCCGCAACCGCCTGCAGAGGGTGACGCCCCCGGCCCCGAAGAGGACGCGACGGAAGAGCCGGAAGACGATGAGGGGATGCCCTCACTCGATGAACTGCTCGGGCTGGAAGAAGAGGAAGCAGACCGCGACGACTCGGCGGAAGATCCTTCCCAGCGCGCACTGGAACAGGCGCTTTCTGGGGAACAAATCGGCGACGCTTTTGTACAAGCCGTCGATCTGATGGGCGGCGTGGCCGAGCGCCTTCAGACACAGAAAGACACCGGGATGCAGACCCAGCGCCTGCAGGAGGACATCCTCCGGCGGCTGGATCAGCTCATCTCCTCGCTCGAGCAACAGCAACAGCAACAGAGTTCATCGTCCTCCTCCTCATCGTCGCAACGCAACCAGCAGCAGCCGAACCAACCGCAGCAGCAGCAACAGCAGCAGCAATCTCAGGGGACCGAGAGCAACGAGAACGTCGATGCGCCGGAACTGCAGGAAGGTCCGCTCCGCCCGAACCTCGAACCGGTCACCGCGGCGTGGGGCAACCTGCCGGCCCGCGTCCGCGACCAGCTCATGCAGGGCGTGGACGATCGCTTCAGTTCGCTCTACGAACGCATGACCGAGGCGTACTACAAGCGTCTTGCTGAAGAGGCGTCGCGAGAGTGACGCTGCCCTCCCGGTTTATTCCGCCTTCCGCACGCTCCGCCGCGGCAGCGGCCGTCGCCGCGGCAGGGCTGCTTGCGGCCTCGCTCGCGCTGGCCGGCCCCGGCCCGGCGCCGCGACAGCCGGACACCTCCCCCGAGCCAATCCACACCAGCGCGGAGAACCAGGCTCTTCCGGGCGAGGTGACCCCCGCGCTCGATGAAGCCGTCACCCGCGGCCTGTCGGCTCTGGCGGCGATGCAGGAGGACGACGGCGCCTTCAGCGGCGGGCGTTACGGCAAGAGCGTCGCCGTCACCGCGCTGGCCTGCCTGGCCTTCATGGCCGACGGCCACATTCCCGGCCGAGGCGAGTACGGTCATGTCGTTCAGCGCGGCCTGGAGTCCGTCCTGGCCAGCGCGAATGAGACCGGTCTCCTCGCAACCGAATCCGCCAACGGGCCGATGTACGGGCATGGTTTCGCAACGCTCTTCCTCGGCGAGATTTACGGTATGACGCCCGGCGGCGCGGATACCGACCTGGCCTCTCGCACCCACGAAGCCCTCGTCAAAGCCGTGCGCCTCATCGAGCGGAGCCAGAATGAAGAGGGCGGCTGGCGCTACAACCCCGTGCCCCACGATGCCGACATCAGTGTCACGATTTGCCAGATCATGGCCCTGCGCTCCGCACGCAACGCGGGCATCGAGGTGAACAAGGACACCATTGACCGTGCGGTGGAGTACGTCCGGCGCTGCCAGAATCCGGATGGGGGCTTCCGTTATCAGACCACGCCCGGGCAGAGCAACTGGTCCCGCACCGCTGCGGGCATCTCGTCCCTTTTTTACGCCGGCATCTACGAAGACGAGGCGATCGAGCACGGGCTGGCGTACCTCCACGCCAGCGCCACTCCGAACGACTCACGCCCGCTCCCGTATTACTTTTACGGGCACTACTACGCCGTTCAGGCGATGTACCTTGCAGGGGGTGAACATTGGGCCGAGTGGTGGCCGAGCGTCCGGAGCGAGCTTCTCGGACAGCAGCGAACGGACGGAACCTGGGCAGACCCCACCGTCGGCGACACCTATGGGACGGCAATGGCCCTGATCGTCCTGCAGATGCCGAAACGATATTTGCCGATCTTTCAGAAATGAGCCGAGCGCCTGAGACCAACCTGAACCGGCGTTCACGCCCCCCTCGTGGGCGGCGTGCGTTATCGGCCCTCGGGCTCGCGGCGGCCTGTGGCGCCCTCTGGTCCGCCGCGGCAGCCGGCGCCGGCCAGGACGGCGTGCCACCCCCGGCCGCCGCCAACCCGGCTGCCGACGAGGGCTCCGCCACAGGCGCGGAGAACCAGGCCCTTGCCGGCGAGATCACGCCCGCGCTGGATACCGCCGTCACACGCGGACTTGCGTATCTGGCAGCGGAGCAGACCGACGACGGGTGCTTCGGCGCTGGCCGCTACGGCAAGAACGTCGCCGTGACCGCGCTGGCGTGCCTGGCGTTCATGGCCGACGGAAACCTGCCCGGGCGCGGCGAGTACGGACAACAGGTACAGAAGGGGCTTGAGTTCATTCTCGCCTCCAGCAGTGAGACGGGGCTGATCGCCGCGGACTCGACCAACGGTCCGATGTATGGCCACGGCTTCGCCACGCTGTTTCTCGGCGAGGTTTACGGCATGACGCCCGGTGGGGCGGACACGGACCTGGCCTCGCGCACGCATGAAGCGCTTGTGAAAGCGGTCCGGCTCATCGAGCGCACGCAGAACGACGAGGGGGGGTGGCGCTACAACCCCGTTCCGTACGATGCGGACGTCAGCGTCACGATCTGCCAGATCATGGCGTTGCGATCGGCGCGCAACGCTGGCATCGAGGTGAACAAGGACACCATCGATCGCGCGGTGGAGTACGTTCGACGCTGCCAGAACCCGGACGGGGGCTTCAAGTATCAGGCAACGAGTGGATTCAGCGCCTTTCCCCGCAGTGCGGCCGGGGTTGCGAGCCTCTACTACGCCGGCATCTATGAAGATGACTCGATTGACCGGGGCTTACGATACATCATGGAGACGGGCCTGCCCGGGGGGCCTCAGGATGGCAACGCCGCCCACCGCACGCACTATTTCTATGGGCATTACTACGCTGTTCAGTCCATGTACCTGGCCGGTGGCGACCATTGGGCCACGTGGTGGCCCGCCATTCGGGAGGAACTGATTACGCGACAGGAACACGACGGCTCATGGGCGGATGCAGGGGTGGGGCCGGCGTACGGCACCTCCATGGCGCTCATCATCCTGCAGATGCCCAAACGCTTTCTTCCCATCTTCCAGAAATGACCCTCCTTCACACAACATCCCGGCGGACACTCGGCTCGCGAGTCGCGACGGCCTGCACGCTGATGTTGGCCGCCGCTGCCAGTGCGCAGATCAAGCCCATGCTGGCGCTGGATGAGCGCCTTGAACTGACGCCCCTGCAGGTGACAAGCGTCGGCCAGTCACGCCTGCTGTACGTGGATAACCGCGGCCGCACGCGCCACCTTTCGCTTGGCGGCGACGTTCTGGCTCTCCTGCCGCCATCGTTCGACAGGGGCCAGGCGGCTCGCGCCAATGCGGACACCGACGCTCCCCCGCCTTCCGCGTCAGTGCCCGAGGTGGACGCGGACGGGCCACGTCCGTGGGTCACGCTTGTCGACGGCCAGCGCATCGTCGGCGTTCCGGATGACGAGGCCGCACAGGACGATGCCCTCGCCTGGCGACACGCGACGCTTGGCGTCCTCGTGTTTCCGCTCGAGCGCGTACGCCAGATCGTCTTTGCACCGGAAGCATCGGCGACGCCACGAACGGATGACGCCCCGACGGCCGACGACCTGATCGTTCTCCGCAACGGCGATCGTCTGACCGGCTTCATCGTCAGCGTGCAGCCGACGATCGAGATCGAGACCGAAGGGCAAACGCTGACGATCCCGACCGATCGCGTCAGTGGCGTGCAGCTTGTCAATGAGCTGCAGGCCGCGGCCGGGACACACCTGTGGCTCACCGATGGCACAAGGATCGGCGCGCATTCACTGGCCGACCCGGACGAGGATGGGCAGCCAGGCGTGCTGCTGGCGCATCTGGAGTCGCCGAGTGAATCACCGTTGAGTGAACCGAACACCATTCCGCTGCACGATGTGAGCGCGATCGCCTTGGAAGCCGCCCGCCTGACCGCGCTGACGGATCTGGCGATTGAACATCACGAACCCCACGAAAGCAGGCGAACCTCGGATGCGCCGCTCGTGCAGCGCAACAACATGGCGCCGCTCAGTGCCGGAGATGTCTTCCTGCCCGGCCCAATGACCGTCGAGTGGGCTCTCCCGGCCGGGGCGCTGCGCCTGGCTGGATGGGTAACGCTTCCGGACGAGGCGTCCCTCTGGGGCGATTGCAACATCGTGATCGAGACGATCGACAATGCCGGTCAGGCCACGGTGACCGCGAGCGCACGTCTTCGCGGCGTGGCGCCCAATGTCCGCATCAACGAAGAGCTTCCCGCCGGGTCCGAACGCCTGCGCATCCGGCTCGAGCCTGGCGAGTACGGTCCGGTTCAGGACCGCGTGCTCCTTGAACGCTTCGTGCTGCTGACAGCGCCGTAAGCCGTTCGCGGGCGATCACGCGCCCGATCAGCGCGCCTTGAGCAGCATCAGCGCCGCCACCACACACAGCATCGAGACAATCCAGAAGCGCGTCACGACCTGGTGCTCCGTCCAACCGCTCACATGAAAGTGGTGATGGATCGGCGCGACCTTGAAGAGACGGCGCCCGGTGCCCGTCCGCATCCGCGTGTACTTGAACCACCCCACCTGTCCCACCACGGACGCGATCTCCAGCAGGAAGACCGTGCTCATAATGAGCAGCAGAATCTCCTGCCGCACCACGATCGCCACGTACGCCAGCACGCCGCCGAGCGCCAGTGACCCGGTGTCGCCCATGAAGACGTGCGCCGGCGCGCAGTTCCACCACAGAAAGCCCAGGCACGCCCCCACCAGGGCCGCGATGAACACCAGCAGTTCGTGACTCTCCGGCACGAAGGGAACAAGCAGGCGTTGCGCTTCCGGCTGGCTGCCGGCGATCGAGACCAGCACGATCAAGCCCAGTCCGACCGCCGTCGAGATGCCGACGGCCAGCCCGTCCATCCCGTCAGTGATGTTCACCGCATTGGACATCCCCGCCACCATCAGAATCGCCAGCACGACGAACAGCACCCGGGGCAGTTCGATCAGCGCGGGATTCATCAGCATCCAGTGCTCACGGTCCGTCAAATAGGTCTTCTGAAACGGGAGATTGAGGATGTGTCCAACATTCGGCCCGCTTCCAGCAGCATCCGTGTGCCGAAACAGAAACCACCCGACGACGGCGCCGATCGCCAGTTGGAAGATCAGCTTCTCCCAGGCATACAGCCCCTGGCGCGAGCCTGACGGGCGACTGGCCGATTTGAGCTTGAGCCAGTCGTCGGCGCCCCCCACTGCCGCGAGCCACAGCGCTACAACGAGCCCGAGGATGACATAGAAGTTCCGGATGTCGGCGAGCAGGCCCACGGCGACAACGATCGCGCCGATGATCAGCACGCCGCCCATGGTCGGCGTGTTCGCCTTGCTGGCCGTCAGCGTCCGCAGCGCATCGGCGTCGGTCATTCCCGTGTCGCCGATCTTCTGCTCCCGCAGCCAGCGGATCACGGGGCGGCCGACAAACAGCACGATCCCGAAAGCCAGCAGCGCCGCCGCCAGCGCCCGGAACTCCAACTGATCCAGGATCTGCAGGAAGCTGTGGATGCTCCAGCCCGTCAGGTGTCCTCGCAGCGCATCGTAAATGGCATAGAGCATCGCGTGAGCGTGTCCTTCCCGTGCCGCGCCCGTCAGGCGCTTCTGCGCCTCGCCGAGCCCTCGTCGCCCGCCACCGCCGAGTCGCAGTCCGTTACCGCCGCGGCGTTGATCGCCTCGATGATCCGCTCCAGCCGCATCCGGCGCGAGCCCTTCACCAGGACCGTGTCACCAGGGTTCAGCAGCCCCGCGATTCGCCGCGCCTGCTCCGGGCTCAGTTCGCTGATGATCTCGCACCGCTCCGGCGGCCAGTCGCGCATCAGCCGCTCCGCCGCGGCGAGCATGTGGTGCCCCACCGCGACGACCCGGTCGATGTTTCCGAGCCGAAGAATCGCCTCGGCAATCTCCCGGTGCGCTGAGCCGGCGTGCTCCCCAAGCTCAAGCATGTCGCCCAGGATGGCGATCCGGCGACCCTCGACATCAACCTCCGAGAGCGTCCGCAACGCCGCGGCGGTCGACTCCGGATTCGCGTTGTACGCATCGTTCAGCACGCTCACAGGGCCGATCTGAAGGCGCTGCAACCGCATCTCCGGCGACGAGAAGCCGCTGAGCGCCGCCGCGATCGCCTCATCGCTGATCCCGAAACGCCGCGCAACGCCGATCGCCGCCAGCGCGTTCAGCGCGTTGTGTTCGCCCAGCAGCGGCGTCTCAAACTGTGACCGGCCGTTCACTTCGAAGGCCGAGTGCAGCGAAGCGCCCCGCGCTTCATGGCCGAAGGACGTCAGGCGCAGATCCGCCTCATCGCTCCTCCCGAATGTCACCACCTGCGGCACGCACCGCAGCACGTCCGCCAGCACGCACGCGGCGGCCGCGTGAGCGCCGCTGCCCCCATCGGCCGGCGCCACCGCCAGGCCGCCAGCCCGAAGATGCATCAGCAGCGCGGCCTTCTCCCTTGCCACACCCTCTACCGTCCCGAGACCCTCCAGGTGGGCGCGCCCGATGCACGTGATCACCGCCACATCAGGCTCGATGATCGTCGCGAGCCGGCCGATCTCCCCCGGCGCGTTCGTTCCCACCTCGCAGACGAGGTACTGGTCGCCCGTCTCGGCGCTGAGAATCGTCAGCGGCACGCCGATGTCGTTGTTGAAGCTCTTCACGCTCGCGCGCCCGCGCAGCGAATTGGAGAGCATCGCATCGATCAGGCGCACGGTCGTTGTCTTGCCCGCCGACCCCGTCACCGCGATGAGGCGCGTTCCCCCCTTCTGCAGCACCTTCCGGTACGCCGCCGCCAGGCGCATCAGCGCCTTCCGCGTGTCGGCCACCTTGAGCACGTACGCGCCCTCGGGGGATGCGCCGCCCTCCTCCAATACCCTCCCATCCTCGACGATCGCCATCCCCGCCCCGCGTGCGATCGCTTCGGACACGAACGCATGACCGTCGTGCGTCTCGCCGCGGATCGCGACGAACACCTGCCCCTCGCGCACCTCGCGCGAGTCGATCCCCACGCCGGCCAGCCGCGGCGTCGCATCACCGTCGCCCCGGGCCAGCCACGTCCCCCCGCACACGCTCCTGATGTTCGTCGGCGTAAAGAAGCTCACACCTGCTCCGTTCCCGCCCCGTTCGTCCCGGCCATCCAGTCAATGTCGAACTCGTCAAGTTCCGACTCCGCCCCGTCCAACTCATCGGCATCACCCGGCCCCGCGGGCCTGCTGCCCGCCAGCTCTGCCGTCAGCGGCTCGATGCCGCGGGCCGCCAGCGCCAGCCTCGCCTGCTCCCGGTCATCAAGATGGCGCTTCACCGTCCCGCCCATCCCGTCGGAGACGATCTGGTAATCCTCGTGCCCCTTGCCGGCGATGAGGATCACATCTCCCGCCGCGGCGGACGCGATCGCGCGCTTGATCGCCCGGGCCCGATCCGCCTCGATGACCACCTCGGCGGGGCTGTCGTCGGGGATCCCGGCGCGGACCTCGCGGATGATCGCCATCGGGTCCTCCCGCCGCGGGTTGTCCGACGTGATGAAGATCCGGTCCGCATACGTCGCTGCGACGCGCCCCATCCGCGGCCGCTTGGTCCGATCGCGATCTCCACCGCACCCGAACACCACGCACAACCGCCCCCCCGCCCCCCCAGCCGCCCCGCACCCCCCCCCCCCCCCCTGGGCGCCCCC
>CAYWRO010000058.1:0-20983 GCA_964460345.1 uncultured Phycisphaeraceae bacterium | reverse complement strand
GGGGTCGGGGGGGGCGGGGTCGATCAGCGCTCGTTTGTGAGCGCGGCGACGATCTTGACCTCGACCGCGATCGGGGCGTTGCCGCCCTGGGGAAGAGATTTCACCTCGATCGTGGTCCGCGTGGGATTGGGGCCGTTGGGGCCGGCGAAGTACTCGGCGTACACGCGGTTGTAGACGTCAAAGTCGCGCGTCATGTCGGTGAGGAAGACGAGGACGTCGACGACATCGGCCATTGAAGCGCCGGCTTCTTCGAGCACGGCGCGGACGTTGTCAAAGCAGGAGCGGCACTGGGCCTCGACGTCGTAGTCGATCATGACGCCGGCGGCATTGAGCATGACGCCGGGGATCTCCTTGCTGCCGCGGCGGCGCGGGCCGATGCCACTGAGGAAGAGGAGATTTCCCGCGCGTCGTGCGTGGGGGTACGCGCCGACGGGCTCTGGAGCGCGTTGGGAGTTGATGGGGTCTGGCATGGGCTGACCTCTGGCTGTTGTGGCTTGCGGAAGGACGGCTTCGTGCGGCCGCGGGCTCGTGCGATGCTATCGCGCATGAGAAAGGCCCGCATCCTTCAATGGATGCGGGCCCTTGTCGTTGTGGTGAACTGGAGGGTTTGCCTTACGGGCAGGGGTTGCCTGCGCTGGCGGGGAACCAGCAATCCAGGAAGGCGAGCAGGTCGAAGACGTCGACGCCGGGCGTGCCGTCGATGTCGGCGGCAGCGTTGCTTGCGAACCAGTTGTCGAGGTACGCCAGGAGGTCGAAGACGTCGACCTGAGCGCTGTTGCCGTCGGTTTCGCAGGCGCACTGCGCGCCGGGGGTGTAGACGGTGATGAACTGCTCACCGGCGAACTGGTTGAAGTCGGTCATCGCGGTCGTGCCGACGTCGGCGGGACCGGGCAGGCCGCCGATGACCTGGTTGAAGATCTGTGAGAAGTTCGGGTTCGTGATGAAGCCGGAGACCTTGATCGGGCTGACGCCGTCCCAGCCGATCTCATCGAGGCTGAGTTTGACCTCCCAGCCGGTCGTGGCGGAGGCTGCGCCGGCGGCGCTCACATCGGTGACGCCGGCGGTGTTGGAGTTGTCCAGGTCAAAGACGACGCGACCGACGATGGGCTCGAGGTGGTTCGTGCCGTTGTCGTTTTCAAGCATCGCCTTGTCGACGACGTCGAAGTCGAGATCGCGGATCGGGTCGGCAGCTTCCCAGGCGAAGAGGGCCTCGACGATGCCGCGGGGCGGGTAGCGGGCGATGAGCGGATCGGCGGCGAAGGAGTCGTAGATGTCGAAGTCCGGCCCGTCGAAGGAGATCGGGCGCTCAACGGCCTTGTCGTAGGTGCCATAGTCCTGGAAGATCTTGCCGCCTGAACGGAGCACGAGCGCATCCATCGCGCGGACGACCGTGGGAACGAACTCGGTGTGGACGGCGAGCCAGTAATCCGGCGCGAAACCAGCGTCGAACGTAAGGCCGGCCATCGAGAGGACGAAGTTGTCGAACGAGACATTCGGGTTGTTCAGCAGAAGCGTGTTCTGCCCGTCGTTCTCGTCAGCGTCGATGAACAGGTGCATTTTCGGGACGGCGTTTGACGCATCCATGTCGGACGAACTGACGCAGGAGGACTGGATGTTGCCGGTGACGAGCAGGTGGAGGAAGCCGTTGGCTTCATCGACATGGGCGTAGACGCCGTTGATCTCGCTGCCGTTGGCGAAGTCGACGTGAGGCGCGGTGAAGGACGCCCCGGAGGAAGCGCCCATGTTGTTGTTGACGGTGTCGAAGTCGATCGAGGCGTTGTCGGCGCGGAACTCCTGCTGGCCTTCGCCGGGGATGCTGTCGATGAAGAGCTCGAGCTTGTTGTGGTTCGTCTCGAGATTGCCGGTCAGCATGATGTAGAGGTTGCCGGCATCCATGACGGCGTAAAGACCGTTGAGCTCGGAGCCGGAGGCCAGTGCGACGTCGGGGTTGGCGTTGTCGCCGAACTGGGTGCCGTTGGTCTGGAGGGCCAGCTCAGCGCCGTATCCGGCGTCGAGCACGCCGTCGGTCACGATCGCGCCGGTCGGGGAGCCGGCCACCGTCGCGAACTGGTCTCCGGCCTGCGCTGAGAGGTCGACGTTGCGCGTGGTCTCCAGGTTGCCCGTGCCGGGCGGCAGGCCCGGGAGGTACTGGTTGGAGGAGTAGCCGTGGTCGCCGGAGTTGACGAAGGCGGTGATCTTCACCGAACCAGGGGCGGGGTTACCGATCAGGTCGAGGGGGATCACGATCTCCATGCCGGTGGTGGCGCTGCCGGCCTCGGTGACATCCGCGTCGGTGACGCCCCCGACGTTTGAGTTGTCGATGGCGATCTGGATGCCAGGGAAGACAGCGTTCTCGGAGATGAAAGGCGTCGCGCCGTAGGTGCCCGTGCCGAGGAACTCGCCCTGGCCGCCGCCCAGGGTCGGCATGCTCAAGAAGTTTGGAAAGAACCCGTTGCCATCCCCGCCGAATGACAGGAGGAAGTCCGCGCCCATGCCGGCGTCCAGCTTGAAGCCGACGGCGCCGGGGCAGGTGGTCATGCTGCCGGGAGCGTTGTCGCCGGCGCTGGTGGGCTGATTCTGCGTCCACAGGACGGCGCCGTAGAACGATTCATCCCCGGCCAGCGCGCCGTCGACGACGGGCTGGGCGTGGAGTTGCCCCGCGGCGGCGAGCAACCACGCCGCCGCGCCAACAAGTGCTACCTTCCTCATACATGCCTCCTCAGTCGTTTAAGTTGCGGTACTGCGGCGACGGGCAGGCCGTCCGCAGGGCGGGCCCGGCATGAGCCGGTCGCCAGCGGTACAGCATAACTCCAAATCGGGAACTTGCGACCGTGATTTAGCCAGCCGCGAGGCGACCGCCAGCCACAGGGGACGGGACGCAAGGGGCGCTCAGGCCGGGGGTTTACCCCAGTGGGATCGCCTGAAAGATCCCGGGTAGAGCGTCCGCCCGGTGATACAATGACGTTGGTTCGGCCCGGATCTGAGGGCACACCCCGGCCGACGCATTCGGCAGGCCGGGATTGGAGGTCTCACATGCCATCGGTTGCTCCGCGGCGTTCGGGCTTCACGCTCATCGAGCTTCTTGTCGTCATCGCGATCATCGCGCTGCTGGTGAGCATCCTGCTGCCGGCGCTGGCGGCGGCGCGAGAGACGGCCAAGCGGACGGCGTGCCTGAACAACACGCGCCAGATCGGCCTGACGATGACGTATTACGCGGAGGAGTGGAAGAGCTGGTATCCGGTGATGCCGCGGGCGCCGGGGGCGGACCGGACGGTGCTGGACGATCAGCAGGCCTATGGGGGCGTGGCGGGTCTGTTCAGCCTGGACCAGGTCGGGGACGAGGTGCGGACCGGCTACAACCGCGGGTTTTACCGAGACCGCAACACGGTTCCGCTGATGTCGCCGTATCTGGAAAGTTATGAGAGCCTGGTGTGCCAGTCGGACAAGGAAGACCGGTTCTACCCGGCAGGGTCGGATAACTACAACTCGGCGATCTCGATTCAGCCGGTGAAGCCGGCGACGACCGAGGACGTGATCGCTTACAACATCTCGTATCTGTACATCGCGGGGCTCAAGTCTGATGAGCCGGTGATCGTGCAGCCCGCGCCGATCTGGGGGGACGAGACCAACGGTCCGGACATCGGAACCAACGCGTGGTACGGGGCGGGCGGGGGGACGGACAACTCCGCCGCGGCGAATACGGAGAAGGGGTACTACTCAGAAGTGGACAACCACGGGCGGGAAGGGGCGAACTTCGTCTTTACGGATGGTCACGCCGAGTTCCTGAAGGGGAACGTGCACGAGACGTTCTTCTCGGAGGCGAATACATCGGCGCAGAGCATCAACGTGATCAAGTCGGACCGGTCGAGCCTGGTCCAGACGATCGACTAAGGGCCTGCCCCGCCCGGGAGCGATGGGGCGGGGAGGGGGCTACACTTGCTGACCTGGAGCCGTCCGTGACGGATCATCCCCGCTTTGGGGTGGCCGGCGCGGCATGGGCCTTCCCATCGCGGCTGATGGATGGTCTCGCTCCCGTCCCGCTCCCCTACTGGGTCAAGCGGGCACTTTGTTGCCGCGGCCTCCGTCAACCGCCTGCGGGCTGGTTGAGCCAGACGGACCGCGACATGGTCCGTGTTGGTATCCGGCTCCAGCGGGAGCCGGCTGAATAAGGAGGTCGCCTCAGCTTTCCCGAACACGTCACGGTTTGCCGCAGCACTGCTGCGCCGCGGAGTACGGCGTCGAGCGGTGGGGCCCACCTGGGGCACGGCGGCGAACGATGGCACCCGACCTTTGGCCCATGGTGTAATTGGCAGCACAGCAGATTTTGGTTCTGTCGGTCCAGGTTCGAGTCCTGGTGGGCCAGTTGCTGTGTGCGGGAAGTTGCTGAGGCGCTCTGAGCATGAGCGCCGCACCCAGTCAATCTGAAGCGAGCCGACCCGGTGCGAGTGCGCCCGCGGCGATCATTCTCGCGGCCGGCAAGGGCAAGCGGATGGGCTCAGACCTGCCGAAGGTGCTGCACCCGGTGGGCGGGCGGCCGATGCTGCAAGCCGTGATCGATGCCTGCCGTGAGGTGGGGTGCAGCCCGATCGTGCTCGTGGTGGGGCACGGGCAGGATCTGGTTCGGCAGGCGGTGGCGGAGCAGGGCGGCGGGGATGACATCGTCTTTGCCGTGCAGGACCGGCAGCTCGGGACGGGGCACGCCGTGATGTGCGCCAGGGAGGCGCTTGCCGAGCGGCTGGGGGCGGGCCGGGGAACGGACGTGTTCGTGCTGGCCGGCGACGGGCCGCTGATCCGGGCCGAGACCCTTCGGGCGCTGCTGGATCGGCACCGGTCGGCGGGGGCGGCGGCGACGCTGGCGACGAGTGTGATCGAGGATCCGACGGGGTATGGACGGATCGTCCGTGACGAGGCGGGGCGGTTTGAGGCGATCGTGGAGCACTCCAGCGCGACGGCGGAGCAGTTGGCGATCCGCGAGGTGAATCCGTCGTACTACTGCTTCCAGGCGGATGCGCTGTTTGCGGCGCTTGAGCGCGTGGAGCCGAACGCGGAGAGCGGCGAGTACTACGTGACGGACGTTCCCGGGCTGCTGCTGCGGGAAGGTCGCGGGGTGGAGGTCATCGCCGCGGTGCCTCCGGAGGATGTGCTGTCGATCAACACGCCGCAGCAGCTTGCGGAGGTTGACCGGCTGTACCGGGCACGCCGGGCGGAGCAGGCGGAGGCATCACGATGAGCCGGAGCGACGCAAACTTCCTGAAGATTTTCGCGGGCCGGAACTCGATTTCGCTGGCGCACAAGATCTGCGAGCACCTGGATCTGCCGATCGGCAACGCGCGAACCGAGGTGTTTCCGGATGGCGAACTGATCGTGCGCGTGAACGAGGACGTGCGGGGGCGCGACTGCTTCGTGGTGCTGTCGACGTGCGCGCCGGTGAACGACAACATCATGGAGCTGATGGTTTTCATGGACTGTCTGAAGCGTGCCAGCGCACGGCGGATCACGGCGGTGGTTCCGTACTTCGGGTACGGCCGGCAGGACCGCAAGGAAGCGGGGCGCGTGCCGATCACGGCAAAGCTCGTGGCGAACCTGATTACGGCGGCGGGGGCGGACCGCGTGCTGGCGCTGGACCTTCACGCGGCCCAGATCCAGGGCTTTTTCGACATTCCCGTCGATCACCTCTCTGCCACGCCGGTGTTTCTGGAGTATTTCCGCTCCGTGCGCGACGAACTGGGCGACATCTGCCTGGTGAGCCCGGACGTTGGCAACGTGAAGATGGCGGAGGCGTACGCGAACCTGCTGGGCGGGGACCTCGCGATCATCAACAAGCGGCGCATCAGCGGCACGGAAGTGACGACCGGGAACCTGATCGGCACGGTCGAGAACAAGACGGTCGTGATGATGGACGACATGATCTCGACCGCCGGGACGGTGTGCGAGGCGGCGCGGCTGGTGATGGACCGCGGGGCGCGGCGCGTCATCGCGGCGGCGACGCACGCGGTGCTGGTGGGGATGGCGATGGAGCGCCTGGCCGACAGCCCGATCGAGCGCATCGTGTGCACGAACACGATCCCATCCGGCGAGCGCGTCAGGCCGCTGGAAGGGAAGTTCGTCGAGTTGTGCGTCTCGGCACTGCTGGGCGGGGCGATTCACCGCATTCACCACAACATGTCCGTGTCCGCGCTCTTCAATGCGACGGCGGGCGCGAAGCGATAAGGGGCGGGTGAGGGAAGCAGACCTCAAAACGATTGATGCAGAGACATCCAGACTGAAGGAAACCAAGACCATGCACGAACAATCTCCCATTCTCGAAGCAGTCAAGCGTGATCGCCTGGGTTCGCGGTATGCGCGGCGCGAGCGGGCCGCGGGCCGCATGCCGGCCGTGCTCTACGGACACGGCCAGGAGCCGGTGGCGCTGTCCGTGGATGCCAAGGCCACCCTGGCGTACATCCACAAAGGTGAGAAGGTGTTCCGGATCAACCTCTCCGGCGAGAGCGCCGAGCAGACGGTGCTGCTGCGCGATGTGCAGTTCGACCATCTCGGGACGCAGATCGTGCACTGCGACTTCGCCCGCGTGAACCTCGATGAGCGCGTGCAGACGACGGTGACGCTCCACCTCGTCGGCGAGGCGATCGGACTCAAGACTGCCGGCACGCTGATGATGCACCCGGTGACGGAGATCGAGATCGAGTGCCGCGTCGCCGACCTGCCGGACTTCATCGAGGTGGACATCACGAACCTCGACGTGGGGCATGCGATCACCGCCGGCGACGTGGCGCTGCCGCGGCCGGACATGAAGCTGATCACCGATGCAGACGCGATCGTGGCCCAGGTGGCCCACGGCGGAGCATCGACGGCGGCGGAGGCCGAGGCCGTCTCGGCGGAGGCCACAGCGCCGGAGGTCATCGGCGAGAAGGAGCGCAAGGAGAAGGAGGAGGCTGACAAGGCCGGCAAGAAGTAAGTCCTTCGGCCTGCTGCAAACGGCTGGTTCTCATGAAAGTCATCGTCGGACTCGGCAACCCGGGCGCTCAATACGCCAACACCCGCCACAACGCGGGTTTTCTGGCGGTCGATCGCCTTGCGCAACTGGCCGGGCTGACCGATGCGCCCAAGGCCCGCTTCCACAGCACCGCGGTGGAAGGGCCGGTGGGCGGGCAGAAGTGCCTGCTCCTCAAGCCAATGACCTACATGAACCGGTCGGGAACGGCGGTGGCCGAGGCCGTGTCGTTCTACAAGCTCGATCCGTCCAAGGACCTGCTGATCATCGTGGACGAGGTGGCGCTGCCATGCGGGCAGATCCGCCTGCGGCCAGGCGGGAGCCCCGGCGGACACAACGGGCTGAAGGACATCCAGCAGCGCCTCGGAACGGAAACGTACCCGCGCCTGCGCATCGGGATCGGGCCGAAGCCGGCCTACATCGACGACCAGGCGGACTATGTGCTGGGGCGCTTCAGCCCGGAGCAATGGCCGCTCGTGGAGCCATCCATCGATCGGGCGGCCAGGGCGGCCGAGACGTTCATCAAAGACGGGCTGGACGCGGCGATGAACCGCTTCAACACCCCACCCACCCCACCCACCCCACCACCTTCGCGGGATTCGGCCTCTTCTCCGTCTTCAACTCCGCTTCATCCGGGGTGGACCAACTGACTGTCACACACCATCACGCATGAACGCGCAGACGCGCTCAACTGATTAGATTTCCTGAAAGGACAATGCATCATGGCGACGAATCGAACTGCGAACTACGAAGGGCTGTTTCTGCTGAGCCAGGCGGAGGGGGCCAACCTGGCCACCGCCAGCGAGCACATCACCAACCTGCTCACCCGCCGCGGCGCAACGCTGATCGCGATGAAGAAGTGGGATGAGCGGCGTCTGGCGTACGAGATCAACAAGCAGCGCCGCGGCACGTACATCCTGACGTACTTCAGCGCCCCGACGGCTGCGCTGCAGGAGATCGAGCGTGACTGCAACCTCTCCGAGGTCATCATGCGGCAGATCATCATCCGCGCCGACCACCTGACTGAGGACGAGATGCGTGCCGCGGACGGGCGCGAGGAACTGCGCACGGAGGCGGCCCTGCGGAGCCAGGAGCCCGAGCCGGCAACGCAGGAACAGGCCTGAGGCGTTGGGGATCCTGCCGGCGCTGCCGCGGACTGTTTGTGCCGCGGATCCGGAAAGGGGCTTGCTTCCCTGGCCGTGATCGGGGAAGATGCACGGGTCCGGCGATCCCGGACAGAAACCGCACCCTTTGCCTGCAGCGGCGGGCGAGGGCCAGATGAAGGGAGCGAGCATGCCGAGCTACAACAAGGTTCTCCTGATGGGGAATCTCACGCGCGACGTGGAAATCCGAACCACGCCGGGCAACCAGAACGTTGCGAACTTTGGTCTGGCGATCAACCGCCACTTCAGGACCCAGTCTGGCGAACAGCGTGAGGAAACAACGTTTGTCGATTGCGAGGCGTGGGGCCGCACAGCGGAGGTCATGAGCCAGTACCTCTCGAAGGGCAAACCGGTGTTCGTCGAGGGGCGTCTCAAGCTGGACACATGGCAGGACAAGGAGAGCGGGCAGAATCGCTCGAAGATGCGCATTGTCGTAGAAAGCTTCCAATTCATCGACTCCCGCGGCGGCGGCGAGGGGGGCGGGGGTGGCGGCCCCCGTGTGCAGACGCCGCAGCGCAGTGCGCCGCAGCCGGCCAACACCGGCGGGTATGAACCGATCGAAGAGGAAGACATCCCGTTCTAAAGCGGGGCGTCTTACGAACCTTTGCGAGCATGCGCGGGCTGCTGATCAGCCCGCGTTTTCTTTGCGCGGGGGTACGCGCTCCTGAGTACGTCGCCGCCTTGGCTACTTCAGGCTCGCCTCCGGCAACTGTCCGACCAGCATCGCCCCGCGGCGGATGCGCTCATCCCGCGTGCCCTTGCCCTCAAGCATGATCTGGACGACTGCGGCCAGGGAGGCTTCGCTCAATGGGCGGCCGGTGAGACGAATGGCTGTCGTGTCCGCGATGCGACGGGCCGCGGCTTCGTCCAGTTCCGCGCCGTCCCAGCGCCACGGGCCGGGGACAAGGTTGGCCAGCGCCCAGTCGGTCTGGCGAGCCAGGCGCCAGCGCTGGAGCATGGCGTTTGAATCTGAATAGGGCGCCTCCTCTTCCGGGTACCCGTCGGGGGTTGCGCGATCGAAGAGGCCCATGCCCGACAGGTCGAGGTACTCACCGACAGCCCAGGTGAGCGTCTGGCCGGTGGTGCGCGAGAATCGAAGTCCGTGCTCCACGGGCTTCGTGAGCCGCTGGTGCTTCTCGGTCAGTTCGTTCCAGAAGTTCTCCGTAGCGCTGAGCGCAAGCAGCACCTCGACCATATCCCCTCCCGTCTGCATGAAAACAGCGGCGAGGTGGTCGACGAGAGACTGATCGGCCGGATGGGCCACGTAGTGGGCGGCAAGCTCGCGGCAGATGAACCGGGCGGTGCTCGGGTGCCCGGCCAGCAGTTCCAGCGCCTCTTGCGCGCGGGCATGCCTCGCTACGGGATCGGCGCTTGCGAACTCGTAGCCGATGACGATGCGCGGGCTGGGGTCGCACAGCGTCGGATCGAACCGGAAGCTGTGCACGATGGCTCCCTGCCCCCCACTGCGGCCGTCTCCCTGGTCGACGGCCATCCAGCCGGTGAAAACGCTGGCGAGGCGCGTGACATCGTGCTGGGCGTAGCCGCCGTCAACCCCGAGCGTGTGCAACTCCATGATCTCGCGCGCGTAGTTCTCATTCAGCCTGCCGGCGAAGCTCTGGTCCTGATCGAGGTAACGGAGCATGGCGGGGCTGGTGGCGCTGGCCTCAAGGAGATCGATAAACGGGGCTGCCCCGAGGCGCGTGAAGGCAGCGTGCTCGTCCCACTTGCGCGAGGGCTCGCTCTTGCGCATCCATGTTGAGAAGTGATTCTGCGTCCACAAAACGAAACGATCGCGGGCGGGCGCCGGGGAGACACGCGCCTGCTCCAGAGCCCGCCGCGGCACGTCGTACCCGCTGCGGCGCTCGGCGAATCGAACCATCCCGAGCGCCACGGCGTTGACGAGGCCGGGGTGGTCGGGGCCGGCGCGAAGCTGCTCCTCAAGCCACGTGCGCTCGCCGCGGGTGAGGACGGCCGCGAGTTCATCGGGCGCCGGGCCCCAGGCGAAGCGGTTGAGCAGGTGAACGGCTCGGTCGAAGCGGCCAGGCAGAGGCGGCGGCTGGCTCAGGACGTGAACCTGCACGGGCTGGCCGACCGTGACGTTCCCGGAAAGATCGGCGATTCGCACCGCGGCCTCGTGGTCACCCGGTTCCACATCGCGCAACGGAAGGAAAAAGACCAGCGGGTTCACCCCGCGCGCCATGTCAAGGCGAATGCCGGTCGGCTCGCCATCCCAGACGAGCTCGGCCCAGCGCACGCCGCGGCCGGGAGAGGCCTCGGCGTGAACGGTGGCGACGATCGCATCGGCGCCGTACATCTCATGGCCCGCCGGGGGATAGGTGATCTCAACGACGGGATTGGCGGGGGGCTGTTCCGCCGCGGCGGGCGCTGCCTGGCCGGCGTCGGATACCTCCTGCAGCGCGACCGCCTGGAACCACAGGTTGCGGTCGCCGCGGCCGACGGTGTACTTGTCGTTGCGGTACGCAAGCTTGAGTTCCTTTGCGCCCGGCGGGATCGTGATGCGCCCTGCGTGATGCGGGCCCCACCACTCGGGAACGCCGAACGGTTCAAGCTCTTCGACGCCGTTGTCGTGTTCGAGTGTGATGTGGAGAATGGGCGGGCCGTCGAAGTGCTGGCCGCGTGCGGTCAGATGGATGTCGAAAGTGCCCTGAAGATCCTCCGGGAGATTAAGGGTGGCGGCGGCGTTGGAGTAAAAGGCCGCGGCGGCTCGTTCTTCGGGATCGTGCTCGTTGCGGAGGCGGCGGCGCAGGTCGGCATCCCAGCGCGGATCGTGAATGGTGAAGCGATGGAAGGCTCGCGGCGGCGTGGAGCCTGTCGGGAAGGTGTCCGGCGCAATCCACGGCGCGATGACGGTCTGGACAGGCGTGGCGGCCTCGGAACCGTCGTCAAGACGCGCGATGAGGCGGACTGTGTTCTCACGCTGGGTGAAGTGCGCGGGGTCGAGCCAGAAGGTCGGCGACGCGGCACGCTGTTTGGCGATCTCCCAGCCGTTGAGTTCCAGCGCGACAGTCGGGGGCGGCGCAGGCTTGCTCGCGCGCATCCCCTCCCACCAGCAGACGCCCTTCACCTCGAGCTCTCCGGTGAGTTCGCGGTCGTGCAGGTTGCTGGCGAAGGCGATGCGGACTGGATGCGCTTCGAGGCGGGCCAGGTCGTCGAAGCCATCGATGCTCACGCGAGCCGGACCAACGCCGATGACGGCCGCGCCGCTGCGCGCGCCCATCATCATGGAGACATCCTCCTGCATCATCATCATTTGCGATGACATCTGGGGTGAGTCGCCGTCGGTCATCGGCGCCTCACCGGAGTTCACGCCCGCCATGGTCGGCGTGCCGAGGACGCCGGCGCCGGGTTCGCGGTATCCCTGCGCATCGGCGATGCGCAAAATCTCGATCTTGTCGAGCCAGAGGTTTCGGTCGACGAGATTCGGCACGTAGAAGTCGTTGGCGAAGAACGGCGTCAGTGTGTGCTCGCCCGGGCGGAGGAAAATCGGAACGCCGAGGGTGAAGCGGTGCCAGCCGCTGGTCAGGAGCGGCGCGTTGGTGACGGGCTCGAAGGATTCATCGACCAGAAGATTGACAGTCGGGAAGGCGCCCCCGGCGTACGTGCCTCCCGCACGCAGCATGACCTGGTACCAGCCCGCCCTGTCCACCTGGAGCGGGAAGCAGACCGGCGGGTACGCGGCGCTGTTCACGGCGAATGCGCCCCCGGAGGCGTTGGCGTTCTGCTGAACCGAGGGCGGATTGGGGCCGAAGGATTCGGGTCGCTCGGCGGTCGGAGGAGACTCGGCTTCCCCTTCGGTCAGGCTCCCCGCCGCGGGACGGACGATGCGGATGCGCACAGGCTCGCCAGTTGTCTCCGTGCCGTCCGCGGCGATCAAAACAGGTGTGAGCGTGTGCAGCCCTTCGGCCAGATCGTCCGCAGCGAGCGTGAAGGCGGCCAGTCGCGTGGGGCCTTGCTCGGGCGTGGTGAGCCACGCCGGCTCCAGCGCTCGCCCGGCGTCATCGTCCACCACGACCCGGGGCGTCGCATCGACACTGCCGGCGCCGACCTCAAAGCGCATGCCGACGGTGATGCGGCCCCACACCGCCGCGCCGTCGGCGGGGCCGTCGATCACGGGCACGGGAACCGACGCGGAGGGCGCGGGGATGACCACGACTTCGATGGACGCTTCACCGACGGCGAGGGTGGTGCGGCCTGGCGAGATGCCCTGGACGCGGATGTACCCCACCTGCTCGCCCTTGAGGAACCGCGCGGGCGAGAGCGTCTGGAGCACGCTCGCGTCAGCGGAGGCTTCGATTTCAAGGTGCGCGACATTTGGCCCGGTTTCGCCAGTGCGGCGCAACGGGAGAATGGCCGTGTGGCCCGCTCGGAGCCGCGTCTGCGGCACGTGGAACGCGACTGGGGGCTCCGGCTGACCCGCGTCCGCCGACCAGCCGTCGGCCTGGGAGAGCGGGGCAAGCGTTGCCGCGAGTGCCGCGGCGAGAACGATGTGAGCCACCCCGCGGTTGGGTTGAGCGCGCATGACCGCCTCCTGGGCTGAATCGGGGCCGAGCGGCCCCTCAGAAAGGTACCCGCACGGGGGGCGGGGTGTTGCGATCGGGCGTTCCCCGGCCGGAGAGGACGTTTGTGGGGCCGTCCAGGTAGCGGATGGGGTCCCTCCTGGATACGATCCGGGTCCCCCGTTGCCCGGGTGGCGGAACTGGCAGACGCGCTACCTTGAGGTGGTAGTGCCCGAAAGGGCGTGGAGGTTCGAATCCTCTCTCGGGCATTTCTGAGGCTGGAGTTCAGGCGGCGAGAGCCTGCTCGGAGCCGACCCCCGCTAGACCGTAATCAGATCAGGCCAGGCGCAGAACGCGACCGGCGATGCTTCTGATGCGCCCCGGAAGCGCCTGGAGGCAGTCCGCGAACTGCCCGGCGGCCAGGGCGCGGGCCAGCAGCAGGAACGCCGCCGAGAAGATTGCGGCCTGAATCGCCCCCATGAGGATGGCGTGGACTGTTGCGGTAGTGAAAGCCCAGCCGGCAGCGTCAGGGTCTGCCGGGGGCGCCAGCTCGGTGATCGGGGCGAGCCAGGACTGGAACTGAGGGGCGAAGACCCACGTGGGGAGCATGGCGATGCAGCCTGCCGCGGAGGCGAGCAGCGTTGGGCGAAGCATGGCGTCGGCGATCTCGACCGGGCTGATGCGGTTGGGGCGGAGCGCGTAGACGGTCACACCGAAGCGGCTGACGAACGCCCAGAGGCCAACGGCGAGGGCAATGGCCCACGGCGTCCCGCCGATGGCCGCGCCGGCCGCCGCGGCGGCGACCACGCCGCCACCTTCGATCAGCGTGAGCCAGAACCAGTCGCGGAACGCGCCGCGCGCCTTCAAAACGGAGATCGTCAGGCCGTTCGTAAGGCGGAAGGCGAAGAACAGGCACAAAATTTGGGCGGCTGGGACGGCATCGGCGGCAAACTTGCCCTGCCAGACGACCTGCTCGATGTAGCCGATGGTCACAGCCAAGCCGATGGCGACCGGGGCCGCGAGGAAGGAGAAGGCGCGAAGGGTGCGAAGGGTCGCGCTTCGGAGGCGTTCAGGCTCCTCCTGCAGACGCGTGAGCGTGGGGAAGAGGACCTGCTGGACATTGAATGAGAGAACTGCGCCGATCTGCGAAACGAGCTGGAAGGCGAAGAAGTAGGCACCGGCGATCGTGGTCGACACGATGAAGCCGATGACGAAGTAATCGCCCATCTCGATGATGTTGGTGGCGAGCGCGCCAAGCATGAGCCAGATCGCATGACGCATGATGCCGAGCCACCGCCCGGCCTCAGGCTTCGTGCGCCAGAGAGGCATGCGCGTGAGCGAATAACCGACGATCATGTCGAAGATCGCGACGATGAACCACGGGATGACGAAGGCGAGGGGGCCTGCGCCGCCGATCGCCAGGGCAATAACGCTGATGTTGCGGAGCGTGCCGGAGCCGAAGATCCACAGAGCCATGGCGCGGAAGCGCATGTCCATGCGGACCCTGGCGCGGAAGATCGCGCCGGGCGCCATGAAGGGGAAAGACGCGGCCATGACGAGCAGGAGGTGCATGACCCGGGGATCGCCGTAGGCCGCGGCGCCGAGAGGGGCCGCGGCGGCGAGCGCGAGTCCCACGGTCGACTGGAGGGCGAGGGCAAGCCAGAAGACCGGCCCAAAGAGGGTGGGGTCCCGTCCGCCGCGTTGAATCACGTATTCGCGGACGCCGTTCTCGCCGAAGGCGGTCAGGAACGCGGCGACGCCGGTGGCGAGCGCGTAGACGCCGAACTCGTCCTTCAGGAGGTACCAGCCGAGGACGATCTGGGCGGCGAAGGAGGTGAGCTTGAAGCCGACGGTGTTGACCATCATCCACGACAGGCCGCGGCCGGCGGTTTGCCCGAGGGCCGGGGCGGGCGTGGGCGGGGCGGCGGACCGGTCGGAGGCAGCGTGGGGCTGATGCTCAGCGTCGGAATGGGGCTCGGAAGATGTTGAGGGAGGGGCTGTGGCCATGAGGGTCCAGTGGTACGCGTCGGGGAATTGTCGGGATCGGTCCGTGCGTCACCAGACCTGCGTTCGCCGTAAGGTTATCGGTCCAACAGGTCGGACCCGCTTATAGTGGGGGCGCCGGATGTGCGGTCATCGCAACCCGCTCCGGCCGCACCACCCGTCGAAGTCGAGCAGGCGTTAAGCAGTGTCGCTGGCCCCCCCGCGGCGAGGGATCACGCTTGTCCTGTCGACAGCCACCCCCCGAAACAAGGGTGGAGTTTCGCAACTGAACTGGAGAAGCGAGCGATGATGCGTAGAACGGCACTGTTGATGGCGCGTTGTGGCGGTTCCAGCCCTGCTCTTGAGCAACTCGAGGCGCGGAAGCTGCTCTCCAATGCGCCGCTGCCCTCGCTGGCGGAGTTGAGTGACCCCTCGCACGCGGTTGTGCGGCTCGGGACGGAGGTGGGCGCGATCGATGTCGAGTTGTTCGACTCTGCCGCGGCGGCGGAACTGATCGGGCGCGTGAATGCGGGTGACCTGGACGAGGCGTTCTTCCACAGCCGAGAGGGCGGGACGCTGCGGACGGGAGCGTTCCGGTTCACGGATGGGAGCGGGCTAAGCGCGACGGCGGGTGTCGGCACGGCTGCGAGCGGGGCGGGAGTCGCGGCCGCGGCGCGAACGGTTGCGGTGCTGCCCTCGAGCGGGGAACTGATCTTCAACCTGGCGGACAACAGCGACGAGGCCGCACTGGCCGAGGCGGTGGTGATCGGCCGGGTGGTGGACGATGCGTCGTGGGGCGTTGTGCAGGCGATCGCCTCGATGTCGACGGCGGATCTGTCGGCCGGCCTGGGAGGTTCATTCACGGCGGTGCCGGTGGTCGGCGGGGTGGATGCGGGCGCGCCGGTGAGCGAGTCGGCGCTGGTTGAAATGGTGGACATTGAGCTGGTGAAGTTCGCGGGCGACGATGAGTTCCTGTCGCACGCGTTCTACTACCCGGAAGGGTTCGCGGGAAGCACGATCAACGAGTTCCTGCCGCTGGCGAATCCCAACGGAGAGGCGGTGTCGTACCAGGTGATCGCCCGGTTCGAGGTCGGGCAGCGCGACATGGTGATCGCCACGGGCGTGATGGCGGCGCATGCGCGCGACGGGATCACGATTTCACAGTTTGAACGGCCGGCGCTGAACCTCGTGCCTCAGGGCGTGCCGTACGCCCTGGAAGTGCGTGCCACAGCCCCGGTGAGCGCCAACCTGAGCCACTACGACTTCGGCACGGCGACGGGAGAGACCTTCACTAAGGAGGCAAGCACACTCTGGGTGCTGGCGGACGGCGTTAAGGGGCCGGAGGTCTTCGACTTCCTGGTGTGGCAGAACGTGAGCAGCCAGGACGCCACCGTGACGGTGACCTTCTACCCGGAAAACGGAAGCGCACCAACCTCGATGGTGATGGCAACCGCAGCGCACCGTCGCAACGGCCTGAGCATCGCGAACACGGAGATTGTGCCGGAAGGGCGCTTCAGCGTTCGGCTGGAATCCACGCAGCCGATCGTGGCGGCACTGACGCACTACGACCCATCCGGAGAGGGACATGGGTTCACGACCCTGGGTGCAACGGGCCCGGGCTCCACGGCCGGCGTGGCTCCGATGGCGAGCTTTGCGGGCACCGTGGATGAGGTGAACGCGGTGCTGTCGTTCCTGTACCAGTCTCAGGTGGAGCAGACCTTTGCGGGCTTGTTTGCGACGAAGGAGATCCACCTGCACCAGAGCGCGAAGATTGACGCGGAAGCGGGGTACATCGCCAATGTTGCGACCAACTCCGTGCGATCATCGTCCGTGCACGTGCATCAGAAAGCGATCATTGACGGGAACGTCTTCATCGGTCCGGACGGAGATGCGGATCGCGTGGTGCATCTGCACCAGCACGCCCGAATCACCGGCGACATCACCACGCTCGAGGGTGAACTGTCGCTGCCGGATGTGCAGGCGCCGAACCTTGGGCCGAGCACCGGAGATGCGCTCTTCCGCAATCGGACGTACACGATCGACTCCGACATGCATGTCCGGAAGTTCGACGTGAGCAACGCGACAGTGTGGATCGAAGGCGACGTGACGATCCTGGTTGACAAGGACTTCAAGCTGGATTGCGATGCGCACATCAAGCTGCGGCCGGGCGCTTCGCTGACGGTTTACGTCCGTGGCAACATCGAGGTCGATGGGAACTCCACGATCAACACGCGGACGGACACGCCGGGCGACGTCGACATCATCGCGCTGTCGGAGTGCGGGATTCACCTCAAGGGAGGCGCGAAGGTGCGGGCCGACTTCCTTGCCCCTCGCGCCGAGATGCACATGCATCAGCGGGCGCATGTCTGGGGGAGTTTCGCCGGCAGGAAGGTGCACTTCCACCAAGACGCCCAGTTCACGGTTGCTTCTGATGGCGTGCTGATCGATGAGGACGGTAATGAGCCGGCGGTCATCAGCCTGTTGATCGACTTTGAAGACCCGGAACTGACGGACATGCACGTGCCGAACGCGCTAACGCTGGCGGCCAACAGCCGCGGCACGGTGGACCTGGCCTCCCTCGTCGGCGATCTGACGCCGTACCTGGGCAAGCGCTTCAGCGTGCATTACACCTCGAACCTGCCGGTGCACGCGGGCATGTCGCGCAACGAGATGAGCGACGGCGTGAGCAGCGCAACCGGCGTCGCCGCGGGCCGGGAGTTCCTGTTCGCCGAAGGATTCATGGATCCGGCGCGAGCTGGAATCGACGTGTACGAGTCCATCGCGGCGTACAACCCGGGCGTGGATCAGGACGCCACCGTGACGATCCGCATCATGTACACCGATGGGTATGCGTGTGAGATCCAGCGCGTGATTGCCGGCGGGGCGACTGGGTATGTCGACCTGCACGCCGAAGACATGGTGCTGAAGGAGGGCATGGAGAATCGCCGCTACTTCTACGCGATCTCGGTCACGAGCGATCTGCCGGTGGTCGTGCAGATGGATCACCTCGATCTGACGCTGGGCGGCCGTTCTCCGAGCGGTGGATTCTCGACACTGGGGACCGCAATCGGGGAGTTGACACCGCTGGGGGCGGGGCCGATCACCGCGGCGTGAACCCAGCTGGCAGGTTTGTCTAGGATGAACGGCCGGGCGCTGTGCGCCCGGCCGTTTTCTCGTTCCGGACGGAGCCACGAACACGGAGGTGCGTGTTGCTCGGCGAATCTCACCTGATTGAGGCGGCCCGGGGCGCCGTGCTGGACGGCGCGACGGTGGCACGGCTGCTGCAGCGCTCGATCGCCGACATCCGTGCGATCACCAAGGATGACGAGTCTCCCGTGACCGTGGCGGATTTCGCCACGCAGGCGGCGGTGATCCACTCGCTCAGCGAGCGTCTTGGGCGCAAGGTGCACGTGGTGGCGGAGGAGTCCTCGCACTTCCTGCGTGCGGAGGAGCACGCGGCCCACCTGGATGCGGTGATCGCCGCGGTGCGCGAGGTGTGGCCGGACGCCAGCGAAGACGACGTCCTGGAAACCATTGACATCGGCGCTTCTGACACCCGTCACGGCGCCTTCTGGGCACTCGACCCGATCGATGGAACGAAGGGGTTCATGCGGGGTGAGCAGTACTGCATCGCGCTGGCGCTCATTGAGAGCGGAACGCCGACGGTCGCCGCGCTGGCGTGCCCGGCGCTGCCGCTGGATCAATCAGAGCCGCTTGATGAGCCGGACAGCGTTGGCAGCCTGTACCTGGCGATGAAAGGCACGGGGGCGTGGGAGGGACGCGCAGACGAGGAACGGGCCGAGTTGTCGCGCCTCTTGCAGCCGGTACCGGCGGAGGATGAGCCGGTTCGCATCTGCCACAGCATCGTGGCGACGCATTCGGATCAATCGCTCACCGCGCGTGTGCTGCGGCGGATGGAACCGCTGGGTGAGCCCGTGCGGCTGGACAGCCAGTGCAAGTACGCCGTTGTCGCCCGCGGCCAGGCCGACGGCTACCTGCGCGTGCCGGCCAGACGGGGGTACATCGAGCGAATCTGGGACCACGCCGCGGGGTCACTGGTCGCGGCGGAGGCGGGGTGCCTGGTGACAGATCTGGAGGGGCGTCTGCTGGACTTCTCCACCGGGCGGGGGCTGGAGAAGAACCGGGGGATCGTCTGCGCGCCGCCGCGGGTGCATGGGCGGCTCATGGCCGCGCTGGATGCGGAAGCAGCGGGGTGACTTCGACCGGGTTGGAGCGAGCGAGGAGGAGCAGTGGCTGGACCGATCAGCGCGTTGCGGGAGAGTCTGAAGCCGGCGCCGATTGAGCGCCTGCTCATGCCGATCGACTGGTTTCTGCGGCGCAGCGCTGCGCCGGGAATCATGCTGGTTCTGGCGACGGTGCTGGCGCTTGTGTGGGCGAACTCGCCGTGGAGCCACATCTACCGCGATCTGTTTGAGGAAACGGATTTCCACATCGGGCTGGAAGCCTGGGCGCTGAAGAAGCCGCTGGTACTCTGGATCAACGACGCCCTGATGGCGCTGTTCTTTCTGCTGGTCGGGCTGGAGATCAAGCGCGAGGTGCTGCTGGGCGAACTGTCGAGCGTGCGCAAGGCGGCTCTTCCGATCGCCGCGGCGATGGGAGGCATGGCCGCGCCGGCGCTGATCTACGCCGCGATCAACTGGGGACAGCCCGGCTTGCGCGGCTGGGGCGTGCCGATGGCGACGGACATTGCCTTTGCGATCGGGGCGCTGGCCTTGCTCGGCGGACGTGCGCCGCATGCGCTGCGCATCTTCCTGGTTTCGCTGGCGATTGTGGACGACTTGGGCGCGCTGCTCGTCATCGCGTTCGTGTACACGGAGGATGTGGCGGGCGCGTACATCGGCTACGCGGCGATCGTGATGGGCGTGCTGTCGGTCATGAACTGGCTGGGCATTCGCTCATTTCTGCCTTATCTGCTGGTGGGGGCCTGGCTGTGGCTGTTCATCTTTCTCAGCGGCGTGCATGCAACCATTGCAGGGGTTCTGCTGGCCATGACTATCCCGGCACAGGGTCGGGCGGATATCCCGAACTTCCTGCTGGCGGCAAAGTCGAACCTCGATCTCATCAAGCGCGAGTCAGAGGGCGGACGTTCGGCCGGAGAATCTGAGGTGGTGAGGAGCACACTGCACGACCTGCAGCGCGACTGCGATTTGGTGCTGCCGCCTCTGCACCGCCTGGAGACGCGCCTGCACAACTGGATCTCATTCGTCGTGCTGCCGATCTTCGCGCTGGCCAATGCGGGGGTGGACCTGGGCGGGGCGTACCTGCCTGAAGAGAAAGCGGCGGCGCCCGGAGGCATGCGCGTGCTAGTGGGCACGCTTCTGGGCCTGCTGATCGGCAAGCCGCTGGGGATCGTGGGCTTCTCCTGGCTGGCGGTGAAGCTTGGAATCGCCGCTGCGCCGGAGAGCCTCTCCTGGCGACACATCACCGGGGCGGGCATTCTGGGGGGCATCGGCTTCACGATGGCCCTCTTCATCGCTTCCCTGGCATTCGGTTCGGGACCGCTGCTCGATCAGGCAAAGGTCGGCGTGCTCGCGGCGTCGGCCATTGCAACCGTCACGGGGGTCGCAATGCTGTGGACGCGAACCATCGCGCCGGCCGAGGAAGTGGCGCACGCCGCGGCGGAGAAATGACGCTCAGATTTTTGCCGGACGGAGGGGGGGCGCGTGTAAAGCCGGTCAGTTCCGCTGCGTGCGCCGGCTCGGCAGCCACAGCATGACCAGGATCGCAAGGCCAAGAACGGTGATGATGAGCCCTGCGGGAATGGCCCCGACCGACTCAAGCAGCCAGTTGAAAATTGACGCAAAGGCGCCCGCGCGGCCGCTCCGCTCACTGGACCTGGCCAGATCTTCAGGCGTGATCGCTCCGACAGCCACGCCGATTCCCATGCCGGCCAGAACCAGGCAGCCGATGCTTCCCATCAAGCGGCGCAGAAAATGCATTTCGAGTCTCCATGTCCCCGGCCGTCAGAGCGCCGGGCTTCTGGAGTAGCAATCGGCGATTCATCACCCGATCTTCATCGCCTCGGCCATGGCCTTGCCCATGTCCGCGGGGCTCAGGGCGACGGAGACGCCCGCCGCCTGCAGGGCCGCGATCTTGCTGTCGGCGGTGCCCTCGCCTCCGGAGATGATCGCCCCGGCGTGGCCCATGCGCTTGCCGGGAGGGGCAGTGCGGCCGGCGATGAACGCGGCGACCGGCTTGCGGACCTTCTCCTTGATGTACGCCGCGGCCTCCTCTTCGTCGGTTCCGCCGATCTCGCCGATCATGAGGATGCCGTGCGTGTCGGGATCCTCCTCAAAGAGGCGGAGGCA
>CAYWRO010000057.1:0-21034 GCA_964460345.1 uncultured Phycisphaeraceae bacterium | reverse complement strand
AGATCACCTCCGGCCCCGCGGCAAGCGCGAGCGTCGGTCCGAGCGCGGTGGCTGCGCATGCCGCGAGAAGGCGTGCGCAGGCTGTGGATTGCGTTCTCCTCATGCTTCAAATCTCCTGTTGAGGGTTGTCGGGCATCGGGGTTTGCCCGCGAGCGCGGGCGATCGGTGTGGCTACAGCGCGGCGCTCTATCAGCGTCAGGGGTCACCAATGTCGAAGCCGGCCAGATCCCTTCCTCGGACCTGCGGCACCCCCATGAGGCGCCAGCGGGCGGGCAACGGCAGAGTCGCCCAATCGAACAATGTCTCAAGGTACACGGAAACCGTGCTATAGCAAGACAATTCGTACAGTTTTTGGATTTTGACCGGGCACGAGGCTGCTGCGATGGCGCGGGCCAGTTTCTGCCGTTACGGAGCGCAACGCCATGCCCCGCATGGACATAGCGCCACGCCTCCCCAAGGCCGGATCAGTAGTTCGGGGTGGGCGCGCGGAACTGCGTCACATCAATAGATTGGAACCATTCGATTGTGCGCACGAGGCCGTCGCGAAGTTTGACCGTGGGCTCCCAGTCGAGGCGGGCACGGGCCAGGGAGATATCTGGTTGCCGCTGCGTCGGGTCGTCCGCCGGAAGGGGTCGGTGGACAATCTTTGACCTGGAGCCGGTCAACTCGATGACAAGCTGGGCAAGCTCCAGGATGGTGAACTCGTCCGGGTTCCCGAGATTGCACGGACCGACGAAGTCATCCGGCGCATTCATCATGCGGATGATTCCCTCGACGAGGTCGTCCCGGTAGCAGAATGAGCGGGTCTGATCTCCCTCGCCGAAGACGGTGATGTCCTCGCCACTGAGCGCCTGGCGGATGAAGTTGGAGACGACGCGGCCGTCAAAAGGGTGCATGCGGGGGCCGTAGGTGTTGAAGATGCGCACCACGCGGATGTTGACGCGGTTCGTGCGATGATAATCGAAGAAGAGCGTCTCGGCAGCACGCTTGCCCTCGTCGTAGCAGGCGCGAAGGCCGATTGGGTTGACGTTGCCGCGGTAGCTCTCCGGCTGCGGATGGACATCCGGATCGCCGTAGACCTCGCTGGTGGAAGCCTGGAGGATCTTGGCGCGGCAGCGCTTGGCCATGCCCAGCAGGTTGATCGCGCCCATCACGCTGGTCTTCATGGTCTTGATGGGGTTGTACTGGTAGTGGCCCGGGGCGGCGGGGCAGGCGAGGTTGTAGACCTCGTCAACCTCCAGCCAGATCGGATGCGTGACATCGTGGCGGATGAGTTCAAAGTTCGGGCGGCCGAGGAGGTGCGCGACGTTCTGCTTCTGGCTCGTGAAGAAGTTGTCTAGGCAGATGACGTCGTGGCCCTCATCGACGAGGCGCTCGCACAGGTGTGAGCCGAGAAATCCTGCGCCGCCGGTGACAAGAATGCGCTTGAGAGACACGCGTGCTCCTGAATGAGGGTGAGGTCGATGGTACGCGCGCGGGGTCGCGTGACGCGACGACGCCGGCAGGAGCAGGCCGTGCCGCCATCAGTCCGCCGGAGGCGGCGGGGGAATGCGAATCGTCTTGCCGACCGGGGGTCGATCCGGGTTGGTGATCACGTCGCGGTTGGCGTCGTAGATCCTGCGCCAGAGATGGCCCTTGCCGTAGTACGCCTCTGCGATGTCCCAGAGGGTGTCGTGGCGCGTAATGGTGTGCTCGACGGTGCTGGGCGCGGGAGTCGGTGGCGCCGCTTCCACATCGCCCGAGTCGGTAATGACGCGGCCCTGGATGTTCTGGGGGTCGACCGGGATCTGGAGCCGGGTGCGGCCGGGAACCAGCTTCGTGGGATCGACGAAGGGGTTGGCCCGCAGGATAACCGCGGCGTGGGCGGTGGTGCCGTAATGCCGCTGAGAGATGAGGTCGACGGTGTCGCCTTCCTGCACGACGTACTCGGTGAAGGCTGGGGGCACCACCCGAGTTGTGGGGGTCGGGTCCGCCGCGGCGAGAGGGTCGGCGACAGGCGGCTCGACGGCCGGGGACTTGTTGGCTATCTCCGGCGGCTCCGGCAGGGCTGGTCCGATCCTCTCCTCCGCCGGGGCAAAGGTCACCGGCGGCGCGGCCGCTCCAACGCGGCGGGGCTGCCAGAGCCAGTACGTGACAATCCAGACGAGAACGAGCAGACAGACAACGGCCGAGAGGCGTGTCGGCGTGTCAATCCTGCTTGTGCCGGCCTGTGCCATGTGGGCGCCTCGTCAGGGGGCGCCCGGGCATGGGTCTCCCATGCCCGGACAAGAACCATCTGCGAGTTGGCCGGGCATGCCCGATGCCCGTGCCACCCCTGGATTACATCGGCTCGCCGGGGGCGCCAACGTCGGCGAAGGGATCGCGGCTGGTCTTGTCGGCCTTGCGGGACCAGACCAGCGGGGCGACGATGGCGATGGAGGAGTAGGTGCCGATGACGAGACCGGCCAGCAGTGCGTAGGCGAACTGCCGGACGCTCTCGCCGCCGAGAATGTAGAGCGAGACGGTCGCGATCATGGTGGTGCCGGAGGTGATGATGGTCCGGCTGAACGTCTGGTTGATCGAGAGGTTGACGACGTCGCGCGAGGCGTAGGTGAGCTTGCCGCGGTTCTCGCGCACACGGTCCATGGTCACGATGGTGTCGTTGACGGAGTAGCCGAGAATGGCGAGCAGCGCGGCGACCATGTTGAGGTCGATCTTGAAGGGCTGGATCATCAACGCGCTGGCGAGGCCGGGGACGTGCTCGTAGAGAAGTTCCGCGGCGCCGATGAGGCCGACGACGATGATGACGTCGTGCAGCGTCGGGAGGATGACGGCGAAGGAATAGCGGATGGAACCGAACCGGACCCAGACGTAGATGATGATGCCGAGGATGGACAGCACGATGGCGATGACCGCCTGGGCGACAAAGGTCTGCGCGATGGCGGGGCTGAAGCTCTGCACGCTTGCCAGCGTGGTCGTCGTGGAGAGGGCATCCTTGACGAGAGCCCACTCGGTCCGCTGAACTTCATTCTGCCAGCGGGCATGGTCGAAGTCGTCGAAGTAGCCAAAGCGGTCGTCGTGGACGAGGAGGACCGCGCTGCGGACATTGTCGTCGGAGCCGTCGAGAACGACCAACCGCTGCTGGCGGGTGAGCGTGTCGGCGAACTCGGGGCGGCTGCGCACAAGGGTCAGACGGTCCTGCAGCGTGTCGACGCTGGGGCGCGAGTTGGGATCGCCCGCGGCATGGATCTCCCGGAGGACGATGGCCACGCCGCCGAGGAACTCGCTGACATCCTCATCCGGCGCATCGGACAGGCCCTCGACATCGCGGAGGTTGCGTGCCGTCACGGGGACTGCGACCGCGCTGACGGCGTCATCCTCCAGTCCCTCGAAAGCGAGGGGCGGACGAGCGTCAACGACGTCCTGGAAAGCGGTTGTAAGCGCGGAGAGGAGTTCATCCGTGTCCGTAATGGTGGTGCGGATCTTGAACTCGCTGGCGGTGAAACCGTCCGCCTCCGGGTTGACCGCCAGGACCTCCGCCTCCACGAGGCGACGCAGAAGATCGGTCTGGCCGGCCGCGTCGCCGATTGCCTCAACACGTTCCTGCACCTCCGGGCGCTCCATGGTGAGCTGCTCGTTCGGATCGGCAGGGTTCTGCTTGAGGCTGATGGTGATTTCGGAGCCGCCGCGGAACTCCGTACCAAGCATCTTCTCCCCCTGGTAGACGACAACAGCGAAGCTGCCGACGACCAGGAAGGCCGAGAGGGGCAGGAAGATGCCGCGGAGGCGGAGCCAGTCGATCGTCGGCGTGAACAGGCGATCGAGGGCGCGGACGGCCAGGGGCAGTTGCATTCCCGGCCAGCGGGACTTGACGCCTGCCTCATCGACGAGGAAGGAGAAGATGAGGCGGGAGACGAACAGGGCGGTGAAGAGCGTGGTGACAACGCCGATGCCGAGAGTGATGGCGAAGCCCTTGATCTCGGGCGTGCCGACGAACCCGAGAACCACGCAGACGATCAGGTTCGTCACATTGCCGTCGACGATGGATGAGAGCGCCCGCTGGTACCCAAGCCGAACGGCGGTGCGGATGTCGGTCTTGGCGAGCAGCTCTTCGCGGATGCGCTCGTAGATGAGCACGTTGGCGTCGACGGCCATACCGAAGGTGAGGATGATGCCGGCGATGCCGGGCATCGTAAAGGCGGCGCGGTTGAGCGCCATGGCCCCGAGAATGAGCAGCGCGTTGATGACAAGGCCAATCACCGCCACGAAGCCGCCGAAGAAGTAGTACAGCAACATGAACGTACTGACTGCGACGAGGGCGACGATGCCGGCGACGATGCCCTGGTTCAGGTTGTCCTGACCAAGGGTGGGGGCGAGCGTGTTCTCAGCGATCGGCTGCGGCGAGAGTGAACCCTGGAGGGATCCCGCGTTGAGCACCCGGATGACGTAGTTGAGTTCTTCCGTGCTGAACTGGCCGGTAATGCGGCCGGTTCTCGAGATTGCGCCCTGAATGTTCGGCGCGGTGTAGACCTCGTCATCCAGAAGAACGGCCATGCGGCGGTTGATGTTGTTCTCAGTCAGACGGCCCAGGAGTTGCCCTCCCCGGGTGTCCATATTGAAGCCGATGGCCTGTCGGCCCACCTCGTCGAAGGTCTGGAAGGCGCTGGTGACGGACCACACCCCGTCCGCCTCGGTGAGGCGGCGGTCGCGTGTATCCCAGGCGAGGATGTAGTACTCACCGTTGTACTCCTCGCCGACGTATCCGCGGCTTCGCAGGTATCCAGCCGGATCGGCTTCAAGAGCGGCCAGTTGCTGAACGGTGTCGACTTCGCTCGTGATGTCGTTGATGCGGAACCAGGCGACCTCATCGCTGACGGCATTGCGCGGACCTCGCTCGCGTAGTTCGTTGCGGAGACGCAACTCGTCGGCGTACTCGCCGGGGTTGACGGTGATGCGGAAGTTCAGGACACCGGAGGACTGGACGAGGCGCTTGAGGTCTTCAACATCGTCAAGCGTGCGACGCTGGGACTCGTAGTTGTCCCAGGCTGCCATGACCTTCTTGTACTGCTCCCGCATGGCCTCGCCCGTGATCTGCTCCTCAATGGCCTGGAGGGCGCGCTGGCGCGGGCTGGGGAGGGACTCGTACTCGCCGGTCTCGGCATTCTCAAGGCGGATCGGCTCGTTGGAGAGGTTCAGGGCGCGGCGGACAGCCGACGCATCGATGCTCGAGGTGAGCAGCCCTGAGCGGGCACGCTGGTACTCCAGGCGGGCGCGAGCGACTTCGCGGGCGGCGGAGCGCATCTCGTCCTGCACGACGGCCAGGGCGCTGGTGAGCCCCTCAAGCGCGGCGTCTTCCTCGCCCTCGGCGCGGAGGCTGTTGATGGTCTGCTGGATCTCATCAAACTCGGCGCTCTTGTTGCGATACTCCGCTTCGCGCGACTGCCACGTGTCGTACAGGGCGGCCGCATCGGCGAGCATCGCGGCCATTTCGCCGTTGTCTCCGGCGACGCTCATTATGCGCTGCTCGCGCTGGTCGGCCGGCAGGGCCATGACCCGGTCGATCTGATCGGCCCCGAGCGACATCTCGGCAAGCCGGTTGAGCTCAGCGTCGAAGGTGGCCTTGAGCTCCTTCACGTGCGCGGACGGGAGCGGCATCGTGATCTCGAGCCGGTCCGTTCCCTGCCGGACAATGGAGATCTCCAGCACGCCGGAGGGGTCGAGGCGCTCCTTCAGGACCTCGATGACCTGGCCCATCGTCGCGCTGACGTCGCCGCCGCCGACGTTCACGGCATAAACGAGCGACACGCCGCCAGCCAGGTCCTTGCCCAGGCGAAGCTTCTCCTTGGGCGGGTAAATCGCCCAGAGGGAGACGACGATCGCGACGAGAACAATGATGGAGTTCCGTACCAGATGCCGCATTGCTTAGGGTTCCGCGCCCCGGCGGCATGGCTCGCCGGAACTTTGTCTCGCGTTTGTTCCTGCCGGTCTGGCGACGCCGGGAGTCCGGGGCCGCTTCCGCATTCTCTCTCACACGTGAAGCACGCGCCGGGCGCTTTCACGCTCGGGCGTGACAGAAATCGGTCAAACGGCCGCCTTCTCGACAACGCCGTTGCTTGTGGCCGCATCGTGGGCGGCCTCGGCGCTGGTCTCCGGGCCGCCGCCGCCGCGGAGGATCTGCTGAATCGCCGTTCGGGAGAAGCGGACGCGCGTCTTGCTGGTCTCATCGACGCGCAGAACGACTTCATCGCCGCTGAGCTCGACGACGGTGCCGATGATGCCGCCGATGGTCTGGACCTTGTCGTGCTTCTTGAGAGAGGCCATCAACTCGGCCCGCTTCTTCTTCTCCTTGCGCCCGCCCATGACGGAGCTGAAGATCAGCAGGAGGAGCATGGGCAGCATGATGATCCAGATCATCTGCATGCCGCCGCCCGTTGGGGGGGGCGGGTTCTGCCCTCCCTGCGTCGTGGAGCCGTCGGCCCCGGTGACCGTGCCGCCGAGCGCGCCGCTCGTGGCGCTGTCCGCCCCGCCCTCCTGCATGGGGGCCAGCCCCAGAACCGCCCCACTGACCTCCCCCGCCGCCTGTATCCACTGGCTCGTCTGCATTTACGTGCCCTTCCTTACTTGCTCGTGTCCCCACAAAAAAGCGAAGATGAACCGGCCGCATCAGGCCGGCACACCACCCATGCCCCCATCCGTGTCCCCCCTCGAAACTGCGTCCGGATCGTCGGCGACGGCCGCAGACCTGCCCGTTGTGCGGGTAAGAACAGGCCACCGCTCATGGAGCGCGGCCCAGTCGTCCGTGGCCACCGTGCGCCGGAGATCAATCATAAGCCGTTGAAAGTGCCGGAGGTTGTGAAGGCTGACAAGGATTGGGCCCAACATCTCGCCCGCCTGAAACAGATGCCGAATATAGGCGCGGCTGAAGGGATGGTCCTCGACGGGCGGGGGGTCGCGCTCCAGGAGAGCCCCTTCGAGCGCTGGGGCCGCGGAATCGCCCCTCGCCGTGCCTGACAAGGCATCTGGACGACCGGCCACCCATCCGTGGGCGGAGGGCATGCACGCCGGGCAGTCGCAGCCGGGCTCGATGGGCCGGTCATCTTCGGCGTACTGGACATTCCGAAGCCGAATCTGCCCGTTTTTGGTGAAAGCGTTTGCATTGCGGCCGTTCCTGGTTGGGAGGACGCAGTCAAACATGTCGACTCCCGCCCGGACCGCCGCGACAAGGTCCCGCTCGTAGCCGACACCCATGAGATAGCGTGGCCGGTCCTCCGGCATGAGGGGCGCGGTGTGGTCGACGACGGCCGCGATCTGGCCCGACTCCTCCCCCACCGCCACGCCGCCGATCGCGTATCCCGGCAGGTCGATCGCGCAGATTCGCTCCGCCGACCAGGTGCGGGCCTCAAGATCGGTGCCGCCCTGGATGATCCCGAAGAGGGCCTGCTCCCGGCCGCGGCCGGACGCCTCGTGGGCCAACTTGCAGCGCTCCAGCCAGCGGACGGTGCGCTCGTTGGCGAGGCGGAGCCGCTCGGCGTGGTTGTACCCTCCCTTGCCGCGGCCCGCGTCGCGCCGGGCGGCGTGACGGAGGCGGGTCTGGTTCACCGGCCCCGCGGCGGGGTCGACGCTGGGAGGGCAGTCGTCGAAGGCCATAATGATGTCCGCGCCGAGTTCGTTCTGAATGCGGACGGCGTCTTCCGGCGTGAGCCGGATCATGGAGCCGTCGATGATGCTCTTGAACGTGACGCCGTCGTCGTCGATCCGGTTGATGTCGGCCATGGAGTAGGCCTGGTAGCCGCCGGAGTCGGTGAGGATCGGGCCGTGCCAGTTCATAAACCGGTGCAGGCCGCCGCGGCGGGCGACGAGGGGGGAGCCCGGGCGGAGCATGAGGTGATAGGTGTTGCCGAGGACGATCTGGGCGCCCGTGGCGGCGACCATGCCCGGCAGGAGTCCCTTGACCGTGCCGCGGGTGCCGACCGGCATGAACGCCGGGGTCTCGAAAGAGCCGTGCGGCGTGTGGATGCGCCCCGTGCGGGCGCGGGTGGCGGCGGAGCGGGCGGTGATTTCGAAGCGGAGGGGCATGGGGAAGTCGGGGACGGTGGATTGAGCGGGGGATAGGGGGAGGGAGCCGGCTGGAAGCCGGCGGTCCAGGGAGGTCAGCCGCGCATGCCCTCGCTCGCGCGGCGGAGGAGGCGCTTTTCGCGCGTGGTGAGGGAGCTGACGCCGTGTTGGCGCGCCTTGTCGAGGATGCGGTCGACGCGGTCGTCGGCCCGCCGGCGCGCAGGGGCGGGACCGGGATCCTCAAGCCGCAGCAGGCGCAGGACGTCGCGCAGCCAGTAACGGCGGCGGATGAGGAACCAGCCGGCGAGCGCGCCGCCGATGTGCGCGGCTTCTCCGCCTGCGTTGGCGGTGCCGATGAACAGCGAGATCAGCGCAATGAGGAAAAAGCCCCAGGCGAACGTCTTCAACCGCATGGGGATCGGCGGGAAGATGAGGTAGACGATCTCGTCGGGGGCGATCGCCGCGCACGCCAGGAGGACGCCGAAGACACCGGCCGAAGCGCCGATGAGGGGCGTGTACCAGTCTTCAAAGAGCAGGCCGGGGATGGGGCCGATGCCGGCTGCGGCAGCAATGTTGCCGAGTGCGACGAGCACGAGGTACAGAACGGCCCCGGCCGCACCGCACAGGAGGTAAAAGACGATGAAGCGCTTCCGGCCGAGGTCCTGCTCCACGAGCGGACCGAAGAAGTACAGGCCGACCATATTGAGCAGCAGGTGCATGCCGTTGGCGTGAAGGAACTGGAAGCTGATGAGCCGCCAGACCTCGGGGACCCAGTCCCACTGGCCGCGGAGGAGGCGGCCCGCGGAGAAGTGCCCCCACGACCGAAGGAAAGGCATGAAGGTGGTCCAGCGGATGCCGACCTGGTCGCCGGTCTGCGGGTCGACCATGATCTGGCCGTAGCCGCGGACGCGGCTGTGGACGAGCGGGTTGTTCGGATCAGGCTGGGCGCGGTCCCACTGCGCGGCGGTCGTGCCGGGCTCGCGATACTCGCCCATGTAGGTTGGGGTGTGCGGCCCGAGGACGATGAAGTGCGTGAAGAGGAAGACCGCGACGTTGATCGCGATCAGCCAGGTCGTGAAGGACCAGGCGCGCGGGTGCCGCGGCGGGGTTCGGCCGTAGGGGGGAGGTCGGCGCCTTGTGTAGTCGCGCTCGGCGATGCCCATCTGGAGAAGGTCTCCCCCTTAAAGAAGGTGCGTGCGGGTGGGTGAGTACGGGACCGGCCGGCCGTCGGTTCGTGCCGGGCTCCGGGGGAGGGTATGCGGGCGAGCGGCCAGGCCGAACACCGCCACGCGGATGGAAGGGAACGAGGAAAGGGGGGGGCGGGGGGGGGCTCAGCCCTTCTTCTTCTCTTCGGAAGCGCGGGCGAGGGTTTTCTTCTCCGCGCGGGTGAGGGACTGGATGCCGTGCTCGCTGATCTTGGCGAGGATGCGGTCGACCTCCTGCTGCTGCTCAGCCGCGCGTTTGCGGCGGCGCTCTTCGGCCTTGGAGGGCTTTCGCTCGCGCGGCGCGTGCTGGGCGGCGTAGTCGGCCGAGGAACTCGCAAACCGCGGGTCCGCCGCGGCGAGGCCGAAGCCCTCGGCCCGCAGCCACGTGATTCTCTGGCGTTCCTGCCAGCAGGTGATGCCGGCGAAGACGGCGATGCCGAGCAGGACGCCGCCGCCCGTAAGCAGGGCGAGCAGGCCCACGGCGACCGCGGCGAAGAGGCCGATGTTGGTCGCGATGATCATCGAGCGGTCGTAGCCGAGCTTCGCCCACAGCCCTTCCTGCAGCAGCCGCCCGCCGTCCATCGGGAACATCGGCAGGAAGACGTTGAAGGCGAAGAGGAAGAGGTTCATCTGGTGGAAGTAGATGAGGAAGACCTTGAGATAGAAGACGAACGTCGACGACGACTGGAACCACGCCTTGGCGGTGATCGACCAGGGCTCCAGCGGGTTGAAGAGGATGATGTCGGCGGGCGCGGAGGCGGCCAGGAGCAGGGCGGAACTGACGGCGGCGAGCGCGAGGTTGACGGCGGGCCCGCCGGCGGTCGTGATGAACGCAGCACGCCACTCGTGCGGCGGCCGGCAGTAGGCGAGCCCGCCGAGCGGCCACAGCAGGATCTCATCCGCCTCGCCGCCGACCTTGCGGCACGCGAAGACGTGGCCAAACTCGTGCAGCAGCACGACGCCGAAGAGCAGCCCGAAGCTGATGGCGCGCTCCAGCGCCGCCATCGGCGTCTGCGTGAAGAGCGCAATCAGCACATACACCAGCGCGATGATGATGAAGAGGATGTGAACCTTGACGCGGACGCCGCGGAACGTGAAGAGCGGCAGCGCCCACGCGAGCGGGCTGTCCCCCTCGACGAAGATGCGGCGGAAGGCCCCGCGCCAGCCGCTCCCTCCCCCGGCCCCGTAGTAATCTCGGTCGTACAGCCCCACGCGTCAAACCCCTCCCGGTGGCCCGGCTCTCCGAGCCGGGGTTTCCCCGCTGCCTTGTGTCTCGTCCATCACGGCTCGGAGAGCCGTGCCACCCCCCCCACCCCCGAGCAGGCCGCGGCGGTGCGCCAGCAGCAGGGCGACGATGGACTTGCCGTCAAGCAGTTCGCCGGAGTCGGCGAGGCGCAGGGCCTCGGCGACCGGAACGTGCTCGACGACGATGCGCTCATCGGCCTGCAGGTCCTGCCCGACGTGCGTGAGCCCCGTGGCGACGAAGACGTGCATGCGCTCATCGGTGAGGCCGGGCGTCGTGTAGAACCACCCCCCCACCCCCCCTTCTCGCGGCAAGAGCGGCGTGAGCTTCGCCGCGCGATACCCCGTCTCCTCGATCAACTCGCGCGCAGCGCACGCCTCCGCCGGCTCCGGCGGCTCCATCGTCCCGGCAGGAAACTCGAGGATCCAGCCGCGGGAGGCCGCGCGAAGATTGCGGATCATGACGAGGTCACCCCCACCGCTCCCCGTCTCCAGCACCGGCACGATCGCCACCGCGCCCGGATGCCGGACCATCTGCCGATCGATCGTCGTGCCGTCAGGCGTGCGGCCCTTGACGTGCACGAAGTCAAACGTGCGGCCTTTGCAGAGGAGGTTCTCTTCCGTGATGGTGAGCGGGGGCAGCCCCCCCCCGTGCAGATCGGCCCCGGTCGTCCGTGCGGTTGGCATTGCAGATGATACCGGCGGCCCGCCATCGATGGTTTCAGCCGCACGGCATTACTGGTTCTTTGTCAGACGATCGCCCAGGAGGCATCCAAGCAGGAAGATGGTCCTGTCCGGTGACGGCCCAAGCGTTCGAAGCAAGCTCACGGCGTTCGCCGCATCGCTGACGAGCCGCAGCGTATCCGCCCGCGTAAGAGACTGCGCGAGGTCGTAGTCGGCGGTGTGCCGCTCCTCCTGGAGTTCGACGAGTCGTCGGCAGACGTCCACGAGCGGCTGCGGTGGCCCACTGGTCGCACCGCGCATCACCGCGAGCACCGGAGGAAACTGCCTCGACAGAAACCACTGCGCCGCGGTCTTCACCGCACCGTGTGTGACCGTGCGCCGCAACCGTGCACCAATCGGCCCCTGCGAGTCCGCGCCGCTCAACACGCTGCCTGCCACCGTGTCCACCACCTCGTGGAACAGGGCGTAGTAGGCCGCCGAGATCGCCCGGCGAAGGCTGGCCTGCCTCGGGCGGCCCTTCGACTCGCGAGTGGCCAGGTACGTCGCCTGCTCCAGCAGATCGTCCACAATGGCCATGCTCTTACGCCGCCTCGGTCAGGTCGCGCGGACGTCGGTAGCGCATGTACACAAAGCGGTCGACGCCCTCGTCGGCGACCGCCGCCCTGACGCGATCGGCGATGGGATCGAAGTTGTCGGATGTCCACTCCTCGTCGGTGGTGGCGTCGTCAAGCAGCGCGGTCACGTACACGGCAGGATCGCCGTGGTGATCCTCGCCGACGGTGAAGGTGAAACCCACAACCTTCGCCGGCGAACCTGGATTCGCCGCCCAGTCCTTCCGGACTCGCTCCAGCGCCGTCTCAACCCGCTTCTCGTCCGCGTACTCGCTCATCGCAACAAAGAGTGTATCACGGCTCGCCGGGGCGGCCAAGGCGGAATCACGGAGAGGAAGGCGTGCCCGGTTGCTCCGCCAGCCGCCACGCCGCACCGCACTCGGGGCAGACCGTGCAACCGTCTTCTTCGACGGCGAGGTTGTCGAGCCGATACTCGCAGACCGGACAGCGGCCTTCATCGAGCCGCCGCGGCATGAGCTTGACCCAGGTCTCTTCCCGCGCGGCCAGCCGCAGCCCCATGCCGACGACGATCCCGCACAGCCCTACCCAGAGCAGATCCATCGATGCACTGGTCCAGTACGCGAGGGCGATCACCGCGACACTCGGCACGATGAGCACGAGCGGCCCGATCTCCACCGCGCGCCGCCACGCCGTCCGCTGCATCGGCGCCAGCGCCCCCCGATCATCGCGCCCGCGATAAGGATTGAGCCATGTCATCGCGAGCCGGATTGTAAGCTGCGAGAGTAAGAAAGGCCCCGCCGCCTCCGCGGGCAAGGCCCACATCTCCTCTCCGTCTCTGCGCTCTCTGCGCCTCTGCGTGAGACGCACATCTTTCTCGCTGCTCGTCCTCACGCCGCCAGCGTCCCCGGTCCCGCCGAGCGGAAGGCCGCGGCGATCTGCGGGTCGACGGTGCCGAAGTTGACGGTCGCCTGCGGCGCGGTGTCGCTCTTCTTGTCGAAGCGCGCGCCCCAGACCTGGTACTGGATGACGTTGGTATTCCGCGGCACGAGCGTGTCGGTGAACTTCTTGGCCGCGACCGGCTCGAGGCGCACCCACGGCCCGCCGTCGACGCTGCGTTCGATGATGAAGAACTGGCCGCGCTCGGTGGTGCCCTTCCACTTGAGGATGATGTGGCCGTTGGGCGTCGGATCGGCGATGAGGTTCGTCGGCGGCGCGGGCGGCCCGGCGGGGGTCCGCGGCGCGGGCGGGGAGATCTGGGCGGTGCTGTAGACTTCCTCGTTGCCGGTGAACTCCGCGTGGGCGCGGATCGTCGCGACGACGGCGCCGCCGAGGGAGCGCAGCAGCGCCGCCCGCGCGTTGAGCATGTCGGTGGCGAGGCGCGCGGCGTTGCGCAGCGCATCGGCTTCACCGTGCGCGGCGACGGCGGCGTCGACCGCATCTTTCAGCGGCGTCAGCGCAGCAGCGCTGTCCAGCCCCAGCTCGGCCGCGTGGTCGATCCACAACTCGATGTGCTGGCGATAGAAATCAATCATCGGATCACGATTCGCGGGGATCTTCGTCATGGCCATTGTCTGCCCTTTCGTCGAAGCGCCGACCCGTTCAGCAGAAGCGCCTCTGCGCCCGGCCCGGCGTGGTACACCTGAGATCGAACGGACGCGGGGTCGACTTGAGCCGGCTGGACGTTTTTTTTCGCCTGTGCCGCCTGCGCGGCAGAAATCGGCCGTGCCGAAGGCCATGGCAGGGCGCAGCGCGACGCCGCCGCGGCCGCCTCCGCAGCGTCCACCGTGTTATCCGGACCAACCCCACCTTAAGGGGGACCCACCCCCCTTTAGGCCGCGCCAGAGCGGTTCAACGTCAGATAACTGCGCTTTTTTGCCGCGTACAAGCGCTTTTTTGCCGCGCACAAGCGCTTGTAAGCCACGAACAATCGCTTGTAAGCCGCGAACAAGCCCCTTTAAATCGCGCGCCAGCCCTTTTGAGTCACGCACAAGCGCTTGTGACCCGCGCGCAAGCCGTTGTGACCGCCGCGCAAGCCCCTCCGAGTCGCGCGCAAGCGATCGTGAGCGATGCGGCAGGGTGGCGCCGAGATCGGCATTGATCCGTGCCACCGAGGTTGTACTCAACCTCGGTGCTCTCTCCCCCGCGAAGACACCGAGATCGCAAAGCCGATCTCGGTGGCACAGTTCGTCAATCTCGGTGCCACTCCGCCGTGGCATCGTTCTCGATCAGCGCGCCGTTGCGGTCCCGCGAGATGAGGTTGGGATCGTTGCCGCGCACTTCCTTCGCGAGCAACGGCGTGGCTGTTTCGTAGAAGAACGCATCGGCCACCTTGGCAAGGTCACCGGCGATGCGCGCAACCGGATCTCGTTGCCGACCCGTCGCCTGATGCCCCCGCATCCGCTCGGTTACCGGCTTATCTGGCGTTTCCGAAGATGCGATGGAAGAGCCAGCACGCAACTCCGATGACGGCGGCCGCCGCAAGGAAGCCGACGCCCGCTCCAAAGTCGCGACCGATAGCGCGGGGGCTGGCGCCGGTGGAGGAGCCCGCAATCCCTTCGAAGAACAAGAACGTCGCCACGACGACGAAGGCCAGCGCGACCCAATAGCGACGAAGCCAACGTGGCATGCAACGCTCCTGTTCTGACGACGCCCAAGCCGCCTACTCACCTCTATCGGGCGGGGTCTGAGGCAGTGTACCACCTCCAGCCAGGGGGTGCGGGAAGCGCAAGCCCCCTGCATCGCAAACGTGGCGTCCCATACGTCAGCAGCGATCACGCCTTCGGCGTGGCGATTTTGCGAATCGTGCCGCCGCATTCGGGGCACGTGCTGGTCGGGAGTCCGGCCAGGTCGTATCCGCACGAAGCACACACGCCTTGAACGCGGCGGCGCGTGCCTGGCAGCCGACCCTTGACGGCCAGCACGATCACAACGATCCACGCGACGGGAAACGGGCCGCAGACCCAGAAGCTGAGTTCGTGCCCGAGCAGCGTGGGCAGGCCGCTCGGGTTCTCCGGCAGCAGCCCGGTCAACCACACGCCGTGATAGACGATCAGGGCGAGAATGCACCATACGATCGGAAACCCCCCGATCCACAGCGATTTGATGGCGCGCGTGTGCTTCATGCCACTTCGAGACCTTCGCGCTCTTCGCCCGCCTTCGCGTTATCTCTTCTCCGCGCCTCCGCGCAACCTCCGCGTCCTCTGCGCTCAAGACGAGCGGCTACCGGTTCCACATCCCCCCGCCATACACACCCGTCTCCCCAAGATCCTCCGCGATCCTCAAAAGCTGGTTGTACTTGGCATTCCGGTCGCTCCGACACGGTGCGCCGGTCTTGATCTGGCCGCAGTTGGTCGCGACGGCCAGGTCGGCGATGGTGGCGTCTTCGGTCTCGCCGGAGCGGTGGCTCATGACGCAGGCATACCGGTTCCGCATGGCGTAGTTGACGGTGTCGAAGGTCTCGCTGAGCGTGCCGATCTGGTTGACCTTGACGAGGACGGCGTTGGCGGCGCGTTCGGTCACGCCGCGTTCGACGAACTTCTTGTTCGTGACGAAGAGGTCGTCGCCGACGAGTTGAACTTTGTCGCCAAGCTTCGCCGTGAGCTGCTTCCATCCCTCCCAGTCGTTCTCGGCGAGCCCGTCCTCGATCGAGCGGATCGGGTAGCGCTTGCACCAGTCGGCCCAGAGGTCGACCATCTGCGAGGAGGGGATTGTTTCTTGCGATGAGGAGAAGAACTTGTAGCCGGCTTTGCCGTCTTTCTCCGCTTCGTTCCAGAGTTCGCTCGTCGCGGGGTCGAGGGCGACGAAGATCTGCTCGCCCCACGTGTAGCCGGCCTTCGCGACGGCCTCTTCGATGACCTTCAGGGCGTCCTCGTTGTCCTTCAGGTCCGGCGCGAAGCCGCCCTCATCGCCGACGGCGGTGGAAAGCCCGCGCTTCTTGAGGACGCCGCGGAGGGCGTGGTAGATCTCGACGCCGGCGCGGAGGGCCTCGCCGAAGTCGTCGAAGCCCCACGGCTGGATCATGAACTCCTGGAAGTCGACGGTGTTGTCGGCGTGCTTGCCGCCATTGAGGATGTTGAGCATGGGCACGGGAAGCGTCTTGGCCGCCCCGCCGCCGAGATAGCGGTAGAGCGGCAGGTCGCACGAGATCGCCGCGGCCTTGGCGACGGCCATGCTCACGCCGAGGATGGCGTTGGCGCCGAGGTTGGACTTCGTGTCGGTGCCGTCCAGCTCGATCATCGCGGCGTCGATCTCCTCCTGCTCGCGGGCGTCGAGGCCCTCGACGAGCGGGGCGATGCGCTCGTTGACGTTCGCGACGGCGTTCTCCACCCCCTTGCCCCCCCACTCCTTCCCGCCGTCGCGCAGCTCGACGGCCTCGTTCTCGCCGGTCGAAGCGCCGGAAGGAACCGCCGCGCGGCCGACAGCGCCGGAAGCGAGAACGGCCTCGACCTCGACGGTCGGGTTGCCGCGGGAATCGAGAACCTGGCGGGCGTGGACGACTTCGATGGTGTGGGGCATGGCGGGGGTGTCTCCGGGCGCGGTGGGTGTGGGTAGGCGCGCGGGGCACTATATGGCGGGGGTGCCGGAAGAGGTGAAGAGGTGGGGCTGTGAAGAGGTGAGAGTGACAGTGTGAGCGATCAGCCCGCCTGTCGGTGATCGCTCGTGGGTTTGGCGGGCGAATCCGGCTCAAGCAGGTGGAGAAGACCCGCCTTCTCGAGCACCTCGCGGTCGTGCTTGGCGAGCTGCGCAGGCGTCATGCCCTTGCGGCGCTCGTACACCGCGCGTCGCCAGCGGCGGACTTCTTCTAGCATTCGGCTTTCACGCATCGCCATACAGCACCTCGTGAGGAGATGTAATGATAAGCTGCCTGGTGATCCCCTGCAACACCGCCGCGGCGTTGAACCGCTGGGCCCGGCGGACATTGGCGATGTGCTTGAAGTTCCAGGAAACGATCACGTCCGCCTCCCCGACGAAGGCATACGCGACGTGCAGAGCGTCCTGCGGCTTGCTGGGTGGAACTGCTCCCAACCGGAGGAATGCGTCTGCAAGCGACTGAGCGTCGGGACTGCGGCGCAAGATCTTCGGCGCGATATCGCGGACAAGGTCGAGCAACTGCTCACGGATCGGCGAATCGGCGTCGCTCAACTCCTCGATCACAGTGGGGCCGATCATCGTCGTAAAGCGGCCCTCCCGACACTCTCGAAAAAACTCGAGCGTGGCGGCGGTCAGCTCCGGAGAGTCGTCGGCAAGGGCGAAGCTCCACACGGTTGTCTCGATGTATACGAGCATGGCCTCGCTCCTGGACTGTCACGCCGTTACACCAGCCAGTCCTCATTCCGCAACCGCTCCGGCACGTACTCCTCGGTCACGTACGAGATGTCCTTCGTGATCAAACCTTCGACTTCCATCTTGAAGCCGTTGCTGAGCATCTTCTTGATCTCGCGCTGCCACTGCTTGTCGTCCTTGAACCACGGGTACTCCATGATCTGCTTGGCGCGCTGGATGTCGCGGTCGTTGAGGGCGATCTGGACGTCGTCGGAGAGTTCGCAATCTTCGTAGTCCTTGGCGCGGATGCCGAGGAAGCGGGCCTCGGGGATCGCAAGCCGCTCGCTCTCGAAGGCGAGCGAGATCGAGCCCTGCTTGATGACGCTGTAGATGTAGTGCCCCCAGGGGTCGCAGTCGAGCAGGCAGATGACGGGGAGCTTGTGCTCCTTGTGCAGGCGGTGGAGCATGCGGCGGACGCCGCGGGTGGGCTGGCCGGAACCCTCGGTGAGGATGCAGTTGTGCTTCTCCCAGAAGCGGTCCTCGTTGAAGCGCTGCCAGACCGTGTCCTTTTCGACGTGGAGGATGAAGTCCGCCTCGACCTTCTTGAACTGGATGACTTCCGGCTCGCAGATCGAGGGAATCGCGTACCCGCCGGAGCCCATGCGGCGGCAGTCGATCTCGTCGCCGGAATCGATCACGGTGATGTTGCCGACCATCGTGCCGCGCTTCTTCGCGAAGACGTGCAACTCTTCGCGCAGCGCGCCGAGCGTCACTTCCAGATCCTCGAGCACCTTGTCGCTCTCGGTCTGGTCGTCGAAGGTCTTCTCCTTCGTGCCCGCGATGGTGTGCAGCCCCTTGTAGTACATGCCGCGGAGGCTGGAGGTTTTGCCCTGGCCGATGAGGTCCTTGATGCCTTCGCTGTGCAGCAGCGTCTGCATGAAGGTGCGGGCCTGGCCGAGGTTGAAGAGCTGCCGCGTGTTCGTCGCGGGGCCCATCTGCAGGATGCCGCGGGATTTGTTCCAGCGCGTGTTGCTCGCGGCGCGCGTGGGGACGTCGAACTTCGGCTCGCGGCCGGAGAGGGCGGACTTGACGACGCCCTCGGCTAAGTTGGTGAGAGACTTCGCGGTGTGGGCGTCGCGGGCGGCCCAGGGGTTGTCGCGCTTTGTTACAGCGCCGGCCGCCGCGGTGGTGCGGGACTTGGTGGTCTTCTTCTTGGTGGTTTTCTTTGCCATAGGTGAGGTTCGCTGTGGTCAGTTGCGGCGCTTGCACCGGCTGGAAGCCGGTGCTACACCTCGAAGAGGCCGCCGCTCGGGCTGAGGCGCATCCGCGGCTTGCCCTTGCCGGGCGTCTTGCGCGGGGCGGTTCCATTGCTCTCCGGCTTCGGCTTATCGCGCCGCGGCTTCTCATCGCCAGCCGGCGCGCGGCGGCGCTTCTTCTTCGCCCCCTTGCCCTTGCCGCGCCCTCCTCCACCACCCCCGCCATCATCGTCGTCATCCTCAGGCGCAGCCGACCCGCCCGCGGGCCCGCCGCCCGTGGGGCCGGTGCCGTCCGCATCGACGATGATCACGCCATCGTCGTCGTCAAGCCGCCCGTTCCCCCCGCCGCCAATCGAAACAATCTTCCCCTCATCGTCCAGCACGGCGTCGGCGATCTCCGTCCGGCGCTTCGCCTGCTTCAGCAGCGCTTCGTAGACCTGGGCCGCCTCCGTCCCCGTCAGTGCTTCGCAGGCCTTGGCGATCTCGCCGATGTAGCGCTGGAAGACGTCGCGGCGTTCTCCTTCGCGCTTCATCTTCTGCCGCCGCCGCAGGTACGTGCCGAGCTTGCGGCCGCACTCCTGCAGCGCGAGCTTCATCTCCTTGCGGATCTCATCGTAATCCGCGATCGCCTCCTTGCTCTCGCTCGTGAAGGGCACCCACACGCTCGCCATGTGGATCATGATGACCAGCGGCCCCACGGGCAGGGCGCCCCGCGGCTGGCTGAGGTTGTAGTTGCGCCAGCCGGTTTCCACGACGCTCTTGAAGGAGCAGCACGCCGACGGCTGGTAGAGCAGCGGCACGCGGTTGGCGAAGCGGATGACGCGGGCCGAATCGTCCGCGGGAAGCTGGCCGCCGTAGGCGATCGCCGCCTCGATCTGGAAGGGGTTGCCGCGGTAGACCGCCGGGCTTCTCGTGCTCGCCGCGTAGAACTCGGCCTTCACGCCCTTGAGGAGCCCGGCGAGCATCTGCCGCACGCCGATGGGCGAGAGGCAGTCGGTCGGCGGGGCGCGAAGCTTGGCCTCCTGCAGCGTCTTGTAGATCTTTTCCGCCGCGGCGTGGTCGATCGTCTTGAGCCACGTCTGCCCCGTGACGCCCGCGCGCTTGTAGACCTGGCCGGCGACGGTCGGCGTGATGCGGCAGAAGTCGTTCTTCAGGAAGCCGCCGAGCTGCTTCTCCTCGCTCTTGGCGAGCATCTGGATGAACGTGCCGAGTTCCACGCCGTAGGGGTGCGGGCGAATCTCGGTGGTTTCGGCGGGGAGCTCATCGACCGTGCGCGGGTGGATGATGGCGTCGCCCACCTGCTCCGTGCGGACGATCCCCCCCTCCCCCCGCCCCTCCCCCTGCCCCTCGCCCGCGACGATGGGCGCGTGCGGATCGGCCGAATCGTCGAACGCAAGCGCTTCGGCCTTCGCCGTCGCCTCATCGGCCTTGGAAGAAGCGGGCCTGGGCGGGATGTACGTGATCTTCGCGTGCGGATTCGCGATGCCGGTCTGCTCGAGGTACTCGTCGACGGAGGTCTTGCCTTTCGAGTACCGCGCTTCCAGTTCGATCGTCACGCGCGTGCCGGTGTGGTCGGGGAAGTCCTCCGTCTCCTCGTCGGTCGTGACCTCCGGGCGGTTCTTCGTCGTGTCCATCGCCAGGACGATGTGGTGCGCGGGCTTGCCCTTCTTCGGGCGCGTCACGATCTCCATCGGCCGCCCCGTCGTCATCAGCCCGTACATCCCCGCGGCGGAGATGCCGATCCCCTGCTGGCCGCGGCTCATCTTCAGGCGGTGGAACTTCGAGCCGTAGAGCAGGCGGCCGAAGATGTTCTCGACCTGCTTGCGGACGATGCCGGGCCCGTTGTCCTCGATCGTCACGCGGTAGCGGTTCTCCCCCACTTCCGGCAGGTGATCGATCTTGACCAGGATGTCGGGGAGGATCCCCGCCTCTTCGCAGGCGTCGAGGGCGTTGTCGACGGCCTCCTTGATGGTCGTGAGGAGGGCCTTGCGGGGGTTATCGAAGCCCAGGAGGTGGCGGTTCTTGGCGAAGAACTCGCTCACCGAGATATCCCGCTGGCGCGTGGCCATGGTCTCGGCGTTGACGGCTTCGCCGCCGCTCTTCCGTGAGCGTGTGGAGGACGTCCGTGTGGTTTTTGCCATGGGCGGGGATTGTAGGGTGAGTGGGAAAAGCAGGGGTGGCCGGGGGGACGGGGTGGCCGGAGGGGGGGGAAACGCTGATTCAGGGGAGATCGGCTCGGCGGGCCGGATGGCCACAGCGACTCCCCGGGTGGCGGGCCGTCGCACCTGCCGAGACATCCCCGATTACGGGGGCATCTGGCAGTTCGGAGGCGATTCTGGCCGAAAAACCCCCGGTTCGGGCGGTGATAACCATGCTCGGACCAGGCTCGAAATCATTTTTGAACGTTCAAAAATGAATTCGAAGCGTTCAAAAATGATTTCGAAGCGTTCAAAAACCATTTCGAAGCGTTCGGAAACCATTTCGAAGCGTTCAAAAACCATTTCGAAGCGTTCGGAAATGACTTCGGAACGTTCAAAAGTCGTTCCGGAGCGTTCAAAAATGATTTCCGAACGTTCCGAAGTGATGCCAGAACGTTCAAAAATCGTTCTTGAACGCTCCAGCACCCGTCGGGAGGCGCCCCACCGCCCTCCCACGCCCCCCTTTCCCATCCTCTCCTTCCCGCGTCGCCCGCGGCCGCGGCGCTGTACAGTGGCCACCATGCTCCCTCCTCCTGACCCCGCTCCCGAGCCCGCCCCACCACCACTCCCTCACCCACCCC
>CAYWRO010000056.1:0-21494 GCA_964460345.1 uncultured Phycisphaeraceae bacterium | reverse complement strand
GGCACCATCACCTCGCCGCGGTAGTCGGCGTCGATCGTCCCCGGCGCGTTGGGCAGCGTCACCCCGTGCCTGGCAGCGAGCCCCGAACGCGGGCGGACCTGCGCCTCAAAGCCGGGCGGGATCGCCATTGCGAAGCCGGTCCTGATCATGACGATGGCGCCGCCGCGCCAGATCGGCTCGAGCACGATCTCGGCGTGGTCTTCGGGCAGGTACGCGGCGACGTCCATCCCCGCGGCCAGCTCGGTCTTGTACGCGGGCAGCACGGCGCGGTCGCTCAGGCGGCGGAACAGCACTTCAGTCTTGAGCATGGGGACAAGGGTATGCGGCCGGAACGAAAAGCCCGCGCCGGTCGAAACCGGCGCGGGCCCGTGGGCTTCTCCTTCAGGGCTCGCGTGGTGCGGCGGGCCTCAGCCGCACGCCTCCATGAAGCAGTTGATGTACGCGAGCAGGTCGTGCACATCCGTGTCGCCGTCGCCGTCAAAGTCGCCGTCGCCGTTGAACCAGCCGGTGATGAAGGCGAGCAGGTCCATGACGTCGAGCTGCCCGCTGCCGTCGACGTCGCACGGGCAGGCGGCCCCGCACGCGCCCGGGCGGCACGCCGCATCGTCCCCGAGGTACGTCCCGCCAAGCTCCACGCACCGCGCCTCGGTCAACTCGAGGCACTGCGACACCCCGTTGCCACGCAGGCAGCACGCGCCGCGGACCTGCAGGGCGCACATCGTGTTCGAGCAGAGCGTGTCGTCGCCGGCGTACATCCCGCCCGCGGCCAGGCAGCGCCGCCGCGTCATCTCCGCGCACGAACCATCCGGCAGGCAGCACGCCCCGGCGACCGGCAGCACCAGGCAGTCGACCGTGTTGCACGTCGCCCCGAGGGTGAACCGCCCATGCTGCTGCGCGCAGTCCATCGCGTTGGTCATGATGCACCGGCCGGTCGGCAGGCAGCACGCGCCGAGGTCGATCACGATGCAGCTCGTGTCGGCGCAGCTCGTGCCGTCGCCCTGGTACACCCCGCCGCGGCGGGCGCACTCCAGGCGCGTCAGCTCCTCACACCGCGTCGCGTCGATCGGCGAGGGCAGGCAGCACGCCCCGATCGGCGCCGGCCCGATGCACGGCGCATCGGCGCACATCGTCCCCTCCCCGCGGAAGACGCCGCCGTTCAGGTCGCACGCCACACGCGTCATCTCCATGCACCGCACCGTGCCACCCTCGCGCAGGCAGCACGCCCCGGTCATCGGCTGCACGTGGCAGACGAAGGGACACGAGGAGAAGTCGCCCCAGTACTCACCCCCCGCCGCCAGGCACCGCGCCTCGGTCGTGAAGATGCAGTTGCCGTCCGGCAGGCAGCAGGCGCCGCTGGGCGGCGCGCACAACGCGGCCGAGCAGACCGTGCCATCCCCCTGATACTCCCCGCCCTGCTCCTCGCACTGCGCTGCGGTCATCTGCAGGCACGGCGCGACGCTGGTCGGATTCGGCCCGAAGCAGCACGCGCCGACCGGCTCGGCGAAGCAGCGCACGTTGCCGCAGAGCGTGTTGTCACCGTGATATTCGCCTCCCAGCGCGCGGCAGTCCGCCGCCGTAAGCTGCCGGCACGTGATCACGGGAAGCATCCCGTCGCTCGTCAGGCAGCACGCCCCCCGCGGCCCCGGCGAGGCGCACGCATCGTTGCTGTCGCATGTTGTGCCGTCGCCGCGGTAGATGCCCCCAAGGAAGCGACAATCCCCCTCCGGCTGGATCTGGCAGACGAAGCCGCCGTCGGCCGTCGGGAAGCAGCACGCCCCGATCTGCGCCGGCGGGCAGCCGGTCCGCTCGCAGGAGGTGTTGTCCCCCTGATAGACGCCGCGCTGGGCTGCGCAGCGGGCCTCCGTCGTCATGATGCAGATCATCGCCACATCACCCTGGATGCAGCACGCCCCGACCGGCTCGGGCGCGCACAGCGTGACCGAGCAGAGCGTGCCGTCGCCGTTGTAGCGTCCGCCGCGGCGGGCGCACTCCGCCTCGCTGACCTGCACGCACAGCGCCGCCCCCGCCGGGCTGCTCAGGCAGCACGCCCCCGTCGCCGCCGGCAGGCAGAGACTCGCGCCGTCGCACATCGTCCCCTCTCCCCGGAACCGGCCGCCCCGCTCGGCGCACTCGTCGGCGGTCACCTCAATGCACCTGATCAGGTTCCCCTCCTGCACGCAGCACGCCCCGGTCTGGGCATGCGCTGCGGAAACGAGTCCGCTCCAGACCAACAGGACACCGAGGAGGACGAAACATCGCCGGCTCAGCCACTTCGCGCACATGGCTCGCTCCTTTTGTTTCTGGCAGGACTGTCACGACCCGACACGAGAACGCCGGATCTTCATCTAGAGTAAGGCAGAACGCTCCCGACGCAAGCTCCGCGTGCAAGGCAGATGCCAGCATCACCGCCGGTAGAGCGTCGCATCGATCGCGCGGGCAACTTCATCGCAAACCGTTGACCTGCTGCGATTTAGAAAGACAGCACGCACGGTGGGCCGTGCGTGCTGCTTCAGAAACTCTGTATGCCGTGGCGAAAAAACTGGCCAGCGGTTGCAGGGGGCGGGAGGACTGGGGGGCGACGTCAGTCCAGCGGCCGGATCCAGATGTTGCGATACCGCACCGGGTGCGCGTGGTCCTGGAAGTAGAGCGAACCCGACTCGGCGGACTCCGGCGAGAAGTTCCCGCCGGTCACGCCGTGCAGTTCGACGTTGTCCTGGATGAGCACGCCATTGTGCACGACGGTCATGCGCGCGGGGGCCGTCCGCTCGCCCGCATCGTTGAACTCGGCCGCATGAAACGTGATGTCGTAGGTCTGCCACTCGCCGGGCCGGCGGCACGCGTTTACCAGCGGCGCGTACTGCTTGTAGATCGCGCCGCACTGGCCGTCCGGGTAGGTCTCGTTCTCGTACGAGTTGAGGACCTGCAGTTCGTAGCGCCCCTGCAGATACACCCCGCTGTTGCCGTCGTTCTGGCCGCCCTTGGAGTTCGGATCCGCTTCCTTCGTCGGCACCATGAACTCAACGTGGATCTGCGCACTGCCGTGCTTCGCGGCGGACATGATGTTGCCCGTCCCCGCGACCACTTCAACGGCCTTCCCTCCTTCACCATCATCAACCAGCTTCCACTTGCACGCCGAGCCATCCGTCATCTTCAGCCCGTCCAGGTTCGAGCCGTCGAAGACGATGGTGGCGTCGGACGGGACCGGATCGGGCTTGACGATGGGCGGCGCAGCAAAGACCGCGGCGGCGGCGAGCGCACAGACGAGACCGATGCACAGCACGTAATTCATTGTTGAAGACTCCTGTCTGGGTAACCGTGACCAGACAGCATACCGCGCCTCACGGTGCGCCGCCGCCCTGGAGCGATTCGATCATGGCGACAAGCGGCACGAACATCGCGTAGATCGTCATCGCCAGGAACAGGATCGGCAACAGCACCAGCCCAACAAGAACCAGCCCCGATCGCTCCCGGAGGACCAGGACCACCGCAGCTCCAAGGAAGACAAGAAAGACCGGCGCGACAAAAACGAGCCCCGGAATGACTTGCCCAACCTGATCTCCCCGCACCCAGCGAGAGGCGCCGATCAGCCACAAGGCTGTGTCAGGGAGCTGTACTCCGAAATCTTTGAAGATCTCTTCGAACTTCGGTATAACGAAAAGCAGCGCAAACAGTGGCAACGACCAGAACCCAACGACGCACGCCATCGCCACAGCGCCCGTCCGCGCACTGCCTCGCTCGACAGGACCGTAACCGGACACATCCGTGGCAAGTGGGCTCATGGGGATGCTCCTGTCCAAATCGACAAGGCCGCTTCTCGGCGGTTCAACTCGCATCGCCTTGAAAGGCGATGCCACGGACTGGCGACATCGTCTCACGCCAGCATCGCAGCCGGCGGGTCGAGCGGTAGCAGTCGCGCAAGCTCAAGGTGGTTCGCAAACGCGTCCAGCGTCTCGCCGAGCGTGTCTCCGGCGAACTTCTCCAGCAAGGCCGCGGCGATCTCAAACGCGACCACGTTCTCCAGCACCACGCTGCACGCGCTGACGGCGCAGACATCGCTCCGCTCATACTGGCTTGATTCGGATTCCTTCGTGTTCAGATTCACGCTCGGCAGCCCCCGCAGCAGCGTGCTGATCGGCTTCATCGCCGCCCGGACGACCACCGGCATGCCGTTGGTCATCCCCCCTTCCGTGCCGCCGGCGTTGTTGGACGGGCGGACAAAGCCCAGGCCCGGCGTCTCCTTCCTGGTGATGTCAAAGCCGATCGGATCGTGAACCTCCGAGCCGCGTCGGCGCGCAACGTCCTTGCCCAGCCCGAGTTCCACGCTCTTGATCGCCTGAATGCCCATCGCGGCGTACGCGAGGCGCGCATCCAGCTTGTCGCGCCAGTCCATGCACGAACCGAGCCCCGGCGGACAGCCGAAGACATGCGCTTCCACCAGCCCCCCCACCGTGTCCTTGTCGATTTTCGCCTGCCGGATCGCCTCGCACTGCCGGGCCGTGACGGCCTCATCGGGGCAATAGGTCTCGCTGGCGTCACGGACGGCCATCAACTCCCGCCAATTGGCCTCCGTCACCTCGACGGCCGTCTCCGCCTCGTGGATCGACCGGACAAAGCCGAAGACCTCAATCCCGAAACTCCGCAGGAAGCACCGCGCCACCGCGCCCGCCGCGGTCCGGGCGGCCGTCTCGCGGGCGCTGGCCCGTTCCAGCGTCTCGCGGCAGTCGGTCGTCAGCCACTTGATGCTCCCCGCCAGGTCCGCATGCCCGGGCCGAGGCCGGTGCACGGGCGGGGTCCGCTCGAGGTCGTCCAGCCGCGAGTCCTTGTTGGCGATCTTGATTGTCAGCGGCGAGCCGATCGTCTTCCCCGCACGCACCCCCGTCAGGAACTCCGCGCGGTCGGTCTCGATCCGCTGGCGACCGCCGCGGCCGTACCCCCCCTGCCGTCGCCGGAGCTCCCCATCGATGAAGGTTTCGTCCAGTTCGACCCCCGCCGGGAGCCCTGTGATCACGGTGATGAGGGCCGGGCCGTGCGATTCACCGGCGGTCTGGTAGCAGAGTCGGGCCATGCTGCAAGGATAGCGGAAGCGGCCGGACCACCGGCTTCCCAACGGCCGAAAGCCTGCGCGCCATCAGCGCGCCCCCGCCATTCTCGGACGACAACCTGGGCGAGGCGTGCCGCCGGCGCGGGTTTACCCGGTGCGCTGTGACCGCAAGCTGCCCGATTCACCCGCCAGTCTTTGACCTGCCCCTCGAACGTGGTATCTTCAGGGCCCCGGTGCATCTGTGAAAAAGAAGACCATCAAATGTCGAAACTGCGGCCATCGGTCGCCTGCTGACCTCTGGCGCTGCGAGGAGTGCAGGATCCCTATGCGCCCGACCGAGCGGGAGGGAGCCTCCTCCGCGCGTGAGACCAACTGCATGATCCTGCTGCTGGGCGTCGGCCTGATCACCGGCGCCGTGGTCTTCCTGGCGCCGGACATGCCGATGCCGGGCATCCTCGGGATGGCGATGGCCTTCGGCCTGATCGGCGTGCCGGCGCTCGCACCCCTCCTGGGCTACGTCCTCTACTCCCTGCTGCACCTGCCTGCACCCGCGCCGCGCCTGACGGTGGTTCTCCCCGCCCTGCTCGTCGCCGGCGGGTCTGTCTTCGCCGCATGCCGCCTCGACCTGGCCTCCTATGTCCCGCTGGATGAGAAGTTCGCGCCGCTCGTGGTCTACGCCGCGGTCGCCGCGGCCAACGGGCTCATCGTCTGGCTGGGGTGGAAGATGACCCGGCCGGAAACGACCTGAGCGCGTCTGTGCCGCAGCAGCCCTTGGCTGCCGCCCGACAGCTTCCCCACCTCGCGCGTGAATGCCCCTACCCTTGCGCATGGCGGTGGACGATTCCGGACGACTGAACAGCACCGACGGCCCCTTTGCTTCCGGCGACCTGAGCGGCACGGGGGTGGAGGACGTCCGTTACACCTGCACGCTCCTGCGCGCGGGCCGGATCCTGCTCGATGCCGGCTCGATGTTCGGCCTCATCCCGCGCGTGGTCTGGTCGAAGGCGGTCCAGCCGGATGAGCATGACCGCATCGAACTGAGCCACAACTGTCTGCTCCTGCGGGAGATCGACGCCCCGAGCACGCGCCGGCCGCGGATCATCGTGATCGAGACCGGCTCCGGCGACAAGCTCCCGGAGAAGATGCAGGGGATCTTCGGCTTCGATGGACGAACAGTGGAGACGGCGCTCGCCGAGCAGGGCGTGAAGCCGGAGGATGTCACCGACGTCATCGTCAGCCACCTCCACTTTGACCACGCCGGGGGCCTTACGCGCCTGTGTCGCCCGGGTGAGACGCCGGATTGGCACGGCCCCGACGGCGGGGGCGGCAGCGAGGCACGCGGCGGGGTCAAGCTGACCTTCCCAAACGCGACCGTGCACGTCCAGCGCCGCGAGTGGGAAGACGCCCTGGCCAACCGGTCGGTCATGACCAGGACCTACTACCGCGACCACCTCGATCCGCTGGCCGACCGCAAGCCCGGCCGCGGCGGGCTGTCGCTGACCGAGTCGCTCATCCCGTTCCCCAAGGGGCACGTGCCGGATCGGGATGAGGCGCCGCAAACGGCGATTCACAACCGCCTCAGTGAGGTTCTCCCCGGCGTCAGCGTCTTCCTGACGCCCGGGCACACCTGGGGGCAGCAGGCCGTCCTCTTCACCGATGAACGCGGCCGCAGGATTGTCTTCACGCCCGATGTGCTCCCGACCCGCTGGCATGTGGGCGCCGCGTACTCCCTCGGCTACGACGTCGAGCCGTACACGAGCATGATCACGCGCCGATGGCTGCTGACCGACGCCGCGGAGCACGGATGGGTGCTCTGCCTCGACCACGAGCCGGGGGAGCCGTTCTTCCGGGTCCGCGGCAATGGGAAGGGCTGGTTTGAGCTGATTCCCGAGCACTAGAGGGGCGCCGATTGCGTACTATGACCGATGGAAAGGACGCGATCGAGGTGAGCCACCGGGAGCGGCATGCTGACGATGCGGAGCAGGTCGGCGGGTCTGGCGGCGCCGCCGGCGGGCTGGCCGTGCAGGGGACGGAAGACGATGAGGGGGTGGAATCGGTGAACGGTCAAACAGTCGCGGGCGCAACGTCAGGGGGAGGAGCCGCGGTGGGAACGTCGGCCGTTGTGCCGATGGAACGCCAGCCCCGCTCCAAGCGCAAGAAGACGCTCTTTGAGAAGGCGGAGGCGTTCGTCAGCCGCCTGGCCAGCAAGAACAACTTCTGGCATGCCGTCACGAGCATGATCTGGCTGCCGTTTGCATTCAAGAGCGGCATTAAGATCAAACGGCTGAACAAGGCCGAGTTCACGGACAACCAGCGACACGGGGAGAAGACCGTCTTCGAGGCGATCCTCCCCTTCCGCAAGTTCAACAAGAACTGGTACAACGCCATGGCCGGCGCGGCCCTCCTCGGCAACGCCGAGATCGCCGGCGGCATGTACGTCTTCGGCACCGTTGGCGGCGACTACACCGTCGTCTGCAAGCGGCTGGAATACAAGTTCCTCCGCCCCTGCCTGGGCCCGGCGATCTACAGGATCGCCCCGCAGGATGATCTGGACGAGCTCGTCGCCAAGGGCGAAGAGTTCAACATCGCCCTGCGCATGAACGTCCTCCAGCAGGCCCGAAAGCCGGGGACCAGGGAGAAACGCGTCGGCGTCGTCGACGTGGAGTTCCATGTGACGCCGAAGGTGCACCACAAAGAAAAGAAGACGCGACGGCGGTCGCGAGACTGACGCTCCCCGCCGATGGGTTCCCGGTTCCGCGCTGCTACGCTCACGGGATGAACGCGGTGCTGCGATCCCATCTTTCCACACTCGGGTGGGCGATTTATCTTGCCTGCTCATGGACGTGGTGCATCGGCATGTACCTGCCCGCGCTGCTCGTGCGCGATTACGGCATTGCGGGCTTCCTTATCTTCGCCGTCCCGAACGTCATCGGCGCTGCGGCGATGGGGTGGGTGCTTTCCCGCAAAGAGGCGGCGCGGCGGCTTGTTGAGAAACACCGGCTGGCGTGTCTGGCCTTCTCCATCGTCACCGTGGCATTTCACGCCTACTTCATCACCTGGCTCGCACGCTCCATGGGACCGCACTTTGGCTTCGAAGCCACCGGCGCGCATCGCGCCGGGCCGTGGGTGATCGCTGGAATCGTGGGGGTTGTGGTTGCCCTGATGATCCGGCGCGGACTGGACGTGTGGGCCGCCGCACTGGTGTACATTGTCTCGCTCTGCGCGATCATCGCCTTCTACCAACCGATGGTCAGCGTGTACGACGATTACCGCAGCCCCGCGTTCGGGTGGGGCGTGGCGGGCGGCCCGGCCTTTCCGGGCGCTCTCTTCCTCGCGCCCGTGTGCATCTTCGGATTCCTGCTCTGCCCGTACCTGGACCTGACCTTTCACCGCGCGAACCTGGCCACGACGCCTCGCGGCGGCCGCGTCGCCTTCTCACTCGGCTTCGGCGTCTTCTTCCTCCTGATGATCCTCTTCACACTCGCGTACGCCGGGCTCTTTGCCTTCCCGACGGAGTACCAGGTGGTGTGCTGGGCGGCGATCATCGTTTCAACGCACGTACTTTGCCAGGCCGCGTTCACCGTGATCGTCCACCTGCGCGAGGTCGTCATCCGCCGACAAATCGCGAGTTGGCTCCTACCGGCCGCCACGGTCCTGTTCGTGCTCGCCATCATCGCAGCTCTCGGCCTGGCGCGCGACATCGACGACTCGCGCCTCTCCTGGATCCGCGACGAGTTAAACGCCCAGATGCCCATGCGCCCCGGCGAGATCGGCTACAGAGTCTTCATGTCCTTCTACGGCCTCCTCTTCCCCGCCTACGTCTGGCTCTGCATGATCCCGACGCGCGCACCGCGATTCGGCCCCGCGGCGACAACAGAGCCTGGTAAGCCGCATTCAGGGCTCGACGGGCCGATCGGCCGCCGCAAACTGCTCGTGCTGCTCATCGCCGTCGCCATCGCCGCCCCGATGTACTGGCTGGGCTTCATTGAGCGCCAGGAGATCTGGCTCCTCCCCGGCCTAATCGTCGTGCTTCTCTCACGAGCACTTCTACCGGGCGGCCTTTGGCTGCCCTTCCGGACGAAAGCCGCCGCGTAATCGCGCACGCCTATCGCAACGTGCCGCCCTCACCGCCCCGGCAGGTACTTGTCGATCCAGTCGTCCTGCCGCAAAACTTCCGCGCGGCTCCGTCTCCCCCTTGCCTCGGCCCGCCGCTGCGCCACGCGAACCATCCACAGCCCCTGCCTCAGCGCCGTCCCTGACAGTTCCTGCTCGTCCCCCGCGCTCCGCAGCGCCGCCGCCATCTTCGGCGTGTGCAGCCGCACCAGTTCATCCTCGAGTGACACGAACGTCTGCGATGAACCCGGATCTCCCTGCCGCCCCGCACGCCCGATGAACTGCCGGTCGATCCGCATCGCCGTGTGCATCTCCGTCAGCACGACGTGCAGCCCCCCCGCTTCCTCCGCCTCGCGGTCCAGCTTGATGTCCGTCCCGCGCCCCGCCATGTTCGTGGCGACGGTGATCCTCGCATCACGCCCGCCCTTGCCCGCCCCGGCGATCATCTCCGCCTCATCCTTGTCAAAGTTGGCGTTGAGCACGCGGTGCGTCAGCCCGCGCGCCTCCAGCTTCGCGCTCAGCAGTTCGCTCACCTCAATTGACCGCGTCCCCACCAGCACCGGCCGCCCCTGCTCGTGCACCTGCTGGATCGAGTCCACGATCGCCGTCCACTTCGCCTCCGCCGTCCGGAAGATCCGCACGGGCCAGGCCTCGCGAATCAGCGGCCGGTTCGTCGGCACGATCGTCACCGGCCGCGCGTACACCCGCTCCATCTCGCCGCGGGCGTCCGCCGCGGTGCCCGTCATGCCGCACAGGAACGGATACATCCGGAAGAACCGCTGGAACGAAATCCGCGCGAGTGTCTCCCGGTCCGCCGTGACCTCCACCCCTTCCTTCGCCTCCACCGCCTGGTGCAAACCGTGCTCCCACGACCGATCCGCAAGGAACCGCCCCGTGTACTCATCCACGATCACCACGCGCCCGTCCACGATCTCGTACTGATGCCCGCGAAGATAGCAGTGCCGCGCGACGAGCGCCTGGCGGATCAGTTCCTCCGCCCGTCGCTCCGCGCGCCAGATCGCGTCCGACAGATCCCCGCACAGTTCCTTCACGCGGTGCTTGCCCCGGCGCGTCAACTCCGCCTTGCGCTTGAGCTGGTCCACCGCGTAGTCCGCGCCCTCGTCAAGCTTCTGCGCGACGAACGCCGCTTCCTTGTAGACCCCCGCCATCTCATCCTCCCGCCGCGCCCGCGCGATGATCAGCGGCACCACCCCCTCGTCGATCAAAACGGCGTCCGCCTCGTCCACCATGCAGGCGCGCAGACCGGGGATCATCGGCCCCGCCCCCCCGCCGCTCCCTCCCATCCCGGCCCGCAGCGCAAGCAGTCGCCGGCCCGCCCAGGGCGTCCGCATCTCCCCCATCCGAAGCTGGTCGCGCAGGTAGTCCGCCGTAATCTGCTTCGGCGTGCCGTACACGATCGGCTTGGCGTACACCTCCCAGCGTTGCCCCGGCTCGAGTTGCTGCGTGATCGCACCAACATCGCATCCGCATCGCCGGTAAATCCCCCGCCGGCTCTGCGCATCTCGCGCGGCGAGGTAATCGTTCACCGTGAAAACGTGCAGGTACCGGTGCCGCCACGCCAGCAGCGGCGCAACCAGCGACCCTGTCAGCGTCTTGCCCTCGCCCGTGAGCATCTCCACGATGCGGCCGTGGTAGAGCGCCATCGCGCCCATGATCTGCACCGTGAACGCCTCTTCCCCCGTCTCCCGCCACCCCACTTCGCGAACCGCCGCGAAACCCCGCCGCACGGCCTCTTCATCCTGCCGGCCGCGCCGAAAAACCTCCCGCACCTCGCGCACGACATCGTTCAACGCGGCGTCGGAATGATGCTTCAGCCCCGCCCCGATCTGCTCCACCATCTCCGCCTGCCGCCGCAGCCACGAGAGCGTCACCTTCCGGTTCTTCAGCCGCACCAGCCCCTGCGCGGCGAGCGAATCCAGCCCCTTGTGCGTCTCCGGGCGCCGCCGGCGCGACCGCACACTCTCAAAGAGCGCGTGATACCGCGTCACGGTCTGCGCAGCACCACCGCCGCTCCCAACAGCCGAAGCCCCGGGCGTCGCAGGAACCGGCATCTCCGAAGCAGACCCACTCACCAGCAATTACGCCTCACCCACCGTAACACGATATCCATACCCATTACGCATTGTGCATTGTGCACTGTGCACTGTGCACTGTGCACTACATATTCACCCGCCCCTGCATCAACTGGCTCAACCGGTCCCACCACTGCGCCGCCAGCGGCCGCGGCGGCAGTGTGAACCGCACACTCACGCGCTCATCGACAAAGACCAGCGGCGCGCGCCCACTCGCGATCGGCTCGGCCCACACTTCCGGCAGCAGCGACGTTGACCGGCGGCCGCTCTCATCGTCCTGGGCCGTTTGGATCTGCCCGCCGCCGGCGTACCCAAGCGACTCGTGCGGGAGGTTCGGGTTTGGCAGAACGATCCGCGTCACCGTTGCTGGGATCGTCTCCCCCACGCGGCTCATTCGCCGGATCTCCAGCCCAAGCTCCTGCAGCTTCTCCTCGTGCAGATTGCCCTCCCGGTCGACGTACGCATAGACCCATCCATCGCGCTGGCTCAGCTTGCTTTCGATGTGAATCCGCCCGGCGCTGACGACCTCGCACAGCGGCCTGCCGAGTTCCACGTACGCGCCCACCATGTTGCGTGGGTCCGCCCCGGCAATCACGCCCTCGTGGGGCGCCCGCACGACGAGCTTGCTCAGTTTCTTCTCGATTTCGGCCAGCCGCTGCTGGAGCACCTCAATGCGCCGCCGCGCGATCTGCGCCGTCTCCGGCTTCTTCTGTTCCAGCGCCCCGCGCTCCTGCAGCGCCAAATCCTCGATCTGCACCTGCGTGATGCGCCGGTCCTGCTCCAGTTCCTTGTTCCGCAGGACCGCCAGCACATCCCCCGCGCGCACCACCGCGCCCGGCACGATCCCCTCCGGCACGTGGTCGACGAACCCCGGCGCGCCGAAGTAGACGTACGTTCGCTCCGTGCTCTCGACGACGCCTACCGCGCGCCGGTGATCCGGGAACGGAATCACGCCCACCAGCAGCACGCCCGCCGCGATCATCGCGACGCTCGCCAGCACGTGTCGAACGCGATGCTCCGCCAGTTTCGGCCCCGTCGCCAGCCAGTGGATGAAGCTCCCGGCCGGCAGGATGAACCACACGCTCGCCGTCCAGATCGCCAGCGCGAAGCCGATCCCGAACATCTGCCCCATCACGTACAGCGTGATCGAAACGAACAGAAAAATCCGGTACGCCAGTGCCAGAACCCCGTACGTGATGAGGATCCCCTGTTCGCTTCGGACCTGCGAGGGCGGCGTCAGGTTCTCCAGCCGGTAGATGTACTTCTGGATCAGGTGCTTGAGCATGCTGTTGGCGCGCTGCGCCAGGTTCGGCACCTCCAAAAAATCCGACAGGATGTAATACCCGTCGAACCGCATGAGCGGGTTGGCGTTGAAGAGCACCGTCGAGATGCTCGCCGTCAGCATCGCGTTGTAGGCGAGCTGCCGCGGCAGCCCGAACTGCCCCGTCTCCTCGAAGTGCAGCCACACCAGCGCAGCGCACGATGCGACGAACAGCTCGAACATCATGCCCCCCGCGCCCACTGCCATCCGCCGCCACCGGCTGGGGAACGCCCAGCACGCCGAAGCGTCCACGTACGGCGCGGGAAACATCACGAGCATCATCACGCCGAACTCCGGCACCTGGCCGCCGAAGCGCCGGCAGATCACGCCGTGCCCGAACTCGTGAATCGCCTTCGTGACGATGAAGACCACGATCAGCCACGGCCAGTTCGATGGGCTGATCGCCGTCTCAAAGTGGCTTGTCAGCGCGCTGAAGTGCGGCAGGATCTGCCACAGCGCAAACAGCAGAAACGCCAGCCACGCCAGAAACCCCCACCGATTGATCACCGGGCGAAAAATCGGCTCCAGCGCCGCGATGATCCGGTCCGGGTTGAAGAGCCGGATCTTGAAATACATGATCCCGATCGCCTGCTGCTGGATCTTCTTCTTGATCCGCTCGCGGCCGCGGCTGAGCAACTGCTCCGTCTCCGGCGAGGCGTCCACGCTCAGGAGGTTCGCGTTGTGAAGCTGGCTGATGAGCTGAATCACCTCATTCTGCGTCGGCGCAACATCCCCGAACTTCGCAAGCGAAATCTTCCACGCGCTCTCAACGTCCCGGCTGCCGTCCAGCAACCCCACGAAATCATGGGCGACCGGATTCAACCGAAAGAACTGATTGCTCGTCGGATCATGCACCACGTGCCAGATCCGCCCGCGATACCGCTGCCGCGTGATGCCGACATGCGGCCGCAGCCGCGGCTTCAACGTGCGCACGCGGTGCCAGAACGGACTGAATGTGGGGCGTTCAGCAGTCATGGGCTATCAGCAACACAGAAAGATTCATGAAAAGCGCGTCCTCGGAACCTTGACTCTCGCGATCCACGAGTCGTTGGGGCCATCGCCCACGACGGTCGCACCCTCGATGACAACGATGGCTGAATCCAAAATACGAGTCAAAACGCTCTTGACTCCGTAGTTGTAAGGGAATTCGTACGCACAACTTGGACACTTAACATTCGACCATAACCCGAAGTGTCCGCCGCATGGGCATGCGGGAGCATCCTGCACGATTGATTCCCACAGCTCTACGCTCGCAGCAAGGTGTTCCGGATCGGACGGATCGCCGATCGGCGCCCGCTTCGAGTCGCTTCCTCGCAGCAGGACGTTGTTGCAGGTATTGCAATAGAAGAACGGCTCGGGTGCATTCCAGATGTTCACCACCGTGTACCTGATCTCCTTCCGGCACTTCGGACAAAGTCGAGTCCATCCTGGCCGTGTGATCTCCCTGATGCTCATTGGTAGCCCATTCTCAGTGATCACCGATCACCCGTCGACCTGCTCACTTCCACAGCCAAAGACGGACCATGTCCACGACCCGCCGGGTCCCGATCCACATCAAAGAGTGACGCTCCGTCCGGAAGCGAGCCAGCCCCTCCATCCCCGGCATTAGCCGCTCCACCCCGTCCTTATCAAACGCCACGATCTCTGCACGCACCTCGAAGACGTTCTTCCCATCCTCCGCCCGCGCCACTGGCAGAATCCCCTCCGGCTTCACCCGCAGTTCGTGCCGCAGGTTCGGCTTCGTCTTGCTCGCCAGCGTCCCGATCGCGAACACATCCTCCCCCGGCCGGTGAACGCCGCTCAACAGTCCGATGTCCCGCTCATCCACCCGCGCCACGATGATCAGGTCCGACTTCTCATCCACCGGCGCGATCACCATCAGCGGATCCCCGATCGCCATCGTGCTCCCGATCCGCTCCTCCAGATCCCCCTCCAGAATCGTTCCGTCGATCGGCGCGAGGATCGTGCTCTGCTCGATCCGGTACCGCAGCCCGTCGAGCTGCGCCCGGTACCCCGCCGCCTCCAGGTCCGCCCGCGTCGCCGCGGCCTCCTCCCCTTCCGCGCGGGCCGCCGCGGCCTGCGCCTCGGCCTGCATGATCCGCGCCTCGGCCTCGATCGCCGCCAGTTCCAGTTCGCTCTTGTCGAGCACGACCAGCACGTCGCCCTTCTTGACGCGCGCGTTCACACGGATCCCGGGCCCCAACGCTTCGATCACGCCCTCCCGCGGCATCGACACGATCGCCTGTTCGGCGGGACGCACCGTCGCCTCCGCCGTCACCAGGTACTCCGTCTTGTAAAGCGAGAGGAACGCCACCAGCGAGAGCATGCCGATCGCAAACAGCTTCCACGCCGTGTGCTTCGGCCCCACCGCCCACGCGGCGGTCTTCATCGTGGAATCCCACGCCCGCAGCGGCAGCATGCGGTCATCGCTCCGCCGGATTTTCAACACCGGCGCGATCAGGTCCATCGCCGCCTGCAGCATCTCGATCGTGCCGATCGAAATCTCCCCATCCCCCGCCGATTCGATCGTCACCACCCCCACCACATCGTCATCAACGCGCAACGGCAGCGACGCCACCTTCAGCTTCGCATTCCCCGCCGCCAACTCCCGATGTGAGTGCACAATCGCCTGGCTCAGCAGAACATCCGCTTCGCTCGGACCGCCGCCATCCTGGCGACCCTCCGTCTCCACCGGCGTTTCCGGCGGCGGCGGGTACAGGATCGGCTGATCCTGATCGAAGCACTCGTCCATCGCGCCCTCGAGCTTCTGCACCATCACCATGCGACGGTCCAGGTTCTCGGTGTCGGAGAGCGCCACCAGCTTGGCTCGATCCCCCTTCACCCACCCGAGTCCCACGCGGTCCACGGCGAACTGCCTCTGCAGATCATTGCAGATCTGCATCGCCGCGCCCTTGAACCCCTCCGCCTGGTTGATCGATGCAATCAGGCGCGTCGCCAGGTCGAGCGCGAAGCTCGCCTTCTGCGTCTCCCGCAGCGCCCCGCGCGCGGCCTGACCGTGCACGTACCCCGCCAGCACCTCCGCCATCGCCAGCGTCGACCGCAAGGCTTCCTTCGACCGCGGCTCCACCAGCATCGAGATCACCGCGACCGGCTGCCCCGCCGCGTTGTTCAACGGCACCGCAACGACATACCCGGCCGACGGCGCAACGCCGTAATACTGATCCCCACTCCCCTTCTCCAGTCCGAAGGCCCGCGGCTGCGCTGACGAAAACGCCGCCCGCGCCGCATCCTTCATCTCCTTTGCGTTCTCGAGCGTCCCCTCCGCGCTCAAGCCATTGCCGCCGCCGTGACCGTTGCCATTCCCCCCGCCCGCCACGCCGGCCATCCGCCCACCGACGGGCCCGGTCGAGGGCCACACGCTCACCACCCGCGGCTCGACTTCCTCTCCCTCACCCGCGCCGGCACGGTCTGCAAGCATCAGCGCCGCCACGCGGGCCGCGCTCACCTGCGCCAGCACGCGCAGCATCCGTTCGAAATAAGCGCGATCATCCGGCGCGGCCGACGCCAGTTCCGCCACGACGCGCCCCCACCCAGGCGCCTTCAAATCGCTCAAATCAATCACCCGCGCACTCCATGTCGAGTCTCAACTCGCAGAACATCTCGCTCACTCGCCGCCCTGCGCATGCGCCGCCTCGCCGCTGCCGTGCTCCCACTCGTACTTCGCAAACGCCTCGCCCGGGTCCTCAAAGACCACGCGCGCCTGCATCCCCGCCGGCCACCCCTCCGGGTTCGGCACTTCCACGCGCACGCGCTGCGTCCGGCTCACGCTGTTGGCCACCGGCGACACGTACTTCACCTCGCCCCGGGCCAGCACGGGCCGCCCCCCCAGGTCCATCAACACCCACGCCGGCGCACCCGGCTTGAGTTGCAGCCGAATCGTCGTGTCCGTGCTCGCGTTGGCATCCAGGCTCAAGACATCCGTATTCACAATCCGCACCGCGGCGTCCGTCTCCCGCACAGCCTGCCCCACCTCGATCATCACCTCTTCAACGATCCCGTCGAAGGGGGCTTCCAGCAGATACCGCTCGTAGCTCCCCTCGAGCTGCGCCAGCCGGTACTGCTCCTCCTGGTGAGACAGAATCGCCTGCTGAAGCTGCAGCGCCGCGGCTTCCTTCTCCACGCGACGCTCCTCACGCTCCATCTGGCTTGATCCCGACTCCCCCACCTCCATGATCTTCGCATAGCGGATGTCGGCAAGCTCCTGCTGCTTCTCGGCCAGCTCGATGCTCAGCCGGCTCCCCGACCGCACACGCTGCTGCTCCAGAGCCGCGATCACATCCGCATCGCGCGCCCGTGCCAGCACGTCCCCCTGCTCCACGCGTTCGCCGCCGCGGACGTGCAACTCGCGCACCTCCGTCGGAAACGTGAACGCCATTGTCACATCGCGGCTCGGACGCGTCGCCGCCTTCGCGCCGCCAAACGCCTCCGCCACATCCGCCCATCGGGCCTCGGCCGGCTCAGAGTCCTGGGCGACTGCGCCGAACACCACACACATCGCCGCGGCAGCCGCCGCCGCGAGCACAACAACCTTCTGATTGCGCATTGATTCCTTCCGTCCCAAGTCCCCGTGGGCGAGATCCGCCGCGCGGGCTTGCCCATCGCGGTTCCGTCGGTTCCCGGCCATCGTATTCATGCGAGGCTCCCAATCTCAGAGTGTGCGCTGTAAGTCGTTGTGCCGCGGCGCACTTCCATATCGGCGGATTGGGCCCGGCGATCCTGATCAACTGCTTGCCCGAGCGGGCCGATATGGACCCCTCGTGCGGGAGCATGCTCACCCCATTACGACGCCGGAGGCCCTGCCGATCGGCCAGGGGGCGGAAGTTCTGGATTTGCAGGAGGTTACGGAGGCCACCTCCCTCCTGGACGCCATCGTGGAGCGGGCCGGCGCCCGGGTGGGCACGCTGCGGCGGCTGCTGAGCGAGGCTCAGACCCTGGAGGCCGAGCTGGAGGCAGGCACAGAACGGCTAAGAGACTATCTGGAAAGGACTTGCGATGTATCCCGCCGGCTGGAAGACCGCATCCGGCACGCCGATGGGCTCGTGCAGCGGCTGGATTCACTCGCCACGGCCGACCTGGCCCGCACCGTGGCCGACCTCGACCGCCAGGCCGCGCAAGTGCAGGCCAGAATAGGGGTTATGGTCGACGCCGCCGAAGAGCGAGTACGCCAGCTACACCGCGACGCGGCCTCCGTGGACTCCGAGGGGCGGCGGGCGGAGCGCCTGTCGATCGCCGCGGACCACCTTTTGAGGATGCTGGGGAAGGTGCGGGAGGCAGATTCAGCGCTGGAGCGGCGGATTGAGGAAGCCCGGCGAGAGCGGAAGGCCCTTGAGTCGGGGGCTCTGGAGGGGGATTAAGTACGATATGTCGTACTTTTGAGTATGATATTTCGTAGTGTTCGGAAGGAAGTACGAAATATCGTACTTGCCAGCCAGGTGCCAATCGCTCGCGTCCCGCCTCATCCCCCTTGTTCCAGTGGGCATCTTCACAGGCATTCCGAGGCGCACCGTCGCGCGAATTTGATGTCGCGGCGGCTCCTCTCCGGACCCGAAGCCCCCCACTTTTGCGCTATCCTTTCGCCCCGATGCGGCGCAGTTCGCGACCCGCCGGCCAATCAACCCACCCACCGCGCGGCGCTGTGACGCGGCTGGGCCCGACCTCACGGAGGATGTATGCCGAGTTCCGGAACGACCCCCGCCGCGGCGGCGGCGCTGGCGATTAATGGCGGGCCCCCCGTAACGACGACGCCGGTGCCGTTCATGTCGCCGGTGGTGACGGAGGCGGACGTCGAGGCGGCGCTGCAGGTGCTCAAGAGCGGGATGCTGCGGCAGGCGGCGCGGTGCGAGGAGCTTGAGCAGCGGATGGCCGCGATGAGCGGGGCGACGCACGCGATGACGTGCGCGAACGGCACGTGCGCCCTGCAGCTCGCCTACGGAGCGACCATCAAGGCGGGGGACGAGGTGATCGTGCCGGCCTGGACGTACATCGCGACGGCCTCGATGATCGCCGCGGCGGGCGCGACGCCGGTCTTCTGCGACGTGCACGAAGACACGATGAACATCGACGTGGAGGACGCCGCGGCGCGGATCACGCCCCGCACGACGGCGATCGCCTGCACGCACCTCTACGGGAACCCGGTGGACATCGACGCCGTGGAGGCCCTGGCAGCCCGGCACGGCCTGGCGGTGATCTACGACGCAGCGCAGTCGATCTGCGCCACGTACAAGGGCAAGGGGATCGGCGCCTTCGGCAGCGCGGTGACGTATTCCTTCTACGCGACGAAGAACCTGGCGACGGGCGAGGGCGGGATGGTCACCACGAACGACGATGCGCTCGCCCGCCAGATCAAGCTGCTGCGATCGCACGGCGAGACGGACAAGTACATCCATGAGCAGGTGGGGTTCAACTACCGCATGACCGACGTCGAAGCGGCGATCGGGTGCAGCCAGATGGACCGCATCGCCGACCTGACGGCCAAACGCCAGGCCGCCGCGCGGCGGCTGGATCAGATCGTCGGAAACATCGACGGACTCGTGCCCCCGCGGACCACGGAGGGCGGCGAGCACGTGTATCACCTGTACACGGTGAAGTTCGAGGCCGACAAATTCACGTGCACGCGGGATGAGTTTGTGGAGGCGCTGCGGGCGGAAGGGGTGCAGTGCGCGGTGCACTACCCGCGGTCCCTCACGCGGCAGCCTGCGTTCAAGCAGTGGATTAAGGACCACCCGGCGGTTGCGGATGGGTTGTCAGGGAAGGTGTTTTGTCTGCCGGTGCATCCGGGGCTCACCGAGGCCCATTTTGTTGCGATCGAAGAGGCCCTCAATAAGCTGGCCAATCACTACCACGCCTGATTCAATCAAGCTCCGGATCAGAGCCGCGAGCGCAAGTTCGCGAACGAAGCACAACGGCATGGCCGAATCGCGACGCCACTGCGCCACATCGTGCTCCTTAAGAGGCGCCCGAGCAGAGCGGCATAACGCCGAGCGCGGCGGCGGCAACTACCAGCATCAAGCCAGCTCGCGCTCACTCTTCCCGGCGAGCACGTCCAAGATAGGCTGACGAAGGCTTCGCTCCTCTAACGGGCTGAACAACAGCAGTTCAGCCTCCTGCCTCGGATACACAGAGGCCATTGGAAGCAGGATGACACGCGAGGGCTTCGGATGGCTCGGCAGTCCCTTCGTCGAACGAATCGGCTTTCGCAGCATCCCCTCAAGATCACGTAGAAGCTGCTGAAGAGCTGGCATACCGGCTGAGACAAGGGCAACGGGAGCACGGAGCAGCGTGACATCGCGCTCTCCGCAGTACAGAAGCACGTGTCCCCTCGGAAACCACCGCAGGTCATCCAGAGAGTCAACCTCTGCATACGGCCACCCCTCCGGCAGGTCGAGCCGCCCCTTCTCTCCTGCGAGAACCGCCTCGATCTGATGTTGAAGGTGCAGTTCCTCCAACTCGCGGTGAAGCCAAACGCCGTCGCTCACTTGTGCATTGTCTCCCATCGGTCCCGGAATTCTGCCTCGGACGGCATGCCGCTCATAGATGATCCTCGCATCCACCGGTGAAGACTTCGTCGCCTTGATCCCACGTCCCCACGTGATGGATTCGAGGTCGGCGAGCAGAACCGCAAGCGCTTCCTCGGTTGCAGACACGCGAGACACCGGGCAGGTCAGGAGTATTTGACCACCGGAGTCTGCCTCCATGACCATGTAGGCGTGCGGGTCCGCCCTGGCCTTCTCCATCGTCTCGTAGGCCACGTATTCTTTGCCAGCGGCCCAAGCCATCATGTGGCCAGCGGCACTGTGGTGTGAAGGGATGATGTGCGGATTCGGGCCGGCTTCGGGTGGCAACTCGGGCGGGAGATCAGCGTGTTCCATGATCCATTCTTTGCGCGGCCGGATGGAGTGACACGGTCACTGTGGAGTGACCGCGACCGTCGCCTGCCATGACGCGGCCACCGTGGTCTGAAATCGGCAGTGCGCATCCAAGGTGACAGTGGGGTCCCGGATGAGGCGCGCCTGAGGGGTACCGGCTTCAAGGTTGCCGACCACCACAAGCCAGTAGTCGGTTCGGCGAACGGTTGCTTCTGTCCACTCGCGGTCCGTGAAAGCTATCCCGCCACGAGCACGTTTGAGGCCCTTGATTTCGATGGCGATCTCGGGGCGGGCGTTGAGCGCGAAGTCATAACCGCGGGCGAGGTTGCGGTGGTCCAGGATTGCAGGTGGGGGCACGCCAGCAATCTTCTGTGAATGCTCGAGGAAGTACTCCTCAGCGAGGCGGCCCGTACGAAGGCGTTCGGCGACGTTGTGAATGCGCTCGGCCGGCTGACTGAGAGGTGCAACCACTTCGTCGATCGCCTCAACGCGGTTGGTCAGGATGCCGTCGACGATGTCAAGAAGTGCGGCGTCGCTCAGATCGCGGAGTTGGTCGATGATTCGCTCCCGGCTTGCGTACATGGCCCGCTTGTGCCAGCCTCGTCGGCTGTTGTCGTGGACAGGGTCGAACTCGTCTCGGAGTAGCTTCATCGAATTGGGAGGAACATGAAGCTGGCGTGCGGCGTCAGCAAAGGCAGCCTTCCAATTCTGGTACCCGCGAATCTGAAGGTAGACTCGATCAAGGCGGCTCATGGCATAGCCAACGATGAGGGCGGATGTGTCCAGGAGCTTCTTGGAGGACTTGTCGGGCGGCATGGCGCCGCATGGTACAGTGGCGGGCCGTCGCGTGTGGCCCAGGTGACCGTCGCGATGTGACCGGGGCGCCGTCGTCAGGAGTTGAGCCGCCCCTTTGGGGCTTGGGGTGATGGGTGGTGGTGACCCAGGGCTGCGCCCTGGGCTTTGGCTGGGGCGCACCTTTGGTGCTGGGGGGGGGAGGAGGGGGGCGGGCGGGACGCCTGCGCCCTGGGGTGAGGATGGGT
>CAYWRO010000055.1:0-21621 GCA_964460345.1 uncultured Phycisphaeraceae bacterium | reverse complement strand
TGCCGCGCAGCGCAAGGCGCACAGCCGCGTGCGGCAGCGTCGCCTGCAGGGCCCACTGTTCGGTGGCGTCGTCAAACTCGTAGATGCGCGGCTGGGTCCGTCCGACGAGCAGACGATTGCCATCGAGGGCGAGCGGAGCGCCGAACGTCTCGCCGACCACGGGATTGCGAATCTCCTGGAAGAGCGTCCACTCACCCTCGATCAGCCGGTAGATGAAGACCCGACCATTCTGGAGGCTGCTGCCGCGAACGAGCCATTGTCCATTGACGGCGACGGCGGCTTCGTCTGGCAGTTGCTGCACCAGTTCCCAACCGCCGCCGAGACGTCGATACACGTCGGTGCTGCCACGCTGCCCGAGAACGAGGTGATCCCCATCCGTGCTCACGTCCGGCTCATAGACGGCCGGCCCCGCCGGGTGGAGAACTGAGTCGTCCAGCGAGATCGGGCATTGAGCTGCCGCAACCCGGGGGAGCAGGGCTGCGGCGAGGGCGGCGATGGTGATGGTGCAGGTTCGGGTGGCGCGTGGCATTGCGGTTCTCCGGGGGTCCGATCCCGATACGGGGCTTGGCGGTGATCCTGCCGGATGGGCCCTTTTCTGTCTTCATGCAACAGCGCTTGAAACCGTTTCATGCTGCCGCAGGGGCAGAGGTCGTTGCGGCCGAGCTTTTCGAGGAACTCCTTTGTTCCCGAGCGGCGTGCTGACGGAGCGGTCGCCGCGCTTTACGCGTGTCTCAGACGGGTAGCCCCGCCGCCGTTTGCTTGTGGGCTCGAAAGCAGTGGTCGTCGAACTCGTAATCCTGGTTGTGCATAGCGCATCTCCTTTCCTGATTTGCCCGTCAAGTCATGGAGAGACGCCGGGGCATCGTAGCGGTGGTCCCGTTGTGCTCAAGAGGATGCCGCTTGAGCCTGCCATGCGGCGGTGCATTTCATTGGCCTATGCCACTGGGGTTCTTTGCCCGTCGTCGTCGTCGCCGGTTGCTGTCGCGGCCGTTTCCTGCGGAATGGGAGACCGTGCTGGGTCGAAACTTTCGTAAGTGGGGACGATTGACGGAAGAGGAACGGGGGTTGATGCGGCGGCTGATCACGATCTTTGCGGCGGAGAAGAGTTGGGAAGGGTGTGCGGGGGTGGAGATGACGGATGAGATCCGGGTGACGGTGTCGGCGCAGGCGTGTCTGCTGCTGCTGGGGCAGGAGGAAGACGAGCACCGGTTCTTTCCGCGAGTGAAGTCGATTCTGGTGTACCCGAACGCGTACACGGTTCCGGGCGGGCGGCCGCGGCGGGACGGGGTGACGCATCCGACGCCGCCGCGGCTGGGGGAGGCGCATTATCGGGGTCCGGTGGTGCTGTCGTGGCCGCACGTGGTGGCGGGCGGCCGCGATGAGGCGGACGGGCGGAACCTTGTCATGCACGAGTTTGCGCACAAGCTGGACATGCTGGACGACGTCGTGGATGGGACGCCGCCGCTGGCCGGGCGTGAGCAGGTGCAGGAGTGGGTGAAGGTGATGTCGGCGGAGTTTGCGCGGCTGAAGGCGGCGACCCGCCGCGGCGTGGCGACGCTGCTGGATGCGTACGGGGCGACGAATGAGGCGGAGTTTTTCGCCGTGGCGACGGAGGCGTTCTTCGAGCGGCCGGTGGCGATGCGGGACCGGCACCCGGCGCTTTATGAGGTGTTGCGGGGATATTACCGGCAGGATGCGGCGGTTCGGTTTGAGGATGCGGTGTGAAGGGCGCCCCCGGGGAGGTCGGAGCAGGGGGGATCGGGTTGCACAGAGTCCTGAGGGGAGCGCCCAGGCCGCCGGTTGTTGTTGACGCACGCTGTGGATGCAGTTGGCGAAAGTGCGGCCGGTGAGCTAGAACGTCCGATCGCTTTTTGGCGGGACGGGGACAATGGACGGCGCGCGAGCGCGGGAGCACATAGCGATGGCAAAGAAGGCAAAGAAGAAGGCCGCGAAGAAGACGGGCAAGGCGGCGAAGAAGACGGCGAAGGCGACCGGCAAGAAGGGGAGTAAGAAGGCCGGGAAGAAGTCGGCGAAGAAGGCGGGCCGCCGCGGCGGAGCCTCGGTGGGACCGTTTGATGTCCGGACCGGGCGTGGGTCGACGCCGGGAGAAATCGGCAAGGACCTGGTGGCGAGTTTCAACACGCAGACGCCGGATGAACAGATCTGGAAGAAGTGGTTCAGCCCTCAGATCGTCTCCATCGAAGGACACGGGCAGGGCTGGCGCGGGACGAAGGGGCTGAAGGCGAAGTCGGCGGAGTTTCACCAGCGGTTCGTTGTGCACAACGCGCGGGCGGAGGGGCCGTACGTGGGGGGAACGGGGTTCGCCGTGAAGTTCACGATGGAGATGGAGGACAAGACGACGGGGGAACGCCACAGCGGGACGGAGGTGGGGGTGTACACGGTGAAGAACGGGAAGATTGTGCAGGAAGAGTTCATGTACGGGAACGAGGCGTCTTCGGCTTGAACCCGGTCGAAATGATTCACCAGAGGCCCGCGCGGGTTTGAAGCGCGGGCCTTCTCTTTTGCTCTTCGTGTGGGCACTGAGCCGCCCATCCGCCCGGCGATTCCGGTTCGTCATCAGGCTCGTTCGGAAGGAGCGAGGGTTACAATGGGCCCGGCGGTGCGAGGGCCCACGCGAGAGGTGGAATGATGAAGGTGAATCTGCCGCGGGGTCGCGGCGCGACCTGGGCGTGGCGGGTGGGCGCCTCTTTCGTGGCGGCATGTGCGGTGTGGGGGGCGGCGTTTCCTTCGTGCGTGGAGCGCGAGTTGTCGGTGGCGCTGCCCGCCGCGGCGAGGGAGGGGGGATGGGCGCTGGAATGGCGTCGAGCCGGCGATGAGACGTTCAACGGGGTGTGGGTGGGTCCGGGGGCAGCGCTGGGGGGAGCGGCGGGCGATGGCGAGTTCACCCTGACGCGGCGGCTGCCGTCGTACGAGGTCGCAGCGCTGCGGCTGGCCGGACCGGGCGACGCAGCGATGGGGGGGCAGGCGAACGCGACGCTGACGGTCTCGGCCCTTGGGCGGGTGGTGGAGGTGCGCGAGGGGAGCGTGTCGCCCCTGGCGATGGGGAGCAAGCCAGGGCCGGTGGCCATTATTGACGTCGACACGAGCCGCCCGGCGTGGCTGCACGGGATCGGCGTGGTTGCGTTGTGGGTGTTGATCGCAGCGCTTTGGGCGGGCCTGCGGCTTAGCGCGCTTGGATTGTTGTGGCTGGATGCGCGCCTGATAGGGCCGGTGCGTTCGGCGGCGGCGCGGCGTTGGGGAAGCGAGGGCGCGGTGCGCGTGGCGGCGTGGCCGTGGAAGGCGGGTGCGAGCGCGGTGGTGGTGACGGCGCACGTGTGGGCCGGCGTGTCGTCGCCGCTGATTCTGACCGGGGATGCGGTGGACTACCTGACGGGGGCGAACGAGTTCGCCCGCACGGGGTCGATCGCGGCGTTGCCGGAGTTCAAGGCGCCGCTGTTTCCGATGATTTTGAGCATTCCGTTCGCCACGGGGCTGGATGCGTTTACGTTCATGCGCGTGGCGCTGGTGGTGTGCGGGCTGCTGACGAGCTGGCTGGTGTATCGCGCGGTGCGTGAGGTGGCGTCCGAGTGGGCGGGGCTGGTCGCCGGGGTGGTGTGCGGGTTGAGCCCGGTGCTGATCACGCTGGAGGGGTATCTCCTGCGTGAGACGTTTGCGGCGGCGGTCGTGGCCGCGGTTGCCCTGGCGCTGGCTCGATTGCGCGGCGGCGGCGCGGGGCGTTCCATGGTGGGGACGGCGGTGGCTTTGGGGCTGCTGGCGGGAATGGGCGCGCTGCTGCGCGAGAACTTTCAGACACTGCTGGTGATCCTTCCGGCGGCGCTCATCCTCATGCCGGTCCCGGGGTCGACGTGGCGGTCGCGGGCGGCCGCGGGCGGGATCTGCCTTGCAGTCGGGCTGGCGTGCGTCGGGCCGTGGTATGTGCACCAGGCGAAGCGTTTTGACCGGGTGGGGATGACGCTTCCGAAGGTGAACATGAACAAGGCGATCAACGCGTGGTCGAACGGCGTGCTGGACCTGAATCAGACGCGGGCGATGTCGTACGAGCGGTGGCGCGAGGCGGAGGAGCGTCAACGCAGCCGACGGTTCGGGGACTACGAGGCGGTGGGCGCGGTGCTGGGTGCGCCCCCTGCGGAGGCGCCGCCGCTTGTCCGCGAGCGGCCGAGCGGGGGCGCGTTGGAAGCGGCGGCGTACGTCGAGCGGGTGACGGGCGTGCTGGCGGAGGAATCGGTGGCGCGTGCGCCGGTGAAGCAGTGGAACGCGCGGCTGAATGCCGCGTTGAGCCTGACGGGTCTGTGCAGCTTCCCGCGTCATCCGAGCGCGCCGGCGATGGCGTGGCTTTCGCGCCCGCTTCGGGGGCAGCCGGGCGGCAGCCCGACGAACATGCGGACCGGCGGAATCCCGGACTCCTACCAGGAGCGGTGGTCGCGCCTGGAGCCGCTGCTGACGCGGCACGAGGTGCAGCTCTCCGAGGTGCCGCGGTCGTTCACGGGCTGGTTTGACTGGCTGTGGCGCTGGAGCCGGCCGTTGCAGCCGGTGATCGCAGCGCTGTCCATCGCCGGCTTCATCGCATCGTGGAAGCGTCGGGCGTGGCCGATCGCGGCGTTAGGGCTGGTGATTGCGTTGAACCTGCTGGGCGCGGCGTGGGTGGTCGTGACACCGACCGACCGCGTGGCCGCGCCGTTCATCCCGGGGATGGTGGCGATCGCCGCGTGGGCGGTGTGGGCGTGGGTAGCGGGGCCGGCGGGAGGCGCGGGGGGGGAGCGCGGGGGGGGAGAAGAGGCCGAAGCCTGCGGGTCGTGACCTGCGGGGAGACTTTTCCGGCAGGCCCAGCGCAAACAGGACCGGCCCGCGCGATCGTACGATTCAGTGTGCCTGACGACCCGGATTCTCCGCTCCTGGATGAGGAGGGCCTCGCCCCTTCGGACGCCCCGCCCGCGTGGGAGGCGGAGACGCCCGCCGAGCGCCTGGCGCGGCTGGCGGCCAAGGCGCGGAACCTGCCTCCCGTGCCCGGCGTGTACCTGATGAAGGATGCGGCGGGGGTGGTGCTGTACGTGGGGAAGGCGTCGCGGCTGCCGGACCGCGTGGGGTCGTACTTCGTGCCGTCGGTGGACCTGGGGCCGAAGAAGCAGCCGATGCTGGCGCAGGTGCACGACTTCGATTACCTGACGTTTTCCGGCGAGTGGGAAGCGCTGCTGGCGGAGAACCGGCTGATCAAGGACATTCAGCCGCGGTACAACGAGAACCTCCGCGACGACAAGACCTACCCGTACCTGGCGATCACGATGCGCGAGGATTTCCCGCGCGTCTTCGTGACGCGCTCGCCGGCGGACCCGGAGCTGCGCGGGGCGAAGATCCTGGGGCCGTTTTCGTCGGCCGGGGCGCTGCGCGAGGCGGTGGCGCTGCTGCAGCGCGTCTTCCGCTTCCGCACGTGCCACCTTGACATCGTCGACGGCGACCCGAAAAACGCGCACTTCCGGCCGTGCCTGCTCTACAACATCAACCAGTGCACCGCGCCGTGCGCCGCGAAGATCAGCAGGGAGGCGTACCGGGAGGACATCGAGCGCTTCGCGCGGTTTCTCACGTCGAAGCGCGCTCCCATGCTGCGGCAGATGCGCAGGGAGATGGAAGAGGCCGCGGCGAGGCTCGACTTCGAGCGCGCGGCGACGCTGCGCGACGAGATCCGCGCCATCGAAAAGCTTGGCGAGCGCGGCAGCGCCGATGAAGGGTGGCAGCCGGAGACGGAATCCTTTTATGTGGATCCGCAGCGCGGGCTGCGCTCGCTGCAGCGGACGCTCGGGCTCGAGGAGCCGATCCGCTGCATCGAGGCGATCGACATCGCGCACCTGGCGGGGGGGCAGACGGTCGGCTCCAAGGTCTGCTTCATCGACGGCCGGCCCTTCAAAAACGAGTACCGCCGCTACCGCATCCGCTCCGTGACGAACGATGACTACGCCGCGATCCGCGAGGTCGTCAGCCGCCGCTACCGCGAGGCGGGCGCGGGGCAGGAGCTCTACCCCGACGTCATTTTGATCGACGGCGGGCTGGGGCAGTTGCACGCAGCGCTCGAGGCGTTCGAGCAGCTCGATATCAAGCCGCCGCTGGTGATCTCGCTGGCGAAGAAGGAAGAGCTCATTTACGTTCAGGACAGGGATGGGAGGGGGGGCGAGCCGGTGCGCCTGGGGCGGGAGAACCCCGGGTTGAAGCTCTGCCAGTTCATCCGCGATGAGGCCCACCGGTTTGCGCAGCACTACCACCACATTTTGCGGCGCAAGCGTGTGCTGGAGGAGGATTGATGACCGGGTCGTTTGAGCGTTTCAAGGGGCGGGATTGATCGACATTCGGCGGGCGCTGCGACCCGACGAGAGCGATTCATTGATCGCCTTGCCTCGCGATCGACAGGCCGGATCGGTCGACCACCGTCGAGATCTCACTGTGCCCCGGGGACGGCTCGCATGACATGAGCTCGGCTGACGCTGCAGCCGTCGGCCCGGAAGCTCCGCCTCTTGACGCGGAGGACGCTCCCTGGAGCACGGGGGACGCTCTGTGGAGCGCGGAGGACGCTTCGCGCTACGCGGAGGACGCTCTGTGGAGCACGGAGGACGCTCCGTGGAGCGCGGAGGACGCTCCGCGCTGCGCGGAGGACGCTCTGTGGAGCGCGGAGCGTCGGTTATTCGGACGCTGATGGCCCTGGCGCGGCCCGGAGTGGGGTGAGCGCAACAGTTGCGCCCCCCGGCCGCACCCCACTTCCGCCCCGCCCCGGGAGGGGGGGCCATATACTCCGGCATGCAGATCGCTCCGGACCGCCGCTCGCCCCACCTTCTCTCCCTTGCCAGCGGTTAGAGTGCGCGCGGACCCGAGCATGACCAGACCAACCGGGGCCTCGCGCAGCAGCGCGGGGCCTCTTCTGTTTCCAGGCGTTGAAGGAAACCCGGGGGAGGGGGGGGCGACGAACGTTCGAAGAGAAACCCATGAGCAGCACCACAGACAGCACCGCGCAGCCGGCCGAAGCCGCCGGCGGTTCGCAGACCCCGCCCCACCGCTACACCGCGGCGCTGGCCGACCAGATCGAGACGCGCTGGCAGCGCGTGTGGGAGGAGCAGGGGACGTTCCGCCAGCCCAACCCGGGGGAGGGGGGGTTCGACGCCGCGCGCGAGAAGTACTATGTGCTGGACATGTTCCCGTACCCCTCCGGCGCGGGGCTGCACGTCGGACACCCGGAGGGGTACACGGCGACGGACATCATCGCACGCTTCATGCGCATGCAGGGCAGGAACGTGCTGCACCCGATGGGGTGGGACGCCTTCGGCCTGCCCGCGGAGCAGTACGCCATCCAGACCGGCATCCACCCCGCCGAGACGACGAAGACCGCGATCGACAACTTCCGCCGGCAGCTCAAGCGCTTCGGCTTCAGCTACGACTGGTCGCGCGAGTTCGGCACGATCGACCCGGCGTATTACAAGTGGACGCAGTGGATCTTCCTGCGCCTGTACAACTCGTGGTTCGACGTGGAGGCGGAGGGGGGGGGGCGAGACGGCGGCAAGGGGCGGGCGCGGCCGATCGCGGAACTCGTGGCGGAGTTTGAAAGCGGCGCGAGGACGCCGCGGCTGAACCCGCGCGCCGCCGAGTACGCCGGGGCGGGCGACCTGCCCGATGGGACGAACGCGGGGCCGTGGGAGACGCTCGATGAAGAGACGCGGCGGGCGATCGTCGATTCGTATCGCCTGGCGTATGTGAGTCTGCAGACCGTCAACTGGTGCCCGAAGCTGGGGACGGCGCTGGCGAACGAAGAGGTCATCGACGGCAGGAGCGAACGCGGCGGCTACCCGGTCTTCCGCAAGCCGCTGCGGCAGTGGATGTTCCGCATCACGGCGTACGCCGACCGACTGCTGGCGGACCTGGACAAGGTCGAGTGGCCGGACTCCACGCGCACGATGCAGCGCGAGTGGATCGGGCGCAGCGAGGGGGCGGAGATCGAGTTTCCGATCCTGGATGACTCTGTGGGGGAGGGGGGGGAAGGGAACCCGACGGGAGAGGCGCTGCGCGTCTTCACGACGCGCCCGGACACGATCTTCGGCGCGACGTACATGGTCGTGGCGCCGGAGCATCCGCTGGTGGAGCTGCTCGAGGACATGCCGCGCCGGGAGACGGACGTCGCGGCGGTGATGCGCTACGTGGCCGAAGCGCGCAACCGCAGCGACGTGGAGCGCCAGGAGAGCAAGGAGAAGACGGGCGTCTTCACCGGCGTGTACGTGCGCAATCCGGCGACGGGGGAAAAAATCCCCGTGTGGGTGGCGGACTACGTGCTGATGGGGTACGGCACGGGCGCGATCATGGCCGTGCCCGCGCAGGATGAGCGCGACTGGGAGTTTGCCGAGAAGTTCGGCCTGCCGATCGTGCGCACGGTCCAGCCCCCCAAGGGATGGGCGCGCGAGGAGGGGGGGGAGGGGGGGGCGTACGCGGGGGACGGTCCGGCGATCAACAGCGAGTTCCTCAACGGCCTGCACGTGGCCGAGGCGAAAGAGAGAATCATCGCGTGGCTGGAGAAGAACAAGGCGGGCACGCGGCGGGTGAACTACCGGCTGCGCGACTGGCTCTTCTCACGCCAGCGCTACTGGGGCGAACCCTTCCCGATCGTCTACGACCGCGCCGGGCGGCACTATCCGGTGTCCGATGCGGCGCTGCCGGTGAAGCTGCCGCCGCTCAAGGACTACGCGCCCGAGGAGAGCGATGAGCCGCGGCCGCTGCTGGCCAAGGCGGCGGACTGGGTGAAGACGACGGCGGGCGAAGCGGGCGTGGATCCGGCCCTGCTGGACCCGAGCGAGCCCGTTACGCGCGAGACGAACACCATGCCGGGGTGGGCGGGGTCGTGCTGGTATTACCTGCGCTACTGCGATGCGCGGAACGATGAGCGCTTCGTGTCGCGCGAGGCGGAGTTGTATTGGATGGGTCGAAACGGCGTCGACCTCTACATCGGCGGCGCTGAGCACGCCGTGCTGCACCTGCTCTACGCGCGCTTCTGGCACAAGGTGCTGTATGACCTGGGCGAAGTCAGCACGCCGGAACCCTTTTCGAAGCTGTTTCACCAGGGGCTGATCACGAGTTACGCGTATCAGCGCGCCGACAAGTCGCTCGTTCCGATCGATGCCGTGGACGAGGTCGCCAAGGACACGTACGTGGAACGGGCGACCGGCCAGCCTGTGAAGCAGATCATCGCCAAGATGAGCAAGTCGCTCAAGAACGTCGTCAACCCCGACGACATCATCGCCGACTACGGGGCGGACACCTTCCGTCTCTACGAGATGTACATGGGCCCGCTGGAGGCGAGCAAGCCGTGGGACACGCGGGCCATCGTCGGGCTCTTTCGCTTCCTCCAGCGCGGCTGGCGTCTCATCGTTGACGAAACCACGGGCGACCTGCGCCTCGCGTCACGACCCGACGAGGCCGTCGAGCGCCAGCTCCACCGCGCCATCGCCAAGGTCGCCGAGGACATCCCGCATCTGCACTTCAACACCGCCATCGCCGCGCTCATCGAGTTCGTCAACGTGGCCACCGGCCCCGGCGTGACCCAGGATCAGGCCGAGCGCTTCGCCCTCATCCTCGCCCCCTTCGCCCCCCACATCGCGGAGGAACTCTGGTCGCGCCTCGGCCGGACGGGCTCCCTCGCCTACGAACCGTTCCCCGGGCACGACCCCGCGATGCTGGTCGAAGACACCGTCGAAGTCCCCGTCCAGATCAGCGGCAAGGTCAAGGCCCGCATCAACGTCCCCGCGAACGCCGACGCCGCGGCGATGGAGGCGGCGGCCATGGCCGACGCGAAGGTGCAGGAGCTGCTCGCCGGCAAGTCGGTCCGCAAGGTCATCGCGGTGCCCGGGCGGCTGATCAACATCGTGGCCACGTAGCATCGCCTTTCAGGCGATGCGCTGGTGCTTCAGTCGCTTGAGAAGGGGAGTTCGCACCGCCTGAAAGGCGGTGCTACGGCGCAAAAAAAGCCCTCTCCCCGCCAGGATCCCAAACACAAACCGGGTGGGAGGAGAGGGCCACGCATCTCCGGGGGCGACGGGCGAGGCTCTCAGGATTCCCGCCGCCCTCTCATGGGTTAATACGCCCGCTTCTTTGAACAGTTCTAGTAGGACCAAGGGAATCCCCTAGGGCAGTGCCCAATTTAGCCCCCCGGAAGATGGGGCGGGTCGGCACCCGTTGAATCTTGCAGGTGGGGCCCGAGCGTCGCCGATCTGCTGTTTTGTGCATGGATGCGTGCCCGGGCAGTCTCCCTCGCCGCGGCAGGAGGAGAGGTCTTTGGGTGTTCTCGTGGGGGCTGGAGTCAGGGATGACGGTCGCGCTCGAGTCGTGTCTCGAACGGAATGTTGGTCTGATTGCAAAGGCGAGCCCTGAGACGGCGGCTCGGGTCCGGCGGGTTCGGGCGCGGCCCGATGTGGTGTTTTCCGAGACGGCCGACGGGGTGCCGGGGGCGAGTGCGGGCGGGCGGGCGCTCTGTTCCGGTCGGCGGCCGCTTGAGGAAGCAGAGCGGCTGATCTCGAGGATCGACCTGACGCGGACGGCGTGCGTGGTGGTGGCGGGGTTCGGGGCCGGGTACCACGTGGCGGCGCTGGCGCGGCGGCTGAAGCGGACCGGGCTGATCATCGTCTTTGAACCGGATGTGGCGCTGCTGCGGGCGGTGCTGGAGCGGGTCGATTGCTCCGAGTGGCTGGCGGAGACCAACATCGTCTTCCTGACGGAGGCGGACGATGCGGCCGCCGTCGCCGCGGCGACCAGGGGAGCTGAGGGGCTGCTGGCAATGGGGCTTGAGCTTCTGGAGCATCCCCCGAGCAAGGCCCGGCTGGGGGAGGCGACGGGACGGTTCTACGCGAATGTGACGTCACTGATGCAGGCGGTGCGGACGACGGTGGTCACAACGCTGGTGCAGGTGCGCGCGACGCTGCGGAATCTGACGCAGAATGTGGATCATTACGTTCGCCGGCCGGGCATTGCGGAACTGGCGGGGGCGGCCGCGGGTGAGGGCGGCACGCGGCCGGCGATCGTGGTCTCCGCGGGCCCATCGCTCGCGCGAACGATCGACCTGCTGGCGGATGCGCGCGTGCGCGAGCGGTTTGTGATTGTGGCGGTGCAGACGGTCCTCAAGCCGCTCCTGGAACGCGGCATCAGGCCGCACTTCGTGACGGCGCTCGATCACCACGAGATTTCGCGACGGTTCTACGAGGGCTTGAGCGAGGCGGATGTCGAGGGCGTGACGCTGATCGCCGAGCCGAAGGCGAACCCGGCGATCTTCGAAGCGTTCCCCGGGCGAGTGCGGGTCACGCAGGATCGGTTTCTCGACGCGCTGATCGGTCCGGAGCTTGCCGGAGAGCCCAAGGGCTCCATCACGGCCGGGGCGACGGTGGCGCACCTGGCGTACTACGTGGCGCGGCACCTGGGGTGTGACCCTGTGATTCTGACGGGGCAGGATCTCGGGTTCACCGACGGGCAGTACTACGCGGCGGGCGCGGCCATTCACCAGGTGTGGGCGTCGGAGCTCAACGAGTTCCGCACGCTGGAAATGATGGAGTGGGAGCGGATCGTGCGCGGTCGGTCGCATTTGCGGAAGCTGCGCGATGTGCTGGGGCGTCCGGTGTACACGGACGAGCAGATGCACAACTACCTTGTGCAGTTTGAGCGCGACTTCCGCGCCGATGAGGAGCGCGGACGGCGCGTGATCGATGCGACCGAAGGGGGGGTGGCGAAGCGACATACGACGGCCATGCCGCTGGCCGAGGCGATCGAGCAGTTCGGAGAGGCGGCGAGCGGGACTCTGGAACTGCCGGAAACACCGGCCGTCGCCCCCGGCGCGGCGTCGCTGCGCCGGGTGGAGGAGCGGCTGCGCGCCGTGCGACGGGATGTGTGGAAGGTGGGGGATCTGTCGCGCCGCGCCGCCGGGAAGCTGGCGCAGATGAGCGAACATCACGCGGATCAGCCGCGTGTGAATGATCTGATTCAGCAGGTGCACCAGATCCGCGACGAGGTGAAGCAGCTCGAGCCGGCGTATGAGCTTGTGCAGTACCTGAACCAGTCGGGCGCACTCAACAGGATGCGCGCCGACCGGGCGCTGCACCTGGATGAAGCGCTCTCTCCGCTGGAGCGGCAGAAGCGGCAGATCGAGCGCGATCAGGACAACATCGCGCGGCTTGCCGAGTGTGCGGATCTGCTTGGGGCGATGCTCGACGAGGCGGCCTCCGCGGTGGCGGGAGGGGCTCGCCGCACGCGGGATTTACCGGGCGGACGGAATGATGCGGCGGAGGCCGCGCCGGGAGGGGCGACGAACAGCTCGATCAGGGAGGGGAGCGCTGATCGCGGGGCGGTGGCGGCGGTTGTGCTGGTCGACTTCGATGATGACCTGGACCGAGAGTGCAGCGCGGGCCGGAGTGTTCTGCAGTTGACGCTGCAGCGCCTGTCGCGCTGCCGGCGTGTGAACCGGATCGTGCTGGTGGCGGACGATGCGGCGCGCGCGGAACGGGCGATCGGTAAGGTTGTCGGCGGGACGGCGTCCATCCATGTGCACCGCGTCGACCTGGGCGCGTGGCGGGCGTGGCGCCGCGGCGTGCGAGCAGCGCGTCTGTGGAGCAGTGCCTGTTGGCGCGGCGGGCTCGGAAACGCAACTGTCTTTGACGAGGTGTTCGAACCGGGGACGATCGCCGCGGTGCTGGAGGAGCTTGATCTATCGGCAGCGCTGCTGGTCGGGCCGGACTGGTGTTTCGTGGACCCGACGCTCTGCCATGAGGTGATTCTGCGGCACCTGGATCAACCTCGAACGCATCGCCTGACATTCTCGCAGGCTGCGCCGGGATTGGCGGGGTGCGTGGTGGAGCGTTCGCTGGCGGGCGATCTTGCGAGGGTCGCCGCGCGTGCGCCCGGGCCCTGGGGGACGATCGGGGCAGTGCTGGGGTACAACCCGGCGGCGCCGATCCCGGATCTGATTGCGTCTCCAGTGTGCGCGGCGGCGAGCGTCGCGGTGCGCGATGCGGGCATGCGGTTCATCGCCGATTCGCCGGAAGCACACGCGGTGCTGGCGCGGCTGGGGAACCGCGCGGCGGAGGCCGGGGCGGAGGAGGTGGTCGCCGCGGCGGGTGGGGCCGGCGGAATGCCGGAGTACGTGGCGGAGGTTTGGGCCAGTGAACAAGCGACCGGGCCGCACCGGCATCCGCAATGGATGGTCGGGGCGGGGGCTCGGGGGCGCATGGGTGTTGAGCGGGCGGCGGAGGTGTTCGGCGGCATCGCCCTGACTGGCACCGGGGCACTGGTGACACTCTTCGGCTCCGGAGATCCAGTTGACCATCCCGAACTCGGCGCGGTGATCCAGGCGGCGCAGCGCGCCGGGGTAGCGGGCGTGCATGTGCGCACGGATCTGGCGTGTGAGCCGGCAAGTGTCGAGGCGCTGCTCGAGATGGGGGCGGATGTGATCAGCGTGGATCTGCTCGCGCACACGGCGGGGACGTACCGCGCGCTGACGGGCCGCGACGAGTTCGAGCGGGTGCGCGGGAACCTTGAGCGACTGCTGGCCGCCCGCGAGGCCCGGTTTGCCGGAAGCGCTGGGGGAAGTGGGGGCTTGAGGACACCGTGGATTGTGCCGCGGATAACGCGGTGTGATGCGGTGTACGAGGAAGTGGAGGCCTTCTACGACGAATGGACGATGCGCGCGGGGTGCGCGGTGATTGATCCCTTGCCGGTTGCACGGACGGGCGAGCGGATCGCTCCGTTGCCAGTGCCGGGAAACGCCACAGCGCGGATCTCGCGCCGAGTGATCGTGCTGGCCGACGGCGCGACGCTGGAGGGCGGTCGCGGTCCGAGCGGGAGTGCTGGCCGATGACTCCAGCGGTGGCGATTGTGCTGGCGCGCGCGGGGAGCAAGGGCTTGCCCGGCAAGAACGTCGCACCGGTGGCGGGACGCCCGTGTGTGGCGTGGACGATCGAAGCCGCACAGCGGGCGAGCAGCGTCGGACTTGTCGCGCTTTCCACAGATGATCCACGTGCCGCGGCGGTGGCGCGGGAGATGGGGGTGGTGGTGATCGATCGCCCGCCGGAACTGGCGGGCGATACGGCGACCGTGGATGCAGCGGCCCGGCACGCGGTTGAGTCGTTGCGCGATCGCATGGTCGACGGCAGGGATGCTTCACCGGTGGTGATCCTGTATGGGAACGTACCGGTGCGGCCGGCCGACCTGATCGACCGCGCGGTGGGCCTGCTGGTCGAGAGCGGGTGTGATTCGGTGCAGTCGTATGCGCCGGTGGGAAAGCACCACCCGTACTGGACAGCGCGCGTGGAGGATGGCGGTCGTGTGCGACCGTGGGAAGGGGAGGTGCTGAACCACGGAATCTACCGGAGGCAGGAACTGCCGCCGGCGTTCATTCCCGATGGGGGGGTGATCGCCGTGACGCGGCGGTCGCTCTTCTGCGAAGTGGAGGGGGTGGTGCCGGGTCCGCACGCGTTCTTCGGGGCAGACCGGCGCGGCGTGCTCACGGGTGAAGGGGATGTGGTGGATGTTGACGGCGCGGTCGACCTGGCGGTGGCCGATGCCATGCTCCGGCAGCGTGGCGCTCCCGTGCCGGCGATGGTGTGATGATGCGCATCGGTGACCGCCAGATCGATTCATCGGATCCGTACATCATCGCGGAGATCGGGGTTAACCACGATGGCGATGTGTCGCGTGCGCTTGACTTAACGGAAGCGGCAGCGCGCGCGGGAGCGGACGCGGTCAAACTGCAGTACTTTCGGACGGACCTGCTGATGAGCCGGGCGGCGAAGCTGGCGGAGTATCAGCGCAGCGCCGGCGAGACGGACCCGCTCGAGATGCTGCGGCGGCTGGAGCTGTCGCTGGACGGCATGGCGCAGGTGGTTGAGCGCACGCACAACCTTGGCGTGCATGCGATTGTGACGGTGTTCTCCGTTGAGCTTGTCGCCGAGGCAGAGGCGGTGGCGTTTGACGCGTACAAAACGGCGAGCCCGGACATCACCCACAGGCCGCTGCTGGATGCACTGGCGACAACGGGCAAGCCGCTCATCGTGAGTACGGGGGCTTCCTGTTTCGACGAAGTTCAGCGCGCGCGACAGTGGCTGGAGCCGGTGCACGATCGTGTTGCGTTCCTGCACTGCATCAGTTCGTACCCAACCGCGCCCACGGATGCGCACGTGCGGATGGTGGAGCACGTGCGGGAAGCGGCGAACGGCGCGCCGACGGGGTACTCGGATCACACGACCCTGTTGACGACCGGCCTGCACGCCGTGGCGGGATTCGGCGCGTGCATTCTGGAGAAGCACTTGACGTACGATCGGGCCGCACCCGGGCCGGATCACGCGGCGTCGCTCGATCCACAGGGGTTCGCCGAGTACGTGCGCCTCGCGCGCGAGCCGTCTCTGGCCGACAGGACGGACGACAGATTGTTTGGGGACTCAGTCAAGCGTGTCGTGGACTGCGAGCGTGATGTGCGACTCGTGAGCCGGCAGTCGGTAACGACCCGGAGCGCCCTGGAACCAGGACAGACAATCACGCGTGCGGATGTAACGTTCAAGCGGCCGGGATGGGGGCTCGAGCCATTCCGGGTTGACGAGGTTGTCGGCCGTCGCGCGGCACGCGCGATCGAAGCGGACATGCCGATTCTGGTGGAGGATCTGGCATGATTGATCCTGTTGCCCGTCCCGGGACGACCCCGGTCCGCCGCGTGGCGGTGGTGACTGGTTCGCGCGCGGAGTTCGGCTTGTTGCGCCCGGTGATGCGGGCGATCGCGGAGCATCCGGCGCTTGCGTTGCAGGTGATCGCCGCCGGCTCCCACCTTCTGCCGCCAGCGATGACGATTGAGGAGGTGAGCGCAGAGTTTCCCGTCGCCGCGCGCGTGCCGATGCAGGAAGTCGCGCAAACCTCACGCCTGGCCGATGCGCTCGCGGTGGGGCGCGGCGTAAGCGCCTTCGCCGAGGCTTTCGGCACGCTGGCGCCAGAGTGGGTGGTGGTTCTGGGAGACCGGATCGAGGCGTTCGCCGCGGCGGCCGCGGCATCGGTGGGGGGGATCGCCGTAGCGCACATCCATGGTGGTGACCGTGCCGAGGGTGTGGCGGATGAGGCGATGCGGCATGCCGTGACGAAGCTGGCTCATCTGCACCTGGCGGCAACGAGGGCGTCGGCCGAGCGCCTCGGGCGAATGGGGGAACCGGAGTGGCGGATTCATGTGGTCGGGTCGCCGGCAATGGACGGGCTGGGTGAGGTGCCGCCGCTGGGCGACGCGGCATTCGAGGACCTTGGCGCGCCGGAGGCGGTGTTCCTGATGCATCCGATCGGGCGCACGGAGCGGGAGGAACACGCGGCGGCCGCCGCGGCACTGCGGGCGCTGGGGCGGTCGGGTTTGCGCGTGCTGGCGCTCCACCCGAACCATGATCCCGGGCGCGAGGGTGTGCTGCGAGCGATCGCGGAAGCGGCACGGCAGGTGCGCGGGGCCGACGAGCAGGGAAAGGGCGGAGTTGTGCACGTGGAGGCGCACCTGGCGCGGGGCGTGTTCCTGGGGCTGCTGCGGCGCGTCCGCGTGCTGGTGGGGAACTCTTCCGGGGCGCTGATTGAAGCGGCGGCGGTGGGCGGGGTGGGTTGCGCGGCGGTGGACATCGGCGCACGACAGGCGGGGCGCGAGCGGGCAGGCAACGTCGTGCACGCGGATGAAGAGGAGCGATCGATCGCCACAGCGCTCGAGCGGGCGCTGTCCCTGCGCGGGCCGTTTGAGCATCCTTATGGAGACGGGCGGACGGGTGAGCGGATCGCAGCGGTGCTTGCCGAGGCGGAGGGGCGCAGTGCGCGTGTGTTGCGAAAGCAGAACGCGTACTGAGCGCGGGGCAGCGGCGCTCCGAAGTTTCGCCGGCTTGACTTAGCTGTCGGCCACTACTCGATGATCATGAGCATGCCGATCTGGATGAACATGATGGTGCCGTTGTGCAGCGCATGGGCGGTGATCGGCGCGATGAGGGAGCCGCGCCACTCCCGCAGTCCCGCGTAGACGAGACCGCCAAAGGCAACCTGGACAATGCCCGACGTGGTGTAGGGGTGCACCATGCCGAACACGGCGGCCGACACCAGCGCTGAGAGGGGCACACGCCAGCGTGAGCGGAGATGGCGGTACAGCGCCCCGCGAAACATGATCTCTTCCAGCAGGGGCGCCCAGATGATGGCCGACGCCGCGCCGATCCAGACGTACAGCCACGAGTCGCCGGCGGGAGATTCGAAGATGGGATAGCCCTCGAGGCCCTGCGCTTCGCTCTGTCCGCCGTCGGTCACCAGGGCGATGACGACCATGATGACCGCGACCATCCAGGTGATGGGGATGCCGGCGACGTGGCCGACCAGGCCGCACCAGACCTCCTTAAAGAAGCCTTCGCCGCGGTGAAGGCCGAGGTCGCGCATGACGCGCCGGATCGGCATCTTCGCAATGACGATGGGGTAAAGCAGGGTGAGGAAGAGGCCCCACGTGACGACCTCCATCACCACCAGCGCCGTCGTCGTGCCCTCGGCGTGCAGGCCGAAGAGAAAGAGAAAAAGCGCGAGGAAAAGCACGAACCCCGCGGCGAAGAGTGTGAACGTCTCAAGGTAAACGGTGCCGCCCGGCTCGGGCGGTTCGAAGTGGAGCCTGAGACCATGTTTGCCGGCGATAATGCCGAGGATGATGATCAGAACGATGCCCAGGAGGAAGGAGAGCACCATCCCAGTGTCGGCAAGGAGTTCAAACGCGGCGATTCGCTTGAAGCCGCTGACAGCACTCCAGCGGAGCGGGTCGGACACCGGCGCATCCAGCGAGAGCGCCAGTTGACCGAACCAGCCGTGGCGCTCGATCAGCGAGTCGCGCGCGCCCGGGTCAACGGCGTGCGGACCATCCGTATAGAGCTTCCTGAGCCATGTGATGTCGCCGGCGAGCGCGCCGCCGGGAGAGACTTCGGCCTGCAGCGCTGTGAGCCGCTCAAGGGCAGCTTCCGGACCAAGCAGTTCGCCGGCGACGATGGCCAGTTGCACCCGCTCCGTGCGCGACACGGCCATGGGCTCCAGTTCAGACATGATCTCGACGGCCAGTTCGTCTTCGGCCGCCGCGGCCAGTTCCTCTGCCCAGGGTTCATCGCCGTCCCACGTCCCCTCATCGATAAAATGTATGAACTTGACGAGGTACTTGGCGTTGATGACCAGGTCTGAGACTTCCGGCGGCGAGACGGCTTCGCTGTTGCGAATCTCGGCCGGGGCGGTGTCGAGCCTCGCGCTGCCAAGCCAGAGGGTGTACTGCTGGAAGAACGCGGCGAGCGGGACGACCACGAGGGCAATCAGCCAGGCCATCGGCCAGAGGGAGGGGTCTCGCTCGTCGTTCAGCTCAGGGCGGGTGGCGCGGTGCTCGGCCTTCGCTGCGGCTCGTGCGAGTTTGTCAGTCGGCGCAGGCGGCGGCAGGGCACGTACCGCGCCAGCGGGGGATCGTGCGCTGTCGGCGGCCGCGGAGGTTGCTGGCGACGCTGCCTCTCGCAAATGCGGGAGCGATCCCGGCAACGGGGGTGGAACGGCACGACGGCCAGGCGAAGAGCCTGCGGAGCCGCCTGCTCCGTTGGAATGTGGGTGATCTCCGCCCATGTCTCTCGCACCGGCCTAATCGGCCACGGTCAACAGAATGACGATGAGTATCGCCCCGATGGTGCCGTTGTGCAAGGCGTGCGCGGTAATGGGAGCAATCAGGGAGCCGCGCCAGCGGCGCATGATGGCGAAGACGTAGCCGAGGAACGCGACGGGCACGATCCCGAGCATCGGGTAGGGATGGATGGCGCCGAAGATGATCGCCGTAGCGATGGCGGCCACCAGCCAGTGGAGGCGGGAGGTGAGGTGGCGGAAGAGTGCGCCGCGAAAGATGGTTTCTTCGACGAGGGGAGCCCAGATTGCGATGAGAGACATGAATCCCGCGAGCATGAGCCAGCGGTAACGGCCGGTCAGATCGATCGGGAACTCACCGGGCGGAGGGGTTCCTTCAAAGTCTCTCGTGGCGGCCATGCGGATGATCTCAAAGATCACCATGATGATGACGACCGCAACGTAGCCCGGGAGGCTGGCGAGATAGCCGGTGATGCCGCAGCCGATCTCCTTGAAAATGCCTTCGCCACGGTGCCAGCCGATGTCGGCGCTGTAGGTGCGCCAGGGGACACGCCGGAGCAGGGGCCAGAGGACAAGGGGGGCGACGGCCCAGGGGCCTAGGATGAGCATCCACTCTGCACCCTCCTGATCCTGAACCTGCGCGGAAAACGCGAGAAGCGCGGCGAAGGCGGCCATGAAGATGACGAAGGTCTCCAGGTAGACGCTGCCGCCGGGGGAAGGCATTTCCATGCGCAGCTTGAACTGGCCGGTCGCGATACGAATGAGCGCCACGATAAAGAGGGCCAGAGCAGCCATCAGCCCGAAGCCAAGCCCCAGCATGATGATGACCATCGCCCAGAGGAAGAGCCAACCGCCGTCGAGGAGATCCTGGCGGACCGGGTCGGATGGCGCATCGTTAAATGCGAGGGCAACCTTGCCATACCAGCCGTGGCGCTCGACGAGCGCATCTCGCTGCTGCTGCGTCAGAGCCGCGTCGCCGCCGCGATCGTAGAGCGTGCGCAGGGCGGCGATGTCCATCCAGAGCGGACCGCCGTGCTCAACGTACGGCGCGGTCTCGTCGAGCTGCTCCAGCGCGGCGTCCGTACCGGCCAACTCGCCCTTGACGATGGCCAGGCGGACCTCGTCATGAAGGGTGATCGCGTAGGAGTCGAGCATGGAGGAGGCGAAGTCGTCGTTGGCCCACGGTCCGGGCTGCCCCTGCGCGCGCATCGCCTCGTTCATCTTGACGAAGGCCTTCGTGGCGATCGTGAACTGGTCAAAGCCGGGGGGCGTGATGGGGCCATCCGGTCCCGCGACGGCTTCTTTCGCGCGCCAGTCGGATTCGATCCTGGCGAGGGCAGATTGCTGCACCACGATGACAAGAGGCACGAGGACGCACGCGGCGATAATCGCCACGATCCCCCAGAGGCGTGATCCGGGATCCGGCCGCCCCGTGCGGCCGGCGTGCTGCAGAACCGGGCGTCGACGAGCAACGGCACGTTGGGCCGCGCGAGGAGCGGGGCGCGTGTGTTGAGCGGGGAGGGTTCCGGGAAGCGGTGGCGGCACGCGTGGCTGGCGCGGAGCGATGTCGAGGAAATGCCGGGCCTTCCCACCCGCTGGTTCCCCAGACTCATCTGGCGCCATCATGATGCAATGGTAATCGGGTGGTTTCTGCGGAGGATGCAAACGCCGCCGCGTAACGGCTGATTACTGCACCTTCATAAGGAGAAGGACGAGCGCGGTGATCATGCCATTGTTGAGGGCGTGGGCCGTCATGGAAGCAACGAGGGAGCCGCGCCATTCGCGGAGCATGGCAAGCATGAGGGCGATGCCCATGAGGGCGGGGATCGCCAGGAGGCCCTGCGGATGAATGGCGGCGAAGATGAGCCCGCTGACGAGGCCCGCCAGCACCCAGTGCAGGCGACCCCGGAGGTGGTGGTAGAGCGCGCCGCGGAAGAACGTCTCTTCAACGATGGGCGCCCACAGGGTGGCCAGGACCACGAGCAGGATGATCTGCGCGGGTCCGGCCTGGGCAAGCATCTCGGGAAGGGGGTGCGTGGGCATGGGGTTGTCGACCAGCGCGGTGAGGGTGATTGTGATCGTCGCGCCCAGGGCGATGAGCGGCAACGCGGCGAAATAGCCGACAATCCCGCAGCCGACCTCGCGGAAGAAGCCACGCGGCGTTACCCAGCCGATGGAGGCCCGGACGTCGCGCCAGGTTGAGCCGCGGAGCAGCGGCCAGGCCAGCGCGCCCAGCAGACCCCAACGGACGATGTGCATGGCCGGCTCGGCGATCTGTTGAACCGTCTCAGACCCGGACGCGAGCGCGATGGCGGTCGCCATCGACAGGAGCATGAAGGCCAGGAGAAAGGCAGCGAACGTCTCGATGTACGCGCTGCCGCCGGGCTGAGGGGGCACGTAGCGGGTGCGGATCTTGCCGGTGGCCACCATCACGATGGCGGTGATGAAAAGGCCGAAAGAGGCCACGAGCATGAGCAGGAAGGAGAGACTCGCTCCGGTGGCGATGTAATAGGTGGTGCGAGCCTCTTCCTCGAGACGGGCACGCACTTCGCTGTCGGGCTCGGTCATCGACGCGAGGGCGAGGTCCCAGAACCAGCCGTGCCGCGCGCTCATGCGCTCGGCCTCCTCGTCGCTGAGCGCGCCCTCCCCAGCCGTGTACAGGCGCTGGAAAGTAGCCAGATCGCGCTGAAGCCCGGGGCTCAGTTCCGCACCTTCCAAGGCCTCAAGACGGCCGCGGGCCGTCTCGTGATCGAAGACGTAGGCGTACAGAATGGCCAGCCGCAGGCGATCGACGTCGGTCTGGGCGACGCGGTCGATGTTGGTCATCCCCGCACGGCGTTCATCCTTCGGCGTGCCGACGACCGAACGGGCCACGACGCTGAGCATGGCGCCGGACTCGGTCTCGGCGTCGGGAGCGTCGGGGTCAGGACCTTGCGGTTCGGCCGCCGTGGCTGCATCCTCTTCCGC
>CAYWRO010000054.1:0-21784 GCA_964460345.1 uncultured Phycisphaeraceae bacterium | reverse complement strand
GGCGGCCGCGGCGGTGTTCTCAACGCAGCAGTTCGCCACGGCGGCCGACGCGCTGCTGGCTGAGAAGAGGCTGGACGACGGGCAAGCGAGTGGCGCCCAGATCCTGCTGGCCGTGAAGCCGCAGGCCTTGGCCGGCGTCGCGGCGGAGATAGTAAAAATGGGGGGAATGGGAGGCAAGCCTGGACGAATCGTCATCTCCATCCTTGCCGGGACGCCGCGACGGCGCGTTGTCGAGGCGTTCGCGACCGGCAGCGACGGCGGGGCGGTCCGGTGCATCCGAGTGATGCCGAACACTCCGGCAAGCATTCGCCGGGGGATTAGCGCGATTGCCGTAGACCCTCCAGGGGTTGGGGAGGCGGCCCCATCGCAGGCGGACCTGGCTCTGGCAAGAGCGATCTTCACGGCGGTTGGCGAGGTGATCGAGATTGAAGAATCGCTCATGGACGCCTTTACCGCGGTCGCCGGATCCGGGCCGGCTTATCTGTTCCGCTTCGTAGAAGCCCTCGCGCATGCGGCGGAGGGCGTCGGCTTCGAGCCGGCGGTGGCGGCACACATCAGTCGTGCGACGGTGACGGGCGCCGCCGCACTGTTGGCGGCAAGCGATCAGAACGCGGGGGATCTTCGGGCCGCGGTCACGAGCAAGGGGGGCACGACGGCGGCCGCCCTGGCATCACTGGAGGATGGGGGCCTTGACCAGATTCTGGCCGCGGCGGTGCGGGCCGCACGCGACCGAGGCGAGGAACTGGCCCGCGGCTGATGCAGCGGATCGGGCGGCCGGCTTGTCATCGCGAAGAGGGCGGCGTATGATCTCCGCAGATTGCGGGGTAGAGCAGTCTGGTAGCTCGTCGGGCTCATAACCCGGAGGTCGCAGGTTCGAATCCTGTCCCCGCTATTAATGCTTGAAAGGGATCCGCTCGCTGCGGATCCCTTTTTGCTTTTGGCTCTCCGACGGCTCGCCCTGTTGCCTTTCTGTACAATCGCGGCATGACTGTCCAAGAGATCCTGGCAGAACTGGAGTCGCTCGGCGACGAGGCCCGCCGCCGGCACAACACCAAGGCTGGCGCGCCGGACAATCAGTTTGGCGTCAAGCTCGGCGACATTCGCGCGCTGGCGAAGAAGCTCAAGAGCGATCACGAGTTGGCGCTGGAGCTCTGGCAGACTGGCAACGTCGAGGCGCAACTTGTCGGCGTGTTGATCATGAAGCCCAAGGCGCTGTCGGCGGCGGAGCTTGACGAGCTGACGCGCACGGTCACGTGCGCGCAAGTCGCCGACTGGCTCAACGCCTACATCGTTGCGGCCCATCCGGAGAAGGAGGCGCTGCGCGAGAAGTGGATGAAGGTGAAGGTGGGGAAGGCGGCCGAGAAGAACGGAGATCACTGGGCCGCCCGCGCGGGGTGGAACCTCACCGCGAGTCGCATCAACAAGGGCAAAGGGGAGGAAGACGGCGTCGATGTTGAGGCGTTGCTCGACCGCATCGAGGCCGAGCTCCCGAAGGCGAAGCCGGAAGTGCAATGGACCATGAACAGCACGCTGGGAGCGATCGGCATTCATCATGCCCGGCATCGCAAGCGGGCGGTCGCCATTGGCGAGGCAATAGGTCTCTATCGCGATTGGCCTGTTTCCAAGGGGTGCACGCCGCCGTACGTTCCGGTCTGGGTTGCCGAGATGGTCAAGCGAAACGGCACGACGACGGCCAAGGCCAGGTAAGCGTTCTCCGTCGCCAGCGGGATTCCGACTGGCGATTGCCTGGGCCGTGCGTTATCCGCCTCCTCCTCCCGAATAGAAGAACCGGCCCATTCCGATCGTGAAGATGAGGCAGCCGTACAGCGCGTGCTCGAGGGCGGCGGCGAGCAGCGAGCGGCTCTGCTGGTACGTCGACGCGAAGAGGAGGCCGCCGACGAACGTCATGCTCATCGCGACCCAGGGCGAAGGGAACATCAGGTGCGCCCAGGCGAAGGCGAGCGAGCTGATGATCAGGAGCTGCGCAGGCTTGGGAAAGATCTCGTCGTAGCGTCGGTAGAAGAAGCTGCGGTAAATCAGTTCCTGCGGGTAGACGCTGAAGATGGGATAAGCGACCATGATGAGCGCCCAGAAGGCCGGGGCGCGGCGCGGCAGGCCGAAGAGCGCCTGTTCGTCCGTGTAGTAGAAGTGGTCGACGAGACCGAACGCCACCGTGATCCCGGTCGCCAGAATTGCAAACCGGATGAGGATGCGCTTCCACACGCCCCCTGCGATCAGGCCGCGCGGGTTGAGCAGGTCCGCCTTGCGAAAGTCGCGGTCGAAGATGAGGATCACGAAGCAGACCGCCGCGAGCGCCCACAGCGTGGGGAAGAGCCAGCCAACGGGCGCGAAGGCGAAGAACACGGCAGGTCCGATGAAAAATATCAGCACGCACTCGATGAGAAGCCATACATTGCGGCGGCGTTCGTGTGTTGCGGCCGCGGCCGTCTCCTGCCGGGGCCGCGGCGTCCCGCTGCCCTCCCCCGGCTCGCGTTCGCTCCTTGCAACATCGATTTCGACGTTGCGGTTCACGGGTGGCCGCCTTGGGGCACGCCCGGCCCAGTACCAGCCGGGGCCTCTACCTCGGCGCGCAGCCGCGGCAGTGAATCCGGATATTCGCGCTGCAGGAAGGCGATGAGCTTCTCGCGAACTTCGCACCGCAGTTCCCAGGCATTGCCGGAGCTGGCTGCGCTGACAAGGGCCCGGAGCTGCACGGTGCGCTCCGTCGCATCCGTCACGAGCACGTTGCAGACGCGACCATCCCACTTCGGATGCGGGTTTGTCGGCGTGCCGCTCTCCGATAGGGGGCCTTTGACGATGCGATCGAGCTCTTCGCGCACCTTCTGCACGTCCACCGCGTAATCGCAGTAGATGAAGACGCTGCCAAGGGTGTTCGCGTTCACATACGTCCAGTTCTCAAAGGGTTCGGCGATGATGCGTGAAAAGGGAATGATGAGGCGCCGCTCATCCCACACCCGCAGCACCACGTACGTCGCCGTGATCTCTTCGATGCGGCCCCAGTAGCCGTCGATCACCACGACGTCGTCCAGCCGGATCGGCTGGGTCATCGCGATCTGCAGTCCCGCGATGATGTTTTCCACGCCGGGGCGCGCGGCAAGGCCGATGACAAGCCCGGCAAGCCCCGCCGAAGCGAGCAGACTCGCGCCGAACTGGCTCACGCCGGGGAAGGTCATGAGAATCGCGGCCGCGCCGATCACGACGGCGAAGATGACGAGCGTGCGCCGCACGACGCGCAGTTGCGTGTGCACGCGCCGCGCTTCAAGGTTGTCGCTGACGGTCACATCGTGGCGGGTGCGGATGAACGCCTCCGCCGCGTAGAGCATCGCGATGAGCAGCCACGTTCCCGCGGCGATGAGCAGGATGCTGACGGTGTGGCGCACCAGCCCGAGCGAGGTCCCCACGATCGCTTCGGCGGACTTGAGCGTCAGTTGCACCGCCAGGAGCGGCAGAATGAAGCGGGCCGGGCGCCGAAGCCGCGCGATGAGGATCTCGTCAATTTTCCACCGCGTGCGCCTGGCCGCGCGCATCATGACCGCGAAGGCGAGCCGGTGAAGCAGACCCGCAATCACCACCGCGGCGATCACCAGCAGCAGGGCAAGCACCCAGTTCTGCCAGTTGGCGGCGACCACTTCGGCGAGGCGTTCGGCCGGGCCCTCTCCGCGGGGGTCGATGCCGCGCAGTCGCTCGAAGCCCTCCAGTGCATCAGCCGGGGGCGCGGGCGGCGAAACGGCGGGCGTGGCGTCGGGCTGCGGCATCGGCGGGGCATGCTATGGCGCTTCTGTGGCGCGGCGGGCCGTGCGGGAAACCGTGCCCGCCGGGGCTAGAATCGCGCGTGGGCCGAATGGCCGCGGCGTCGCCGTTTGTCGGCGTTTTGCGGGCCGGCGGCGGGGGAGGGCGGCCCTGAGAGTCAACCGAACGCCAACCATCCGTGGAGGATTCATGTCCAGCCAGCCCGTCATCGTCGCCGCCCGCCGCACACCGATCGGTCGTTTCTTCGGAGGGCTGAGCAAAGTTCCTTCGCCGCAGCTTGGCGCGTACGCGATCGAGGCCGCGCTTGCGGATGCCCCCGCCGCAAAGGCAGTGATCGACGAGTGCATCATGGGGTGCGTTCTTCAAGCCGGTCTGGGGCAGAACCCGGCGCGACAGGCGGGCTTGAAGGCCGGTCTGCCCTCGACTCTTTCCGCCAAGACCGTCAATAAGGTCTGCGGCTCGGGCCTCGAGGCCGTGATGCTCGCCGCGCAGTCGATCAAGGCGGGGGACAACGCCTGCGTGGTCGCGGGCGGATTTGAAAACATGACCGCCGCGCCGCATTACGCGCCGCTTCGCGAGGGTTTCAAGTTCGGCGAAGCGAAGTTCCAGGACCACATGCAGCACGACGGCCTGACTTGTGCCTTCGAATGCTGGGGGATGACCAACGCCGCGGACCACATCGCCAAGAAGTACGGCATCACGCGCGAAGAGATGGACCGCTTCAGCGCGCAATCCCACCAGCGCGCCGCGAAGGCCGCCGCCGAGGGTCACTTCAAGCCCGAGATCGTCGCGCTCACGGGCGAACAGGTCGGCAACCGCAAGACCCCCGGCCCGGAAGGCGGCGTCAGCGCTGACGAAGGCATCCGCGCCGAGACCACGGCCGAGGTTCTCGCCAAGCTCCGCACCGTGCCCGGCCACGAAACCATCACCGCCGGCAACGCAAGCCAGATCTCCGACGGCGCAGCCGCCGTCATCGTCGCTTCCTCCACCAAGGCCGAAGAACTCGGCCTCAAGCCCCTCGCGCGCATCGTCGCCTACCACACCAGCGGCGTCGATCCCAAGGACATCTTCGAGGCCCCGATCGAAGGAATCCGCGGTGTTCTTGCAAAGGCCGGCTGGAAAGCAAGCGACGTCGACCTCTACGAGATCAACGAGGCCTTCGCCGCGCAAGTTCTCTGCAACATCAAGGAACTCAAGGTCGACGAAAGCAAACTCAACGTCTGCGGCGGAGGCGTCGCGTTGGGTCACCCGATCGGCGCGAGCGGCGCCCGCGTGCTGGTGACGCTCATCCATCAGATGAAGCGGCTGAACGCAAAGAAGGGCGTGGCGGCGCTGTGCCTGGGCGGGGGGAACTCCGTGGCGATGGCGATTGAGATGTAGAGAAGAGTGAATAGAGAATAGAGAAGAGTGAAGAGCGCCCGACGAGCCCGAAGCGCAAGCGAGGGATGGTTGCACGCTCGAGTTTCAACGCGGAGGGCGCGGAGGATGGGCAGAGGGCGCGGAGGGGTGAAAGCGTAACGCGAAGGTTTTCGAAGAGCGCGACGGGCGCGAAGGGGAACAGGCGCGGAATGCTGCCCCGGGTGGCATGCCCACGCGGTACTCCGCGCGGGGCTGTGGGGCCGGTGTTGAGTTCGGGGGTTAGTGCATGCCCGGCGCGCGATTCTCTCGGCCCCGGCAGGGGCCCGGGCGAGTAGCCACGGGCGCGGTCGCGCATGCGACCCGCCCGTGGAAGGCGTGTCTTGAGGGGGCCGCCCCGGCAGGGGCGGGGGCGGCGTGTGTGTCTTTTGCGCATGCACCCAATGTCTCGCGCCTTTCCTCCTCCGCCCCTCCGGGGCGGTTCTGTTATAAAGGGATCGCTGTCCACGGGCGGCTCGCTGCGCTCACGCGCCCCCCCCTCCCATCCCTGCGGGCGTGGCTACTCGCCTGCGCCCCGCTGGGGCGAAGAAGCGTTGCGTCCGGCATCGACCTCCAGTCCTCCGGGAGAGGGGGTGCAGAGGAGAGGGCAGAGCCCTCTCAACCCACATCGCAGCGCATCGATTCCAACGCAAGGGCAAGGCCGACGTTCACCACCGCCGCTTCGCCCATGAGACCAGCAGGCTCCGCCATTGACCTCGCTCGTACTCATTTCCTTCCGCTTCGCAGACCGCCATCATGAAGCGAGCGAAGCGCATGATGGCGCGGGCCTGGTCCGCGCTGAAGCGCGCGGCAATGCTCTTGTCGTGACGCCACGACAGATCCAGATGATTGTCGATCGTCCCCCATCCACGCCGCACTGACCGGACCATGGCGGGGGCGATGTAATACCGGAACCCGATTGGATCCAGAAAAGAGAAGTTCGGCGCTGTATCGTCGTTCCAGTCCGGATCATCAACCAGCGCTTCCCACGATGACTCGCAGTCGCGCGCCCGCGCGGCGGCCTGCTCCTCTTCCGTTCCGCCGTCGTCGATGACGTCCGCTTCGCTCCAGGAGATCCCGCCCTCGCGTGTCACGCCCGCGAAGGCCGCGCGGATCTCCGCCTCGAGGGCGCGCTGTTCGTCAGCCAGATGTTCAGGAACGCGCGAGGTCACGCCGGATGCTAGCTGCCCTCGTTCAGCTCTTCAGGCGCAGCGATGCGGAAGGCGAGCGGTAACTAGGAACGTCCGAATCCAGCGGGAAAGGGGGTGCAGAGGCGAGGGCAGAGCCCTCTCAACCCACATTGCAGGGGCGATTAGCCCTGAATAGCATAAGGCCGGGCAGCGATGCGCCCGGGTGACGCGAAGTTCTGCTGATTGTCGGATTCGAGCAATGAACCACTCCATTCAGATCTTCACGGACGACGAGACGGAGAAGCGGGTCTGCGATGCTCGACTGGTTGCGATCCGATGGGATGTGATTCCGTGGGCTGTCGTTCTTGATCTGGATGCGCCCGAATCCGAAGCGGCGGGTGCGCCCGTTCACAGGATGTGGATCGTCGCGGATGGCATTCGTGATCTGTCCTGGTCCCTCGCGCGCGCCCGTTTGCCGACGGGGTGCTTTCTGACGAGCGAGGCCTTCATCGCGCGCGATGCAGATGGGCGAGCGACGTTCACGGCGTCCACCCTCACCCCGGCGTTCACCGACGATGGACAGGTGGTTGGAGACGTCCACTCGGAACTGATCGTGCGATCGCAGGGCCTGGTCGCGCTCGGCTCCAGGCGCGCCGCAGCGCCGGGCGAGCATGGTCTGGCATGGCAGGTGCGGCACAGTCTCGCGAGCGACGAAGAGCTCGCTTCCATCGCCATCACGCACTTGCGCGTGATCGAGTCGTGACCTGCCGCGAGTCGTGGGACGAGACCATCCGCAGTGGGGGGCCTGCGGCGGCCCGATCGTGGTCCTTGAACGGCCAGTCACGCCAGTTGAACGGCCACGCGCGCTGTTTGAACGGCCCTTCAGATCATTTCAATGGAGCCGCGCGGTACTTGAATGGCCATTCAAATCGTCTGAATGGAGCCGCGCGCTATTTGAATGGTCATTCAAATCGTTTGAATGAAGCCGCGCGCCATTTGAACGGCCCGTCAAACTGTTTGAACGGCCATTCAAACCATTTGAATGGCCAGGCGCAGAGCGCGCGGCGAGGGTTATTGGGCATCAATCGGCCCTCAGAGAGCGCCGGCGGGGGTCGGCGCCGGTCGGCGCAAGGGGGGCGCGAGCGAATGTCCCCTTTGTGCGGGTTCCAGGGGCGTCAGAGCCGCGCGAGCCTCCGCGGCTGCGGGAAAGTCGCAGACAAAAAAAATTCTGCACCGTGCTCAAGCGGCCCCCTCCGACCGCCGATCCTCTCAAACGACACTTAACCCCCGCTCAGCGGGAGAATTGGAGGCTGGCTATGGCGGATACAACGATTCCGCAGTCACGTAACGACATCATCAACTTCTACGCGCAGCACGAGCCGATCTGGCAGACCGAACAGGCCGATATCGGCCTGTCCGTTGACCAGGTCGCGCAGGTCAAGTCCGCCGTTGAGGCGGCGGTGCTGGCCCTCAACGCGGCCGAGGCGGCACGCAACGCGTCGAAGCTGGCGACCGCGATGCTCAATGAGAAGGCGGCGCAGTTGCGCTCGGTCGGCGGCGCGGCGGTGGCGACCATCCGCGCGTACGCGGAGACCACCGGGGATGAGGCTATTTATGATAAAGCGAAGGTCTCCCCCCCAGCGCCGCCGAAGCCCGTCGGTCCGCCGGTCAGCCCGACGAACTTCACCGCCGATCCGAACGCCGACGGCACGATCACGCTCAAGTGGAAGGGGACCGTCAGCGGCAACCAGTCGTTCGTGATCGAACGCTCGGTCGACATGGGCCCGTGGATCATGGTCGAAGGGCTTCGCAAGAAGGCCTGGCTCGACACGAAGGTCCCGATGAACGTCAACCTCATCCGCTACCGCATCTTCGGCGTGCGCGGCAACCAGTACAGCGTCAACCCCGCACTCACCAACGTCAACTTCGGCACGCTGCCGCCGGAACTGGCCGCGGCGTTCCGGACGTCGACCACCGAGGCGGCCTAGGCAAGATTCACCGCGGAGAGCGCGGCGGGCGCGGAGCGCGCCCGGAGGATTGAGCGCGGGAAGCGCTGCAAAGAGAGCCTGTTCGGGGCCTCGCCGGGAGCGGCGGGGCCTCTTTTTGTTGGGAGTGCTGAGTGCTGGGTGCTGAGTGCTGAGAGAGGAGTGGGGAGTGCTGAGTGCTGGGTGCTGAGTGCTGCGGGAAGGCGGCGCGGTTAGGATGGTCCGCGCATGAACGGGGTATCTCTCTCTGACAACGTCGATGCGCGGGGGCGGCCCGTGCGGCTGCGCTCGCCGATGTGGCGCACCGCGCTCCTGTGGGTGCTGGTCGCGGCGGTTCTGGGGACGCCGGCGGCCCTGATCTTCGACCTCGCGCCGCCGGGGTCGTGCGTGTCGGTCTGCGCGATCCCCCTCGTCTTCGGCCTGCTGCTCGTCCTGGCGGTCGTCGAGAAACACGGCCTCTCGGATGCCGAGGTGGCGGCGCGACTCGCGAGCGGCTTCTGTCCAAACTGCCGGTACGGCCTGCAAAGCTTGCGCCCGGAGGAGGACGGCTGCACCATCTGCCCGGAGTGCGGGGCGGCGTGGCGGGTGGGGGGGGCGGCGGGGGTGGTGAGCGGCGGCGAAGGGGCGGGCGGTTAGGATGTTCTGCGCATGAAATGGCCGAGTCCATATCGCGGCTGGGACGATCGGCGGCTTCCTGTGGGGCTCGCGCCGACGTGGTGGGCGCCCTGGCTCTATCGCGGCAGCATGGCGGTCATGCTGGCGCTCCTTGCGCTCTCCGTGATCGCGATGTATACGGGATACTGGATCACGCCCAAGGTGACCACGCCGATGTTCCTGGTGGTGATGGCCGTTTCGATTGGAGTCGGACTGCACGAGCGATTCGACCGGCTTGTGCCGACGCGGCTCACGCTGGGTCTGTGCCCGCAATGCTTCTACCGCCTCGACAACCTGGATCGTGAAGAGGACAACGCCACGGTCTGCCCGGAATGCGGCGCGGCGTGGGTGCTGCCCGGCAAGGCGAAGAAGGGGTGAGCGGGGCTTGTCGTGCCGGCGCGGAGGAGCGCGGGGGCATGCGTTCCGGTTCGGGTGTAAAGGGGATGCACGCTGCTGCGGCGGTACACTGTTGAGCGCATGTACTGGCCGAACGCCTATTACGGTTGGGACGATCGGGATCGGCCGGTGAAGCTTGCGCCGTCGCGGCGGGGACGCCGGGCGTCGCTGGCGTTCCTTGCGGTCGCCAACGTGGCCGCGTGGTCGCTTCTCCTGCCCGTCGCGTTCGATCAGGGCGAGTTCGCGGTGGTCGCCGTGCCGGTCCTCATGACGATCATGCTGCTTGCAGCGCTCGGTCTGCGGTCTGAGCGGTTCGGATTCCTCATCGCAGATCGCATGGCGAAAGGCCAGTGCCCGCAGTGCCTCTACGAGATCGACAGCGGCCGGCGCGAAGAGGACAACGCCATCGTCTGCCCGGAATGCGGGGCGGCGTGGAAGCTTGGCGTGGCGGTGGCGATGCGCGAGGGTAGAAAAGCGCCGCACCGCGGCGACGGCAAACGCTGGAAGAAGGGCGCTGGATACAAAGGCTGGGACGATCGGCGCCTGCCCGTGAAGCTCGCGCCGACGCCGTGGGCATGGTGGCTGTGGCGCGGCAGCATGGCGGTGGGCCTCGTCGCGTTCGCGGGGTTTATGCGCGCCTTGCTGGTGGACCATCCCTTTGCACTGTTCTGGATGGCGCCGCTATCTGCGCTCATCGTCATTGTCTTGGCGCGGATCGGGCAGCGCGAGCACTTCCATCGCCTCGCACCGACCCGCCTCAGCCGCGGTGAGTGCCCGCAATGCCTCTACATCCTCGACAACGTCCCGCCCGAGGAGGACAACGCGACCGTCTGCCCGGAATGCGGGGCGGCGTGGGTGCTGCCGGGGAAGGCGAAGAAGGGGTGAGGGGGGCTTGTCATGCCCGCGCGGAGGAGCGCGGGGGCATGTGTTCCGGTGCGGGCCCCGGCGCGCGGAACTCAGCACTCAGTACGCAGCACTCAGCACTTCCTGCCCCGCACTCAGCACTTCCTGCCCCGCACTGAGCACTTCCTGCCCCGCACTGAGCACTTCCTGCCCCGCACTGAGCACTTCCTCCCCCGCACTGAGCATTTCGCCCCCGCCTATCATTCCCCCAACGACCACGCGAGCCAAAGGGAGCCGATGAGCGAGATTTCAGGTACCAGCAACGGGCGAATTTACGTCAAGCAGTTTCAGCCCTCCTGCTTCATCAACGGGGTCTTTGCGATCTCCAATGCCCAGCTTGGGCGCACCAAGCAGGACAAGCCGTTTTTGAAATGCCTCATCGGGGACCGCACGGGGATGGTGCCGGGCAGAATGTGGTCGATTGAGCACGGGCACTTCCGGCGTCTGCCCGTCGATGGGTTCGTCGAGCTCAGCGGGGAGACGCAGCCGTACCAGGGGGAGATGCAGGTCATCATCCACACGATCGAGCCGGTCGAGCCGTCGCCGGAGATGCTGCGCGAGCTGCTGCCCGTGGCCGAGCGGCCGCCGGAAGAGATGTTCGCGGAGCTGGTGGCGCTGCTTGATACATTGGAGCATCCTGCTGCGCGGGCGGTGGCGCGGGCTTATCTTGAGGATGAGCCCTTGATGGAGGCCTTCAAGCAGGCTCCGGCGGCCAAGGCGATGCATCACGCGTATCTGGGGGGGTTGCTCGAGCACACCTTGCAGCTCGTGAAGGTGGCCGCGGCGATCTGCCCGCTGTACCCGCAGATCAACCGCGACATCGTGATGCTCGGGCTGTTTCTGCACGACCTCGGCAAGACGAGAGAGCTGGTCTACGACCGGACGTTCTCGTATTCGGATCGCGGGCAGCTCATCGGGCACATCGTCGAGGGCGCAATCATGCTCCACGACAAGGCCCAGCAGGTGATGCGGACACAAGGGATGCGCTTGCCGAAAAGTTTTGTGACTGTTTTGCAGCACATCATCCTCAGCCATCACGACAAGGCGGAGTTCGGGGCCGCCAAGCCGCCCTCCACGCCGGAAGCGATCATGGTGGCGCTGCTCGATAACCTGGATGCGAAGACCGAGATCGCCATGTCCGCCGCGCGGCCGGACATGGACGCCGAAAACCTCGGCGGCAACTTCACCCAGCACCAGTGGGCGCTCGGGACGAAGCTCTTCCGGCCGGATCCGCTCGGGGAGTGACCGCTGGCGCGGCATTCAGTGCCGAACGCTCCCTGACGGTCGCGTCTCTGATGTCTGCCCCTGCATCTTGTGGCTTCCGCACGCGGACACTACAATAAAGATATGGCCGACGGCGTCACCATCCGGGTCAATTTCGCCAAGCCGATGCCGCTGTTTCCGCTGGATCGCGTCATCCTCATGCCGCACGGCGTGCACGCGGTGCACATCTTCGAGGATCGGTACGTCCAGATGATCGAAGATGTCCTCGACGGGGCCGGCCAGATCGCGATGGCGGTCTTCGAGGGAGATTCCTGGAAGCAGCAGTACCATGGATCCCCCCCCGTGCGCCCGGCGGTGTGCGTCACGCAGATCGTGCACCACCATCGGTACCCCGATGGACGTTACAATGTGGTGCTGCAGGGCGTCTGCCGGGCGAAAATCATCGAAGAAGTGCCGCGTGGCCCGCTCGAACTGGACGAAGCAGGCCCCACAACGCCGCCGCGGCTCTATCGCGAGGTGATGCTGGAACCGACGGACGTCGGCGAGGACGATGACGACGATGAACTGTCGATCCACCGGGAAAGGATCGCCGGCATGCTGGAAACCGACCCGCTGACGGACCTGAAGGACGTCGATGCGATCGTCCAGCACGTCCGCGACTCGGAAATCCCGGTGACGGCGGTGCTCGAACTGGTCACGCTGTCGTTCATCACCGACCCGGAGGTCCGCTACCGGCTGCTGGCAAGCCAGCGAGCGGAACAGCGGGCGGAAATCCTGGAAGCCGAAATGGAATCGCTTTCACGGCTCCTGAAGCGGGCCCAGCCCCAGCGGTTCGAGGACTGCCCCAATGGCTGCTGGTGGAACTGACCGCCCCAGAGACGGGCGGAGGTCAGGTTCGGGCGGCACAGGCGGAATAAAGAAGGAGAGAGTGGGAACAATTCGCTGGCCGCCGTCGTTAGCAATTGCAAACTCTGTTTGAGGAGGTGTTCGATGATGTGCCGTTCAACCCCTCGCCTCTGTGCCGCGGCGGTGCTTACAGCGTCGCTGGCGGGGCTTTCCGGCTGCTCCAACGCCGGTGAGGGGGCTGTAACGGGGGCCGGGCTGGGGGCTGTGACCGGGCTGGTGCTGGGCTCATTCTCCGGCAACGCCGGCGAGGGCGCTGCAGTGGGCGCCATCACGGGCGCGGTCGCTGGGGGCGTCATTGGCGACCAGAACGCGCGGCACAGCGGGTACCGCTACGGCTATGCGCCGCGGTATCACCATCACCACTACTCGCACCATCACCACCACCATTATCACAGCGGCGTGTCGGTGCACGTGCGGTCAAAGTGGGCGTACGACCGAGACGGGCGACCGTATCGCTGCGACTGGTAGCGGTACAGGGGACGCGCTACCAAGCAACTAGCTGGTAAGAGGCTTGCCAGACGCGGCGGCGACCTCGTCCGCCGCGGCAAGGCAGGCGTCGCGCAGCGCTTCGTGAAGCGTGGGGCTCTCTGGGATGGAGCCGAGGCGTTCCACCAGTGCGTCGACGCGTGCCGCGGCCGGCGATTCCGGGACGGTCTCGAGGGCGGCTTGTGCAAGGGCTTCAATAGCGGTCTGTACCCAGGCTGGAGTGGGCTTGGGGGCCGCCTTAGCGCTCTTGCCGCCTGCGGGGGGCTTCACACGAGCCCGAATGGTGACGGGGCCGAGGGCGACGACCGGCCAGAGTCCGGTGCGTGTGGTCGGCTCACGGACAATGACCACGGCGGGCACGCCGGCGGCCGTGGCGAGTTCGCGCAGAGCACGGCCGTCAACGCCGACCCGCGGCGGCTGGACGAGATAGCACCCCGGCTTGATCTCCGCCCCGCCCGGCACTTCGTCCTCGATGATGGTGACGCGCCGGCTCTTCGTCGCGGCACGCTGGATATCCTGGCGAGCCGCACCCAGAAGCTCCACGGCCCTCGCCATGCGTCCGAAATCTCGCGTCTGATGACTCAGGCGGACGGCCTCCGACGCTACGGCCTGCGCAGCGAACGGTTCGCCGGCGGCGAGCGCCTGCTCGGCCTTCTCCAGGGATGAAGCGATTGCCTGTACGCTCTTGTCCGAGCGGGGACGCGCCAAAGAGCAGCCCTCCTCAGCCCCGCCCCTGACCAATGTTCGCAGCCAGGCTTCGTATTGCCCGGGCCCACGATATGCACCGGTCATCCATGTCGTAGCCGAGAACGTCGGCGACGGTGGTCCAATCCTCGCCGGCGATGGCGAGTTTGAGGCTCCGTAACTGGGCGGCGAGATCTTCAATCATGGCGCCGATCGGCTCGCCGGTGACAGCGGTCAGTGCGGCGGTGTCCAGCCCCAGGAGGGCCGCGCCATTGGAGACACCCTGGTGGACACTGGCCCACGCGCTGACGGCCTGGGAGAGGGGCTCCATGGCCTCATCGAGCCGGTCCTCCTGGATCAACTCGGCGGCCCGCTTCTGGGAACTGCGCGAGGCCTCCAGCGCGTCGGCTACCTCCTGAAGCGTGACCTGGACGAGGGAAACCGGGTCGGCGGAAACCAACCGGACCTCGGCGGCGCGGCAGTCTTCGGACTCGGGCGCATCGAGCCAGGCTTCAGGAGCCGGGCGTCCGTCAACCTGGACCTCGACCAGCACGCGGCCGCGGCGTTCGGCTTCGCGTCGTCCAGCATCCATCGCGGCGGCGAAGGTCGGGACCTCAAGGGAAACGGCTTGATCGTCGAGGAGAACTCGCATGGGGGATGATTTGTCAGGCGATCCCCCCGGACAAGTGTTTGGGTCTGCATCGGGCCGATGGGAGTGGGGCCTTGAGATTCCTCGCAAGCGGCCAGGGCCGTGTCGGGCTGAATGCCCAGCTTCGCTACGCCTGCTGCTTGCGTCGCTGCTTGGCGATAAGCCGAATGTTCCGGAGGTAAATGGCGACGCCGGAGGTTTGCCCAAGAACGCCGACGATGTCCTGTCGCCACACGAAGTAGGTGAAGAGCATCACCCCGCCTGCGAGGGAGAGATACCAGAAAATCGGCGGGACGACGGACTCACGCCGCCGCTCGGAGACGATCCACTGCACCACCATGCGGCCCATGAAGACGATCTGCCCGACCAGGCCGATGACGACCCAACTGAGCGCCCACCATGAGGTGATGTTGAAGAACTGAAAGACGGCGTGATCGCGCTGTGCGCGCAGCTCAACGACGTTGTCTTCTCCGACGAGTTGGGCGGGGGTGAGCCAGTCCGTCGTCGCACCATTGCGAAAGCGGATGCGATAGAGATCCTGGCCGTCGTCCTGCTGCTGTTCGATGACGCCGCGGAAGGGGCCGATGCGGGCGTCCGTGCGCTCACCGCCCGCAACCAGGGCGATGCCAATGATCGTGATGATCACGAAGAGGGCGGCCGGCTCCCACTTGAGGCGTTTGCGCGCGTTGTGAGAGGAGGCCGCGGTGAAGTCGCCGTTCATCGAGACCTCACGGGTTCATCACCGGTGGTTGGTGTTGCGACCGACTGCCCACAGCAGGATTGCTCGGAAGTGCGCGCGGCTTCGGGGGCGAGGCGATGCTCCTGACAGGACACGGGGCGTCGGCGCGAGCGCATGTACCGAACCGCGAAACAGTCGATCAGACCCGGAATGGCGCGTTGAAGGACACCCATGCCGTACTTTGTCTCGCCTGCGGTGCGGGGACGATGGTTGACGCGCATCTCAACGACGGTGTAGCCCAGATGCCGGGCCGTCACTGGGATGAACCGGTGCATTCCGCGGAAACGAAGGGGAAGTTGCAGCGCAATCTCTCGCTTGAAGAGACGCAGCGAACAGCCCGTATCACGAATGGAATCGCCCAGGAGCAGGCGACGGAAAAGGCGGCCGACGACGGAGCCGTAGCGGCGGACGATGTTGTCCTTCCTCGCGTGAGAACGGTCTCCCTGCACGAAGTCGGCGCCGGTCCTCTCCATGAGGTCCAGCATGGCCACCAGGTCCGCCGGGTCGTTCTGGAGATCGGCATCCAGCGTTGCCACGAGTTCGCCGCGGGCGACGCGGAAGCCGGCATGGAACGCCGCCGACTGACCATTGCCCCTGCCGACAGGCGTGTTGGTCATGGCGACACAGCGAAGGAACGGACGCGTGCGCATGGCCTCGAGCACCCGGGCACGGGTCCCGTCGGTCGATCCATCGTCGACGATGATGATCTCAAAGGGGCGCCCTGTCTGCTCCAATGCGCGCTGCACCTGTTCAATGAGAGGCTCGATGTTGTCCTCTTCGTTGTGCGCTGGCGCGATGACGGAGATCTTGGGATCTCCGGTCGGTGCATCCAGGCGGGAGGGGGTGGAGGCTGGCTCGCGCATGGGCCGATTGTATGGGCCCGGATCAGCAAGCGTTGGCTCGTGCGGCAGGCTCATCCGGCTCGCTCAACCGTTGGCAGGAGCACGAGCACAAGGATGTCGTAGAAGGTGTGGGTGGCAACGGCAATGCCGAAGCCGCGGAAGACGAAGATCGCCCCGAGATACGCGCCCGCGACGGTATAGAAGATAAGCTGGGCGACATCCAGCCCCGTGGGGGTGAGGACCGACTGGTGGTAGAGCGCAAAGGCCAGGGCGGCGCCGCCGACGGCCAGTCCGGTGGCCAGCCGGCCATTCAGGCGGAGCAGATCGGCCAGTAAAAAGTGCAGGAAGGTGATGCCGACAAGCCGGAAGAGCATCTCCTCGTAAAGGCCGGCCCCGATCGAGATGGTGAGGCGAGCCTGCCAGGAGAGTTCGCCGAGACCTGCATCGGCCCCCGCCAGGGCGGCCATTGAGGCCGCGGCGGTGACGGCGGAGTGGTGGAGCGCACTGAGGACGACCAACGGAATGGTCCACGCGGCGGCCTCGGCGGCCATGCCTGTGATGACCGGAAAGTTCACCCGCGAGCGCGCCCCGGACAGGAGATGCCAGACGGCCAGAACCGTCAGCAGCGCGATGCCCGGGAGAAACAGGCCGGCCAGACCGAAAAGCTGAAAAAAATCACCCAGTAGGTTTTCGGCGTGGATGCTGCGGCGTTCGCCTTCGCTCGGGTCGGTCAGATGGAGGATGGACCCGATTTCGTAGGCAACAACAAGGGGCGCCAGCAGCAGAAGAGAGTGAAACGGCCCGGAAGAGAGCGTCCAATAGGTCTCTGCGCGTGCCCTGGAAGTGCGGGTTCGTCGTCGCCCTTCGCTGGACTGCCGCGGCTCTCGCATCGGAGCGTCAGGGTATGAGGCTACAGCATGCCGCGGCGATAATCCTCACGCGCGGAGGCCGGAAGAAGTGGTGAAAAGTGTGAACCCTGCTCGTCTCAGGCGGCCTGCTTGGCCTTGAGGCGGGCGCTCAGGCGGCTCTTGCGACGGGCGGCCTGATTCTTGTGGATGATGTTGCGCTGAGCGGTGCGGTCGAGCAGGCGGCAGCAGGCGCGGAAGGCCTCGGTGGCCTCCTCGGCGGAGCCCTGGGTGAGCTTCTGGTTGAACTCCTTCATCGCCGCGCGGAGCGAGCGGAGACGCCAGCGATTGCGGGCGCGGGCCTTTTCGTTCTGGCGAATTCTCTTCCTGGATGAAACGGAATGGGCCATCTGGACCGCTACCTCCCAAAGTCTTCGTACCAACCGGGTTTACTGCACCGGCTCCCCGCTTGGATCCCCCGGCGAGCCCCAAGTATCCCCTCCAAAGCGCGCCAAATCAAGTTCCAACCCCCCTCCGGCGCTTGCCGATCGCCATGTGGCCGCTTACGCTTGGGGCGATTCCTGAGCGGGCGTAGCTCAATTGGATAGAGCACCTGACTACGGATCAGGAGGTTAGGGGTTCGACTCCTCTCGCCCGTGTTGCCCCCATCTTACAACGCCCCCGATTTCGGGGGCGTTGTTGCTTTTGTCTGTCGAACTCAGATCTCAATCTGGGATCCCCAACCGGGCTGATCGACTTGGTACTTGAACCGCTCCTGGAGCGCCTGGGCGAGGGAACGGCGAGCCTTATCCTCGCCGTGCGTGAGGACAATCCGGGGGTTCGAGGCGGCCATCGCGCCGGCCCACTCGATCAACTCGGTGCGGCCGGCGTGGGCGGAGAAACCGCCGAGGGTGTGGACCTTGGCCCGGACCGGGATTGGCTCGCCCATGACCTTGACGGACCGGGCTCCCTCCACGATTCGGCGGCCGGTGGTGCCATCGGCCTGGTAGCCGACAAAGACGATGTGCGTGTCCGGTCGGTCGAGCCGGTGACGGAGGTGGTGCATGATGCGGCCGCCGGTGCACATGCCGGAGGCCGCAATGATGGTCAGGCCGTCAAAGCGGCCGTTGAGCTCACGGGATTCATCGGCGGTGCGAGCCAGGTGCAGGCTTTGGAAGTTCAGCGGCGTGTCGCCGTTGTTGATGATGGCCCAGGTTTCGTCGTCGAAGCATGCACGGTGGCGGCGGTAGAGCTCGGTCGCGGTGATCGCCATCGGGGAGTCGATGAAGACGTCGGTCGAGCGGAGGCGGTCTTCGCGTTCGAGAATGCCCATGTAATAGATGAGTTGCTGCGTGCGGCCGACGGCAAATGCCGGGATGAGGACGGAGCCGCCTTCCATGCGAGCCCGTCCGAGGACTTCGGCCAGTTCATCGATGGTCGCGCCGGTGGTCTTGTGGTCGCGGTCTCCGTAAGTCGACTCCATCACAGCCAGGTCCGCGTGCGTGAAGGTGGTCGGATCGTGGAGAAGCGGGGCGTCTTTGACGCCGATGTCGCCGGAGAAGACGATCGTTCTGGACGCCCCGGCGTCGCCGCCCTCCGTGACCGTCATTTCGATGCTCGCTGAGCCGAGGATGTGGCCGGCATCCACGAAGCGGGCCGTGATGCCGGGGGCGATCTGCTTTGGCGTGTTGTAGACGACGGGTGAGAGATGCTTCAGGACCGCCTCGGCATCACCGGTGGTGTAGAGAGGCTTGGCCGCCGGGCGCCCCTGGCGGGAGCGGCGGCGGGTCTCCCGCTCGGCATCGCTCTCCTGGATGCTCGCGGCGTCGCGGAGGATCAGGCCGGTGAGGTCGATCGTGGCGTCGGTCGCGTAGATCGGGCCGTTGAAGCCGTGTTTCGGCAGAAGGGGCAGACGGCCGCAGTGGTCGAGGTGGGCGTGGGTCAGGACGACGGCGTCGAGGTTCGCGGCGTCGATGGGGGGGAAGCGGCGGTTCATCTTCTCCGCGCTGCCGCCGCCCTGGTGCATGCCGAAGTCGACGAGGAGGCGGGCGCGATCGGTTTCGACGAGATAGCACGAGCCCGTGACCTCTCCCGCGGCTCCATAGAATGTGATTCGCACAAGAACTCCCTGACGAGATGAGTGCTGCCCGGGTCTGAGTGCCGCAGGCGAATTGCAGCAGTTCCGCACTACGCCTTGATTCGCATCGTATCAGTAGTCTCTTCACACGCATTGAAATCCAAGGAATGGCACGACGGAACCGCAAGGACAACACTGCCCCGGCCGCCGCGGCGGCTCCTTCTTCGGGCTCGCCCGACCTGCCGGCCCTCCCGTCCGGCAACGGTAACGGTAACGGGGGCGGGGGGGGTGGGGGGGGCAGGCCGAAGCTCACGCACATGAGCCGTTCCGGGCTTCGGCGCTACCCGCGTGAACTGGCGGACTCCCTCTCCGAGGCCCTCGGGCGGCCCGCGGCCTCTCGTCTCGAGACGCCCGGGCGGGAGCTGGTCTCCGCGCCGGTGCTCGAGTCTCACGAGGTCGGCGCGGCGTGGCTGGGGCACGCGACGGTGATGCTCCGCATCGGCGGGCTGAACATCCTGACCGACCCGGTCTTTTCCTCGCGGATCGGCGTGAGCGTGGGGCCGCTGGTCTTCGGCCCGGCGCGGCTGGGGACGAAGCACATCCACGTGCCGACGGTGCCGACGCCGGACCTGATCCTGATCTCGCACGCCCACTTCGACCACCTCGACAAGCCGACGCTCAAGCGGCTGGCGTGTTCGGGCACGACCGTCGTCACGGCCGCGAAGACGAAGCGGCTGATCCCGCGCGGGTTTGCCAACGTGATCGAACTCGGATGGGGGCAGACCGTGGAGATCCGCGACCCCGCCGGGCGGGGCGGATGCATCCGCCTGGAAGCGCTGCAGCCGGCCCACTGGGGCGCGCGGGCGGCCATCGACCGCCACCGCAGCTTCAACTCGTACGCGATCACCGCCGCCGACCAATCCCATCGCGCCCTCTTCGCCGGCGACACCGCCTACACCGACGCCTTCCACGGCCGCGGGCCGTTTGACCTGGCCATCTTCGGCATCGGCGCCTACGACCCGTGGATCCACGCCCACGCGACGCCGGAGCAGGTGTGGGACATGTTCACCTCACTGCCCGCCGAGTACCTGCTGCCCATGCACCACTCGACCTTCAAGCTCTCGGACGAAGCCCTGGACGAGCCGCTGGCAAGATTGCTGGCCGCGGCGGGGGAGCAGGCGAAGTGCGTGGTCGGGCGGGAGCTGGCGGAGGTGTGGACGAAATGACGAATGACGAATTACGAATGGCGAGTTGCGAAGGAGGCACGGATATGTCAGGTCCTGATGCCCGGGCCAGCTCTCTGCTGCATTCATCATTCATCATTCACCATTCGTCATTGATCCTGATGCCCGTGGCTCGTGCGGGGCCAGGTCGCCGGCCAGCTCTCTGCTGCATTCATCATTCATCATTCGTCATTCGTCATTGACATGAAGGGTGCCACGTCGAAACCGGCGTCTTCGGCGCGCACATGCACGTGGCACTGGTCAACGATGGGCCGGTGACGGTGATCGTGGACTCACGAGAGAAATAGCAAATCGCAAATTGCCAAATGGCAAATGAAGAGGGGCGCGCCCGCTTCACGCCGTCATTTGCCATTTGCTATTTTCCTTTCCCCTCCGCACTCCGGACACTTCGGTGGCACGGCTCTCCGAGCCGTGTCTTCTTTCTCACCTTTGATGTCGTCGCCGCCGTCTTCGTCCGTCACGGTTCGGAGAACCGTGCCACCAGGAAGCCCGCGCAGATCGTACCCGCACGCGACACACGCCCCGCGCCGCTTGCGCCGCCAGCGCTTGATGAGTCCCGGCGTTGCGAGGAGCGCCCACCACGGCACGGCGTAGAAGAGCGTGTCGAGGAGGAAGCCGGGCAGGACGGGCAGCATTGGCAGGGCGAGCGGCATGTCCTGAAAGCGAGCGGCTCTCTTGAGCGACTCCGTTTGCAAGCCGCGTTCCAGCCAGGATCGTGCGATGGGCGCCTTTGACGGTGGCCCGTGCGTGCCGACCCACGCCTCCAGGTGCCACGTCACCTGCATTGCGCGCGCCGGCCAGCCGCTCTGCACGTTCTCCTGCACATACAGATCGCCACCATTGAGCATGTGTCCGGCCTGCGCCTTGCGGTATGTGAGGCGCCGGTTTGCGATCGCCCCGCGGTAGTTCGCCGTCGACGGCCAACCAGTGGGCGGCATCATGAGCCACGGCACCTCCTCGTAAGGCCGCGCAGCATACCACCCGACGGTTTCATCCCACTGCGTGATCGGCGTCAGCTTCCAATGCCGTGGAAAGGCCAGCGCTTCGCCGCGCACCGCACACCCCCACGCGACGCCCACCGTCGTCACCGCGCCGAGCACAATGCACAGCGCAACGCGGACAACGCGTCGTCGCCAGATCGCGCGTTGCGTCTTCATGTTCCGCACTCCGGGCACTTGGCTTCATCTCCAAGCCCGCGCCGGTCGTACCCGCACGCGATACACGCCCCGCGCCGCTTGCGCCGCCAGCGCTTCACGAGTCCCGGCGTCGCGAGGAGCGCCCACCATGGCACGGCGTAGAAGAGCGTGTCGAGGAGGAAGCCTGGCAGCAGCGGCATCAGCGGCAGCGAGCGCGGCACGCCAGGCCCGAGCGCGTTGCTGGTCCCCGTCAGCCACTCCACCTGCAGCCCTTGCTTCACCGCCGATGATGGCGCCACGGATCCTGGCGAAGATGCGAGAATCGATCCCTCTGTGTGCCACACCGTGAACAGAGCGCGCATCGGCCAGCCGCTCTCAACCACCTCCTGATGTTGAAACTCCGCCGTAGAGAACGAACGAGCGCCGGCGGTGAGCGTCCAATGCGTGATCAGGCGCGTGTATTCGATATCCCAGTCGTCCGCCTCACCCGGCCACCCCGCGGGCGGATCGCTGCGCCATGGCCTGAACGTCAGCCCGCCTTTGAGCCCCGGATACCTGCGGGGCGGCGGCTCCGGAGCCCAGGCGGCGCACGCCCACGCGACGCCGATCGTCGTCACCGCGCCGAGCAGGAGGCAGAGCGCTGCGCGGAGGAGCCGTCGTCGCCATGGGCGTGCGGGGCGTGGGTGAGGGCGGGGGGGCATGGGGGGCATGGGGGGCA
>CAYWRO010000053.1:0-22875 GCA_964460345.1 uncultured Phycisphaeraceae bacterium | reverse complement strand
GCCGCCCAGTCGATCGGCGAGCCGGGTACGCAGCTCACGATGCGGACCTTCCACACCGGCGGCATCGGCAGCCGCGAGATCGTCGAGAGCGAGATTCGCGCCTCCACCGGCGGCACGATCGAGCTGCGCGACTGCAACGAGGTGGCCACCGTTGATGAAGACGGCAACCCCTGCCTCGTCTCGCTGAAGCGCAACGGCGAGATCGCGATCCTCGACGCCAAGGGACGCGAACTCGAGAAGCACAAGATCTCCTACGGCGCCTACATCATGGTCAAGCCGGGCGAGGAGATTAAGCGCGGCCAGCAGCTTGTCCGCTGGAACCCGCACTCCACGCCCATCCTCGCTGAAAAGGACGGCAAGGTCCGGCACATCGACATCGAGATCGGCGAAACCGTCCGCGAGGAGGACGCCGGCCAGGGTCAGAAGGCCCTCGTCGTCATCGAGCACAAGGGCGAGAAGCACCCGCAGATCGTCGTCGAAGACGATGCCGGCAACATTCTCGACTTCCACTACCTGCCGGCCAAGGCCCGCATCGAGGCCAAGAGCGGCCAGGAGATCAAGGCGGGCCAGATGCTTGCCCGTCAGCCCCGTGGCGCATCGGGCAGCCAGGACATCGTCGGTGGTCTGCCCCGCGTTACGGAGATTTTCGAGGCGCGCAAGCCGAAGGACCCGGCCGTCATGGCCGAGATCTCCGGCCGCGTCGAGATTCACTCCGACAAGCGCAAGGGCAAGATGACCATCCGCGTCATCTCCGAGACGGGCATCGAGAAGGACCACCACGTTCCGCAGGACCGGCACCTGCTCGTCCACACCGGCGACTACGTGCAGGCGGGCGATCCCCTCATCGACGGGCCCCTGGATCCCAAGGACATTCTCCGCATCCGCGGCGAAGAGCACCTGTGGACCTACATGCTCGATGAGGTCCAGAACGTCTACCGTGCCCAGGGCGTGGTCATCAACGACAAGCACATCGAGGTCATCCTCGCCCAGATGCTCCGCAAGGTGCGCGTGGAGAACCCCGGCGACACGGACCTGCTGCCGCACGACGTGATCGACAAGTTCGAGTTCCGCCGCAAGAACCGCGAGATCGAATCGATGGCGCGGATTACCGAAGCCGGCGGCACGGACCTGCCGGTGAACGCGCTGGTGACGAAGGACGAGTTCCGCGAGGCCAACGCCCGCGCCGAGGCCGAGGGCAAGGAGCCGGCCAAGGCCAAGAAGGCGCGGCCCGCCACGGGCCGCACGCTCCTGCTGGGCATCACCAAGGCCTCGCTGCAGTCCGACTCGTTCCTCTCGGGCGCCTCGTTCCAGGAGACCACGAAGGTCCTCACCGAGGCGGCGCTCAAGGGCGCGGTCGACGACCTGGTCGGCCTGAAGGAGAACGTCCTGCTCGGCCACCTCATCCCCGCCGGCACCGGCTTCAAGCCGTACCAGTCGCTGCGGGTCAAGGCTCTGGCCGAACCGGTCGGCTCATGGGATGACGAGGACCTGGATGGGGAGTTCGAGGAAGCGCGCCGTTCGGCTGAGGCGCTCGGCGCGGACTCCGATGAACGCCTCGGCATGCCCGCCGTCGTCGTCGGCGAGAGCAACACGCAGCCGCAGTCCTGACCGGCGGCATCGGACGCTTAAACATCGCAAGGGCCCTGCCGGTTCGCCGGCAGGGCCCTTTTCTTTCTTCACACAAAACGAACTACGTCAAGAATGCACGCTGAGAGCGGGCGTTCTTGAGTGTGTCAACCAGTGGATCCACGCCCCTCTTCAATCTCAGCAAGCATGCGCTCCGCCGTATCGGGATGCATCACGGGAAACGATGTCTCTCCCGTCGCCAGGGCAAGTCGCACGTATGGGCGGCACAGGCCGCACCCCCTCGTACACCCCGTGCGATCGGCAAGCTGCTCGAGTGAAAGCCCCTCCTCGCGCGACAGCGTCACCAGTTCAGCAAAGCTCACGCCCCCACAAATACACCGATCAACCTTCACGACATCCCCTGCTGGCTATCCCCGCGATGCGCTTGCTCAGTCGTAATCGTAGAGGCCGTTGTCATCGTCGCTGCCCGTCCACCCAATCCCCGCTGGGCCGGGGTCCCCGGCATACAGCCCGCTTGCCCACGTGAAGGTCCGGACCGCCGCGGAGACGTGCCCGTCAAGCCAGGCCACGTTGGCCCGTCCTGCTTCGGTCTTTGCCGCGCCATGCCGGAAGTGAATGCTGGGATCGGTGCGAAACCCGGGCCCGTCGGGCCAGAAGCGCGGCTCGGCGAAGGAATACTCGATGACGCCGCCGCTGGTGGCCCCTCCGGCGGCAAGTCCCGCGTCCGTAAAGGCGATCGTCGCCGCGGGTCGGGCGAACCGGTGCCGCGGCGAGCCGACCCGGTCGTCCATGAGCGTCCAGACGGTCTGCGACGGCGCCTCGGCTCCGCTGCCGCCCGCCGCCGCGCGGACCGATCCGACGAAGGCGCGGTTGTAGCCATACCCGCCCGCGGCACGCTCGAACCCCGTCGCGGCTCCCCATGGGCTGCCGCCCTGTCCCGCGCTGCGCTCCAGTTCCCGCAGCACGGGCAGGAATGCCGGACAGGCGCGCACGCTGGCGCCGCTGGCCGGTGCTGCATCGTCCAGGTAGGGGGTCAACGCGCCCCCCGCGGCCTCGAAGGCGTCGGTCACGCGTGCGCGGCTGCCATGCCAGCGGTGGAGATTGCGGCGGACATCCGCCGCGGCGGGGGCGTAACGCTCGGCATGGTCAAGTGCGTAAAGGTCATTGGCCATCGCAAGCTGCCGCGCGTTTGAGGCGCACGCCGCGCGGTGCGCCTCCCCCCGCGCTGCTGCCAGCCCCGGCAGCAGCAGTGACAGCAGCGTGGCGATGATCGCGACCACGACGAGCAGTTCGATGAGCGTGAAAGCGCGCGGCATAGTGAGCAGGGGGAGAGGCAGCAACCAGTTCAGAACCAGAGATCCAGGAATGCCAGCAGGTCGAATACATCAACCACGCCGTCAAGCGTCACATCCGCAAATGCACTCGCGCTGAACCAGTCGTCCAGATAGGCCAGCAGATCGAAGACGTCCGGCTCTCCGCCGCTGCCATCCCAGTCGCCGCTCACCACGGGGCGCACATCCGCGACGGCGTCGATCTCGGCGCTGCGCTCGCCCAGCGGTCCGAGCACGGCGTCGACCGCGGTGGTGAGGCGGATGAAGTCGAAGCGATCAAGCCCCGCCGGAAGCCCCGTCTGGGCGTCCACGGCCCAGGCAATGTCGAAGGCATCGCCGCCGCCGGAACCGGGCGTTATGCCGACGGTGAATGGATCATCCGGTGTTGTGTAGAAGACGGCTGCATCAATGTCCGGCTCGTCGACAATATCGTCGCCGTCCACATCACCCAGCAGCAGCACGGGCGAGACGTCCGCATAGCCAAAGACCCCTTCGGTCGAAGCGCCCGGCCCGTTCGGATTGACGACGACCGCAACGCCGAAGACGTCTCCCGGCAACAGCAGCGTTGTCGTCGTCCACGTGCCGGTGCGCCCGGCTGGTATCCAGTTCGCCTGCGCCGGCGGATGCGTCGCATCCATCACATCGTCGTCCCACGTACGGGTGACGAAGCCGGTTGCCGGAACGGCGGGTGGAGTGGGGGAGTGGGAGCCAGGAATGATGTACCACGGATCGTCGGCAAGTCCGTTGCCATTGTCATCGCGGCTGATCTCGATGATGGCCGGCTCAGCCCACTTGCGGTCCAGGTCGCCGCCGGGCCGGAACGCGTTACCGAAGACGATTGCATCCATGCCGAAGGGGTTGCGCGGATCGTCGAGCACGGGTCGATCGAACGCGAGCGTGATCGAACCGCCGAATCCTCCGAGGCAGACCGTTCCGGTGTTGTTGCCGTTGATGACGCCCGCGCCCGCGGGCGGGCCCAGGGCGCGGGCCGGGTCGTTGTACGCCGCATCGTTGACGAACTGTCCCGGCGCGGGGGAATAGTCGATGACGCGCGCGGCGAAGTCGCCGGCCGGCGCGCTGGCGGGAGCGCCTCCCACCAGCGCGACCAGTGCACCGGCCGGCGCAAGCGTTCTGACTCTCAAGCGTGGTGCACCGCTCATCAACGCCGCCTCCTTCCGCACAGCAGGACTGTGATGCCGAGCGCGGCCGCTGCGCCCGGTGCAGGCACGGCGTACCGGTACGCCGTGCCCTCGGCGATGACGAGCAACTCATCCGTCGCCCGGTTGTAGGCGATGCTGTACGCCGCGTTTGCTCCCGCGGGGCTGAGGCGCAGCTCTGCTTCATCGGGCGCCATGCCGGCGCCGGCCAGGGCGAGCAGGATGGCATCACCGTCCACCACCGCGGCGTACCCGAAGTCGTTGGAACCGGCGAAGAAGTCGCCGCCGCCGATGAGCAGATTGCCGAAGGCGTCCAGCCCAAGCGGCGAACCGGAAAGGGCGTCGGCAACGGCGATGCCGTTCGCGTAGTCAACAGCGATGTCGGTGGAGAGCAGGTCAGCCAGCGCAAAGGCGCGCACCTGTCCGGTCGGCTCACCCCCCGACGATGTGTCGAAGCCGATCGCCTGGTAAACGTGCGTTCCATCGATCACGATGCCGCCGCTCCCCTGGCCGATACCGTCGATGACCATCGTCGCGGTGAGCGCATCCGCATCAATGCGCGACAGGTGCGACGTCGCGCCGAAGCCGTTGACGAAGAGGGTGTTGTTGTCGGCCCACGCGGCATCGAGGTTGGCCGCGATTACCGATGTGTACGGCGCAGGCCCGGCGGGGCTCAACGCCGCGGTGTCGACGATCAGCACGCTTGCGCTGGACCCGAAGTTGTTGTCTCCGATCGCGAGGCGCGATCCGTCCGGGCTGAAGCGCAGGAACGAGGCGCCGAAGGACGAGATGACGCCGGCGTCAACAGAGCCCAATGCGCTGTACGTGGAAGCATTGAGGGCATCCTGCACAAGGATCTGTCCGCCGTCCATGACGGCGATGCGTCCATCGGGCATGATGTCCCACGCTCCGCCGGCGCTGGCCTGCAACGGCACAGCGAAGGAGCCGACCAGGTGATATTCCGGCAGATCCGCGGCCGCCGGCGCCGCCAGCACCGCTACTGCTGTTAAAGCCAGGGCGGCACGCACTTGACCGCTGACCCGCAGCCCGTGCGGCGCACCGCTCCCCTGCGCGCTGAGCGCGCACGTTCCATTCATCCTGTTCAAAGCCGAGCCTCCGACGTGCATCCCCGAAGCGCGAGGGGATGGTTCCCACTACGAGTGATCCCTCGCCGGGGCGTGATTCTGAATCGGGGCCGAAGAGTGCGCATCTCGCGGGGAACTCGCGAAGCGCAATCGCCGGCGCCCCGTCACGCGAGGGCGTCCACAGCACACGTCAGCAGGCAGGTCTTCCGGCTTCGAGCTTCACACGTGCCCGCCTTCCCGTCCCTTCGGACAGTGGCATCTCTGGGCACGCGCTCAACGCTCTTCACGGCGGCGCGTCCGCGGCGGCATTTCACCGCACTTCCCTCTTGCCGACCCGTGCATCCTGTCGGAGTTGCACGAGTCACCTGTGACAGTCTCAGCGTAACGCGTTTGCGCCCGGTGTCAAGTCCGTAGCACAGGCCTCTGGCCTGTGACGAGTCACGCAACGACGAGCGAGAGCGCTCCTGCTTTGTTTGCGCGACCCGTCGATGATTGACGGAGGAAGAAGGCCGTCACAGGCCAGAGGCCTGTGCCACTGAAAAGCAGAGCAATCATCCCCCGCCTGCAAACCCAAGCCGCCTCAACTCTTCTGCCATGGCTCGAGCCGCCTTGCCTCGATGGCTCATGTCATTCTTCTCAAACGCGCTGAGCTCTGCGCTCGTCCTCGTGTCCGGCGCAGGAAGAACAAACAGAGGGTCGTACCCAAACCCACCGTGTCCACGCGGCGTGCGCCCGATCCGGCCCTCGAAGGTCCCTCGTGCGGTCGCCAGCACGTGTCCCTTCGGCCCAGCCAAAACCATCACACACACAAACCGAGCGGTCCGATCCCCGTCCGGCACCCCTTCCATCTCGCGCAGCAGTCTCGCGTTGTTCGCCGCATCGCGCTCCGCGCGTCCCGCTCCCGTCTCCTCGCCGTCGGTCGCATAGTGCGACGAGATCACACCCGGCGCGCCTCCGAGCGTATCGACTTCCAACCCCGAATCATCCGCCAGGCACACCCGCCCCGTGCGCTGCGCGTAGAAAACTGCTTTGATCTGCGCATTCTCCTCAAACGTCGACCCCGTCTCCGCAGGCTCGGGAATTCCCTCGGGCGCGACCTCCTGCAATCCCGTCACGGGCACACCGACGGTGGCGAAAATCGCGCGCAACTCCTCCACCTTGTGCGGATTCCCCGTTGCAATCACAATCGGCGTCATGAGCAATGTTCAATGGTCCAGGGGCAAAGGTCAATGAGAGCCGGCAATTGAGCACTCCCATTGTCCATTCTCCGTTGTTCATTGTCCATGACTCCGGCCTACACTCGCCACCCATGCCCAAAAATCTGCTCCAGACCCTCGGTGTTGTTGAGGACTCGCGCTTTGTCCCCGCGGATCGACTGAGCAAGGAGGGGCCGCCAAACGTGGTCACGGTGGAAAACCCGACCACGGGCCAGCCCATCGCGGGCCTCCGACTCGACGGACCCGCTGAGTACGAGGCCGCTGCCGCCGCGGCGGTCGAGGCGTTCCGCCGCTGGCGTGAAGTCCCTGCCCCGAAGCGCGGTGAGGTCATTCGCGCCATCGGTGAGGCGTATCGCAAGGTCAAGGAGCCGCTTGGTGAGCTGATCTCCCTGGAAATGGGCAAGATCCGGGCCGAGGGCCTCGGCGAGGTGCAGGAGACGATCGACGTCGCCGATTTCGCGGTCGGGCTGTCGCGGCAGCTTCCGGGCCAGGTCTTCCCCTCCGAGCGCCCCGGTCACCGCATGTTTGAGCAGTGGCTCCCACTCGGCCCGATCGGCGTCATCACGGCCTTCAACTTCCCCAACGCCGTGTGGGGGTGGAACGCCATGCTCGCGGCGGTCTGCGGCGACAGCGTTCTCTGGAAGCCCAGCCTGCTCGCGCCGCTGACGGCCATCGCGACCAACCGCATTGCGCAGCGGGTCGCCGCGGACATGGGGCACGAGGGCGTCTTCGGCCTGGTGATCGGCGCCGATGACGTCGTGGGGGAGGCCATGACCGCCGATCGCCGCTTCCCGCTGATCAGCGCCACCGGCTCCTGCCGCATGGGCCGCCACGTCGGCCAGCGGGTCGCCGCCCGGCTCGGGCGCTGCCTGCTCGAACTCGGCGGCAACAACGCCATCATCGTCCACGAGGACGCCGACCAGGATTTGGCCCTTCGCTCCGTGCTGTTCGGCGCCGTCGGCACGGCCGGCCAGCGCTGCACCACCACGCGCCGGCTCATCATCCACGAACGGATCGCTGACGCGTTTCTGGAACGGTTGGTCGCGGCGTACCGCCAGGTCCGTTTGGGAGACCCCCTCGCCGAGGGGACATTGGTGGGCCCCCTGATCAACGAAGCCTCCGTCCAGGCGTTTGAGCAAGCCGTCGCCGCGGCACAGGCCCAGCAGGGCACGGTTCTTATCGGCGGGCGGCGGGCGAATCCGGGCAAGCAGGGCGGGTCGGAAGGGGCTGGCGGCGGTCTGGGCGGCTACTTCGTGGAGCCGACCATTGTCCGCGCCCCGCCCACACAGCATCTTCCAATCGCGCTGGAGGAGACCTTCGCGCCCATCCTGTATGTCTTTACCTATACTGACCTTGAGAAGGCGATCGAGCTGCACAACGGCGTGAGCCAGGGCCTCTCCTCTGCCATTTTCACCGAGGGGATCCGGACGTCAGAACGCTTCCTGACCCCCTCGGGAGCCGGCAGCGACTGCGGGTTGGCCTATGTCAACCTCGGCACGAGCGGGGCGGAGATTGGCGGAGCCTTTGGGGGCGAAAAGGATACCGGGGGCGGGCGGGAGTCCGGTTCGGATTCCTGGAAGGCGTACATGCGCCGCCAGACCGTGACCGTGAACTTCGGAGGCAGATTTGATCTGGCACAGGGGATTCGTTTTGAGTGAACAGCAGCAAACCCAGGCCATTGCAACCCCCCCGACCCGTGATGCGCTGGCAGAAGCGGCAGTCGCGGAAATCCAGCCGGGCATGATCGTCGGTCTCGGCACCGGCCGGGCCGCAAAGCGCGGCATCCGCGCCCTGGCTGAGCGCGTCCGCGAGGAGGGGCTGGAGGTCACCTGCGTTCCGACCAGCCAGGGCTCCGAGAAGACGGCCCTTGAGTTGGGGCTGACAATCCAGGAGTTTTCCCTGATCGAGCGGATCGACTTCCTCTTCGACGGCGCCGACGAGGTTGATCGCGAGCTGCGCATGCTCAAGGGCTCTGGCGGCGCAATGACGCGCGAGCGCATGGTCGCCTGGGCCTCGCAGCGCTGCGTCTACCTGATCGATGAGTCCAAGCTTGTCGAGAAGCTCGGCACCAACGCGACGCTCCCGATCGCCGTGATCCCCTTCGGCCTCGCCTCCATTCGGGCCGAGCTGCGCAACATGGGCCTCAACGGCGTCGTCCGTCGCACACTCGACGGCCACCTCTTCCTCACCGACAACGCCAACCTCGTCATCGACGTCACCCTCGGCGACCACGACCCCGAGCAGGTCGCCGATTGGCTCAACGGCATCCCCGGCGTCGTCGACCACGGCATCTTCCTCCGCGAAGCGGACGAGGTGCTGGTGGAAACGCAGGCGGGAACGGTCGAGCGGCTGGTGCGTCAGACCGACGGAGAGTAACACAGCTCAGAGCCGCGACCGTCGGGAGCGGTAAGCCGACGGAGAGTTGCGCAGTCAGAGCCGCGACCGTAAGGAAGCGGTGAGCGGCCTCGTGCACTCGGTCTTGCGAAGGTACCGCACGAAATAAAGTCGCTGCACCTTCGTCGCGCAAAAAGGCGCGCCGGAACCGCCGTGCTTCTACCACTCCCTGACAGTCGCGGCTCCGACCACTGTGCACTCTTCACTATGCACTATCACTGCCCCTGCGCCAGCGAATACCCCTTCGCCCCGTCATACACCTTCAGCGGCATGTAATCCGCCACCTCGAACTTCTCCGAAATTTTCCGCAGCAGTGAGATCGCCGGCGCCTGTCCCAGTGAGCCCGGCTGGATCCCCTCGCGCAGCTCGAACCGCGCCCGCGAGCACCCCACCAGGTCCGTGTACACGCTCCCCGACGGCCAGATCTGCGTGCCGCGGTTGGAGATCATCGTCAGCTTGAAGGGCGTGTTCTCGCACAGGCGCGACAGGTGCTGGGCCAGTTCCAGCGTGCCCGTTAGCGTTTCGATGTAGATGTCGCACCCGACATGGTGGCTCACCACCTGCGTGAACGTCTGCATGAAGCGGTTCACCTGCGGCCGCGGCGGCTGCTTGAAGGTCACGCTGTCCTGCTCCGCATCCGGACAAGGCTCGACGCTCTGCGGGCGCTTGCCGAGGTTCTCGATAATCCGCTGCGTGAACTCATCCGTCTTCAACGCCGTCTGGCTCGGGTCGCCGAAGTCACCCGTACGCGAGCCCTGCTCCAGCGTCGCCAGCACGGCGTTCTCGATCGTGCACGCTGTCTTGTGCAGCCCGAGGTGCCGCAGCATCATCAGTCCGGAGAGAATCAGCGCGCTCGGATTCGCGACGTTCTTGCCCGCGATGTCCGGCGCAGTCCCGTGCACCGCTTCGAAAATCGCAATGTCCTGCCCGATGTTCGCGCTCGGCGCAAACCCCAGCCCGCCCACCAGACCCGCGGCCAGATCGCTGACGATGTCCCCCTGCAGGTTCGGCAGCACCACCATCTGGTACTCGTGCGGCTTCTGCACGAGGCCCATGCACAGCGCATCGATGATGACGTCCGCCGTCTGAATTTCCGGAAAGTCTTCCGCGATCGCGCGGAATCGATCCAGGAACAGCCCGTCGGTCATCTTCATGATGTTGGCCTTGTGGCCGCAGTGAACCTTGTCGATCCCCAGGGTGCGCGCTGTTTGAAGCGCAAAGGTGTGCACCTGGTCGCACCCCGGCGCGGTGATCAAGCGCTTGCACTCGACCATGTCGGCGCTCATGCGGTGCTCGACGCCGCCGTACGTGTCTTCCACGTTCTCGCGCACGACGTAGAAGTCCACCTTCACGCCCGCCTTGGAGTAGACCGTCTCCACGCCCGGCAGCGACTGAAAGTGCCGCAGGTTCGCAAACGCGCCCCACATCTTGCGCGCCGTCACGTTGATCGACTTGCCACCGCCTCCCTTAGGCGTCGCCATCGGCCCCTTGAAGAGAATCCCGCACGATTCCACCGTGCTGATCGCCTCGTCCGTCAGCCCCCGCGTGTCCCCCGCGTCGAAGACCCGCCCGCCCATCTCCACCGGCACGAACCGCACGTGCTTCAGCACGCCCGCGGCCTCAAACAGGGCCAGTGTCGCATCCATGATTTCAGGGCCGATCCCGTCGCCCGAGGCCAGGGCGATCGGGGGCAGATCCGTCGACATATCTTCTCCTTGCTCGAGCGGGGTGAGAGAGGGCACGATAGGCGGCAATCTCACTCTCCCCGCTTACTCGTCGGTTCCGCCGCGTTGCTGGTTTAGCGGGGCCCCCTCAGGCAAGCGCCCGGCGGATCTGCTCTTCCGTCACGCTGCCGGCGCGATGGACAATCACCCCCCTGTCCTGGGTGGTTTCTGCCACCGTCGACGCGACCCCCACGCGGCACGCCCCGCCATCGAGGACCAGCACCCCCGATTCAGGGCCGAAGTACGCGCCGGCCGCGGCGGCAGTGGTAGGGGCCGGCTGGCCGGACGGGTTGGCGCTCGGGCCTGCAAGGGGTCGGCCGAACGCCGCAAGCAGCCGCAAGGTCAACGGGTGGTCCGGGCACCGCAGCGAGACCGTGCCGCGGCCGGCAGTGATGCGGTCCGGGACCGACGCAGACTTGGGAAGCACGATCGACAGCGGCCCCGGCCAGAACGCCGCGGCGAGCCGCGCGGCCGCCTCGGGCCAGTTCTGCACAAGCGGCCGGGCCATCTCCGGCCCCGCCACCACAACCGGCAGCGGGTTGTCCTCCGGTCGCCCCTTGATCGCAAAGATCCGCTCGACCGCCTCTGCGTTCGCCGCGTCAGCGCCCAGCCCGTACACCGTCTCCGTTGGGAAGACGACGAGCCCGCCGGCACGGAGGTGTTGGACGGCAAGGTCGACGGGATCACGAGCAGTGGGGGCCACCAGGTATTGTTTCACCATGCGCCCGTTGGGGGCGCCACTGCTCGCCGCGGTACTCCGCGGCGCAGCAGTGCGAGCGAGCAGGGGCGTCGGGGATGCGCCGCCTTACCGTTGCCAGTGTCTCCATCGGGGTGGCATGCCCACGCCGTCTTCGGCGCGGGCATGTTCCGTCCGCTGTAAGCAACCCAGCAGCAATCCCGAGGCAGTGTCATCCCTCGTCAATCGCTCGGCACAAGCTCAACCTCACCCGTCGGCTCAACAGGCGCAGGCTCCGCATCCAGCTCCGACTCGATCTCCGCCTCGTCCGCCGGCGGGGTCTCGGTCTGAATGCCGACCGCCGCGGCGGCCGCCCGCGGCTGCCGCTCATCCGGCGACGGCTCCCGATACGCCGGGAAGAGTCGGTATCCCTCGTTGATGTCCGTCGCATCCGGCACGTCGAAGAGGATCCGGTTGCGCTCCAGCGCGGTGCCCATCGCGGCGTGCAGCGTGGCGATCGCGATGTTGTAATCCACGAGCGCGCCGATCTCCTGCTGTTCGGCGCTGGCCAGCGCCTCCTGGCGGCGAAGCTGTTCGGCCAGCAGTTCCGGCGTCTGCGGCAGCACGCCTTCAAACTCCGCCTGCAGCGTGCGGAGGTTCTCCGCTTCCGCATACCGGGCCACGCGTGTCTGCTCGATCAGCACGTAGTTGGTCGCGACCGACCGCAGCGACCGCAGCACTTCCGCCACGATGTTCTGCACCGTGTTGTGGTACGCCGCGGTTGCCTGGTACCGCTCCAGCCGCCGCTGCCGGAAGAGCGCTTCGGCCTCGCGGTTGCCGATCGGCATCTCGAAAGCCAGCCCGATCAGGTAGTCGACGAAGTTCCCTTCGGTCTGTTCCCTGTACGCATCGTTCACATCTTCGCCGAGCGCGTTGAAGCGCATCTGGGCCCGCAGGTCCAGTCGCGGCAGGCGCTGGTTGTCGGCGACGTCCTGCCGGATTGACGTGTTGTCGATGCTCAACAGGGCCCGGTGAACCTCGGGCCGCTCGCGCAGCGCCGTCAGCACCGAATCCAGGAAGGAGTAGGTGATCGCCTCATCCACGGTGGCGTCGGCCGGCAATAGCAGCGTGTTGGATCCGATGGTCAGTTCCGGATCGTTCATAAGCAGCTTGAGCTGATCGCTCGCATCGCGCAGCGCCTGCTGCGCCCGCAGCACATCCGCGCTGCGGCGCTCGACGCGGGCGATGGCGTCGGCGATCTGCGCCGGCTTGGCGTCCAGAACGCGCCGCGCCACCACCTTGTCGCGAACCTCGATGCCGCGCTCCAGAAGCTGCTGCAGAATCTTCAGGTCCATGTGGGCGCGGTACAGCGCCCAGTAAGCGCCCTCTACATCGGTCGCGATGCGGATCAGTTCCCCGCGCAGCGCCTCGATCTCGTCCCGCTCGGCGTTGCGCGCCAGTCGAACCTGCGAAAGCGCCACCTCTGAACCGGCGTTGCGCAGCAGCGGCTGATCAAGCTGCAGCACGATGTTGGATTCATACGCCGGATCCGGGAAGGCCGAGAATCCCGACGTCTCGATGTCTGTGTAGGTGAACTCGTGCTGCACCTGCACCTGTCCGCCCGTAATCAGCGCCTTGCGCACGCCGACGCTCTGGCTGACGATCTGCCGCTCGTCGGTCGACACGCCGATCGGCTGATTCCCGATGCGCGACTGCGACCGGGCCTGGTCGGTCTTGCTCCAGTTGAAGTTCGAGAAGAACACCCAGTCGAACGCCGCCTCCGCCGCGGTCACCTGCGATTCCGCGATCGCCGGCGCCAGCCGTGCAAACTGCACGTTCAGGTTGTACTCGACCGCGCGGATGATCGCCTTCTCCAGCGTGACGTGCACCACGTCCTGCGATGGACCGATCACCGATTCACCCAGCGGCGCTTCCATGCGTGCCAGCCGCTCCGGACCGGCCATCTCTTCCAGTTCGCGCATGAACTCAGGCTTAATCCCAAGCTCATCCAGCCGGGACTCGCGCGTGAGCGTCACCGGTTCAGGGTGACGCCGCGCGGATTCCAGCTCACGCTCCACCGCGTGCGCGATCGAACGCCGAAGCTGATTATCAGGATTGTCGCTCAGGGGTGAGACGCAGCCGGCCAGCGTGAGAGAGAAGGCCAGAACAGCGCCGCCGAGCAGCCAGGAGACGTGCAGTCGTCGTGTATTCATGAGAGGGGCAAGGGTATGCGCGGGGCTTGGGGAGCCTCTCGTGGGGAGGCGGGAGGCCCGGCGGTCTTTCAACAGGCCGGGAACGGGCCACCTTTGGTGCGCCTGCCTGTCAAAAGGACACGCGCCGAGTCAAAGTTAAAGCCATGATCGTCCGATAGTCGCCTGAGCCGGATCACGCGATAGGATTGCCGCAATCAAGGAGGCCCTGACATGCAGACGTGGTTGCTCATGATGTGGTCGCTGGTGCGGACGGCGGTGCGTGGGACTGCGCCGCTGGCCGCGGTGGTGGGTGTCTGTGCGGGAAATGTATGCATTGCCCGAGCTGACATCCAGCAGACCGAGCCCTTCTACGTCACCGTTGCGGGCGGCGAGGCCGAAATGCGCTGCCGCGAGGGCGACATCTCCTACGTCGTTGCAAAGCTGAAGCCCGGCACGGTGCTCGTCGGTGATGGCAAGGGCCAGGGATGGATCCGCGTCCAGTATCCCGCCGGCGCTCACGCCGTCGTCAAGGCCAATGAGGTCACCTTCGACGCCGCGAAAAACCAGGTCACCCTCACGACGCCCAGCCGCCTCCGCGCCATGGAACTGGCCGGCGGCCCCCGCAGCCACTGGTGGCACCTGCTCGACCAGAACCTCCCCGCCGGCCAGACCTTCAACGTCGTTGAGGTCCTCAAGCGGGCCGAGGGACAGGTCGAGGCCTACAAGATCGTCGCCCCCGCCGGCGCCCGCGGCTTCCTTCGCTCCGACGCCGTTCGCGAAGCGACCGCCGATGAGATCGCCCGCGCCGGGCTGAAGCCCGAGCAGCCGATGGCCGCCGCCCCCACCCAGCCCAGCCAGCCCTCCCCGACCAACTCCGGCGAGCCCCCGGCACCGTCCCAGCCTGCCCACGCCGCGAACCCCGCCGGGACCGACCCGACGCCGGCGTCCGAGGCAGCGCCCAGCGCCACCGCCCCCGTCGTGACGCCGAAGCCCGTCATTGCTGAAGAAGACGCCCTCATGAAGCGCGTCGACACCCTCGCCGAGGTCTTCACGGAGGTTCAGAAGCAGCCGGTCCGCCAGGCCGAGTTCGAGCCTGTCATCGCCGAGTTCGAGCAGGCGATCGCCTCCCTCAGCGACAGCGAGGTCGACCAGGTCCTCAAGGGCTTCCTGCAGACCCGCCTCGACCTGCTCAAGCTGCGGCAGGAGGTGCGCCAGCAGCTCGTCGCCATGGAGACCAGCGCCGAGACGCTGGAAGCCGAGACCAAGCGCGTCGAGCAGCTCGTGGAGCAGCTCAGCAACGCCGGCCAGTACGTGGTGGTCGGCCGCCTGACTCCCAGCACCGTTTACGACGGCCGCCGCCTTCCGCTGATGTACAGGATTGAGTCGGCAGACTCGGGCCTCGCACGCACGCTCGCCTATCTCAGCCCCGCGGCTGGCGAGGACTTCGCTCCGATGCTCGGCCGCATCGTCGGCATCGTCGGCGCGATCGAGACGGACGCTGACCGCAACATCAAGATCGTCCGTCACACGGCCGTCGACCTGATCAAGGAAGCAAACCCCGCCCCGGCCCCCGCGCCCGCGGCGGAGACCGCCGCCGTCCAGCAGGGAAGCGACTGATACACCGTGCCGCCGCCGTCAAGGCGGTGCAGGCTCCTGGACCTCGGGATGTTGCCTTCGCACAGTGCGAGTTGCGGGCGCGATCGCCGTCACGCCGCTCCGCAGCCCCCACCTCCCGGGGTCTCGAGAACCAGCAGATCACCCGCCGCCGCTGCCACGCTCGCGTCCCAGATTGGCTGCTCCGTCCCGTCGCCTCGCACCAGCCGCTGCGCTCCAGGCGCGCCCGCCTCGCCGCCATCCATCCCGAACGGCCCGGAGCGTCGATGCTCGCCGATGACCGAGAGCGTCACCGGCTCGAGGAAGCGGATCTCGCGCACGACACCGTCGCCGCCGCGCCACCGCCCAGCGCCGCCGGAGCCGCGCCGGATCGCGAAGCGCTCCAGCCGCACCGGATGCCGGTGCTCCAGCACCTCCGGGTCCGTGATCCGCGTGTTGGTCATGTGCGTGTGCACCGCCGCGCACCCGTCAAAGCCCGGCCCCGCCCCGGCCCCACCGCAGACGGTCTCGTAATAGCTGAACCGTTCGTTCCCGAAGATCACGTTGTTCATCGTCCCCTGGCTGCACGCCCCAAGCCCGAGCGCCTTGATCAGTGTGTCGACGAGGCGCTGACTCGTTTCGACGTTCCCGGCGCTCACCGCGGGACAGCGCTGCGGGTCCTCTTCGAATGGCGGATTGAGCATGCCCTCCGGCAGCCGGATCGTCACCGGCCGCAACAGCCCCTCGTTGAGCGGCAAAGGCTCATCAATCATCAGTCGAAGCACATACAGCACAGCCGAGCGCACGATTGCCGGCGTCGCATTGCGCGATCCCTCATGCACCGGTGCGGAGCCGGCAAGGTCGAACGTCGCCTCCCCTCCAGCCACGTCGATGCGCACGCGAAGGGGCGAACCGTCGTCGAGCCGTTCCTCAGCTTCCCACCGCCCATCCCCAAGCCGGGCGAGCGCCCGGCGCATCGCCTCCGCCGAGCGGGCGCTGATCGCTTCCATTCCCTCCAGCACGGCCGCAGCGCCCATCGCCTCCCCAAGCGCGCGGATCGCTCCCGCCCCCGCGTGCAGCGCCGCCAGTGCTGCCTGCACATCGGCGATGTTGTCGTCGACCGCGCGTGATGGATGCGGCGGTGCGCTCAATCGCTCGCGAAGATCATCGAAACACGTCTGCCCTCCGTTGATGATCTTCATCGGCGCGAGCACAACGCCTTCCTCTGCCAGCGACCGCGCCTGCGGGTTCATGGAACCGGGCGTTGGCCCGCCGACCTCCGCATGGTGCGCCCGGGCGGCAACCCACGCCAGCCGCTCGCCGGACACGCCATGCACCGGCATCAGCACGGTGATGTCCGGCAGGTGCGACCCGCCAAACGCCGGATGATTCGTCAGCGCCGCATCGCCCTCCCTGAGTTCAAGCTGCGCAGCCACCTCGCGCACGCAGAGCCCAAGCGAGCCAAGATGCACGGGCACGTGCGGCGCGTTGGCCAGCAGATGCCCATGCGCGTCAAGCACGGCGCACGAAAAGTCCAGCCGCTCCTTCACGTTCGTCGAAACCGCCGTGCGCCGCAGGGCTTCACCCATCTCCAGGGCGATGCTCGTCAGCCGATTGGCCAGCAGCTCGACCGACGCCGCGCGGGTGCGTGACAGCGCCGCCCCTGCGGCCGCCGTTTCCGGCTGTTCATCCCGCAGGACGAGCGCCCCGGCAGCATCGACCGTGGCGCTCCATCCCGGTTCGACGACCGTCGTCGCGTGCTCCTCAGTCACAATGGCCGGCCCAGAGACACGCGTCCCCGCATGTAGTGATGCTCGCGCCAGCACCGGCACATCCGCCCAACGTCCCCCGAAGAACGCGCGCGACGCCTCCGATGCCGCCGACCCGCCGTCTGGCCGCGCCCCAAAAGACTCACCGCCCGCAGCCCCAGCCCGCCACGCCGCCATCGAACGAAGGCTGACCACTTCGATCGCCCGCCCCGCCGGCGCATGTCCATACACCGCGCGGTACCTTCGCGCAAACGCCTCAGCAGGCGCTTCGTCGTTCAACTCAACATCCAGCGCCGATTCCTGCCCCTCGAGCCGCATCGTGGCGATGCGAAGCTCAATCTTCGGCTCGCTGCCCGGCGCATCAGCCATCACCAGCGCGCAAGCCTCATCATCCAGTTCCGCCAGCATCGCCGGCAACTGCGCCGCGACATCGTCGAGTCTCGCCAGCACCTGCCGCGCGGCAAACCGCTGAAACGCAGCGCCCTCCAGGCCGACAGCGCTCAGAATGCCCGCATCCCGCGGAACAATCGCCGTGCGGATGCCAAGCCGCCGAGCCACCGCGCACACATGCTGCGGACCCGCGCCCCCGAAGGCCAGCAGCGCGTAATCGGCCGGGTCATACCCATCACGCGTCGAGACACCCCGAATGGCGCCCGCCATCTTCTCGTTCGCGATTTCCAGCAGCCCCTCCAGCGCGGCCTCGCGTGAGAGATCCAGCCCCAGTTCAGCCGCGGCCCTGGCTCGAAGCTGGTCCAGCGCTGCCGTCGCCGCCTCGACCACCAGCGGCACCCCGAATCGCCCCGGCACAAGCCGCCCCAGCAGGAGGTTCACATCGGTCACCGTCAGCGGCCCACCTGCCCCATAGCACGCCGGCCCCGGATCGGCCCCCGCGCTGCCCGGTCCAACCGCAAGCCCCACCGCGCTCACATCACAGACCGACCCGCCGCCCGCCGCGACCGTCTCAATCGCCACCGCAGGCGCAAGCACCTCCGCGCCCTCCACCTGGTGCGAGAACGCCAGCCGCGGCGAGCCGTCGATCCGCGCCACATCCGTGCTCGTCCCGCCCATGTCAAAGGAGATCACACGCGCAAAGCCACTCCGCCCGCCGGCAACGCTCGCGCCGATCACGCCCGCGGCAGGCCCGCTCAAGAGGCTCTCGGCAGGCCGGAAACTGGCCCGCGGCCGCAGGGACGCCGCGCTCGTCATGACGCTCAGACCCACGCCGGGCAGCGCCGCTTCGATCTGATCCAGGTACCCATCGATCACAGGCATGAGCGCAGCCTCGATCAGCGTGGTCTGCGCCCGGGCCAGGTATCCGATCTGAGGGGCAGTCTCGGACGATCGGATCACGCTAAACCCGTACTCAGACAACACTTGTGCGACCAGCGCCTCGTGCTCCGGATGCCGGTCCGCATGCATCAGGCAGACCGCCGCCGCGCTCAGCCCGAGCGACCGGGCCGACTCCGCAATGCGGCGAACATCGCGCAAGTCAAGAGGATGCAGCACTTTACCATCATCATCCACCCGCTCCGACACCTCGAACACCTGGTGTGCCGGTGGTTGTGGCCGGCGAATGTCCAGGGCGAACAGATCGGGGCGCTGCTGGGTTCCCGTCTGAAGCAGGTCCCCGTGACCCGCCGTCAGGAAGAGCGCGGCGGGCGGCGTGGATCGCGTCAGAAGCGCATTCGTCGCACGCGTCGTGGCAAGCCTGAGTTGCACGGCCGCCATCGCCTGACCGAACAGGAGCCTCGCCGCGAAGACCGGGGCAGGTTCAGGGGAGCGAATCTCGACAATGAAGGATCCTGGCTGAACGGCCGGCTCATCGTCGCGTGCATCGCTTTCGAGCGTCAGGAGGTCCGATAACGGATCGAATGATCGGACCCGGCCAATCGCCTTCCCGTGAAGGTCCGTCACCACGCAGCCGGCGAACGCGCTGTCCGCGGCAGTGGGGGAGCCCACCAGCCGGAGCTGCCGCAGCCCCCCCCAACGTGCCTGCAGCCGGATTGCAGAGGAAGAAAGCAGTTTCAGGCGTCGCCGCTCGCCGCGGGCATTGACGGCGGTGACGTCCGTGAAGGTGCCGCCGGTGTCAATATGCACCCGCCACGGTCGGCTGGCGTCGGCCGAAGCGCCGCCAAAGCCATCCTTTCTTGGTGCAGTTCCCACGTTCAGGTTGATTCCGGGCCCATTATGGGTTATTCGTATAGGCGGCGGGTTTCGAGGTGTGTCAGGTGTGCCCCGCCGCTCCAAAGGCTCAGTCCACGCTCGTGGGCGAAGAGGAGGATATTCCTGTGGCTCGTACATTGAGAAGCGGCCTCGCGGCCGCGGCGGTCTTTGGCTTTTGCGCCGTGGCGCTGGGCCAGAGCGATGAGTGTTCCAGTGCGCCGTTCATCGCCGGCTACGACACGTTCTTCTTCGACCTCACGAATGCGACCACCGGGGCCGAAGGACAGAACAACACGGCCTGCGACGCCTTCGGCGGAACTGGCATCCCGCGCGACGTCTGGCTCATCTGGACCGCCTCGGCTGCCGAGCAGGTCACCATGAGCACGTGCGACCAGACCAGCGTCGACACGAAGATTGCCGTGTATGAGGGCCTCTTTAACTGCCCGACGGAGATGGACACGCCGATCGCCTGCGACGACGACACCGATACCTGCGGGTTGCAGTCGGAGGTGACGTTCACGACGGTGCCCGGCCAGGTGTATCTCATTCAGATCGGCAAGAGTGCGCTGCAGGGCGGCACCGGTGGCACCGGCAACCTGGTCATCAGTTCCGCCGGCTCCGGCGGCGGCGCCGACTCCTGCGTGCAGTCCACGAGCATCATGGGCGAGGGACAGTTCGCCTTCGACACGACCATGGCCACGACCGGCTTCGACGGTCAGGATTTCACCGGCTGCTCGATCACCGGCATGATTCACAACGACCAGTGGTTCTGCTGGACGCCGATGCAGGATGGCTTTTACACAGTCTCCACCTGCGGCTCGTCCGTGGATACCAAGCTGGCCGTCTACGAAGACTTCGTCTGCGCCTGCCCCTTCGATGTGCCGTTCGCCTGCAACGACGATGGCTGCGGGACGCAGTCCACCGTTACCTTCGCCGCGACGCAGTTCAGCGTCTACATGATCCAGGTCGGCAACGCGGTCGAAGGCATGGGCGGCGCTGGTACGCTCACGATCGAGATCGCCCAGGGCTCCGGCAGCGACGAGTGCGTTGGCGCCGAGCAGATCGCCGGTACAGGCACGTTCGCCTTTGACAATACCCTGGCCACAACAAGCTTCGACGGTCAGGACTGCACCAGCGGGGCGATCAACAACGACCTGTGGTTCTCCTGGACGGCGCCGTCGACCGGCGTTTTCCGCGTCGAGACCTGCGGCCTGACCACGTGGGACACCGAACTGGCGGTCTACGAGGGGCCGACCTGTCCTGGCCTCTGCATCGCCGGCAACGATCAGGCCTGTGACAATCAATCACGTGTCATGTTCAATGCCGTGCAGGATCAGGTGTACCTCATCCAGGTCGGCTCATTTTTGACGACAACCGTCGGCGGTCCCGGCGCCTTCAGCATCACCGAGTTCATCCCCGTCGCCAACGATGAGTGCACCACAGCCGACGCCATCAGCGGCGTTGGCTCGTTCGCCTTCGATACCACCACGGCGACCACCGGCTCCGATGGCCAGGGTCAGGCCGAGTGCGTCTACGCCGGTCACGGCAACCGGAACAACGATGTGTGGTTCCTCTGGACCGCCCCCTCCACCGCGACGTTCACCGTGGAAACGTGCGGCACCACGACGCTTGACAGCCGCCTCGCAGCGTACGACGGGGGCGCCTGCCCACCGACGACCCTCCTCTCGTGTAACGATGACGCCTGCGGCCTCCAGTCCCGCATTGAGTTCACCGCCGTCAGCGGCCAGCAGTACCTCATCCAGGTCGGCGCCTTCGGCACCACCGCCATGGGATTCGGTGACATCATCATCACCGAACTGCTCCCCCCGGCCAACGACGCATGTGCTGCGGCCCAGACCCTGTTTGAAGCCTCCCCCTCCTTCGGCACCTTCGAGGGCGCCATCGACGAAGGCACGACCAGCACCTGCACGCCCACCGGGCGCGATGTCTGGTACCGCTTCGCCCCCTCCATGAGTAACACCGAGTACCGCGTCACGGTCGATGGGCCCGCGGCGAACGTCGACATCTTCAACGGCTGCCCGAGTTCGGGCGGTGTTGAAATCGCCTGCAGTACCAGCAACGCCATGGTCTTCGACTCGGGCGCCAACGCCGAGGTCTGGATCCGCGTCGCGGTCGATGCCGGCGGCGGCACTGAGTTCGACATCGTGGTCGACATCCCGCCGCCCGGCGATGAGTGCGGCACGGCCATCCCCGTCACAGGGCTGGACCCGGTCATGGGTGACACGTCGACTGCCGGGGCTGACATTGCGCCCACCTGCGTGACCGGCGATGGCACCGGCGGCGGCATCTGGTACGAGTTCGTCGGCTACGGCTCGCAGACGACCGTCACCACCTGCAATCCGGGAACCAACTACGACACCAAGCTTCGCGTTTATGAGGGCACGTGTGGCATGCTCGAGTGCGTCGGCGGCAACGACGACGGCAGCCCGCTGGGTGCCGGTGTTCAGGATCCCGCCTGCTTCAGCACGGGCACTTCTGCCAACCGCGCTTCGACCGTCAGCTTCTTCGCCGAAGCCGGCGTCACCTACTACATCCTCGTCCACGGCTTCTCGACGGCCGAGGGCAGCTATGAACTCACCTTCGATCTCGGCCTGCCCGAGGGCGCCTGCTGCATCGATGGCGGGTGTGAAATGACGGTTGAGATCGACTGCACCGCCCGCGGCGGCGTCTATGCCGGCGACGCCACGAGCTGCACGGAGTTCTCCTACACCGATGGCGGCGCGGGCTCCGCTCTGGAAAACATCGCCGCCAACCCCGGAGCCACCGAGCTGACGCTCGCCAACAACTCCGGCCAGGAAGTCCCGATCGGCTTCACCTTCAACTTCTACGGCGCGGCACAGACAATGGTCGGCGTCTCCGATAATGGCTACCTCTCCTTCGGCGGTCCGCTCAACGTCGCGGCAAACGCCGCCATTCCGAACGCCGCGGCTCCCAACGCCCTGATCGCTCCCCTCTGGGACGACTTCAACCCGGCGATGGCGGGCGCCGGCTGCACTGGCGACGCCGGAATCCACTACCAGACGCTTGGCTCGGCCCCCAACCGCCGCTTCATCGTCCAGTGGACGAGCCTGTCGCAGCATGACGTCTTCGGACGCTGCCTCGACAGCAACACCTTCCAGGTCGTCCTCTTTGAATCCGGCGATGTTGAGTTCCGCTACGGCGCCATCACGCCGCAGGGAACACCCGGCGACTACACCGTCGGCATGGAGAACGCGGACGGCACGGCCGGGGTCGTCGTTGACGCCGCGTCGCTGACGTCCAACAGCTCCATCCGCTTCAACGCCGTCTCCCCGGACACCGTCTGCTCCGGCGGACCGGCGACCTGCACGTGCGAAGCGGACGGCAACAGCGCCCAGGTCGACGTCTTCGACCTGCTCGCCTACCTGGACCTGTGGTTCGCCAGCGCAAGCGGTGCGGACATCGACGGCACTCCGGGCGTCGACGTCTTCGACCTGCTCAGCTTCCTGGATTGCTGGTTCCCGGCCTCCGCCGGCGCACCCTGCCCGTAACAGGCAGGTCGGCTCCCTGAGCCGATTGCGAGAACCGTAACGCAACAGGCCCGCGTCCCTTGGGACGCGGGCCTTTTCTCATGGTTGATCGGTTCCTGGCGCGCCAAAAAGCAAACAGGCCCGCATCCCTCGGGAGGCGGGCCTTTCACATGAACTGGGGATAGAGGATTTGAACCTCTACTAACTGATCCAGAGTCAGTCGTGCTACCGTTACACCAATCCCCAAGTGCCCCAAATGGTAGCGTCATTTCCAGCCGACGCCAACCACCCGGCCCCCGGCATATCGGTGCTTTAGCTGGGTGACTCGTCTTCTTCGGTCCCCTCCGGATCCGCCGCCTCCTCAGGCCCGCTGCCATCCTCTGTATCAGCGGACTCGCCTCCGCTGGGCGTCTCCTCATCCACAGGCTCGGCGTACGCATCCAGTCGCGCGTTCATGTCCCCCTGGCTGCCCTCGCCG
>CAYWRO010000052.1:0-23823 GCA_964460345.1 uncultured Phycisphaeraceae bacterium | reverse complement strand
CCCTCCCCCACCGTGCACACTCCACCGCCCACCGCGCCCTCCCCACTGCCCACTGCCCACTGTCCACTCTCCACTGCCCACTGTCCACTCTCCACTGTGCACTGTCCACTGTGCACTGTGCACTCTCTCCCGCTCTTCTATCCTTTCTCAGTGTCCACCCCCCCTGCCCCCGCAAGCGGCCCGACTCACATCCTCGGCCAGGAAGGCCCGATCGCGATCTCTCTGGCCGCATCGGGGCGAGTCTTCGAAGCGCGGCCGGAGCAGATCCGCATGGCCGAGGCGGTGGCGCGGGCGCTGGCGTCGCGCGACACGCTGCTGGTGGAGGCGGGGACGGGCGTCGGCAAGTCGTTCGCGTACCTCGTGCCCGCGATGCTGCGGTGCATGCTGTATGGCGAGCGCGTGGTGGTCGCGACCAACACGATCGCCTTGCAGGAGCAGATCATCGAGAAGGACATTCCGTTTCTCGTGAGCACGCTCGCGGGGTGGGGGCTCGAGGAGGCCGCGGGGGGAACGGGGAAAGTCTTTGATCTCAAGCCCGTGCTCGTGAAGGGACGCGGCAACTACTTGTCGGTGCGCCGGCTGGGGCTGGCGAGCCAGCGGCAGGAGCGGCTCTTCAGCGATGCGGCGGAACTGCGGTCGCTGCACGCGATTGAAGACTGGGCGTACGAGACGACCGACGGCACGCTCTCGACGCTGCCGGTGCTCGAGCGGCCCGGTGTGTGGTCGCACGCGCAGTCGGACGCCGACAACTGCATGGGACGCAAGTGCCCGAAGTACCGGCAGTGCTTCTACCAGAATGCGCGCCGCCAAGTGGAGAAGGCTAACCTCTTCATCTGCAACCACGCGCTCTTCTTTGCGGATCTGGCCCTGCGGCAGCGGCACGGGGGGATCCTGCCGGAGTACAACCACGTCATTCTCGATGAAGCGCACGGCGTCGAGGATGTCGCCAGCGAGCATCTGGGGTTTTCACTCTCGCAGGGGCGCGTGTGGCACCTGCTCAAGACGCTCTACGACCCGAGAAGGCAGAAGGGATACCTCGATCAGATCTCGCTGATGCACCCGGCGCCGGAACTGGTCGACGGCGCGGTGCGCCTCGTGATCGATGCGCACGATGCAATGGAAGGTTTTTTCGACGAGTGGCGCTTCCTGGTGGAATCCGGGCGCGTCGCAAGCGGGCGCGTGCCGGAGCCGGGGCTCGTCGAGAACGCGCTCTCGCCGGTGATGAAGGATCTGTCGCTGCGCCTCAAGCGCTTGAAGGAGCCGCTGGTCGGCAAGGGGGAAGGCGTCGAGCAGGACCTCTTCGAGCTGACCGCCTACGCGCGCCGCGCGGCGGAGATCGCCGAATGCGCGGAGGCGTTCTGCACGCAGTCGAGCGAGGGGTTCGTCTACTGGGTGGAAGTCGCCCGGGCGCCGGGCCTGGGCGCGCCGAGCGCGCGAGGAAGAGGCGGCAAAGGGATGCGCGCGCCGCGGATCACGCTGGCGATGGCGCCGGTGGAGGTCGGGCCGTTCCTGAAGAGCGCCCTGTTCTCGCCGGAGGAGCCGGAGGACGCCAAGGGGATGGTCCTGACGAGCGCCACGCTGGCGACGCGAACGGGTCGCGAGGACGAACCCGCCGCGGCGGCCTTCGCACACATCGCCTCGCGGCTGGGGATCGAGGAGCCGGCGACGCTGCAGCTCGGCAGCCCCTTCGACCATGCGGCCCAGATGCGGCTGATCGTCGAGCGCGACATGCCTGCGCCGTCGGGAGGGTCACGACAGGGTGGTCGCCGGGGGGCTCAACCTTACGAAGAAGCGCTTGCGGAGCGCATCGCGCACCACGTCCTGGAGACCCGCGGCGGCGCGTTCGTTCTCTTCACCAGCTTCGCGACGCTCAACCAGGTTGCGGACCTGGTCGAGCCGCGACTGCTGCAACACGGGCTGACGCTCTTCGTGCAGGGACGCGACGGCCCGCGCACGCAGATTCTCGCGCGCTTCCGCGACATCGAAGAGGTGGCGCAGGAGAACCGCGGCGCAGGCGTCTCGCCGGTGATGAGCCCTCACGAGCAGATCGGCGCGGGCGCCGGCGGCGGCGTCCTCTTCGGCGCGGCCTCCTTCTGGCAGGGCGTGGATGTGCAGGGCGAAGCGCTGCGCAACGTCATCATCACGCGGCTGCCCTTCGAGCCGCCGGACCGCCCGCTGACGCAGGCGCGGCTCGACCGCATCAAGGACCGGGGCGGCGATCCCTTCCGGGAGGACTCCATCCCGCGCGCGGTGATCCGCTTCAAGCAGGGCGTGGGGCGCCTGATCCGCTCACGCCGGGACACGGGGCGCGTGGTGGTGCTGGACCCGCGGATCGTCACGACGTCGTACGGACGCGCGTTTCTGGCGGCGCTGCCGGAAGGCGTTGTCGTGGAGCAGGCCCGGTCGATCCCCAAGCCGCCGCGCGGCGGCGCAGCGGGTGCGGACGATTACTTCGCGGACATTCCGTTCTGATGTGCCAGTGGGCTCACGCGCGAGAGGCTGCCTCAGCCCCGCTCCGCGACGGGGCGGAGTTCGACGCACTTGCTGAGGGCGACGATCTCTTCCCTGGAGCCGGTGCCGAGCCCCCGACGCGTGACGTTCAGGCAGCCCGCCGCGGCGGCGAGCCGAAGGGCGTCGGGCATCGAAAGGCCCGAGACAAGCCCGCCGACGAGGCCCGCCAGGAAGGTGTCCCCGCCGCCGCGGGTGTCGACCGGCGTCACCGAGGGCGTGATGATCTCCAGGATGGCGTCCTCCAGCACGGCGATGGTCGGCTCAGCGCCGCGATGCACAACTACGGTGCGTGCGCCGTCGGCCTGCAGGCGCCGCATGCCGGCGATGAGCTCGCGCGGGTCGTCGTGCGCGCTGTACGACTCGCCGACAAGCTCCTCGTGGCTGATGCACAGCAGGTCCATGCCCCCCTGCAGGGCGCACCGGAGATCGTCGCCGGTGAGGTCGCCCACGACGCGGCCGCCGTTGGCGCGGACGTCGCGCGCGAGACGCTCGTACACGCTGGACGAGAGCACCGCCTCGGGGTGCTGGCCGGTGAGAACGAGCAGCCCCGAGCGCAGCGCGGCGACGAAGGTCACATCGTGCAGGTCATCGATCTCGTGGCGGGAGAGCGGCTGGCCGGGCGTCTCGACGATGGACTTCCGGGTGCCGTCACGACGATCGTGCACGTAACCGCCGTTGCTGCGGGCCGAGTTGATCGCGCGGAGCCGGACGCCTTCCCCCTCCACGAGGCCGCGGATCAGCGCCCCGGTGTCGCCGCCGAAGGGAGAGCACAACTCTGCCTGAATGCCGAGGCGGGAAAGCATGCGGGCGACCCAGAACCCCTGGCCCCCGGCGTGGACGTGGATCTCTGGGGGCTGCCCCTCCAGTTCAACCTCGACCGTGACGGTCAGAAGCGGAGTCGGCGCGAAGACGGTGACCGCCGCGGCGGGTGCGTTCGGCTGCTCCAACGTCCCTGTCACCTGCACGCTGCCTCCCCCCACTGGACCGCCGGTCCGCTACGCCTCATTATCCTGCGCGCCGGGACCGACGGCAGGCTGCGCTCGGCCGAACGTCGAAAAATCGGCTCCGAGACGCGGCCAAATACCGTCCAACGGCCGTACAAATATGGACTTGGATGCCCGATTTGTCTATTGTTCGCCAGTCTCGCCGCTCGGGCGGGACGGTTCTCACCTCATCGAGTTTCTGCAGGACTACACCATGCTCGGCAAGGTCTTCAAGGCATACGACATCCGCGGCACCGTGCCGGATCCGCTCAACGACAAGATGGCCAAGCAGATCGGCTATGGCTGCGCGAAGTTCCTGCTGGAGGACGCCGCGGCGGCGGGTGAGCGGTCCCCGATGATGCGCAACATCGTCGTGGGGCGGGATATGCGCAAGAGCAGCCCATCGCTGACCAATGCCCTGCACGCGGGCATCAATGCGCACGGGGCGGATGTGCTGGATGTGGGGCTGGTCGACACGCCGTTTATCTACTTCGCGATCAATCACCTGGACTGCGCCGGCGGGGTCATGACGACGGCAAGCCACAACCCGCCGAACTACAACGGGTTCAAGGTGTCCGGCCGCAAGGCCCGGCCGATCGGCGAGGAGACGGGGCTTGCGGAAGTGCGCAAGTGGGCGGCGATGGTGGAGGCGGTGCCGGTGAAGGACCGCGGACGCGTTGAGAAGCGCGATTTGTGGGAGCCGTACATCGAGCACGTGCGCTCCTTCCTCTCGACGGGCGGGCGGCGGATCAAGGTGGTCGTGGACGCCAGCAACGGCATGGCGGGGACGATGGTCCCGAAGGTCTTCGGACCCGGCGGAGAGGCGATCAAGGGATTGCACATCGTCGAGATGAACTTTGAGAACAGCAAGGGCGAGTTCGTGCACGAGCCGAACCCGCTGGTCGCGGCAAACCTCGAGGCGCTGCAGATCCGCGTGGTGGAGGAAGAGGCGGACCTCGGGATCTGCTTTGACGGTGATGCGGACCGCTGCGTGGTCGTCGACGAGAAGGGGCGCATCGTGGGGTGCGATCACCTCACGGCCGTGCTGGCGGCCTACTTCCTTGAGCAGGAAAAGGGCCCGATCGTCTACGACCTGCGCTCCACGCGGGCGCTGGTTGAGGAGATCGTCAAGCACGGGGGCAAGCCGATCCGCAGCAAGGTCGGGCACGTGAACATGAAGGCGCTGATGGCCGAGCACCGGTGCATCTTCGGCGGCGAGCTCTCCGGTCACTTCTACTTCCGCCGCAACTTCAACGCCGACTCAGGCGCAATCGCGATGGCGACGGTGCTGAGCATGCTGGCCAAGAGCGGCAAGAAGATGAGCGAACTGATCAAGCCGATCCGGCGCTACCGGCAGTCGGGCGAGATCAACTTCACGACCGAGGACAAGGACGGCGCGCTGGAGAACCTGCGCAAGACGTTCAAGGACATCGGGGTCGATGAACTGGACGGCGTGACGATCGATCAGTTCGAGGAAGACGGCTGGTGGTGCAACGTCCGCAAGAGCAACACGGAGCCGCTGCTGCGCCTGAATCTGGAGGCCAAGACGCAGCCGGTGCTCGACACGATGCTGGGGGTGATCTCGCCGCTGCTGGGCAAGCGGGTGGAGCACTAGGGCTCTGGGCTCTGGGCTCTGGACTCTGGACTCTGGGCTTTAGGCCCGTTTGGAGCCGCGGCGCAGGGCGCGGATCAGAGCGCCAAGCGTCTTGACGGTTGCGTTGCTCGCGTCGGCGAGTTCGGTGTGCGCCGCTCCTTGAATGTATCCGAGGCGACTTGCGAGCGAGATCTGGTAGTCCAGCTCGCAAGATGAGCCGTAGGCCACATCGAGGAATCGCAGATACTCCGCCTGAGTGTGACGGGCACACCCTTCAACGATGTTGCAGGGCGAGGATGCGGCTGCACGGCGCATCTGCGACGCCAGGCCGAAGCGCTCCTCACTTGGGAAGTGCTTGGTTACGTCGTAGACCGAAAGAGCGAGCGCATCGGCAAGTTGAAATGCCTTCAGCTTCCTGTGGTCTCGCATCCGGGCCTCCCGTCGCAGCCGAGGGCATCAGTCTACAGTCTGGTGCCTTCTACGACAAGCGTGAGGACCGGCCCGTCACCAGACCGGAGTCGAAGCCCAGAGCCCAGAGCCCAAAGCCCAAAGCCCAACCCCATGAACCTTTCTCGCTTCTTCGAGCATTGGTCCATCACTGAAAACCCCTTTCGGGGCGAGGAAGCCCGGCACGATCCTGTGTTTCATCGTCTGTCGGCGCCCGGACGGCGTACGGCGGCGAGCGAGAACTCGCACGGGGGCGGCACGCCGTCGCCCTCGTCGGGCGCGCCGGTCCATACGACGCACTCAGACTTTGAGAAGATCGTCGGCGAGTTCGACCAGCCGTCGACGTCGATCGTCTTCGGCGAAAAGGGGAGCGGCAAGACGGCGATCCGGATGCAGCTCCAGGAGCGGGTGAACCGTCACAATGCGATCAACCCGGAACGGCGCTGCCTGCTGATTCCGTACGACGATCTGAACCCGATCCTGGACCGCTTCGCCGAGCGCGTGGGCGGAACAGGAGCGGCTGGGGCGCGGACCAGCAGCGGAGCGGCGGGGAAGGTCGATCTATCGAAGGTCTTTGCCAAGTTCCGGCTTGTGGATCACATTGATGCGATCCTTTCAATCCTGCTGCCGCGGATGATCGACACGCTCCTGGGAGAACGCGGAGACGTGGAGCCGCTGCCCCTCGGCAACGAGCCGCGGCGGGCGGCGCGGCGGATGGACGTGACGCTGCGGCGCGACTTGCTGCTGCTGCAATCGCTCTATGACCGGCAGGACCGCGCGGCAGCGAGAACCCGGAAGCTGCGACGCGTGCTGCGGCTGCCGTTGCCGCGGAACCTGCTCATCTGGCGGGCCCTGGTCTTCACCGGGTGGATTCTGCCGGTTGCAGCGGTGGTGTGGGGGTTCTTCTACGCGCCGGAGAATGTTCGCGGCGGGCTGTTCGTGCAGATCCTGTGCGGCGTGCTGATCGCGGCGTACCTGGGTGTGATACTGAAGCGTTTCGTGTGGGATCGGCTCTCCCTGCGGCGGCTGGGCGGGAGGATTGCGCGGCAGATCCGCATCAGCGGGCGTGATGGAGCGTCGTATGCCGATGCGCTGACGACGCTGGATCCCGACCTGCGCAACCCGGCGGCGCTGCCGACAACGGACTCTGACGAACAACGGTACGCGCTGCTGTCGCGACTGCGCGAAGCGCTGCGCGGATTCGGGTATGAGAGCGCAATCCTCGTCATCGACCGCATCGACGAGCCGACGCTGGTCAGCGGCGACCCGGACCGGATGCGCCAGATCATCTGGCCGTTGATGAACAACAAGTTCCTGCAGCAGGAGCGCTTCGGGATCAAGATGCTTTTGCCAATCGAACTGCGGCACGCGCTGTTTCGCGAGTCGGCGATTTTCTTCCAGGAAGCGCGGCTTGACAAGCAGAACCTCATCGAGCGGCTGACGTGGACGGGGGCGATGCTCTACGACCTGTGCAACGCACGGCTCAAGGCCTGCCGGCCGCCGGAGGCTCCCCCGATCAGCCTGATCGATTTGTTTGCGGACGATGTGACCGTGCGTGACCTGGTCGATGCCCTCGACCAGATGCACCAGCCGCGGGACGCCTTCAAACTGCTCTACCAGTGCCTCACCGAGCACTGCTCCAACGTCACGGAAGATGAAGCCCAGTGGCGCATCCCGCGCCTGGTGTTGGAGACGGTGCGCAAGGACCAGGCGGAGCGTGTGCGGCAGCTCTATCGCGGCGTCCGGCCAGCGTAGAGACGTCCCTCTCCTCATTGATGCGACCGTCCGGAAGCGGCAGCAAGGTCCTTTCCGTCGCCATGAGGACCGGGTTCTTGCTTCGGTGGCATATTCGGCCTATGTTTGGGTGTGAAGGATCACGAGTACGGGGACGTTCTGGCGGGACGGGTCCGCGGCCGCGGGGCGGGGCTGAATCCCGGCAACCGCTTCGAGGGGGTTCGGTTGCATGTGCTCGGGGAGGAGCTCGACCGCGAAGCCCGCGAGCGACCGGGTGGACGGCAGGTGGCCACCCAGGTGCTCCGGGACCGGACACGCTCCATCATCAACCGCGTCGACAGCCCCGACGTCGGCTTCAACTGGACGATCAACCCGTACCGCGGCTGTGAGCACGGGTGCATCTACTGCTACGCGCGGCCGACGCACGAGACACTCGGGATGTCGTGCGGGCTGGACTTCGAGACGAAGATCATGGCCAAGCATGACGCCCCGGCGCTGCTGCGGAAGGAGCTGCAGCGCGAGTCCTGGGGCGGCGAGCCGATCATCGTCTCCGGCGTGACAGATCCATACCAGCCGATCGAGGCGGACCTGCGCCTGACGCGCGCGTGCCTTGAGGTGATGACTGAGTTCCGCCAGCCGGTATCGCTGATCACCAAGAATCGCCTGATCACGCGCGATGTGGACCTGCTCTCCGACCTGGCCCGGGATTCCGCCGCCAGCGCGGCAGTGAGCATCACCACCTTGGATAATCGCCTCGCGGCAAAGATGGAACCCCGCGCCAGCGCGCCGCGCGAGCGGCTCGAGGCGGTGGAGAGACTCGCCGCGGCGGGCGTGCCGGTGAGCGTCATGGTTGCGCCGGTCGTGCCCGGCCTGAACGATCACGAGCTCCCGGCGATTCTGAAGGCCGCGGCCGAAGCGGGGGCGAGCGGGGCGGGGTGGATCCTGCTGCGCCTGCCGTGGCAGATCAAAGCACTGTTCCTGGAATGGCTGGAGCGGCACTACCCGCAGCGGGCGGGGAAGGTAGAGGCGCTCATCCGCGAGGCGCGGGGCGGAAAGCTGTACGATGCGACTGCACGAGTGCGCTTCCGCGGCGAGGGAGAGCGGGCCGAACAACTCGGCGCCACGTTCAAGGTTTTTGCACGGCGGTATGGCCTGGAGAGGCACCGGACAGGCGGGTTGTCAAGCGCGGCCTTCTTGAAGCGCCGATCGGAGACGGGGCAACTTGATCTGTTTAAGGCCGGATAGGACGAAACCCCTTTATCCCTTTCCGTGCATCATGCGCCTCAGCACCGGCGAGAGCAGCAGCAGTACGAGACCAGCAGCCATCGGTGCAAGGACGAGAATCAGGAAGAAGTCCGCCTCGCCGCCGAGAAGCGTGAACACCTCTCCCTTGGCGATCCGGTCGGAATACGCGAAGAGGTATCCCGACAGCAGGTTGGAGGCGAAGTTCGCCAGGAACCACACGCCCATCATCAGAGATACAAGCCGCACCGGCGACAGCTTCGTGACCATCGAGAGTCCGATGGGAGACAAGCACAACTCGCCCCATGTGTGGAACAGATACGCGGCCATCAGCCACACGGGGCTCGCCAGTCCGCCATTCTTCACTTCAAGCGCCCCGAAGATCATGAAGACAAAGCCGACCGCGAGCAGCATAAGCCCCATCGCGAACTTGACCGGCGTGTTCGGATTCAGGCCGCGCCGGGCCAGCCGCACCCACGACCAGGCAAAAACCGGCGCAAACAACAGAATGATGGCCGGGTTCACCGACTGGAACCACGTGGCGGGGAACTCCCATCCGAAAATGGTGCGATTGGTTTTCTCATACGCGAAGGCATTCATGGAGGAGCCCGCCTGCTCAAAGGCGGTCCAGAAGAAGATCACGAAGAACGCCATGATGAAGATCACGGCGATGCGCTGCTTGTCCACGCTGGTGAGCGGCGCCGTCGCAGGGTCGACTCGCGTCATCGAGCCGCACTCGGGGCAGGGCGCGTCCGTCGGGAGGCCGACGGCGGGATAACTGCACTTGCCGCACACAAGCGTCTCAGCCGAGCCCTTTGCATCCACCTGGCTCGGCGGCAGGCCGATGCCCCTGAGCAGGCGCGGCCGGCCGATGTGATACGCGATCAGCCCAAGCACCATCCCGACGCCCGCCGACCCGAACCCCCAGTGCCAGCCGACCTTCTCACCAAGCGTCCCGCACACGAGGCCGGAGAAGAACGCGCCAAGGTTGATGCCCATGTAAAAAATCGTGAACCCTGCATCACGCCGCGGGTCTGTGGGGCCGTACAACTGACCAACCATCACCGAAACGCACGGCTTGAAAAAACCGGTGCCGATGATGATCAACCCCAATCCCAACAGGAACACGGCCGTTTGCCCTACCCCGCTCCCCTTGGCCATCTCGGTGAACGCGAGCGTAAAATGCCCCGCCGCGATGATCCAGCCCCCGATCACCATGGATCGATGCGTGCCCAGAATCCGATCGGCGAGCCAGCCGCCAAACAGCGGCGTCAGGTAGACAAGCCCCGTGTACCACCCGTACAGACTGCCCGCCTTCTGTTCGGTCCACCCCAGGCCGGGGTTGTCCTCGCTCGTCTTGGTGATCAGATACAGCACGAGCAGGGCCCGCATGCCGTAATACGAAAACCGCTCCCACATCTCGGTAACGAAGAGGAGATACAGGCCGTGGGGATGCCCTTTCGGGACGGGCGCGGCGGACGGGGCCTGGGCGGCGGCGTGTGACATGAAGGTTCCCTCGAAGTCAAGTGGCCAAAGGATACCGGAGCCGGCCCTTCCCTGCATCGCCCAGCCGCCGTTCGGACGACCGACACGTGCGAATTTCTTGCGTCGCCTCGGGGAGCACGGGCCCGGCCCGTGATCGCGCGGTATGGAAGCATGCGGAGCTGTCATTCAGGCGAATGCGCGCCGCCCCGGTCCCCCGCCGCCGCCAGCGACTCAAAGTACGCCGCCACGTCCCGCATCTGCTCCTCGGTGAGCCCCCCCGCCACGAAATCCATCAGGTGGGCGTAGGGCGTGCCGCCGCGCCGGCCCTCCTTGAAGAGGATCAGTTGCAGGGCCAGATAATCCGCGGATTGCCCCGCGAGAATGGGGTAGTGACGGTTGGTCGCTGCCAGGTCGGCCCCACCTTCGCCCCCTTGCCCGTGGCAGTCAATACAGGACGGAACTCCCTGGGCGGGCAGGCCAAGCTCGGCGATCTGGCGGCCGCGCTTGATGGCTTTGGCAAACGTGGTCTCTTCCCGCTCGCCACTCGAGGCCTGATTCGGCTCCGGAGCCGGAGCATCCTTGTCAGCTGCGAGGACTAGGTTCGTCGGCGCGGAGGAAAGGTTGGCAAAGTACGCCGCAAGCTCATCAATCTCGGCATCGGTCAGTGCCGCGGCGATCGGCTCCATCAGTCCGCTGTGGCGTTCCCCATGCTTGTAGGCCTGGAGCGAGGCGGCGAGGTAATCCGGTTTCTGCCCCGCCAGCGCCGGAAACACCCCGCCGCGGCCGGAGCCGTCCGTGTCGTGGCAGCGCGCGCAGGTGCGGACGACGGCCTCGGGAATCGCGCCCGGGTCGAGCGTCTGCATGGGTTCGACGGTGAGGTCGCCCAGCCGGCCGCGGACCAGTTGCTCATAGAGGGGCTGATCGAGGTCGGGGTAGCGACGGAGAAACGCGGTCATCGCCCAGACCTCGTCGTCGCGGAGTTGCGTGGGCCAGGCGGGCATGCCGGTGAACTTGATCCCGTGTTTGACGATGTAGAAGAGTTCCTCCGGATCGTACTTCGGGACCGACTCTGCAAGATTCGGCGGCCGCGGCGTCATGTGGAAGGCGATGGTCGGCTGCGGCGAACCCGGGCTGCCGTGGCAGGCGCGGCAGGCGATCTCGTAGTGCGCTGCGGCCTTGAAGGCGTCCTGATCGGTCAGCTCGGGGACGCTGACGCCGAGTGTGTGGGTGGAGACCGAACGACGCTTGGAAAACTCCAGGAGCCACACGGTCACGAGCCAGTGACGCGAGGAGGCTCTGATGGGGACGATTCCCGAGGCCGCGATGAGCCCGCCGAGCACCCCGACGACGACGAGAACCTTGATCGCGGCAAGCAGCCGGTTCATGCCGCCCTCCCCTCACGCGCCGGCGCACACGCCGCCGACGCTTCAGCCCGATCCGGCGGCGCTCTCAGCAGCACAGCCGAGAGCCCCACGCCACCCGCCAGGTACGAGGCGCCGCCGACCAGCAGCATGATCGCGCCGCCGAGGTGCTGATCGGCCATTGGCGGAAGACGCACCGGGTGCTCGGCATGGTCATAGAGCGGTCGTGGCGAGAGGGCCAGCAGCGCCCCGAGCAGGGTCATGTGCATGGAGGTCATCAGCAGGGCCACGATGCCGGCGCCCGGACGCTCAAGAGCCCGGCGTCCTCCCGGCGCAAACGCCGCATCCCCACCCACCGCACTCAGCCACAGGAGTAGACCGCATGCGAGAAAGCTGCCCTGCTCGATGAGGAAGCCTGCCCCGGACTGGCGCGCCCACTGATGCAGTCCCGGCGCATGCCAGCCCCACACGACGACGAGCTCGAGCACGGCCAGCGGAATCGGTGCAAACACCGTCGGGATGCGGCGCACGGGATCGGCTTGCGTTCCGGCCACGCCGAGCGCCAGGAGCGGCGCGGCGACCGCGACGACTCCCATATGCAGGGTCATGTGCGCGGCGAACGACCCCGCTGCCAAATCGGGCAACGGGCCGAGCCACAGTGCCGCGAGCGTCGCCAGGCCAACTGTGTAGAGGGCGTATCGCATGGCTCACTCAGTTGCACGTTCCGATGAAAACTGCGGGCAGCGCATCGAAAATGGTGGCGATGGCGCTGAGGCCGGACAGCAGCAGAATGGCCAGCCCGAGAAAACGACGGCGGCTCTCCGGCAGGTCCGCGTGGTGCGCCACATCGGGGTCCGCGAACGTGTGCCGCCGCGCGCCGATCCAGCCGATCGCGGCAATGCCCGCCAGCGCGGCAAGCGTGTACACCCCGATCGCCCAGCGCGTCCACCCAAGGCCGCCGTCCCGGCCGACGGCCTTGGCGCACCAGATCGCCACCGTCAGGTAACAGGCGATCAAGTGCGCGCCCCAAACCAGAGGCGACGCGGCGAGGAGCCAGAGGCTCTCATTTCGCTCGTGGGCCTCCGCGCGTGCCGTGTTGCCGGCTGCACCGCGATCGCTTCCCCCTCTCTGCAGCGCCTTGCCCATCAACACCCCCGTTCCCATCGTTCCCTCATGCCCTCACCCGGCAACCAGCGGGAAGCCAGCCACCACGGCAACCGTCATGACGGCAGTCAGGGCACAGAAATGCCAGTAAACCGTCACATTGGTGATGTCAGCGTTGTACCTGGTCGTCATCTTCCCCGCCGCTCGACGGGCGATGCAGTACAACTGCATCAGCGCTCCAACCCCCGCGTGCAGAATGGTCCAGAGAATGAGGACCCACACGATCGCGGGATAGACATGCTGTTGTGGGTCCATGCCCGCCCGCCAGGGACCGAGCGCAAGCGCGGCGGCTCCGAGCACTGCCATCGCTGCACCCGCCAGTGCAGTCCCATAGAACAGCGCTGCCCGGTCCGCCCGGTTGCACCACCGCGCCAGCAGCGTGCACACCCACGCTCCGACCAGCAGAGCGCCGCCGATTGCCGGCCAGGTCACGCCCGGGCCAGGCATGTCCCGCGGCGGAAAGTCCTCATGAACGGTCCAGTAAAAGAAGTATCCGAAGAGCAGAGAGACGTACGCCGTGAGGTCGCCCAGCATCGTGATGAGCATCCCCCACCATCCCACCGAGTTGGGTCCGCTCACATACAGAGGCAGCGTCAGACCCAGCCCGACATCCTTCTCTTCCTTCTCCGGGATCTGCGCGGTGCCCGTCCAGAGCCAGATCAGCACGAAGACTGTTCCCAACACCGCGCACGCAAGGGCAGGCCAGACCAGCTTGAACGTCGAGAAGATAAACGCAAACCCGATGAACGTCGCGGCAAGCAGGGGGACAAACGTGGGGCCCCCGACGCGCTGGCAGTGCATCGGCTTCGCATCAATCACGGAGGTGATCAACATCTCGCGCTTCCCCTCCTCCGCATCAGGCAGGTAGAAGCGCCCTCGGTCGTAGTCGCGGATGATGCCCGGCTGATCCCAGAGCGGGTAGCGACTGTCGATCTCGGGAATGCACCGCGCGCTCCATGGCTGTGAGGGGATCTCTGAAATCCACTCAAGCGTTCCCGCATTCCAGGGATTGCGCGCCGGCGCGGGATCACGCTTCTTCGGCCGCATGACGTCCCACACGACCACGCCGATCCCCGCTGCCAGCAGGAACGCGCCCACCGTCGACACCAGGTTCAGCGTGTCAAAGCCCAGGCCCGTTTCATACGTGAACACACGCCGGGGCAGCCCGCGCAATCCCGTGATGTGCATCGGCAGAAATGCAACGTTAAGCCCGGCGAACATGAGCCAGAATGCGATCGTCCCCAGCCGCTCTGACAGCAGTCGTGACGCCACCAGCGGGTAGTAGTAGTACACGCCCGCCATAATCGGAAACACAGCGCCCCCGATCAGCACATAGTGCAGGTGCGCCACCACGAAGTGCGTGTCGTGAGCCTGAAAGTCAAACGGCGCGATCGCCACCATCACGCCGGTCAGCCCGCCGATGATGAACGTCGCAATGCCGCCGAAGACAAACAGCACCGCCGCCCGCCGGACCACGTGCCCCGCCACCAGGGTCGCGATGAAGCAGAAGATCTGAATGGAGGTCGGAATCGCCACCGCCTCCGACGCCGCCGAGAAGAGCCCGAGGGAGATTCCCGGCAGGCCTGTCGTGAACATGTGGTGCACCCACAGGCCGAAGCTGATGAAACCCGTCCCCACCGCCGCCAGCACCACCCATCCATACCCGACGATCGGCGTGCGGGCGAAGGTCGGCACGATCATCGCCACCAGAGCGATCGACGGCAGAAAGATGATGTACACCTCCGGGTGGCCAAACACCCAGAACAGATGCTGCCACAAAATCGGGTCCCCACCGCGGGCGGGATCGAAGAACGGCCAGTCGAAAGCCCGCTCGCACTCCAGCAGAATGTCCCCGGCAATGAGCGGCGGGAAGGCGAACAGAATCATCCCCGCCACCACCAGGATGTACCACGCGTACAGCGGGATCAGGTTCAGCCGCATGCCCGGCGGCCGCGACTTGAGCACGGCGACGATGATCTCCACGACCGCGGCGATCGCAGCGATCTCGACAAAGGTCAGCCCCAGCAGCCAGATGTCCGCGCCAACGCCTGGTTGAAACGCCGTCGTCAGTGGCGGATACATGAACCACCCGCCCTCCGGCCCGACCCCGAAGAAGATTGACCCGCACACGAACACGCCGCCGATCAGGAAGCACCAGAACCCGAACGCCGACAGGCGCGGAAACGGCAGATCGCGCGCGCCGAGCATGGCTGGCAGCATGTAGATCGAGAACGCCTCCAGGATCGGCACGCCGAACAGGAACATCATCGCCGTCCCGTGCATCGTCACGATCTGGTTGTACGTGCTCGCATCCAGAAACTCGACGTTCGGACCGGCAAGCTGCACGCGCATCATCAGCGCCAGGACACCGGCAAAGAGAAAGAACCCGAACGAGGCGACCATGTACCACATCCCGACGCGCACATTGGCCGGAGACGAGAAGTATCGCCATCCTGTTGGAAATGCCCACGCTCTCGCAAGGCGGTCGCGCTGTGCTCGCTGCACATGATCCGGCGCAGCCTCGGCCGGGCCCACATCTCCGGGCTCACGCGCCGGCCGATCTCCGGGTGTGGGCGCATCGCTCATTCAAGTGATTCCAGATACGCCGCAATCGCGCGGATCTCTTGGGGAGGCAACATTGCGAATGACGGCATGTGCACGCCGGGTTTGACCGTGCCGGGATGCGCAATCCAGCGCTCAAACCCCGTCTGATCTGTCGGCAGCGCCCCGCCGCTCAGGCTGACCCGCACGCCGATGTGCGTCAGGTCCGGCCCCAGTACGCCGTCAGCCTCCGTGCCGCGGATGGTGTGGCACGCCCCGCACCCCGTCGCCAGGAACGCCGTTCGTCCCTGCTCAACCAGGGTGCCGGCCCCGTGCTGCGCCGGCCGCGCCTGTTCCTGCAGCCAGCGCGAAAAGGCATCCGGCTCCATCACCACGACGTCGAACGCCATGATGGCATGCGAATCGCCGCACAACTCCGCACACGCTCCACGAAAGACGCCCGTTCGCGTCACGGTCAGCGATAGCCGCGTCTCGCGGCCGGGAATCATGTCCATCTTCCCCCCGAGGCTCGGAATCCAGAATGAATGAATGACATCATCCGCCTGCAGCAGAAACTGAACGGGCTCTCCGGCGGGCACCCTGACCTCGTTCGCCAGCCGCACGCCGCTCTCCGGATACCGCACGTCCCACCACCACTGCAGCCCCGTCACCTCAATCACCAGGCTCCCCTCGGGAGCGGGTGCGACCAGCCGCGGCAGTTCCCGCAAGCCGAACGACAGCAGGACGGCCAACACCAACGTGGGGAACACCACACCCCCGCCGATGATGTAGATCGCTGCCTGCCGCCGGTCGTGCGGCCTCGGATGGGTGATCGCATACGCCGCGACGCCCACCACGATCACCCACACGACGCCCGCCCCACCAAACATCCACCACGTCAGGCCGGCGATTCGCTCGGCCTGTTCGCCCGCAGGATCAAGCGCCGATTGCGGGCCGCGGCACCCGACGCCGCCGGCGCAGGCGAGTACGATGGCCGCAAGCACAGCCGAACCACCGGGGCTCCAACCGGTCTCGCCCCAACGCGCAGTGCGCGGGCGAGCCGCAGCACTCGGCGCGCTCAGATTGTTGCGATCGCGCGGCATCCGCCCCCTTGTAGACAAGGTACGGCCTCCCTCCAGGCGCTGCCAGCATTTGAGAGCGGGACAAGTACACAGAATGTGCGTTAAGTAGGATCGCTTCCGCTGGCCGCTCGCACCCGAATCTTTCATGCTTGGCGGGGATGCCTCTCCCCCATCCGGATGGGCAAGTGGCCGCGGTGAGCCAATGATCCCGCATGGCATGGCTCATCCTCATCATCGCCGGGTTGCTTGAAACAGCCTGGGCCATCGGGCTCAGCTACACCCACGGCTTCACGCGGCTCTGGCCCAGCGTGTTCACCGTCATCGCCCTCGCCGCGAGCATGTATCTCCTCGCTCTCGCCATCCGCACGCTGCCGATCGGCACGGCGTACGCGGTATGGGTCGGCATCGGCGCTGCGGGAACGGCGCTGCTCGGCATCGTTTTGCTCAAGGAGCCGATCACACCCGGCCGCCTCTTCTTTCTGCTTCTGCTGCTCGTCTCGATCATCGGCCTGAAGCTCACAGCGCCGGTGGGGCCGGACCAGCCGCTCCCATGACTCGCGCCCTCTGCCGGGCCAAATTGCGGCACAGTGCCTGCTGTTTCCCGCCCTGTTCGGGGCTATACCCCTTTGATGCCTCGCCAGGTGGTCAGTCGGCCCGCCGCGGGCCGCGGCCGTTTCGCCGCCGGGCCCCGGGCGGAGGGGGATGGACGGCGCCGCGTCGTCATTGACCGGATTTATCCAGAGGTGGACGGCGGCGCATTCCCGATCAAGCGCACCGTGGGCGAGCGCGTCTGCGTTGAAGCCGTGATCTTCGCCGACGGTCACGATCTGGTCGGCGCGGACTTGCTGTACCGCCCTGAAGTCAGTGCAGGCAATCAGCGCGGCGCGGAGTCCTGGCGCCGAGCGCCGCTTGAGCTTGACGTCAATGATCGATGGTTTGCGTCGTTCGAGGTCACTTCGCTCGGGCGATGGGAGTACACGATCGAGGCGTGGATTGACGACTTCGAGTCCTGGCGCGAGGCGCTCCGCAAGAAATCTGAGGCGGGCGTGGCGCTCGATGTCGAGTTCCAGATGGGTGAAGCTCTCATCGAAGCCGCGGCGAACGCGGTCGCGGAGGCCGGCGGGGAAGGCACCAGGGCCGACGGCACCGAGCTGCAGACGTTCGCCAGACGCCTTACCGACGTCGGAGCCGACGTCCCGGACCGCATCGAGGCCGGCCTGAGCGACCGGCTCGCCGCGCTGATGCGCACCTACACCCCCCACCGCTTCGTTACGACACTTCAGCCCGCGCGGCGAATCATCGTCGACCGGGGCAAGGCCCTTTTCAGCGCCTGGTACGAACTCTTCCCCCGCTCCTGCTCGAGCCAACCCGGCCGCCACGGCACGTTCGACGACGTCATCGCGCGACTCCCCTATGTCGCCTCGATGGGCTTCGACGTCCTCTACCTCCCCCCCATTCACCCGATCGGCCGTACCCACCGCAAGGGGCCCAACAATGCCCCGATCGCCGGGCCCGACGACCCCGGCAGCCCCTGGGCGATCGGCTCCCACGAAGGCGGCCACACCGCCGTGCACCCCGATCTCGGAACGCTCGCCGACTTCGATCGCCTCGTCACCGCCGCGGCGAGCGCCGGCCTCGAGATTGCCCTCGACATCGCCTTCCAGTGCTCTCCCGATCACCCCTGGGTCAGCGAACACCCGGAGTGGTTCCGCCACCGCCCGGACGGCTCCATCCAGTACGCCGAGAATCCGCCGAAGAAGTACCAGGACATCTACCCGCTCGACTTCGAGACGGACGACTGGAAAGCCCTCTGGCTGGAACTCAAACGTGTGTTTGATTTCTGGATCGACCGGGGCGTGCGCATCTTCCGCGTCGACAACCCGCACACGAAGGCCTTTCGCTTCTGGGACTGGCTCACCGATGAACTCACGCGCGAGCACCCGGACGTCATTCTCCTCTCCGAGGCCTTCACGCGCCCCGCGCGCATGTACCGCCTCGCCAAGGGCGGCTTCTCTCAGTCCTACACCTACTTCGCCTGGCGCAACGGCCCGGAAGACCTCACAGAGTACCTAACCGAGCTCACGCGCACCGAGGTCGTCGAGTACTTCCGCCCGAGCTTCTGGCCGAATACCCCCGACATCCTCACGAGCTACCTCCAGAACGGCGGCCGCCCCGCGGCCATCGCCCGACTTGTCCTCGCCGCGACCCTTGCGGCCAGCTACGGCATTTACGGCCCCGTCTTCGAACTCTGCGACTTCACGCCGCGCGAGCCGGGGAGCGAAGAAAATTTGAACAGCGAGAAGTACGAGGTGCGTCACTGGGATCTCGACGCCCCATGGTCGCTCCGCCACGTCATCGCCCGCATCAACCGCATCCGCCGCGAACACCCGGCCCTTCAGCAGAACAGCCTGCTCGACTTCCATCCGGTCGACAACCCCGCGCTGCTGGCTTACTCCAAGCGCACGCCCGACTACAGCGACGTCATGCTGTGCGTCGTGAACACCAACCCCTTCGAGACGCATTGGGGAACGGTGCACCTGAACCTGCGCGCCCTGGGCATCGACCACCTTGACCCCTTCGAAGCCCGCGATCTCCTCTGCGGCGTCCGCTACACCTGGCGCGGTCCCGACAACATCATCGGCCTTGGCCCCGGCACAACCATGGCCCACGTCCTCCACATCCGTCCCTCCGCGCACGCCCGCTCGGAGGCTGATTTCGACTACTTCGCGTGAGCAACCCATGCCGGAGATGCGCAACAGGGCGGCGACGAACGAACGAAGCGGAAGCCGCGCTGCCCCCGCACCTTCCGCGCCCGGCCGAGCCACAGCCCCCTCCACGGTCCGCCGCGGCCGCTCGCGCCAGACCCGGCTTTCGCCAAGCCCGACGCCTCCCGAGCCCGGCTGGTACAAGGAGGCGATCATTTATGAACTCCACGTCCGCGCCTTCGCCGACAGCGACGCCGACGGCATCGGCGATTTCCCGGGGCTCAACGAACGCCTCGACTACCTGCACGATCTCGGCGTCACCGCCATCTGGCTCCTCCCCTTTTACCCGTCGCCCCTGCGCGACGACGGCTACGACATCGCCTCCTACACCGGCGTGAATCCAGCTTACGGCGCGCGCCGCGACGTCCGCCGCCTCATCAGCGAAGCCCACAAGCGTGGCCTCCGCATCATCACCGAACTCGTCATCAACCACACCTCCGATCAGCACCCGTGGTTCAAACGCGCCCGCAAGGCCGCTCGCGGCAGCCCCGAGCGCGACTTTTATGTCTGGGCCGATGAACCGACCGGCTACCCCGAGGCCCGCATCATCTTCCAGGACTTCGAAACCAGCAACTGGACGTACGACCCCGTGGCCGGACAGTACTTCTGGCACCGCTTCTATCACCACCAGCCCGACCTGAACTTCGACAACCCCGCCGTGCACGACGCCGTTTTCCGTGTCATGGACAAATGGTTCGAACTCGGCGTGGACGGCATGCGCCTCGACGCTGTTCCATACCTCTACGAGCGCGAAGGCACGAACTGCGAAAACCTCCCGGAGACGCACGAGTTCCTCCGCAAACTCCGCCGCCACGTCGACACCCACTGGCCCGGTCGCATGCTTCTGGCCGAAGCCAACCAGTGGCCCGAAGACTCCGCCGCGTACTTCGGCGACGGCGACGAATGCCACATGTGCTTCCACTTCCCGCTTATGCCCCGTCTCTTCATGGGCCTGCGCATGGAGGACCGCTTCCCCATCGTCGACATCCTCCAGCAGACGCCCGCGCTGCCCGAACCGTGCCAATGGGCCATCTTCCTGCGAAACCACGATGAGCTCACGCTCGAAATGGTCACCGATGAGGAGCGCGACTACATGTACCGCTCCTACGCCACCGACCGCCAGATGCGCATCAACCTCGGCATCCGCCGCCGACTTGCGCCGCTCCTGGAAAACAACCGCCGCAAGATCGAACTGCTCAACGGCCTTCTCTTCAGCATGCCCGGCACGCCCGTCCTCTACTACGGCGACGAGATCGGCATGGGCGACAACGTCTACCTCGGCGACCGCGACAGCGTCCGCACCCCCATGCAGTGGTCCGACGATCGCAACGCGGGCTTCAGCCGCGCCAACCCGCAGCAGCTCTACCTCCCGACCATCATCGATCCCGAGTACCACTACGAAACCGTCAACGTCGAGAGCCAGCGCGCCAACCAGTCTTCCCTCCTCTGGTGGATGAAGCGCCTCATCGCCCTCCGCAAGCGCCACGCGGTCTTCGGCCGCGGCGACATCGAGTTCCTCAACCCCGACAACCCGCGCATCCTCGCCTTCCTGCGCCGCCACGAGGACGAGCACATCCTCATCATCGCAAACCTCTCGCGCTTTGCTCAGCCCGTCCAGCTTGAACTGTCCGCCTACGCCGGCCAGGAGCCTATCGAACTCTTCGGTCACACGCGCTTCCCCCCCATCGGAGGCGGCGCCGACCAGCCTTACTTCCTCTCCCTGGGCCCCCATGCTTTCCACTGGTTCCGCCTCCGCAGCGCAGCGTCCATCGAGATCAGCACAGGCCAGGAGACCCCAGAGGTCTCCGCCCGCGGCGACCTCAACCGGTGGCTCACCAGCCCCGCCGCCGCGCGATGGCTTGAGAGCGTTCTCCCCGACGATCTCCCCACACGGCGCTGGTTCGCCTCCAAGAGCCGCGCCATCCGCGCCGTCACCATCGAGGAATCGCTGCCAATCCCACTCAATCTCGACCCCGCCACGCTCACCGCGGCCATCTTCCTCGTGCGCGTCCAGTACGCCGACAGCGACGATGAGATGTACACCGTCCCCCTCGCCCTGGCTGACCGGGAACACGCCGCCCTCCTCCTGGGAGAGTCATCCCCTGCGATCTGCGCCTACATCGGCGGGCCCGTCGACGACGGGCGGGCACGTACCAACGGCGCAGCCCTCCAACGCCGCGTTCTCTACGACGCCACCGTCGACCCCTACATCTGGACCAACCTCCTTCTGGCCGTCCAGCGCCGCCGCACGCTCAAGGGCGGCCGCGGCGAGGCTCAGGGCATTCGGTCCAACACTGCCAGAAGCTCACACCATCGCGGCCGAGCGATCGGCGAAAGCGACCGGGCACGAACAATCTGGAGCGGAGCCGGCGCGACACCGGACGAGGTGCATCTCGGGCGTACCGAACAGTCCAACTCCTCCGTGACTTTCGGCGATCGGTACATCATGAAGCTCTACCGCCGCCTGCAGGAAGGGCTGAACCCGGACCTGGAGATCGGCCGGTTCCTCACGGAACGTACCGGCTTCTCTCATGCGCCTCCCGTCGCCGGTTCCTTGCACTACGTCGCCCGCCGCCAGGAACCGATGACGCTCGCGATGGTGCAGGGCTTCGTGCCCAACCAGGGTGACTGCTGGCGCTTCACCATCGACGCCCTCGGCCGCTCCTTCGAGCGCATCCTCACGCTCCCCCCGGAGCGCGCGCAGCCGCCCACCCCCCCCGGCGCAGAGCCGGACCTCTTCGCCGCGGCACGTGCCGCCCCCGATCCGGCCGCTGAAGACCTCCTCGGCGACTTCCTCGACCAGATGCGCCTCCTCGGCCGGCGCACCGCCGAGATGCACACCGCCCTCGCCTCCGACGATGAAGATCCGGCTTTCAAGCCCGAGTCCTTCAGCCGCCTCTACCAGCGTTCGCTCTACCAGTCCATGCGCAACGGCGCGCAGCGGGCCCTGCAGACCCTCCGCGGCACGCTCCGTCAGCTCGATGACCCAACCCGCACGCTCGCCGAGCAGGTGCTCGAGCGCCGCGACCAGATCATGGAACGCCTCAGGCGAGTCACCGGCCACCTCATCGACACCGTCCGCATCCGCTGCCACGGCGATTACCATCTCGGGCAGGTCCTCTGGACGGGCCGCGACGTCGTCATGATCGATTTCGAGGGAGAGCCCATGCGACCCATCAGCGAACGCCGTCTGAAGCGCTCCGCCCTCATGGACGTCGCCGGCATGATCCGATCCTTCCAGTACGCCGCCCACGAGGGCGTGCGCGAACAGGTGCAGCGCGGGGCAATTCCCGCCGAGGGCGACGAGGCGCATCGTTTTGGAGAATGGGCCGCCTGGTGGCGCGGCCAGGTGCAGGCCGCGTTTTTCCGCGGCTACCTGGAACACATCAAGCCCCCCATCATTCCCGCGGAGGAATCGCACGCCCGACTGCTCCTGGACGTCTGGCTCCTCAACAAGGCCGCCTATGAACTCACCTACGAGCTCAACAACCGCCCATCGTGGGCCCCCATCCCGATGAACGGCATCCTCGAACTCCTCGACCGGCCACAATAAGCCGTGGCACAGGCGTCCCGCCTGTGAACAACAACAATGGTACAGGCGTCCCCGCCTGTAAAGGACCATCGAATGGCACAGAAGCCGGAGCACGCCTCAAATTCCGCCGCGGCTGCACAGGCGGGCGGGAACCGCGTCGCCTCCGGCGCACCCACTGAATCCCCCTCGCTTCTCTCCGAGCACGACATTTACCTCTTCAACGAGGGCACCCACTACCGCCTCTACAACCATTTCGGTGCGCACCTGAGCCGCGGCAGCGGCGGAGACGGCGCGAGCGCTGCCAAACAAAACGGCGTACATTTCGCCGTCTGGGCCCCCAATGCCCGCCGCGTCAGCGTGGTCGGTGACTTTAACGGCTGGTCCCCGGACGCGAACCCGATGCACGCTCTTGCGCAGTCCGGCATCTGGACGCTCTTCATCCCGGACCTGCCCGAGGGCACGCTCTACAAGTACCACGTCGAGTCGCACCACCGCGACTATCGCGCCGACAAGGCCGACCCCTTCGGCTTCATGCACGAATCCGCGCCAGGCACGGCCTCGATCGTGCGTTCGCTCGACTACGAGTGGCACGACGCCGACTGGCTCGCCTCGCGCCGCCAGCGCCAGACCCGCGAAGCTCCCATCTCCATCTATGAGGTCCACCTCGGCTCCTGGCGGCACGAAACGCACGGCCGCTCCCTCTCCTACCGCCAGCTCGCCGAGACCCTCCCCACGTACGTGAAGGAGCGCGGCTTCACACACGTCGAGTTCCTCCCCGTCATGGAGCATCCGCTGTACCGATCGTGGGGATACCAGACCACCGGCTACTTCGCGCCCACCAGCCGCTTCGGCACGCCGCAGGACTTCATGTCCCTCATTGACGCCCTCCACCAGGCCGAGATCGGCGTCATCCTCGACTGGGTCCCCAGCCACTTTCCCTCCGACGAACACGGCCTCGGCTACTTCGACGGCACGCACCTCTACGAGCACGCCGACCCGCGGTTGGGCTTCCATCCCGACTGGCAGTCCCTCATCTTCAACTACGGCCGGCACGAGGTGCGCTCCTTCCTCATCTCCAGCGCGCTCTTCTGGCTCGACCGCTACCACGCCGACGCCCTCCGCCTTGACGCCGTCGCCTCCATGCTCTACCTCGATTACTCGCGAAATCCCGGCGAGTGGCTTCCCAACCCGCACGGCGGCCGCGAAAACCTCGAGGCCATCGACTTCCTCCAGCGCCTCAACACCGAGATCTTCCGCTGCTACCCCAGCGCCCAGACGTTCGCGGAAGAGTCCACCGCCTGGCCGAAGGTCTCGCGCCCTGTCTACGACGGCGGGCTCGGCTTCGGCTTCAAGTGGGACATGGGCTGGATGCACGACACGCT
>CAYWRO010000051.1:21564-25587 GCA_964460345.1 uncultured Phycisphaeraceae bacterium | reverse complement strand
GGATACCGCGTCTGCGCGCGGCTGCCGTTGCTCTGCTTCACGTTCTCCCCGAGCGCGAACTTGATCCCCGGCTTCGCGCCCTCGAAGTGCATCTCCTCCGGCCGCTTCACCCCCCACCGGTTCTTCACCGTCTGGCTCTGCCCGCCGATCGGGTTCGCCGACCCGTGCAACTGGTTCGCCGCCGTGATCCCTCCCGCAAGCTGCCGGTACCACGAGATCGTGTCCGGGTTCGTGATGTCCCCCATCCGCACCTCCGCCGTCACCGCCTGCCCGCTCTCGTTCACGCCCCCCGAGAAGAGCCCCGTGTGCGAGTGACAGTCGATCAGCCCCGGCGTGATGTGCTTGCCGCGCGCATCGATGAACTCCCCATCGCTCGCGAACGCGCGCCCGTCCTCCGGCATGACCCACAAAATCTTCCCCCCGTCGATCGCCATCGCGCCGTCTTCGATCACCCCCTCCGGCCCGCACGTCCAGATCGTCGCATGCCGCAAGATCACCGTGCGCTGCGGCGGCAACTCCTCCATCGCATACGCGCCGAACGGATACCCATACGCCTCCGGCACATCCGCCGCCAGCTCCCGCTCGCGCGATTCCTCTTCCTTCTTCTTCTCTCCCTTCCCCTCGTCCCTCTCCGCAACCCCTTCGCCGCTCCCTCGCTCCGGCGCTTCGTCGCTTCTTTCCGCCACCCACCTGAACATCCGCCCATCCGACCGCATCCCATCAAACCGGATCGCCACCGCCTCCCCGCCCTCGCGCTCGATCACGCCGCTGCTCACAAACACCCCCGCCGCCCCAAAGGGATCATGCTCGAACGTGAACGTCAGCGAATCGCCGCTGAGCACCACGTTCTTCCCCTCGCTCGTCGCGACCTTCTCCTCCCCCTTCTCATCCGTCGCCGTCTCCTTCAGCGTGATCTTCGGCGTCCCCTCCCGCCCGCGCTTCCGCGCTTCGTGCTTCACGACCATCGTCAGCACCGACCCAGACACCGGCGGATCGACGCTCACCACCCACGTCCCCGACAGATCCACCGGCGGCGCGGGGTTCACCTCGTGCCGCTGCCCGTCGATCCACACGTCCCGGATCACACCATCCTTCGCAAACAGCGACCCATCCGTCACCACCAGGTTCGCGATCTTCCCCCGCTCGATCGTCCCCAGCACATCCTCCACCCCCAGCAGCATCGCCGGCGTCGTCGTCACCGCCGCCAGCGCCTCCTCCTCCGTCAGGCCGTGCGCAATCGCCTTGCGCAGATTCGCCCGGAACTCCCCGCGCTTCTCCAGCTTGCTCGTCGTCAGCGCCACCTTCACCCCGGCGCGCACCAGGCGCCGCGCGTTCGTCGGCGCCTGCTCCCACGTCATCAGTTCGCGCAGGTCCGCCGCCTCCGCATCCCCCACGCTCGCCACCTTCGGCGCCTCCGGAAAGTTCAGCGGCACGATCAGCGGCGTCCCATCCTCCGCAATCGCATCCAGCCGCCGAAACTCCAGCCCGCTCCCCACCACCACCGCCGCCCGCCCGAACTCCTTCGCAATCCGATTCGCGCGCAACACCTCCAACTCATTGTCCACATCAAACACCAGCACCGGCCCCGATCCCATTTGCCGCTCTGCGGTTGTGCTCCTGTGCTGCTTTCCTCCGCCCCACAGCCAAAGCAAACAGCTCGAATCACCCGTGGCACGGCTCTCCGAGCCGTGATCCCCCCCGTAGTACGCCGCATCCGACAACGTCTGCCGGATCAGCGCAATCGCCCCACCCTGCGAGTTCGGATACCCCCGCTCCCCGCCCGGACCGCGCGTGTCAAACCCCACCGCCTGGTACGCATCCTCCAGGTACACCCGCCGCCGCGCCTCCGGACCGCTCCCCTCGATCGGGTCCCCCGCCGCGGCCAGCGACACCACCGCGCTCCGTCCACGAAAAATCCCACCCTCCGGCGACATCCCCGCCGCGGCAAACCCCATCTCGCGCAGCGCCTTCGCCGTCGCTCCGTCGATCCCCGCCCCGTCCAGCGCCCGCCGCTGCGGCGTCACACGCTCGTTCCAATGAGCCCCCGGATCCGCCGCATCCGGCCGCGGCGTCCCCACCTCCACCCACGGATCGATCAGCCCCGCGTACACGTGCAGCCCCCTGCAATCCCACACCCTCGCCCCCGGTGGCACGGCTCTCCGAGCCGTGTCTTCTCCCTCCCCTTCATCCGCGGCCCCCGCCACTACCTCCACAATCACCCCGTCCCGCACCACCACCGTCCCACCCTCGATCACCTCCCCCGGCCGCACGTGCACCGTCCCTCCCACCAGCGCGTGCCACCCCGGATCCACGCGCCTCACGCCATTCACCGGATCCACAAAAGGATCCACCTGCGCCTGGCCAAACGCCCCCGCGACGAAAACCAGGGCCACGGCACAGGCGGACCACCCTAACGCCAGCGAAAAACGGCTCATCATGGCCACACTGTACCGCAGCACAGTGTCATCCAGATCCAGCTTTGTATTCTTGACCCAGGGCAGCCCCAGCCGCTCAATCCGGGAAGCACCCTCACCCCTTCCGCTCTCGCCACAGCCGCACGGCCTCCGGCTCCCGCCCGTAGAGCGGCAACAGCTCCACCGGATCCACCTCCCGCACACCCGCGGTCCCCACCAGCGCTGCACACTCCAGCACCGCCGCCGCCTCAAACCGCGGCGGCACAACCTCCATCCCCGCACCAACCGCCGCCTCGCGGATCGGCGCCGGCAGAAAGCGATCGCCCACGATCGTCCGCACCCCAGCGGCCGCCAGCCTGCCCACCTCCGCCGCCTCCATCAACCGCCCCTCAGCCGCCTTCACCACCGCCCCCTCCCCCTCCGGCCCAAACACCGTCACAAACGCGCTCTCCTGCTTCCCCGCCAGCGCCACCGCAAACGCCCCGCGGCCGCGCAACTCCTCCCGCATCCCCCGCGCCACCGACGTCGCCGTCGGCACGCTGATCGTCTTCGCACCCGTCGCCGCGGCGATCATCTTCGCTGCCGCCACCGCCATCCGCAGCGCCGTAAACCCGCCCGGCCCCACGCTCACGGCCACCTGCTCAAGCTGGTTCGGCGCAACGCCCGCCGTCTCGCACACGCGCGCCACCGCAGGCGCCAGGTCATCCTCATGCCGCCCCACCGCCCGCAGACCCTCCACCCCCATCACCTCAACATCCACACCCCCAAACACCCCGCCGCCGCCGCCCCCCGCGCGCACACGCCCCACCGCCACACCAGCAGCATTCGAAGGATTACTCGTCTCAAAAGCAAGCGTCACTCGTAAATTCGTCATTCGTAATTCGCAATTCGTCATTCCTCCTCCCGCCTCCGCCGCCGCTCCTTCTTCTCCCCGAGTTCTTTCTTCGCCTTGATCCGCCGCTCCACCGCCCCGCGCGACGGCCGCGTCTTCTTCCGCCGCTTCGGCTCCACCATCGCGCGCACCAGCAGCTCGCGCAGCCGCTCAAGCGTCTCATCCCGGTTGCGACGCTGCGACCGGTGCGACTCGCTCGTCAGAATCAACTCATCCTCCAGCGTCAACCGCGAACCCGCCAGCCCCCGCAGCCGCTCCCGCGCGCGCTCCGTGATCGGCAGCACGCCCACGCTGATCCGCAACTCCGCCTTCGTCGACAGCTTGTTGACCGACTGCCCCCCCGGCCCACCCGACCGCGCATACGCAAACCGCACGGCCCCCGGCGCAACACGCACCCCCGGCGCAAGCTCCACCAAACCGCCCGCCGCGGCCAGACCATCATCCCCGCGCTGTGCCGCTTCCGGCTCCATGCCTGTCAACTGTATGAACCAACTACAAGGCGCGCTCCCCACCGGGTGCCACGGCTCGACGCGGTACTCCGCGGCGCAGCCGTGCAGACCTCAAAACGCGCGCAGCACGCTCAACGCGGCACCCCACCCCGGGTGCCACGGCTCGACGCGGTACTCCGCGGCGCAGCCGTGCAGACCTCAAGACGCGCGCAGCACGGCTCGACGCGGTACTCCGCCCGGGTGCCACGGCTCGACGCGGTACTCCGCG
>CAYWRO010000051.1:0-21464 GCA_964460345.1 uncultured Phycisphaeraceae bacterium | reverse complement strand
CACGGCTCAACGCGGTACTCCACCCCGGGTGCCACGGCTCGACGCGGTACTCCGCCCGGGTGCCACGGCTCGACGCGGTACTCCGCGGCGCAGCCGTGCAGACCCCAAGACGCGCGCAGCACAACTCGAAGCGGCACCCCACCCCGGTGCCACGACTCGACGCGGCACCCCACCCCGGGTGCCACGGCTCGACGCGGTACTCCGCGGCGCAGCCGTGCAGACCTCAAGACGCGCGCAGCCACACCAACGCGCCATCCCCACAGACCGGCTACCCTCCGCACTATGTCGACCCCGACCGGCCTCCAGCACCACTTCTTCACCGCGGCAACCCTCGCCCTCGCCGCAACGGCCGCCGCGCAGGACCACGGCGCCGCCGCGCCCTCAACCCCCACCACCCTCGAGACGGCAACCGCCGCGGCCAATGAGCCGCGCCTCCTCGATCGCGCCACCAACAATCACGACTGGACCGTCCGCCTCGAGCCCGCCGTCTGGCTCGTCTCCCCCAGCGGCAGCGTCCGCCTCCCCGGCGCATCCTCCAAGTCCGTCCGGATCGAGCAACTCAACATCGACACCCCCGAGGTCCGCCCCTCCGGCGAGATTCACCTCTCCACAGACCGCTGGCGGCTCTCCTTCTTCGGTTCCGAGTACGACCAGCGCACGCGCTTCGTCTCCGAAGACCCCTTCCAGGTCGGCAACGTCGACATCGACGTCGGCGACACCGTCCAGGTCGACTTCGACTTCACCATCGTCGAGGCCGCCGCGGGCTACCGCGTCTGGACCCACGACTTCGACGAGAACAGCAGTAACTTCGCCAAAACCATCGACGCCGACCTCCAGCTCTACCTCATCGGCGGCCTCCGCCTTTACGACATCGACTTCGACGTCCGCGAAATCGGCGGCGAGGGCGGCCGCTCCGCCACCGACCAGCTCTTCATCGAGCCCATTATCGGCGTCCGCGGCGAGCTGGAACTCATGCGCGACTTCACCATCGACCTCCAGATGTCCGGCGGCGGCTACTTCGACAGCGACCGCACCACCGCCTCCGTCGACATCGTCGTCGGCTTCCAGTGGCGGCCCCACCCCAATGTGGGGGTCCAGATCGGCTGGCGACAGGTCGCCTACTGGCTCGATGACGGCGATGGCGCAGATGCTTTCGAATACAACGGCGGCATGGCCGGCATCCAGGGCGGCCTCGTCATCCGCTTCTGACCCCCGGAACTCACCCATGGCACAGACGCCCCGCCCGTGTCCCCCGCCAAACGAACTTCATCTTTCACCCACAACCCCCCTCCAGAGCCAGAGAAGCGGGGTTTGGGCCCTCCGAAGGCATCACTGACACGATTTGAATTGACCCAACCCCGATGATCCGGCATACTGTGCGGCGGGTCGCATCCCCGCCAAAGGGTGACCCGACAAGGACTTGGATACGATCGCCCCCGCGGCCCCCTGCCCGCCCGTCATCCTCTCTCCCGTTCCCCGCTACCAGGCGATACACCCGACCCGAGAGGCACGCGGCCATTGGCAATACAAGGGGATTCCCTAGGGACTCTTACTTCGACCACACGAGGAACCGACAGCCATGGGCACTGCCAAGACGGTGACAAAGAAGGATCTGGTCGACCGGATCACCAAAGAAACGGGCCTGAAGCGGGCGGACGTCCGCACCACGGTCCAGGCATTCCTTGACACCGTGGTGGCCGAGCTGGCCGCCGGCCGGCGAATCGAGTTCCGCGACTTCGGCGTCTTCGAGATCAAGGAACGAGCCGCCCGCGTCGCGCAGAACCCCAAGACCCTCGAACGCGTCGAGGTCCCCCCCAAGCGCACCGTCAAGTTCAAGGCCGGCCGCGAGATGCGCATCGAACTCGACAAGGCCTCCGACGCCCCGCCCCCGCTCAAGATCACCACGCGCCCGGCCACCGCCGCCGCCGCGGTGACCAACGGCGTCCTCACCCACCGCTAACAGGTAACGCGCCTCAGAGACGCGCCCGTCAGGAAGCGTTCTCCCCACGCCCCCAGCGCACCCGCCAGCGCTGCATACCTGGCCGCGCCACTCCCGCGCGCGCCGAACGATTCTTGATTCCCCCGCGCAAAACCGCCCCCGCTCAACCGCGCGCCATGACCCGCGCGCGCCACACACGCGCACACCAACGCCCCCTCCGCGCTCACTCACGCCAACAACAACTCCACGCGCACACCGCAACACCCCGTCCCCACCCTGCGTACAAGCGCCCGTTCACGAACCCGACTTGCACGCGTCGGTTCCATCGGGTACGCTTCAACTCGGTCCGGTTCTCGGACCCGCAGGTAGTCAGTTCTCAAAAATCAGATTCGCGTCGCCGCGGCGATTTCTTCACGTCGATCATGGTGCGCGGGTCGGAACGCATCCGAACACGCCGGGCGGTTCTCGTCCGGCGCTGACAGCAGAACTTCAACCAAGGAGTCTCAGCCATGGCTGAAACACCATCCTGTCATGCCGCGCCCACCCAGCCCACTGGCCACGCCGGGCGCCACGGCTCGACGCGGCACCCCGCGGCGCAGCCGTGCAGACCTCAAGACGCACACACATCACCGTCAACCAACCACAGGCCGACCTCTCCCCGGCACCAACACCGCCCCACCCGCATCCCCGCCCCCATCCTCCCCACACTCACCCTCCTGCTCACCCTGCTCTTCTTCACGTGCCCCGCCGCGGCAAGGACCTGGATTGTCCACCCCGGCGGGTCCATCCAGGCCGCCATCGATCAGGCCGCCAGCGGCGACACGATTCTGATCCTGCCGGGCGAGTACCAGGAAGGGCTCACCATCGCAAACAAGCGACTGTCCCTGCTCGGGTTCGGACCAGGACAGACACGGATCCTGTTGACGCCACGCACTGCGAACACAGCGGGGCTGACGATCAGTGGGCCCAATGCCGCGGGAACGATGCTGCTCGCCCTTGGTTTCGAGGCTAGCTCGCACGCGTCCGTAGCTACGGGAGTTGCAGTCCACACCGCCTGCGACTTCACAGCCTGCTCGTTCGACAACTTCACCCTTCCACTCGGAACCTCGACCGCAATCTGGGTTGCCAACAACGCAACTGCGACGATCAGCGCCACGAGTTTCAACACCTGTCAAAGTGCGATTGGCGCGAATGGTTCGCTCAACATCGACTTGTGCTCCTTCGACGGATGCCAGCTCGCGATCAGTTCAACCTCGCCGCTTGCGACCACCACCGTCCGCGCGAGCCGCCTCACCGCGAGCGGCCCGATCCGGACTGTCGGCGCCACGGTGATCAAGGACTGCCGCTTCATTGGCAACGAGGCCCCCAGCGCCATCAATGTTCGCGCCCGCGCTCCCGTGGCAATCCGGCGCTGCCACTTCGAAGACAATCAGGGCCTCGCAACGATCAGCGCGGCAGGAGAGCCTCTTGAAGTTATCGACTGCGAGTTGATCAATAACATTGGAACGCGAAGGAGCGGCCTCGTCCTCGCACTCGGCGATACCGCCTCATCAGGCCCGATCGTCGTACGTGGCTGTCGTCTGGCCAACAACAGCGGCTCGCTCGCCGTAGTCGGCATTCGCGCGCCCTTCGCCGTTGTTGCACTATCAGAGTGCCAGTTTGTCCGTAACGAGGGCGTGCTTCTCTTCAGCAGCAGCGCGATGGCGTCCACAATAACCGACTGCGGCTTTATTGAGAACTCCGGTCAGGAGCTCCTTTACGGAGCTATCGATGTCGATGGCTGCCGGTTTGTCCGGAACGCAGCCGAAGTCATGTGTCGTGTGAACTCGATCCGCCGCTCCGAATTCCTCGGCAATGCCACCACAGCCATGATGGACGCGCGGCAGATCCTCAACTGCTCCTTCGTTGGAAACATCGGAACCATCAGCATGGCCGGCCACTCACCGCAGGCGGGCCTCGCTGCCGGCTGCACGATTGTCAGCAATCGCGACTTGTACGTCCGTGGTGCCGGCCCTGGCTCTGCGCTCCGCAACTCAATTGCGCGCGACAATGTGCCCGCACTAAGGATCTTCGGCGGCGTCGTGCACCACTCAAACATCGAGCACGCCGGTTCCGACCCTACCAACATCTCCGCCGACCCCCTCTTCATCCGCAACCCCCACCCCGGCCCCGACAACACCTGGGGCACGCCTGACGACGACTACGGCGACCTCCGCCTCCAACCCGGTTCCCCCTGCATCGACGCCGCCGATTCCACCGCCTTCTCGTCCGACATCACCGAAGACCTCGCCGGGAACCCCCGCTTCACCGACGACCCCAATACCCCCGACACGGGCGTTTCCGATCCGACCAATCAGCGCCCCGTCGCCGACATGGGCGCCTACGAGTACCAACCCTCCTCAACGCCGCCAACGCTCATCTGCGACGTCGACAACGACGGCACCGTCGCCATCCACGACCTTCTCGCCTACCTCAACCTCTGGTTCCACGCCACCCCCGCCGCCGACCTCAACACCGACGGCGCCGTCGACGTCTTCGACCTCCTCACCTTCCTCGACTGCTTCACACGCCACTGACGCGCCGCCGCTTCCAACGCGGTACGAGAATCCGCCAACACATCCACCCGCCACGACACGCCACCACACAGGAGCCCCCCATGCCCGGCCCCTCCTTCCAGACTCGACTCCTCGCCTGCCTCACCCTCCTCGCCCTCATCCTCACCACCACCCCCGCCGCGGCGGACACCTGGATCGTCCACCCCGGCGAATCCATCCAGGCCGCCATCGATCAGGCCGCCAGCGGCGACACGATCCTGATCATGCCGGGCCAGTACCAGGAGCACCTCTCTATCCAGGACAAGCAGCTAACGGTGCTTGGAATCAGCCCGGATCTGACCACGCTGCAGCTTGCGACACCCCCGGCGTCCGGTGACAGCCACTTCGTGGTACGCGGACAAGCAGCTTCGGGCACAACAATCTCCGGCCTCACGGTCCGTGCTGCGACGTCGACGTTCGGTGCTGGAATCGGTCTGGAGACCGACGCTGTCATTGACACTTGCGTCTTCGAGCTCCAGCATGCGCCCGTGGCGCCGCTTCAGGTGAGCGCTGGAGTGAACGCCGAGGTGCGCAACTCACAGTTCGCTCGCATCGCACGGGGGATTCAGAACCAGGGCTCGCTTCGGTTGCGGGGCTGCCAGTTCAGCGACTGCCTCGAAGTGATCGGCACGACTCAGGGCATCTCAGTCTGTCCGCCAGATTCAGCCGTTCGGATAGAGCAGTGCATTCTTACAAACTGCACAGTCATTCTGCAGTCAGGCGAATCTGCAGTGATCGAAGACTCCGTACTCTTCCGATGCCAGGCGCTGCTGGATCGCCTCGACTGCGCATCCGTTCAGATTCACCGGTGCAGCATACTCGAAGTCTTGCCTGGCCGGACGTTTCTGCGAACGAGCGGCGACGTCCACATCTCCGGCTCGCTCTTCGCCAGGATCCAGGCTGGCAGCCTGATCCAGGTTTACAACGGTGGTACGCTGCACATCTCCGACTCGACTTTCAGCGACAACGCCGTACAGCAGATGATTCTCGGCGACGATGTTTCTGAGGCTTCCATCCGCGGCTGCACCTTTCGACACACCTCCTACGGCACTCCACTCCGGATCGCAAGCACCACCGGCCCCGTCGACTTTACCGATTGCACGCTCATCGACAACACGTTCACGCTGGGCGTGACACTCTCATCACCCCAGAGCACCATCGCACGCTGCACATTTGACGGCAACACTGTCACGGGCGGCTTGGCCAGGCTCCTTGGCTCGAACGGACCTGTTGTGCAGTGTACTTTCGTGGAGAACAAGGGCGGCCCCCTGCTTTACTGTCCCCGGGCAGAAGAGTGTACGTTTGAACGAAACATGTTCAGTGGAACAACGCTGTCGCATTTGACGTTCGACCGATGCAAGCTGCTCGGTAATACCGGCACGTTGCCAGCAGGGCTCACTCTCATCGACAGCATCATCGTTGGAAACACCGAAGTGTTCAGTTACTCCAACTTGATCGGCTGCACCTTCATCCACAACACCGGCCCGTGCCGGATCCAGCCGAGCACCGGCAGCATCATTCGCAACAACGTCAGCCCTCTCGGCGAGCCGTGCGGCGTTCGGACCGCAAGCTACAGCAACACCCAGGGGTTTGTCTCCGGCCCCGGCAACATCGACGCCGACCCCCTCTTCATCCGCAACCCCCACCCCGGCCCCGACAACACCTGGGGCACGCCTGACGACGACTACGGCGACCTTCGCCTCCAACCCGGATCCCCCTGCATCGACGCCGCCGATTCCACCGCCTTCCCCGAAGACATCACCACAGACCTCGCCGGGAACCCCCGCTTCACCGACGACCCCAACACCCCCGACACCGGCCTCCCCGACCCCGCCAACCAGCGCGCCGTCGCCGACATGGGCGCGTACGAGTACCAGCCCGGCGCGCCGCACCCGCTGCCCTGCGACCACAACGCCGACGACACCGTCGACCAGGTCGACCTGCTCCTTTACCTCAACCTCTGGTTCCACGCCACCCCCACCGCCGACCTCAACACCGACGGCGCCGTCGACGTCTTCGACCTCCTCGCCTTCCTTGACTGCTTCTTCGCAAACGACTGAACGACGGCCAGGCTACAACCCAGCCGCGGCACACTCGCGCACCGCGCGCCTCACAGCCGCAGCACATACCGGTCGAACACCCCATCCACCCCCCACCCGCGCGCTTCATACAGCGCCCGCGCCGCCGCGTTCGTCTTCGCTGTCTGCAGTTCGATCCGCGCCGCCCCGGTTTCGCGCGCAAACGCCTCCGCACGCTCCATCAGTGCCCCCGCCACGCCGCCGCGGCGGAACTCCGGATGCACGAACAAGTCGTTCAGGATCCACACGCGCGCCAGCCCCACCGTCGTGGACGACGGATAAAGCTGCGTAAAGCCGACTGCTCTGCGCGCCGGGTCATCGACGCGCTCCGCACCAGGCTCCGCGCGAGCTTCGGCCGCGCCCGCCCCGACGTCCACCACCGCGGCGAACACCACCGACTCCCCGCGCCCCAGCCGCGCTTCCAGAAACTCGCGGCAGCGCTCCACCTCTCCATCCCCATCGCGCCCGTAGAAAACGCGATACATCCCCATCAGCGCCGCCACATCCCCCACCAGCCCCGACCCCGCCTCAACCCGCTCAATCTGCATCATCCCTCATCCCATCCTCCGCCCCCACTGCCGTTTGCCCATTGACCATTGAAAATTGAAAATTAAACCTCCACCGCCTCAAACCGAACCCGCCCCTCCACCCGCCGCGCGAAGTACCCCTCAACACCCTCGTGCAACCCCGTCACGCGCCGCACAAACGCCGCCGCGCGCACAAGATCCGCCTTCTGCACCAACTCCGCGCGCCGGCCATCCAGCCCGAGTCTCGCCGCGTAAAACGCGCATCCCTCGTGCGAGACCAGCACCACACGCTTCAGCTTGTGCGCCGCCACCAGGAACTGCAGCTCATCCGCCACCCCGCGCTCTTCCAGCACCGCCTGCTCGTGTCCCGCCAGGCACCCCGGCCCGCCCGGCAACGCCACGCGGTCATACCGCGGCAGCGAAAGCCCATTCTGCAGAAAATCGTCGAAGTGTTCCCCGACACGCCCGTCCGAGCAATAGATCGCCGCGGCGTGAATACGGGCCGATTCATACGGAAGCTTGCTGTCGTAGTGGGTGTTGCACATCGCCCCAGTGTACGCGCGCCCCATCCGCCGCGAGACTCAAAGGGTGCCACGGCTCGACCCCGCGGCGCAACCGTGCAGACCACCGGGCCCCGACCCGCTCCCCCTCTCCACACTGTCCACTCTCAACTGTCCACTCTCAACTATCCACTATCAACTGAATCAGTACCCGATCAGCCGCTGCCAGACATCCACAATCCCAACTCCCGCCATCCGCGCCTCGGCCTCCAGCGCGACCTCTTCAAACTCATGCACCGGCGGCGCTTCGACGAGCTCCACCTGCACATCGTCAGAGATCTTCGTCAGCCCCAGTGCGCCGCTCCCCGTCACGGTGACGATCCACCGCCCCTCTTCCAGCGAGCGATAGATCGCCTTTCCGTGCGCCACATTCGGGCTTGAAAAGTCGATCGTCTCCACCTTCGGATCGATCACCACGCCCTTGTTCGGCGGCGTTGATCCATCGAAGACGCGCCGGATCCACAGCCGGCCATCCACCAGCACGTAATCGACGTAAATCTCACCGGCTGGGTCGAAGGGCGTCGGCGTCTCCTCCACCACCCCGAGCGGACTGCGCACACGCACCGAGAGCGCGCCGTCCTTCACCAGCAGTTCCGTCACCGCCGACCGGTGCACCGCCTCGTTGAACTTCGCCCGCAGCGCCTCATAGTCCAGCGTCAGCGTCTGCAAGCGCTCGCGATATACCTCCGCCTCCACATCCGCGCGCGTCATGCGGAACCCCAGCATGACCGCCGCCCCCGCGCACAACCCAAGCGCCCCCGCCCAGATCAACCGTGATGCTGTTGCCATCTTGCTCATTGCGCACCTTCTCCGCCTCCAATACACCTGTATCGTCCGGCCGATGCGGGCGGCTTCACCCCTTCCCCGCTTTCCCAACCCGCACACCCGCCAAAAACCCTACACGCGCAAGGTGCGAGTGCCATCGCAACGCCTCTGTTCTGCCGCGCGCCACCGGTCGCCCGGCGCGCCCACAACGCCACCCTAAACTCCCCCACGATGCCGCACAACACCGACCACCCCCCAAAAACATCAACCAATCCTGCGCACGACTGGCTCCTCGCACTCACGCAGATCCCCACCGCCGCGGGACGTGAACACCGCGTCATCCGTTGGATCGAAAACTGGGTCGCGCAGCGACCCGATCTGGCCCTCTCCACCGACGCCGCCGGCAACCTCATCATCCAGCCGCGTGAGCCCTGGGGCGATCACGCCGCGCACGCGCGCCCCATCTACATCACCGCGCACCTCGACCACCCCGCCTTCGTCGTCGAACGCATCGTCTCCCCCAGCGCCGTCGAGGTCTCGTTCCGCGGCGGCGTCATGGACGTCTTCTTCGAGAGCGCCCCCATCACGCTCTACACCGCCGACGACCGCCCATTCGCCGCGACGCTCGTGGAGGTCACGAACCCCGACAACCCCATCGCCAAGACCTACCTCGCCGAGCTCGACGCCGACAACACCGCCGACCAGTTCACGGTCGGCGACGTCGGCACGTGGGCGCTCCCCCCCGCGCGCATCGACGACAACAACCATCTGCACACCCACGCCTGCGACGACCTCGCCGCCCTCGCCGCGGCGATCGCCGCCTACGAACACCTGCGCGAGCTGAACGCCCAGAATCCGGGCCAGGGGGAAGACGTCCGCCTCCTCTTCACGCGCGCCGAAGAGATCGGCTTCGTCGGCGCGATCGCCGCGTGCAAGCACAACACGATCCCCCAGGGCGCGCGCCTCATCGCGCTCGAAAACTCGCGCTCCTTCCCCGACTCGCCCATCGGCGGCGGCCCCATCGTCCGCGTCGGCGACCGCATCAGCGTCTTCTCCCCCGTCCTCACCGCGGCCATCGCCAAGCGCGCCGAAGATATCACCGGCAAACCGGCCCAACCCCGCGCAACCGAAACCCAGGGTACCACTGCTCGCGCCGGTACGCCCCAGGGTGCCACCGCTCGCGGCAGTACGCCCCAGGGTGCCACCGCTCGCGCCGGTACGCCCCAGGGTGCCACTGCTCGCGGCGGTACTCCGCCGCGCAGCAGTGCGAGCGCGCAGGGCACGCCGGGCCAACACCTCGCCTCATCCGCCCCGTCCGCCCCATCCCTCCCCCGCTCCAAAGCCCCACACCGCTGGCAACGCAAACTCATGGCCGGCGGCGCCTGCGAGGCCTCCGTCTTCTGCGCCTACGGCTACGAAGCCACCTGCCTCTGCCTCCCCCTCGGCAACTACCACAACATGCCCCACCTCACCGAACTCCAGGCCGGAACCTACGACGCCAAAACCCAAGGCCCCCCGCGCTGCGCCCCCGAATACATCTCCCTCGACGATTTCGACGGCCTCGTCGACCTCCTCGTCGCCATCGGCACAAACCTCCCCGCCGCCGACCCCTTCCTCGCACGCGCCGAAAACCTCTACAAAGAACGCAGCCACATCCTCGACTGACGTGGCATCGCCTTTCAAGGCGATGCGAGCCGAACAGGTAGCACCGCCTTCCAGCCAATGCACCTTCGAAGACAAGAGCGCAAGCGCTCGACGAGCCCTCACCCGCCTCCGTTTCTCTTCTCAATCCCCTCCCGCGCCAACTCCTTCATCCGCTTCGCCATTCCATTCTCCGGCTGCAAGCGCAGCACCTCATCCGCCCACTCGATCGCCTCATCAAAGCGCTCCATCATCCCCAGCGCCACGGCCCCGTACAGCCACGCGTTGACGTTGTCCGCCTCCAGTTCCACCGCGCGTTCAAGCGCCACCATCGCTTCCTCGAACTTGTCCAGGCCGATGCGGAATGAGCCCAGCCGGATCCATGCCTCGGCATCCTCGGGCGCGACTTCGCACAAGCGCTCCAGCACGTGCTCACCCTCGCCCTCGCGCCCCGCCATCTTGTAGATCAACATCAGATTGTCGAAGTGCTCGTTCGGCTCCGTTGAAATCGCAATGGCGCGGCTCCCCGCCTCAATGGCATCGCCCTGGCGCCCAGCCTGCAGATACGCCACGGCCAACATGCCGTTTGCGTTGACGTACCACGGGTCCAACTCCACCGCGCGCTCCAGCAACGGTACCGCCTCCGCCCCCTCCTCCCGCCCGAGGCGAACGACTCCCCCGCTGTACCACGCCTCCGCAAACCCCGACTCAATCTCTCTCGACCGCGCCAGCGCCCCAATCGCCTCCTCGCCGCGCCCCGTTTGATCCAGGCACACGCCCAGCAGGAAGTGCGCACGCCAGTTTTCTTCGTCCGCCTTGATCGCCTTACGCAGCAGCGGTATCGCATCCCGCGGCCGCTCGTCTCGCAGGTCGGCGGCCCGCTCCATCTGGCGCATGCTTCGCTCACGGTCCGTCAGTTCACGGGCCCCATACGCCGCGACCGTGATCGGCTCGAACCGCTCGATCGTCGCGAGCCGATCGGCCGGAATCGCCAGCGACGTCTTCGCCCCGCCCCAGTCCGCGAGGATTCCCACCACCCGCTGCGCTTCATCCAGGATCGGCGACCCCTCCATCACGATGTCCGTGTCGTACCGCACACGCAGCAATCGCCCCACGCCCGCGTACTCGCGGTTCGCAACGAGCGCCTCCGACTTCAGCCGCCCCATCAGGAACCCCGCCGTTTCGCCCTGGTCGCCCGTGATCCCGATCGGCACGGACCCCGTCCACACCGTGTCCGCCGTCGTCATTGCCGCCGTCGACTCCGCGCGCGCCAGCGGCACAATCGCAAACTCCTCCGGCAACGCCTCGAACGCTACGCTCACCACGAGCAGCCCGGACTCGACGCCACCCGCCACCACCGCCGCGGCGTCCGCCTTCTCGCAGCACAGCGGCTGCACCGTGATCCTCGCCGCGCTCTCCACCTCGATCCACGGCAGCACCACCCGATCCGGCGCAACGAACGTCCCCAGCCCGAACCAGATCCGCTCCCCCGCCCCGTCAAACGCCTCCACGCGTGCGACGCCGTACCGAAACGCATCCAGGCCATCCCGCTGCGCAGCCGCGCCGGCGATCGCCGCCCCCTCGCCCGCCACAATCTCCGCCGCATCCTCCCGCGCATCCCCACCGCCACCGGGCTGCCCGAACGCAACCGCCGCGACCCACAACGCCGTGCACCCAGCAATCAGTCGCGGCATACAAGCCCTCCTTTGACCGCCCATTCGCCCGCACCCCCCGGCCGGTTCGCGTCGTCGCTCCGTTCGACGGTCACCACCGGTGCGAGATCTGCGACGTCCCCTTCGATGGATAAAAGTAACACCCGCTAAACCCCCGGCCTCGATCGCCTTCGCACAAGACGAGCCGCTTTCCCGGTCGATCTGCAGACGCTCGAGCAAGGGCGCCGAGGGCTCACTGCTCCGCCACCGGTATAGCGACATCGCCGAGTTCGTACCGCTGTGCCTTCGACATTTGTCGCCGCATCGTCTCCAGCGATCAATCAGGCATGCTCGCACTGGGCGCAAGGAATTCCGACCGTCTCAATCCGCGCAGCCTAACGCGGTTTCGGCCGGAGCAATAGCCCCGCGCGCGCCCCTCACCCCACCCGCTCCTCCTTCAACTCCCGGCTCATCAACCGCCCGATCCCGTCAATCGGATCCAGCCCCTCATACAGCACCGCGTGCACCGCCTCCGTGATCGGCATGTCAACGCGGTACTTCCGTGCCAGGTCCACCACCGACTTGCACGTCGCCACGCCCTCTACCACGAACGGCGTGCTCTTGAGGTAATCCTCCAGCCGCGTTCCTTTCCCCAGCGCCTCGCCCAGCGAGCGGTTTCTCCCCTCGGGGCTGAAGCACGTCGTCGCCAGGTCGCCCACACCCGCAATCCCGAAGAACGTCTCCTGGCTCGCCCCCATCGCAGCCCCCAGCCGGCTGATCTCCGCCAGCCCGCGCGCCAGCAGCGCGCTCTTGGCGTTGAACCCCGCCTGCAAGCCGTCGATCACCCCCGCGGCGATCGCGATCACGTTCTTCGTCGCGCCGGCCAGTTCCACCCCCAGCGTGTCCGGGTTGGTGTACACCCGCAGCCACGATGTGCTGAACAGCGCCTGAAGCTGCTCGGCGAACGCCGCATCGTCGCTCGCCGCGATCATCGTCGCCGGCAGACACCGCGCCAGCTCCGCCGCGATCGTCGGGCCGGACAGCGTCGCCAGCGGCCGCGGCCGCGAATCCGGATCATCCTTCAGCGCATCCGCGATGATCTGCGTCGGCCGCAGAAGCGTGTCGTTCTCGATCCCCTTGGCCACACTCACGACCGCCGCGCCCGCCGGCACATCCCCCCGCGCCCGCTCCCACACCGACCGGATGAACTGCACCGGCACCGCCGAGACCACCAGATCCGCCCCCGCCAGCGCCTCGGCAAGGTCGGCCGTCACCCGGGCATGATCCGCCAGCTTGAAGTGCGGCAGCCGCTCCGACGTCCGCGCCTGCGCCAAATCACCCGCCTCATCAGGGGAGTGGCTCCACAGCGTCACCGCCGGCAACGCCCGCGGCGGCTGCGTCTGCTGCGCCAGAATCGCCGAACAGACCAGCCCCATCTGGCCGGTGCCGAGAACGCAGACATGGTTGGGAAGGTGCATGGGACCGGCCTCACAGGTAATGGTTTGGCTCAACTACCAGCGTACGCGCCCCGGCGCCGGCAGCCCGGAGCACGGCGGGCCGATCCCGGCCAAAAGCCGGACTGCTCCACGAGCCGCACAGCCGGCCTCCCTAGCCCGGGCGAACCGATGTAGAACGAGGCTCGTAGGGAGTCCCGCTACGTCACCGCCCATAGGATGATCCCTCGACTCTCTCTCCGGGCGGGTGGGACATGTCTCAGGTCTGGCCGATTCGGGCCTACGTTCTTGCCGGCGCGGCCGCCGGTTCGCCTTTCGCGGAGCACCGATGACGACAATCGCTCACCAGGAACCGAAGGTTCACGACCACGCCTCGCACAATCACGGCCCCTCGAGCCACTTCGAGGAAGAGGGCATGGTCTCCTGCTGCTCGCACCACGACATCGATGTCCAGCGCTACATGCTGCGCTACCTCATCGGCATCGTCCTGGTGGTCGCCTCCTTCGTGGCCCGTCACCTCCTCCCGGGACAGGTCATGAGCGAAATCGCCTGGTTCCCGGCCTTCCTCGGCACGGTGATCCTGGCGTGGCCTCTCTGGATGGCCTCCCTCGGCGAGCTTCGCCGCGGCCGCGCCTCCACCTCCACCCTCGCATCGCTCGCCATTCTCGCCTCCATGGCGATCCTCGAGTTCGAGGTCGCTGGCGGACTGGCCTTCCTCCTGCTCGTCGCCGATGAGTTCGTCCGCCAGCGCGCCTGGGGCGCTCAGCGGGCCATCGAAGAGCTCGTCGGCCTCACCCCCGACAAGTCCCGCCGCATCGTCGACGGCCGCGAGGAAGAAGTCTCCATCTCCGCCGTGCAGGTCGGCGACCTCGTCCGCGTCCGTCCCGGCGAGAACCTCCCGGTCGACGGCGTCATCGAGAACGGCCGCACCCTGCTCAACCAGGCCTCCCTGACCGGTGAAGCCGCGCCGCACGAGGCCTCCCCCGGCGACGCCGTCTACGCCGGCACCACAAACCTCTCCGGCATGATCGACATCCGCGTCACGCAGGTCGGCGAGGACACCACGATCGGCAAGGTCACGCAGCTCATCCGCGAGGCCGAGCAGACCCGGACGCCGCGCCAGCTCATCATTGAGATGGTCTCGCGCTTCTACGTCCCCGTCGCCCTCATGCTCGCCTTCGTCGTCTGGTTCCTCACGCGCGACGTTGAGCGCGCCATCACCGTCCTCATCGTCGCGTGCCCGTCGGCGCTCCTCCTGAGCGCCCCCTTCGCCGTCGTCGCCTCCTTTGCCTCCGCCGCGCGTCTCGGCATCATGATCAAGCAGACGCGCTACCTCGAGGCCGCCGCCGGCATCGACACCGTCGTCCTCGACAAGACCGGCACCATCACCAGCGGCAAGTTCAGCGTCTCCCGCCTCGTCCCCGCCGAGGGAATCGAGGGCGCGCAACTCCTCGCCGCCGCCGTCAACGGCGAACAGCACTCCAACCACCCCCTGGCCAAGTCCATCCTCGAAACCGGCAAGGCCGCCCGCATCGAACCGGACGGCTCGTCGGACTTCGAAGAGATCCACGGCCGCGGCATCAAGGCCCGCACGAGCATCGGCGAGGTCCACGTCGGCCGCCGCTCCTGGCTGCTGGAGCTCTTCCCGCTCCTGGAGCCGGAGATCCGCGCCGTCGAGCCGCGCATCGAAGGCATGTCCGGCGTCCACGTCGTCAAGGACGGCAAGTACCTCGGCGTCGTCGGCCTGGAAGACAAGGTCCGCCCCAACGCCAAGGCCGTCATCGCGCGCCTCCGCGAACTCGGCGTCCGCAAGGTCATCCTCCTCACCGGTGACCGCGCCAGCGTCGCCGAGCGCGTCGGACGACAGGTCGGCGCAGACGCCGTCGAGGCCGAGTGCCTGCCCGAAGAGAAGCACGCGATGATCGAGTCCCTCACCAAGGCCGGCCGGCGCGTCATGATGGTCGGCGACGGCATCAACGACGGCCCCTCCCTCGCCGCCGCCGACGTCGGCGTCGCCATGGGCCTCTCCGGCTCTGACATCGCCGCCAACTCCGCGGGCGTCGCCCTCATGACCGACGACCTCTCCCGCATCCCCTTCCTCATGGAACTCGCCCGCCGAACCCGCGGCGTCATCACCCAGAACATCACCGGCGCGATCCTCATCGCTGTCGTCGGCCTTGCCGCCGCGGCGACCGGCATGATGACCCCCGCCGGCGGCGCCGGCATCGGCATCCTCCTGGCCGCCATCTACCACTCCGTCGGCGACATCTACGTCTTCGCCAACTCCTTCCGCCTCTTCCGCTTCGGCGAGGCCTACACCGAGGCCGACGCCCCCCAGCCCCTCCGCGCCACCTTCACTACCCCCAGGGCCGCCCCCGCCCCGGCCCCTGTACCGGCCGCGGCGAACTGAAAGTGAAACTGGCCCCTGGCGGGCGCAGATGGTAAACTTGGAACCGGCCGGCCCCTTCAGCCGGCCGGTTTTCTCTTGCCCACATCCTGAGGTGTCACGCCATGAGGTTGAAGCGTTCGCCGCGTCGGGTTCTGGCCCGTTCCGGGGAAGTCGCGTGCGCGGAGGCCCTTGAGCCGCGCACGCTCCTGGCTGCGTTCCTGTACACCGAGTTGCCGATGCTGGAGGGCTCGGCCCTGCGCCCCGCGGCCGTCGGCGACGATGGCTACATCTGGGGGGAATATGACGGCGGCTACTTCCTGCTGCTGGACAAGACCGGGACGCCCTTCGACCAGCACGACGCCGCGGGCTTCCCTGGTTTCGCCCCTTTCCCGTCGCCGCTCGAGTCGACGGAGCGCATCATCGACGCCGACGCCGCGTTCTACAGCCCCGAGAACGGCAAGGAGTACTCGCTTCATCTCCTGGTTGCAGACGATGCGACCGGCGCGAATCCGGCCCTCATCTCCATGGGGCCGAATGTGCCGCCGGTGCGGATCGAACTCACCGGGCTCCCCGAGTTCGGCGCGCCCGCCGGCTCCACCTTTGGCGCGCTCCGCGCTGTCGCCAGCAACGACCTCGGCGATGTCGTCATCGAGCGCACCCGCACCGACGCCAACGGCACTGTCCCTTCCACCTGGCTCTACCGCGACGGCGCGCTCTATTACGTCTTCGACGGTTCACCCATCGGCATCAACGACTCCGACACCATCGTCGCCAACGGGCCCGATGGCCATGTCTGGACCTGGTCCAGCGGCGTCGGCATCGTCGACCTCGGCGAGTTCGTCGCCACCGGATTCAGCAATACGTTCGACCACGCTCTGGGCGCATCCTTCGTCTTCGGTTACAACCCCGCCAGTCCCGGCGAGATGATGCTCGCGCGCCGCCCCACCGTCTACACGCACGGCCAGGGCCCCCCAGGAACCCCCACCACCCCGGGGCCCGTCTCTCTCCACAACCTCGGCGGCCCCGCCGGCGCGGTCTCCATCCGCCCCACCTCCTTCGATATCACCATCACCGGCTCCTACGTCGACGGCATGGGCCGCACGCGCGGCTTCACCAGCAGCTACGTCGACTTCACCTCAGGCACGCCGACCACCACCTTCTCCGACATCAACGGCACGATTGTCAACGCCCCCGCCGACTTCGACACCAACGACTTTGAATACTTCTGGAACGAGTTCGGCACCACGACGCAGGGCGCCTACCCCAACCAGACCCACGTCAGTGAGAACCAGCTCTACATCGGCCGCCGCGGGCCGGACGGCGTCGGCTTCATCCTCCAGAATCTCCAAAAGGGCGAGGCCTATCTCACCGACTTCATCACCGACACCAACCGCAACAACTCCTCCGCAGACAGGACACTCGAGTTCACCTTCTACAGCGTCGCCTACGGCGCGGATTACGAGATCGCGATCATGGACGACGGCGGCAACGACGTCCTCGTCCTCAGCGGCGTCTCGGTCGGCGGGATGCAGCACGTCACCACCGACGGCGTGCAGACCCTGGCCGACGGCGTCTACACCTATGAACTGCGCGTGCTCGTCGACGGCAACGTGATCTACACCGACGACCCCCTCACCTTGACCATCGACACCGTCGCCCCCGTCTTCACCTCGACTGCGCCGACCACCGCCTCCGTCACCTTCGCCTACGACCCGGAGGTCGACGAAGAGGGCTCGGAGACGTTCCTCTACTACACCATCCTCACGGACGCCAACACCCCGCCCGGCGCATCCGCCAGCACCCTCTACAGCGCCGGCGACACGTTCTACTTCCGCCCGCCTGCCTCGGCGCTGGGCACGCCGATCACCCTTACCATCCGCGCCTACGACCGCGCCGGCAACCACGCCGACCAGACAATCACCTTCACCGTCGACGGCTTCGCCACCTACTTCCCCGAGGGCTTCACCGGCGAAAACATCGACGAGTTCCTCGCGCTGGTCAACCCACACGGCAGCGACGTCAACTACCGCGTCAATCTCTGGTACGAAAGGTTCCTCCACACCACGCTCGCCGGCGAGGGGGTCATCCCCGCCAACTCCCGCGGCGGCGTCACCATCTCCACGCACGACAACTGGAACGCCGGGCCCGTTCTGCCCGGTGTGCCTTACGCCTTCGAGGTCATCTCCGATCAACCCCTGGTCGCCTCGCTGAGCCACTACGACTTCGGCAGCGCGACCTCCGAGACCTTCACCGATCACCTCTCCACTTCCTGGATTGTGCCCGGCGGGCTCGTGGAGGACCACGTCCGCGACTTCATCCTCTGGTACAACCCCTCCGGCGAAGACGCCAACATCACCATCGACTTCTACGACGCGGGCGGCAACTCCACGCGAACCCTGAACGTCGTCACCGAGGCGCACCGGCGCGGTGGCCTGGACATCGCCAGCCTGAACCTGCCCGAGGGCGCTTACGCCGCCGTCATCACCTCGGATGAGCCCATCGTTGCCTCCCTGACCCAGTACTTCACGGAGGACCACGCGGACGGTCCCGCGGCGTTCATGGCCCTGGGTGTGCCCGACGGCGGCACCACCACCGGCTCGATCCCGCTCATCATCGCCGATCCGGCCGTTGGCCTGCGCATGTACAACCCGGGGATCGGCGACATCGCGGTCACGCTCACCTTCACCGATGAGAGCGGCGCCGTCGTCACGCACCCCACGATGGTTGGCGGCAACGACACCAAGACGATCTCCATGGCGCAGATCGGCGGCCTCACGCCGGGCGCTCGCTACTCCCTGACCTACTTCTCCGACGGGCCGATGGCCCTCGTCGGCGTCCAGCGCATCCACAACGACTTCATCGCGGCCCCCGCAGTGGACCTCGGCAACATCGCCAACGACTACTTCTTCGCCGACGGCTTCATGAACAGCGAACGCGCCGGCGTCGACGTCTTCGAGACCGTCGCCATCTACAACCCCAGCCTGGTCGACCCCGTGGAAGCCACCGTCACGCTCTACTTCACCGACGGCTTCACACTCTCGACCACGCTCCAGATCGACGCGGCCCGCTCCGCCTTCCTCGACCTGCACGAGTGGGGCGATCTGCTCGAACAGAGCGCCGACTTTGATCGCCACTTCTACAGCGTCCGCGTCGAGGCCGACGGTCCCATCGTCGCCGGCATGTGGCACTTCGACCTCACACTCGGCGGCGACACCCCCGCCGGCGGCTTCGCCGTCGTGGGCGGCCCGTTCACCACGCCCGTCTGACCCCCCATCTTCCCACCACCGGCGCCACGGCTTGACCGCGCAGCGGCAAGCCGTGCCCCGAGAACCAGAGCAACACTCACGCGACAAAGCCTGGCGCATAAGCGCCAGGCTTTTTTCACATTCCTCTTGCACCTCCCACCACCACCGCCCGATCACCCCCCGCGAATCTTCTTCACCAGCCCCGTCGTGCTCCGCCCCTCCACCATCTGCAGCAGTTCGACGCGGCCGCCATTCTCCATGACAAACTTCGCGCCGGGCACCTGCTCGACCGCGTACTCCGCGCCCTTGACGAGCACATCGGGCCTGATCGCCTCAATAAGGCGCTCCGGCGTGTCCTCATCAAAGATCACCACCGCGCCGACGCACTCCAGGCCGCCGAGCATCTGCGCGCGGTCGTGCTGGTTGTTCATCGGCCGGTCGGGGCCCTTGTTGAGCCGGCGCACGGAGTCGTCAGAGTTCACGGCGACGATCAGGAAGTCGCCGTGCTCGGCGGCGCGCTTCAAAAGCGACAGGTGACCGGCGTGCAGAATGTCAAAGCAGCCGTTGGTGAAAACCACGTTCTTCTTCGCGCCGCCGTTCTGCTCCTGGCGCAGCGCGGCCACCTCCACCAGCAGTTCCTCCAGCGTGCGCAGCTTGCCGCGTCCGTTGAGGCCACCTTCCAGCAGCAGCGCGGAGCGGTGGATCTGCTCGATCGGGATCGGCGTCACGCCAAAGGATTCCACCTCCAGCCCCGCCGCGATGTTCGCCAGCCGCACTGCCTCCGGCCACGCCAGGCCGTTGGCCCTCGCCGCGGCGAGCCCGGCCAGCACCATGTCCCCCGCGCCGGTGACGTCGTAAACCTGCCGCACGACGGTCGGCACGATCTGCGCCGGCCGCCCGCGTTCCTGCACGAGCGCCCCCTGGCGATCGAGCGTGATCACGACCGCCTCGAGCTTCAGCTTCTCCAGCAGCAGCGTGGAGGGGGTGATGTAATCGATCGGGCGCGCCTCGTCGCTGAGGGTGACGCCGGTCGCGCGCAGCGCCTCGCGCCGGTTCGGCTTCAAACACGTTGCGCCCGCGTAGCGCTCAAAGCCGTCGGTGTACGCCGGATCGACCAGCACCGGAACGCCCGCGCCGCCGCGGGCGGCGCGGCAGCGCTCGATCACGCCGCGGCACGTGCCGCGGGGGCCGTCGGTGCAGACGCCCTTGCCGTAATCCTCGATGCAGACGACACCCTCCGGCCCGAGCGCGGCCAGCGCGGCGTCGAACTGCTCCAGCAGGCGTGCGGCCACGGATTCGCCCAGCGGCCGCTTCTCCTCGGTGTCCACCCGGAACATCTTCTGCGGGTGGCGGTGCTGGGCCAGGCCGATGAGTGACTGCTTCACCGTCGTCGGGCGCGCCTCATCGGTGATGAGGCCGGCAACGTCCACGCCCGCGGCGTGCAGCAGCTCGCGCAGGCGCGCCCCGGCCAGATCGTCGCCGACCACGCCGAACGCCTTGACGCGCCCCCCCATCGCCGCCAGGTCCAGGCAGACGTTGGCCGCGCCGCCCGGCCGGTCCTCGCGCTTGCGCACGTGCAGCACCGGCACGGGCGCTTCCGGCGAGAGCCGGTCGGCGTTGCCGTAGACCAGCTCATCCAGCATGAAGTCCCCCACGACGATGACGTCGAAGGGCTTCCACCGGGCCAGGTGATCCAGAAGGGCGCTCATGCGGAAACAGTAGGGGCGAGAAGTCCCGCCCCCTCAGGCTCAGGCCCGCGCCGCCACCGTTTCTCCCGGCACGGGGAACTCGCTGCACAACTCGCGCACCTCCGCGGCGACGGTCTCGCACGTCGCCGCATCACCGCCCGCGGAGAGCACGCGATCAATCCACGCCGCGAGCTGGTCCATGTGCGGCTCGGTCAGGCCGCGGGTGGTGATCGCCGGCGTGCCGAGGCGCAGGCCGCTGGTGACCCGCGGCGGGCGCGGGTCGTCCGGAATGCCGTTCTTGTTGACCACGATCGACGCCTTGCCGAGCCACTCTTCGGCGTCCGCGCCGGTCAGGTCGGCGCTCTTGGGCTGCAGGTCGACGAGCATGAGGTGGTTGTCGGTGCCGCCGCTGGTGATGCGGTAACCGTTGGCGGTGAGGGCCGAAGCGAGCGCGGCGGCGTTCTTCACCACCTGCTGCTGGTAGGTCTTGAAGTCCGGCCGCAGCGCTTCGCCGAAGGCGACGGCCTTGGCGGCGATGGCGTGCATGAGGGGGCCGCCCTGCACGCCGGGGAAGAGCGAGCGGTTGATCTTCTTGGCCAGTTCCTCATCGTTGGTCATGATGAGGCCGCCGCGGGGGCCGCGGAGGGTCTTGTGCGTGGTGGTCGTGACGACGTGCGCGTGCGGGAAGGGGGAGGGGTGCACGCCCGCGGCGACAAGGCCCGCGATGTGGGCGATGTCGGCCATGAGGACGGCGCCGACCTCGTCGGCGATCTCGCGGAAGCGCTTGAAATCAATGATGCGCGGGTAGGCGGAGTAGCCGCACAGGATCGCCTTCGGCTTGTGCTCGAGGCAGACCTGGCGCACGGCTTCGTAGTCGATGCGCTCAAACTCCGGGTGGGCGCGGTCGTAGTGCAGCGGGTAATGCACCGGCT
>CAYWRO010000050.1:0-26234 GCA_964460345.1 uncultured Phycisphaeraceae bacterium | reverse complement strand
CGGTCGCCTCCCCGGTTCCCCCGTCTTCCCCCCCGGTTGGCCCCCCCGCCCGGCCCTCCGCGCCCGAGCGGTCAAGTCCTGGTACTTGCAAGTCGAGCGTCCTGCTCATCTGCTTCGATCTTCTGTTCTGTTCAAGGCCATGCATCTGCGAGACTCCACTCGCCTCAAGGCGAGCAATTTACATCAACGGGCTTCCCACGGAGATGGGCATGTCTGCCCAATCGACCACGCTTCACGGTTCAACGCCCTCGATTCCTTTCGACGGGGGTTTCAACGGCCCTTGGCAGGGCCACGATCGTTCAGGGTGGCGTGGTCCGGCCCGCCGATGACGTCGACGGGTTCAGCCGGGCGGTCCTGCGGACGTTCATCGGGGTCGCCGCTCCACCTCGCCGCGTCTGTTGATCGAACTGCTGCATCGGTTCACATCTCGCACGCCTGGATCCGAGCACAACTGCCCGCACATCTCGTGTTTACCTCCGGTTTCGCCATCCGGTAGGTAGCACCGATGCCCGTTCTTTACCCGATCCCGCCGAGCGCTGTCCGGCGCTCCGTGTCGATTCCGCGGCGATTCACCGCGTCGCGGGACGGGGGCGCTACAGTGCCACACGCGCTCGCGCGGGCGCATTCACGTCACCGGGAAATCAAACAGAAGGAGTCACCCATGTTCACCGTCACCGATGAGGCGACGAAGCACATGGCCGCCACGCTTGAAAGCGTGAACGCCCCGGAAGACGCTGTTTTGCGGCTGATTCCGCAGGAAAACAGCCTCGGGCTCGGCGTCGGCCAGGTGGAGGCGGACGACCTGACCTACGAGCACGAAGGACGCACGGTGCTGGCGGTGAATCGATCGCTGGCCGATCACCTTGAGACGCTCGAACTCGGCCTGGAAGAAGCCGGCGATGGTGAGTCCAGGCTTCAGTTGCGACAGGCGGGCTGAGCCAGCGCGCTCGGCGCCAGTCCATGGCATGTTGCCCTTGACCCGACCCGGCGGCGACCGCCTTGACCGCCGCGGTTGGGGGCTGCCTAGCATTTCCGGCTTGAGGCGACCCGGCCGGGCAACTGTGTCCGCGCCGCTCGCCGATGTTCCGACATAGATCCCCCCCGAAGGTCTACGCGCGGATTGAGAAACTTTCGGGACTTGGGAGAGCTCGAATGAAGCTCTACGTCGGAAATCTCTCGTACAACACCAGCCAGGCGGAACTGCAGGACCTGTTCAGCCAGTACGGCCAGGTGACGGATGTCGCGCTGATCATGGATCGCGACACGGGTCGTCCCAAGGGCTTCGGCTTCGTCGAGATGGACGATGACGGCGCCCGCAAGGCCATCAGCGAACTTGACGGCAAGGACGTCGGCGGCCGCAACATCAAGGTCAACGAGGCCAAGCCTCGTGAACCCCGCAGCGGCGGCTTCGGTGGCGGCGGCGGCGGTCGCGGCCGCGGCGGCTACGGCGGCGGCGGTGGTGGTGGCGGGTACGGCGGCGGCGGTGGGCGTTCACGCGGCGGCTGGTAAGCTCTGCTCGAGATGATTGACCTTTACGAGAACCCTCCGTCCCCACTTGTCTTCGGGCTTAACTTCCCGGTGACAGGTGGGGCGGGGGGTTCTCTGCTTTTGCAGGATTTTCGCGACGAAGGGACTCGCCAGTGTCGAACATTGCTTCCAAGCCGCACGGCGCGCTGACAGGCTTGCGTAGCGCCGTCGAGGTTCAGGCCCCCAAGGCCGACCAGGCCGCCCGCGGCGGGCCGGCCGCCCACACCCCGGCCGATGAACATGACCATGATCACGTGATGCCGCTCGGCCAGCGCATTGTGAATCTGCTGGCCATCCTCGTGCCGCTGGCCGGACTGATCGCGGCGATGGTGCTGATGTGGGGCTGGGGACTGACGTGGGTCGAACTGACGCTCATGGCCGTCATGTACCTGCTGACGGGTTTCGGCGTCACCGTGGGCTATCACCGGTTGTTCACGCACAAGTCTTTCGAGACCGGTCGCGTCATGACGGCGATCCTCGGCGTCCTCGGCTCCATGAGCGTCGAGGGGCCGATCACCCGCTGGGTGGCGTTCCACCGGAAACACCATCAGCACAGCGACACGGACGAAGATCCGCATACGCCGCATTCGCACGGCGGCGGCATCGTGAACGTCATGCGCGGCTTCTGGCGCGCCCACGCAGGCTGGCTCTTCGAGCGCATGCCGTCCGACCTGGACCGCTACATCCCGGACCTGAAGAAGGACCGGCTGGTGCGCGTGCTGAGCCAACTGTTTCCCCTGTGGGTGCTGCTCGGGCTCGTCATCCCGGCCGCGATCGGCGGGTTGGTTACGCTGTCATGGACCGGCGCTCTGCTCGGCTTCCTGTGGGGCGGCCTGGTGCGCATCCTGCTCATCCATCACGTGACATGGAGCGTGAACTCCATCTGCCACATCTGGGGCAGCCGGCCCTTCCGCAGCCACGATGAGAGCCGCAACAACCCGATCGTCGGCGTGCTCGCCCTCGGCGAGGGATGGCACAACAACCACCATGCCTTCCCCACGAGCGCCCGCCACGGGCTGCGCTGGTGGCAGGTCGACGCAAGCTGGATCCTGATCTGGCTGATGGCCAGGGTCGGCCTTGCCTGGAACATCCGTGTGCCGTCGCAGGAACGCATCATGGCCAAGCGGGCTCGCTGAGCTGCAACGCCTGGCCGCGCGCTATCAAAACTCGAGGGACTCCGCATGACAAAGGACGACCTGATCGCTGCACTCAATGAAGACCTTGCCTACGAACTGTCGGCAATCATCCAGTACGCGATCTACGCGGCGAAGGTGACGGGCCCGTATCGGCCCCAACTCGTCGCCTTCTTCGAGGCCGAGATCCCGGACGAGACCGCGCACGCCAAGTACCTGGCCAACAAGATCGTTGCGATGGGGGGCGAGCCGACGATGCAGCCCATGCCCGTCGCGCCGGCTTCGACGAATCGCCAACTGCTGCAGGAGATCGTCAACGCGGAGACCGAGGCCGTCAAGCGGTACACGCTGCGTGCACAGCAGGCCGAAGAGCTCGGCTTCAAGGGCCTCCAGGTGCAGCTTGAGGACATGGTGCGCGACGAAACCGCGCACAAGGAAGAGACCGAGCGCATCCTGCGGGACTGGGATCTGTAAAACCGCTGCTCAGCGCCCGCGCCGACGCCGATCGTTCGCCCGCTTCGGCGTGGTGATCGAACTGAAACGGACGAACTGCTCCGCCTGCTGATACGTCGGCGTGGTAAACCAGCCGTACAGCACGGGAGAGCCGTGCGCAACGACGCCCGCCACCGGCGGGTGGAAGTGGAACGCAATCGGCATGACGTCGTCAAGTTCGTCGTGCTCGCCGAAGTACTTCCACTTCTCGTCCATGCTGCGCATGCGGCTCGAGCGGTTGCGGATCTTGTAGATGTCCACCGGGATCCAGGCTTCCTTCTGGGCGTCCTCGTCATACAGGCAGAACTCGACCCAGGAGCGGAGGGCTGAATCCCCGCCCCCCTTGCGGGACAGGAAGTTGTCGTCGCCCTTTGACTCGCTGACGTCCCACCCGATCACCGGGCGTGCCGGCAGACCGGCCGCGCGGTAGACGGCACACAGCACACACGTCATGTCGTGGATCGTGCCTTCCCCCTCCTGCGCCGATCGGCCCGCATCGCGAACCTCGATCCCCTCGATCAAGCCGTTGTCGGCGGTGGTGAACCCCACGCCGTTGACCTGCATGAGCTCCTGCACCTGTCCGGCGAGCCACTTGGCAAGCTGCACCGGCTTGATGGACTTCGGGTCCTTGCCGTTGGTCCATTCTTTGACCAGTTCCGTGATCGTGCGATCGGCAGGGTTGATGTAGGTCTGAGCCGTCAACGCCGTCTGCGCCGTCTGAGACCACGTTGTCGGCCACTCGACGCGCGCGGCGAGACGCTCATTGAACTTCGTCTCCCACGAAGTCATCGGAATCTCGACCTGCAACTCCACCTCGCGCCCCCGGCCTTCCTTCATCGCCCACCGCCCGTACCGCGCACCCGCCTGATAGGTGTCGGAAAACTCGACGGACGAATCCACCGTCCGGTCATTGAGGCGGAACTCTCCCTTCACATTGTCCGTGTCGACCTCGTGCGAGGCGCTGCCGTAGAGCACCGGGTAGACCACCGTCGCCTGCGTGAACTGCAGCAACTCGCCGGCCGGCATGCCGTTGCGGTCCTTCCGGTCAAGGATGTTGATGTTCACCGTGGACCGGAACGTCCAGTCATGCTCCCGCCCGGGCGTAATCACCTCGTCCAGGATCGACTTCGGTCCGGAGGCCCGTCGCCCGGCGGGCTGCGCAGCGCCGGCGCGCCCGTTCAGTATCATGGGCGCCGTCCACGCGCCCGCCGCGGCCGCCGCAAGCCAACGGTTCGCTTCTCGACGGGTCATCTGCTGATTGCTCATCATCACTCCCTTCGGTCTGTCTGCCGCGCCCTCTCAGCAGGCGCGACGGAGGGATGGGCTCGGCGCGATGGCCGGCGGTGGGCGTCCCTCAGGTCACCGCTTCCGGTGCTTCCGGCTGACGCTCCGGCTCGCCTTCTTCGGCAGCCGGGGCAGGTTGCTCTCGCTCGCCCCCCTCATCGTCGTCCCGTTCCGCCGCCCGAGCCCGGAACTCCTCGACCGACGGCAAATCCTTCAGCGAGGCCAACCCGAAAATCTCCAGGAACCGCTTGGTCGTGCCATACAGCATGGGACGCCCCGGCTCCTCCGCGCGGCCGGCGATCGTGACCAGCCGCCGATCGATCAGCGACCGCAAAATTTCACCGCACGCCACGCCGCGGATCGCCTCCAGCGAGGCGCGCGTCAAGGGCTGCTTGTACGCGATGATCGCCAGCGTCTCCACGGCCGCCCGCGACAGCGCCGTCCGTGCCTGCGCGCCGCGAATCGCCGCGACCGCCGCCGCCTGCTCCGGCACGGTCATCACGCGATAGCCGCCCGCGACCGCATCGACGCGAAACGCCCGCCCCGCCCGCTCGTACTCCTGATTGAGTCGCTCGATGCACGCCGCGGCCACGCGATCCGCGCCCGCCGCGTCCTCCGGCTTAATCTGCCCCGCGGCGACCAGCGCCTCCCCAATCCGGGTGGCGGGCAACGGCCGCTCGGTGCAAATGAGCATCGCTTCCACGGCTGGGGCGGCCGCGGCGAGCAACGCCTCTGCGATCGGCTCGGCCCTTTTCCCCTTCCCCTTTCCCTTGCCCGTGTGCCTGGGCTCCGCCTCGGCTGTTCCCGCTGGTTGGCTCATCCGGGGATCGTAGCGAGCCCGGCCTGAGGAGCACGGCCACGTACCGGGTCCACCACCCGATCAGGATCCTTCCTCGATGCGGCCGTCCGCGTAGCAGACCAGCAGGTTGGCAGCGCCCCCCGTCTCCTGGATCAGCACGGCGTCACCCTGGGTGGCTTCCGCCGGGGCATAGCTGAACGCGTGTCCGGTGCGCGGGCTGACGACCACCACCTGGAAGGTTTTCTCCTCAATGTACGCTCCCTTGAGAGCATCCAGCGAAGCCGGGAAGGATCCTCGCTCATCGAAGTAGTCTGCCGCGGCCGCGTACAACTGTGACATGTGCCGCCGCGACAGCGAGGACAAGGCGTCGGCATCGCCGGTCAGGGCAGAGACGTTCCAGTCGGACGAAATGTCTCCCCCAACCGACGAACCGCCCGTGTACGGGTTTGTCGGGATGTTCTTGAGATAGGGCCCGTACGGGTAGCCGGGCGTGCCCGGAGCCGCCACCTCGCCCTTCTTGTTGGTGGCCATCGTCATCTGCTCGCGGAAGCGATCGGGTGACGGGTCCCTCCCATGATCAGCCCGGTAGCGCGTGACCTGGTCCTGCAGAATGCGGCGGTTGGCGTTGTAGACGGTCGCCCGGACGTCGCTGCCGGCGAACCTCATCATGAGCATCGCCATCGTCGCCAGAATGGCGATGACGCTCATCACCATCATCAGCTCGATCAGCGTGAATCCGCCCCGCCGCCGCGGCGTTGCCCGGTGCAGCGCGGGCCATGCTCCGAGCCTTATGCCGGTGTGTTGCGCCATGGTCAATCCACCCTCGCCAAGCCTCCTGCTTTCACAATCGGCGCTCTGCCTGCGGCCATTGATGCCGTTACGCGGCTTTCCACCACGCCGGAGCTTTCCCAGGCGCAAAGAGCGATCCAGTCGTCAAAGCCCACCGTCGGGACCTGCTGAGCCGGGCCGATAAGCCGGCCGATTCAGCGAAAAGCAAAGACCGCCGGGCGCAGATCCCTGTATCATCCGGCCATGTCCGACGCCGCCGCGCTCCCCTCCATCCAACACGACTACCCCGACCTGCCGCGGCTGGACGCCCTCACGCTCTACCGCCGGCGTGAGACGGTTTTCCTTGTGCTGGCCGGCCTGTTTCTCGGCACGCTGGCCATGCTCAACATTCTCGGGATCAGCCGCTTCATCAAGCTGTTCGATACCGGGACGACCGTCGGCGGCGTGCCGCTCGTCTTTGCCGTGGCCGTGGGGGTGCTGCCGTATCCAATCACCTTCCTGTGCACGGATTTCATCAGCGAGCTCTACGGCCGTGCCCGCGCCAGCCGCGTCGTCTGGGTGGGGTTGCTGCTGAATATCTGGGTGGTCGCCATGCTCTGGCTTGGCGGCGCCCTGCCCGGCTTCGAAAGACTGGATGCCGAAACCGGCAAGATCGCCATTGATCAGGCAGGCCGCCTGCCCGTCTTCTTTGAAATCCGGGCCCTCGCGTTCGGCGCCGTGCTGGCAAGCATGATCGCCTACCTCGCGGCCCAGTTCGTCGACGTCCATGTCTTCCACCTCTGGAAGCACATCACGCATGGCAAGCATCTCTGGCTGCGCAACAACGGCTCAACCCTGGTCAGCCAGCTCGTCGACACAATCTCCGTCATCCTGATCACCCACTTCATCGCCCACGCCCTGCCCGTCCGTGACGACCTGCCGATCTGGCCTCAACTGTTTGTCTTCATCGCCGCCGGGTACGCTTTCAAGGCCGTGGCGGCCCTTCTTGACACGATCCCCTTCTACATCGGCGCCCCCCGCCTGGCCCGCTACCTGCGGCTTCCGCCCCCCGACCATTGGCCGGCCCCTCCCGCCGCGGCGGCCGTTGAGGCGGGGGTCGGCTGAACGGGCGGACCGGCGGGTGGGGGCTTAGCCTTGTCCGCCGCCCTGCTGCGGCAATCTTTTCCTCGGGGAACTTCCCCGCAGACCCGGCATCCAAACCTCGTATGACCTGCCTCTGCCCCCCAGCCAGACGACGTTCATGGTCCTGTAGCCCCGGCGTGCCCGGCCGCGCTACGCTCTTTGCAATGTCGGATGGGCCGAACACCGCCACCTTTGAGGCGCCTCCCGATGAGGTAGACCTTGTAAACCGTCTCCGCAGCGGAGATGAGGATGCCTACGAGTTCATCGTGCGGGAGTACGGCGGCCGGCTGTTCACGGTCGCGCGGCGGCTGATGGGCAACGACAGCGACGCCCAGGACGCCCTGCAGGATGGCCTGCTGTCGGCATTCCGCTCGATCGATCGCTTCAAAGGCGACTCCAAGCTCTCGACCTGGCTTCACCGCGTCGTGGTGAACGCCGCCCTGATGCGGCTGCGCAGCCAGAAGCGCCGCCGCGAACGCGCCATCGACGACCTGCTGCCCGTCTTCAACGAGCGCGGACATCACACCTCGCGCCCGCGCCCTTTCTCACCGCCGAGCGATGACGTGTTGCTCCGCGAAGAAACGCGCGCCAAGGTGCGGGCTTACATCGACGAACTTCCCGAAGATTATCGCGAGGTCCTGCTCCTGCGCGACATCGAGGGGCTGGACACGGCCGAAACCGCCGCGGTGCTCGAGGTCACGACCGGCGCCGTCAAAACTCGTCTGCACCGTGCTCGTCTGGCGCTGCGCACGCTCCTGGAGGCGGACCTGTCATGACCGACAAGATCTCCTGCAAGGAATGTGCAGAGTTTCTCGATGACTTCCTCGCCGGAACGCTGGAGCCGACCGTCGCCGCAACCTTCCAGGCGCACCTGGACAAGTGCCCCCCGTGCCAGAACTTCCTTGATTCATACAGGGAAACCATCCGCATCGGCCGCATGTGCTGCTGCCCGAAGGAAGCCAAGCCGGTGCCGGAAGAACTCCTCTCCGCCATTCTCAAGGCGATGAAGCAGAAGTAAACCTGCAACGAAGGAACGCAGCGAGATGAGCATGCGGTGGAGCCTTCCGGTGCTGGCCATCTCGGCAGGCGCCCCGCTGGCGCTCGCGCCCGCGGCGTCCGCTCAGACGGCGACCTACCTGGCGGTGGGGGACTCGCTCGCTTACGGCTTTGACACACTTACGACGACGCCGCGCACCCTCGGAGACCGGGGCTATGTCGCGCCGTACGCAGACTGGCTGCAGAGCATCACCGGCCAGCGGCCGCGCATCGTAAATCTCGGCGTGCCCGCGGAGTCGACCGAGACGTTCTTCACCGGCGGCTCGCTCGGGTACCTCTTCAACAGCAACTACTCCCTCTTCAATCCGCCCACGCAGGCCGCACTGCTCGAAACCAGGATCACCGGCGAACTCAACGCCGGGCGCACCATCGAGACCGTCAGCGTACACATCGGCGTGAACGACTTTCTCGAGATGACCGAGCAGGACGGCTTCGAGGCGCTCCCGCTCGAGCAGCAGCAGGCCGAGATCGACGCGGCGATGCCGCAGGTGGCCGCGCGTTACGCCGACATCCTCACCCGCATCCGTTCGCACCTGCCGGGCGCGGATCTGATCGTGCTCGGCTACTACAACCCATTCGCCGCCACGCCCGCCGACCCGCTGCACGACATCGCTCCGTACGGGGCAACCGCGCTGAACGCGATGATCCAATCGCAGGCGGTTGCCTTCGGCGCACGCTACGTGGACCTCTACACCCCCTTTCTCGGGAACGAGTCGCAGTGGACCCTGATCGTCTCTGACGGCGACATCCACCCGAACGCAGCCGGTTACAACGCCATTGCGCAGCTCATGATCCCGAGCTGCCCCTGCGAGTTCACCGGCGATCAGCCCGCCGCCGTCGATGTTCTCGACCTGCTCGCCTACCTGGATCACTGGTTCACGCTCGCCGTGCCGGCGGATCTGGACGGCAGTGGCGGGATCGACGTCTTCGATCTGCTCGCCTATCTCGACTGCTGGTTTGCGGCCTCAGGCGGAGCCTCATGCCGGTAGAGGCCGGACCTGAATCGGGCACGTTGGACAACCCGCGTTCGGCGCGCGGGCCACGGTTCATCAGCTACGATTCCTGTTCGTGACGGATCGCGACGTGACAGCCCGTTCCGCGGCCGTGCCGGTCGATGCCGCGCAGAGCCAAGCCGGGCGCAGGAACCGCTTCAACGGCTCCCTTGCCGCCGGCGCAGAACTGCTCAAAGGCCCGCCCATCGGCCCCGTCACCTGGCGCAACCATCGCCTTGAACTCTCCGCCGCGTTCTTCCTGGCCTTCGTCCTGGCCGTGGTGGACAGCGCCATCATCGGCGTGCTCGTCCGCACCGGCTTCGAAGGCGTCGTCAGTGAGCGTCTCCTCAACTTCGCCGTCGCCGTTCTGACCGCTTCGACCGCCGCGGCGAACGTCATTTCGTTCATCTGGGCACGCCTGAGCCACGGGCGTGAGAAGGTGCGCTTCGTCAACACCCTCCAGATCGCCATGATCGTGCTGGTCGCGTCCATAGGCCTTGCCCCGCGCACCGTCGGGGGCCTCGTCTGGATCATCATCACCGTCATCGCCGCCCGGCTCTGCTGGGCCGGCTTCATCACCGTGCGGGCCACGATCTGGAGCCGCAACTACGCCCGCGTCGACCGCGCCCGCCTCGCCGGTCGCATCGCCACCGTGCAGGTTCTCACCGCCGCGGCCCTCGGCGTCACGCTCGGAACCGTCATGGAGCACCAGCCGAACGCCTTCCGGATCCTCTTTCCGATCGGCGGCGTCGTCGCCATCGGCGGGGCGTGGTGCTGGTCGCGCATCCGCGTTCGCCGCGGCCGCGCCCTCGTGCGTGATGAACTCGCCGCCGGGCGCGAGGGCATGCCCTCTCTCAATCCGGCCGACGTCGTGCGCGTCCTCCGCTCCGACCCGATGTACGCCCGGTTCATGCTGTGCATGTTCCTCGTGGGGCTCGGCAACCTCACCATCACCGCGCCCCTCATCGTCATCCTTCGAGAGCAGTTTGACATGGGATACCAGGGCGGCATCATCGTCGCCAACTCCCTTCCGCTTGCCATGATGCCGGTGAGCATTCCCCTCTGGCGCAGGCTCCTGGACCGCGTCCACGTCATCACCTTCCGCGCGATCCACTCCTGGTGCTTCGTCGTCGCGGCGATCATGTTCCTGCTGGGGGCCGGCCTCCACGCCGCGCCGCTTCTCTACGTCGCCACCGCCGTGCAGGGGCTCGCCTTCGGCGGCGGCGTCCTCGCCTGGAACCTCGGCCACCTCGATTTCGCCCCCGCGCACCGCGCGACGCAGTACATGGGCGTGCACGTCACCCTCACCGGCGCACGCGGCCTGCTCGCGCCCTTCATCGGCATCGGCCTGTACGACTGGGTCAAGACGTTCGGGCCCGGCCCGGATGACGCCGTCGGGTACGCCGCCATGGCGGTCTTCTCCCTCTGCCTGCTGCTGTCCCTCTCCGGCTCGATCGGCTTCGGACTGCTGTCCAGAAAGCTCGTGGATGGCCGCCTCCCCCGCCACGCGCCGGTCGAGGCCGCCGCCCCAAGCGTCGGACAGGGCTGATGCAGCGGCGGCCGAGGAGGAGGCAGCTGCCCAGCCGCACGAAAGCTTCCCACCACGCGGCGGTATCATCCCGCTGATGGGTTCAGATCCGCTGCTTGCCCGCGATCCGCTCGCCGATGTTGAAACGCACCGGCTGGACGATCGATTCATCCCGCTCCTGCCGGCGGATCTGGTCGAGGCCCTCGCCAACGAAGCCCACCGCTTCAACGCCCGCCCCGAGGAGATCCGCGCTCTCGCGGCGGCCATCGACCACGTCATCGTCCAGGAGGCGATCGCCTTCGAGCGGCACATCGAGGCGCTCTACGTCAACTACTCTCCGGATCGCGAAACCATACCAAATGCCTGTTCGCTCGCCGCACGCAACGAAGCCGCGTACGCCGACCTCTTCGCCCGTCTCGACTACCTGCTCGACAAGGCGAACTACTCCCGGCTGGATGACCCGCGCCTCAGCGAAGTCGTTCGCGCGGCCAACTCCGCCGGCCTGCGAGTCCGCGTGCGGCCGGAACTCATCGAACACGTCGCGCTCTACGTTCGCGGCCGCGGCAAGGTGCGCCGCTGCACGCGCACCTGGCGCACGCCGATTCGGGGACGCCAGCACGAAGTCGAGGTCTACCAGCGCCTCGTCGTCGTGGCGCGCCTCAAGGGCGATTCACACGTCATCCTCAAGCTCTTCCGCGAGATCCCGCTGCGGGACATCGAAGCGCTGCTGCCCCACGCAGAAGTCGAGATGAGCGCCATCGACCGCCTGCGTGTGCTCATCTCAGGTGCCGGGCTTGTCGGCTCGCTCGTCCTCAAGGGGCTGAAGCTGCTCGCGTTCCTGGCCTTCTGGAGCAAGCTCCTCTGGCTGGTGCCGATGGCGTGCATCGTCCTGGCCGGCCGCGCCTTCATCGGGTACCGCAGCGCACGCTCCGTGCGCGACAGCCGGCGAACCCAGCACCTCTACTACCAGAACGTCGCCAACAACAAGGCCGTCATCCACACGCTCGTGTCGATGGTCCGCCAGGAGCATGTCAAGGAGGCGATCCTCGCCTGGGCGATGTGCCGGGCACAAACGGCCGAACCGGCCGAGCCGCCAGATGGCAATCTGCACGAACGTCTCAAGCTCGATGTGGAAGCGTGGCTTCGGCAACGCTTCCAGGTCGAGGTTTCCTTCGACGTGCTGGACGCCGTCGACGTCCTCACGCGACTCGGAGTTCTGATAGATCCGGTACGAGGAACAGTTCTCGACGCGCCCGCCGCCATCGACAGGCTCGATGTGCACCGCCGCGACAGGCACACCGTCGAGCACCACACATCGACGCTCAACGGTCGCCTGGCCGCGAGTCATGACGGCGGAACGAACTTCGCAGATTCCACCCTGCCCCTCACGGCTCGAAACCATCCTCCTACGCAGGCGACAAAGCAACCGGCCGACTCGTGATCAGTCGTCGCGAGTCTGGCTCGGTCCCCGCGCCGCCGTCCGTTCCACAACCACCAGGGTGATGTCATCCTCCTGTCGGCGCGTGCCGCGGAAAGCACGGACATCCGCGAGAACTCCCTTGAGCACCGCGTCCGCCCCGCCCGCCGCGTGCGTGCGAACCGACTCGCGCAGCCGATCCTTCCCGAACATCTCCCCCGCCTCATTGCGAGCCTCCCACACGCCGTCCGTTCCGATCACGACAATTTCGCCCGCCTCCAGCCGCTCGGGTCCGTGCTCATAAAAGCTTCGTGTGGCATCGATCCCGAGCGGGACCCCGGATCCGGCCAGTTCGCGGAAATCATCCCGCGCAGGGCAGTAGACCAGCGCCGGATCATGCCCGGCGCTCACCCACCGAATGGTCCCATCCGCGCCGATGGACAGCACGTACAACGTCACGAACCGTCCGTTAGACGCATCCTCGCTGACATACCGGTTCAGGTCGGTGACGCTCTCCGCCGCGGAACCTCCGGAGAGCAGCCGCCCGCGCAGCAGCGCCCGCGCCGTCGTCATCAGCAGTGCCGCCGCGATGCCGTGACCCGTCACATCGCCGACCACCACCGCGAGGGTCTCCGGCCCGTCCTCCGCCGCGGGTGGCGCTAGAAAGTCGTAATAGTCCCCCCCGGTCTGGTCGCAGTAAGCGCTCGCCGCCGCCGTCACAAGCCCCGGAACTCGCGGCGCCTCCCGCGGCAGCAAATTCTGCTGAACCTCCTCCGCCAGCGCCATCGCCGAGCGCATCGAGACCAGGTCGCGAAGCTGCGGGGCAAGCCGATTAAACCGCCGCGCCAATCGTCCCATCTCATCGCGCGAACGCGCCCGCACCCGCACGTCGAAGTTCCCCGCCGCCAGTTCGCCGGAGGCCTCCACCAGTTCATCGATCGGCCGCACGATGCCGCGCGCCACGATTCGGGCGACAAGCGCAATGATCAGCGTCACCACCGCGATGGTGAGCGCCGTAAACCGCAGCACCAGGTTCGTCTCGTGCATCGCGCGGGCCTGCGCATCGACCGCGGCCGCCGTTACCGTCTCCATCGGCACCACCAGCACCAGCGTCGCCAGCCGGTTTCCCGCCTGCATCGCGCCGAATGCGACAATGCTGTCCCGTCCGTCGAAAGTCGCCCGCCGCTGCCCGCTGTGTCCTTCCAGAATGGCCGAGGCAATCGCCGCCATCTCGTCCCCGCCGCGGTCGATGAGGCGCTCCACCTCCACCAGCCGATCCCATGACACGCTGCCGCCGACCGCGTACGCCTGCTGTCCGACGATCACCACGTCCGACGGATCCGCCTCGCCCGCGCCGCTCCCGCCAGCTTCGTCCGAAGCCGGATCCAGCGCCGTCCGCCGCGTGACCAGCAGCACGCTCGCGGCCGACCCGTTCGGCCGGTGCCACGCCTCCGGTAGTTCAACTTCCCCCAGAATGTCGACCACCCGCACCTGCGCGCCCGTTACCCCCGCAAACTCACCATCTGGACCACGCACGCGCGAGATCAACGACAGAACAACCTCGCCCGTTGCGGGATCCACGCTCGGCCCCACCCACCCAAGGTCACGAAGCCCGCGCCCCGCCTCGTAAAACGGCTGCTCCCGGAAGTCGTACCCGGGCGGAAATCCCCCATGCCCCGGAAACACGCTCAGAACCCCGCTCTCTACCCCCGCAAACTGCCAGAACAGCGACTCCGGGGCGCCCCGCGCTGCATCCCGGTACGCCGAGCCCATCGCGGCAAGACGCGCAACATCAGCCTCCGGCGGATCAGAACCCTGCGCCACCACCACCGCCGCGTGGTGACTGATCAGCAGCGGCTCGATTCGGCCGGAACTCAGCGGCGTCCAGTGATGTTCCGAAGGCGTCAGCCCCGGCGCCGTCCCCTCGTCAAACGCCGCGGCGAAGTACACCGGCTGCTCAGCGGGCGGAGGCTCCGCCAGGAGCGTCTCCAACTCCCGGGCCTGCTCCCGCACGATGAACTCCAGCAGATCCCCTTGTCTGCGAAGGAGTTGCGCGTGACCATCGATGACCGCCTCCAGCCGTTCCGCCGCGGCCTGTGTGAGCGACTGGCGGCTTTCGTCAGCCAGCCTGGCCCCGAGTTGGCGCGTGCTGCGGTATCCAAGCCACCCCACGGCCCCAAGCGGGATTAGGGAAATCCCCAGCAGGAGCAGCAGCAGCTTCGTGCGGATCGGCATCTTGGCAAGGGTATCACCGAGGGTGGAGGAGCCTGTTTTCTCCTTCGAGCCTGTGAGCCGGTACGATGTTGCTGGAACGGTTTTCCGCTCATGACTCGCCCCTCCCATGCCGCCGATCCCCTTGCGCCCCGCCCCCCGGAGGGGGTGTCGCACCCCGACGCCAACGGCCGGGACGAAGGGGAAGTCGCCGCGCTCAAGGCGCGCATTCGAGAGCTCGAATGCCGGCTGGAGATCGCCCAGGCGCACGATCCAGCGCACCTGCGCGTCATGCTCGAGCAACTTCCTGCCGTCGTCTGGAGCGTCGACCTGGACCTGCGTTTCACGTCGACGACCGGCGCCGGCCTGGCTCAGATCGGCTCCTACCCCGGCAACAACGTCGGCAAGACGCTGTTCGAATATTTCGAGACCGACGATGAGGCCTTCCCGCCGATCGCAGCGCATCGCCGCGCGCTGCAGGGAGAGTCGGTCAGTTATGAATCCCACTGGCAGAACCGCGTCTTCCGGGCGTGGGTCGAACCGCTTCTCGAAGGCGGCGAAATCTCCGGCGCGATCGGCGTTGCCATCGACATTACCGACCAGCGGCGCATCGAAGAAGCCCTGCACGCCGAAGAGCAGCGCTGCCGCCGCATCATCGACAATGTGCCCGGAGGCGTCGTCGAGGTCGCCGTCGATGGAACCGTCCGCTTCGCCAACGCAGAGGCGCAGCGGTTCCTCGGCCTTGCGCCCGACGAGCTCAGCGGCCGCACAATCGAAGATTTTGCGCAAGCGACGATCAACGAGGACGGCTCACCATGCCTTCCCGAGGAATACCCGGTCGCCGAGTGCCTGCAGACCAGGCGCCCCGCAGGCCCGAAGACCATCGGCGTCACGCGTCCGAGCGGCCGGATCGAATGGGCCGTCTTCACCGCCTTCCCTTTGATCGATGATGGGGTGTTCCGCGGCGCTGCCGTCACCTTCCTGCGCATCACCGAGCGAAAGGAAGCCGAGCAGCGCCTCCGCGAAGCAAACGATCTGCTCGAACAGCGCGTCAAAGAGCGCACCGCGGCACTGGCAGCCTCCGAAGAGCGCTTCCGGTCGATCGTCGCAACGGCCCCGGAAGTAATCTTCAACGTGGGGGCGGACTTCACGATCCGGTACCTGAACCGTGCGCCCAGCGGCGCGGATCCCGCGACCTTCGTCGGCCGCCCGCTGGACGAGTTCGTCGAGCCGCAGAACCGCGCCAAGTTCCGCGAGGTGATCAGGCGTGTCATGGGCTCGGGCGTGCCGGAATCCTTCGAGAGCCAGGCGACCAACCGGGGTCGCCTCTGCCATTACGCCATCAGCGTCGGCCCGCACCATGAGCGCGGCAGCATCACCGGCGTCTCGATCATCGCGACGGACATCACAAGCCGCCGCATCGCCGAAGCCGCCCTGCGCGAAAGCGAGGAGCGCTTCCGACAACTCGCCGAGAACATCCGCGACGTCTTCTGGCTGCGCGAGGTCAAGACACGCCGGGTGATCTATGTCAGCCCGTCGTATGAGCGGGTCTGGGGGCGCAGTTGCCAGCGGCTGCTCGACTCGCCGGGCGACTGGATCCAGGCGATCCATCCCGACGATCGCGCACGCGTCGAACTCGAGGCCGAGCGGGAAGACTCCTTCGGCTGGTTCGACGCCGAGTACCGTCTGATTCGGCCGGACGGTACCGTGCGCTGGGTGCATGACCGCGGCTATCCCATCTTCGACGATGCGGGCCGGCTCACGCGCGTCGCGGGAATCGCCGAGGACATCACCGAGCGCGTCCTCGCCGAACAGGCGCTGCGCAAGAGCGAGGCGCGTTTCCGCGCGGTCGTCGAAGATCAGACGGAAATGATCTCGCGCTTCCTTCCTGATGGAACGCTGACATGGGTGAATACCCCCTACGCGCGCTGCTTCCACAAGGAGCCCGAAGACCTCATCGGCGTGAATTTCCTTCAGTTCATTCCCGAGACCGAGCGCGAGGCCATGCGCCAATATCTCGCCAGCTTCACGCCTCAGCACCCGACCAACACCGTCGAGCACCAGTTCATCCGGCCGGACGGCAACCTCGGGTGGCAGCAGTGGACCGATCGCGCCCTCTTCGATCAGGACGGCGCGCTCGTGGAGTTCCAGTCGGTCGGGCGCGACATCACCGAGCGCCGCCAGATGCAGATCGAGCTCGCCCGGTTCCGCGATGAACTGGCCCATGCCACGCGCCTCAGCGCCATGGGTGAGATGGCCGCCTCAATCGCGCACGAGCTCAACCAGCCCCTCGCCGCGATTGTGAACTACGCCAGCGCCTGCAAGCGGCTCCTCGCCGCCGAGCAGCCCGACCTCTCTCGCGTCGTCCTCTACTTGCAGCGACAGTCCGACCAGGCCGTCCGGGCCGGCGAGATCATCCGGCGCATCCGCGGCTTCCTCGGCAAGAAGCCCACATCGCGCACAACGCTCGACCTCAACGAAATCCTCTCCGACACCGTCGAGCTGCTCGAGTCCGACCTCGTCAACAACAACGTCCAGCTTGAACTGGATCTTGAGAACGACATGCCGCGCATCATCGGCGATCGCATCCAAGTCCAGCAGGTCGTGCTCAACCTCGTCCGGAACGCAATGGAAGCCATCGTCGAGGCGGACTCGCCCAAGCGGCGCATCGCGGTCACCGCCGGCAGCGACGGCGCCGTCGCGTACGTGCTCGTCGCCGACACCGGCCCCGGCCTCGGCGAGGCCGATCCGGAGCAGGTGCTCGAAGCTTTCTATTCAACCAAGGGCGGCGGCATGGGGCTCGGGCTGGCCATCAGCCGCTCCATCGTCGAGGCGCACGGCGGCCGACTGGAAGTCATGAACCGCCCCGAGGGCGGCGCGCTGGCACGGGTGACCTTCCCCCCGATCGGCACACTCGACGAGACCTCGGCCCACGTGTACTCCAGAATGGGAATGCCGCCCCAATCCTGACCCGTTCCTGGGCTTACGTCTCCCGTAAACGACGGTGTGTTCGGCGCGCAGCGCCGGCTTCTGCTCCTGATCGGCCCGCCTGCTCCACCATCCTTCTTAACCCTCCGGGCCGCATCGCAGCGGAATCTGGCTGGTTATCGGTCCAAGGGAATCACCCAGCTTCGCCACTCCACCCCAACCTCCCGCCCAATTCGGCCGATATCCAAGGATGGCCCCTCGACTCGACGCAATCGCGGCAGGGGTTCTCCTGCAGCGCGCGGGGGAAGGGCCGGAGAACGGAGCAGCTTCCCAATGTCGAAGGTGATCGGGATCGATCTGGGGACCACAAACTCTGTCGCGGCAGTCTATGAACCCGGCGGCGGAGTGCGTGTCATCCCCACCGCGAATGGCGCGCGGACCACGCCGTCAGTCGTCGGCTTCACGGAAAGCGGCCAGCCGATCGTCGGCCATCCGGCCAAGAACCAGCAGATCACAAACCCGCAGCACACGGTCTACTCCGTCAAGCGGTTTATGGGGCGGCGGCACCACGAAGTCGAGAACGAGGAGAAGATCGTCCCGTACCGCGTGGTGGGCAAGGGCAAGGACTTCGTCCGCATCCAGGTCCGCCGCCGCAGGTATCTGCCGCAGGAGATCTCCGCGATGATCCTGCGCGAGATCAAGCGCGTCGCCGAGGCCCAGTTGGGCGAGCCTGTTACCCGCGCCGTCGTCACCGTTCCCGCTTACTTCAACGACTCCCAGCGCCAGGCGACCAAGGACGCCGGCGCGATCGCCGGCCTCGAGGTGGAGCGCATCATCAACGAGCCCACCGCGGCGGCCCTCGCCTACGGCCTCGAAAAGCGCGACAACCGCCGAATCGTCGTCTTCGACTTCGGCGGCGGCACCTTCGACCTCAGCGTGCTGGAGATCGGCGGCGGCACCTTCCAGGTGCTGGCGGTCTACGGCAACACGCACCTGGGCGGGGACGACTTCGATCAGCGCATCATCGACATCGTCGCCGACGACTTCCGCCGCAAGGAACGCATCGACGTGCGGCACGACCCCATGGCGCTGCAGCGGCTCAAGGAAGCGGCCCAGAAGGCCAAGTGCGATCTCTCGGCCTGCCGCGAAACGACCATCATGCTGCCCTTCATCGCCGTCGACGGCGCCGGTCCCAAGCACCTGCAGCACACGCTTCGCCGGGAGACCTTCGAGTCCGTCTGCGTCGATCTCTTCGAAGAGCTCCGCGCAAGCTGCCGGACGCTCCTGCAGCAGGCGCGAATCAGCGCCGCCGACATATCCGAGGTCGTGATGGTCGGCGGATCCACGCGCATCCCGAAGGTGCAGGAAATCGCCTGCGAGGTCTTCGATACCGACGTCCTCGACAAGTCCATCAACCCGGACGAGGTCGTCGCGCTCGGGGCGGGCATCCTCGGCGGCGTCCTGCAGGGCGATCTGAAGAACGTCCTGCTGATGGATGTGACCAGCCAGAACCTCGGCATCGAGACGGCGCGCGGCCGCGTCAGCATGCTCATTCCGCGCAACACGCCGATCCCCGTCAGCGTCGACAAGGAGTTCATGGCGCGCCAGGGTCAGAAGAGCGTCCCCATCCACATCGTGGAGGGCGACTCCGAACACGTGGATGAGTGCCGCACCCTCGGCCTCGTGCGCCTCAAGGGCCTGAAGAAGAAGACCGAGCGCGGCATGCCCGAGGTGGCCGTTGAGTTCGCCGTCGACCACAACGGCATCCTCAAGGTCAAGGCCACCGACAAGGCCACCGGCAAAGTTCAGGAGATGGAGATCAACGGCGCTGTCGGGCTCAACCGCCACGACGTCGAACGCATGCGCCGCGAATCCGAAGCCGCGGCCGCCGGCGTCAACGAAAACCAGGAACTCGTCGATCTGCGCAACCACGCCGAAGGCGTCGTGTACGACATGCAGAAATGGCTGGAGTACAACGGCCATCTCCTGCCGAACCGTGATCGCGTCACCATCGTGCAGACGCTCATGCGCATCGAGAAGAAGATCAAGTCCAACGACAGGCCCGGCCTCAAGGCCGCGCTGCGCAAGCTTGACAGCGTCTCTGCGCCCGTGCGCAAGGTCGGCTGATCGCCGGCAGCGCACCCGTCAAACTGGGCGCGGATTCGCAGTCTGCGCGCGCCCGCTTGAATGAACTGGCGCCGCGCTGTACCGTATAAGTTGAGTGTCGAAGGAAGTGCGCTGATTCGCGAGGGGGTTGGCGCGTAGGAGCACCTTCCAATGAGAAACCAATTCTCACAACTTAGCCGGCGAGTGTCCGCGGCTGTTCTGGGTGTCGCGGTCGCCCTTGGCCTGCCCGCGGCGTTCAGCGCCTGCAACACCGTCGAAGGCGTCGGCGAGGATGTCTCGGCGACGGGCCAGGCGCTTGAAGAAGTCGCCGACGACAACCCGTAGCGCGACGGGGGCAACGCCGACCAGAAGGGGGGCCGGGAAAGATGGTCCGATGGGCGATGGTATTTCTGATTGTCGCGCTCGCAGCGGCTGTGCTGGGGTTCATAGCGCTGGCAGGCGAAGCGGCTCGGATTGCCCATGGAATCTTCTTCATCTTCCTCGTTCTGTTTGTGGTGAGCCTCGTCATGGGCTGGGCCCAGCGCCGAAACACAACAAGCCTGGCCGCCCTGAGGGACGGGGAGAGTTGAATGAGAACCAACAAAGGGAGAACAGCGATGCGGAGCAAGGAACTGATTGCGATGATCACGACGGGCGCGCTGCTGGGGTTTGGCGCGGCCCTCGCCGGGTGTGAAGAGGGCACCATGAACGAAGGCGCCGACAACGTCCGCGAGGGCGTCGACAACACCCAGGACAGCATCAACCGCGGCATCGACAACACCCAGGACGAGCTGGACAACACCACAACGCCCAACAGCACGGCTCCCGACACCACCACGCCGAACCGGCAGTCGCCGACAAGCCCGACGTCGCCGACCACGCCGCCGGAAGAGGAGCCGACGACCACGCCCTGACACGGCGCGGAACGATGACGCCATCCCGTAGGCCAGGCGCCTGCGGTGAAGGTAGCGGGGCTGGTTCGTTTCTGATGAAACGTGTCAGCTCCGCTTTTTCATGCGCGCAAAGGAGGCCGGGCGCCGCTTCGCTTTGGAACGGCAACAGGCCGCGGATCAACGGGCGTGCCAACACCCCGCTGGCGCGCAGGGCATCCACAGGCATGCCCGGACAAGCAGATTAGAGAGGTGAGTGGGGGAGTCAGCCGTTGATGCCGGTGATCTTCACGCTCGTGTAGCGCTGACGATGACCGGTCTTGCGGCTGTACTGCTTCTTCGGGCGCATCTTGTAGATGTAGAGCTTCTCGCCCTTCACAACCGGCTCGACGACTTCGGCCGTGACGCTCGCGCCGCTCACATAGGGCGCCCCGATCTTCGTCGAGTCGCCGCCGATCAGCAGCACCTTGTCAAAGGTGATCGCCTTGCCGGCGCCCGCCTGCCCCGAATCGATCAGGTCGATCAGGATCGTCTCGCCCGCGGCGACCTTCCGCTGTCCGCCCGACTCCTCGATGATGGCGTACGCGGTGGAGGGGGTGGACGTGGATTCGCTCTTCTTGCTCGCCATGACTGGCTCCTGCCGCACAGATACGGAGGGGGCTCAAAAAGTGGCCCCGCTTAGGCCCGGTCCGTCGCGTTCCTGGGCGGCAAGTGTAGGCAGCGGGATAGTGCATAGCGCACAGTGCAGAGTGCACAGCGCCCCATCCGAGGTGTCAAGGTCGGCAGGGTGTTGTTAGGCATCCGAACAGCACACTCTTCACTGTGCACTCTGCACTCTGCACTACGCACTATGCACTACCCCGCCCTCCGCCCGTCAGCAGCACCACCCCCGCCAGGATCAGCCCCACCCCGGCCGCCTTGCGCCAGTCCATCCCCTCCCCCAGCACGAGCCACCCCAGCAGCACCGCCGTCGCCGGCGCAAGCGAAAACGCGATCGGCTTGATCCGCGAGATCTCTCCCATCGACAGCGCCGTGTAGAAGAAGATCATCGCCAGCCCGCCGGCCACCACGCCGGAGCCCAGAACCAGCTTCCCCAGCACCGGCCCCTCCGCCTGCAGCCACGCCCGCGGCTCCGCCGGCGACTTCACCCCGTACACCGCAATGGCGTACGCCGCCCAGATCAGCGGCAGCGCGACCGTCGACCGCACCGCGATCGCCGCCAGCGGCCCGACCTGCTTGGAATGCAGGACAGATTTCGTGAACACCTCGCCGACGCCCCAGCAGAGCCCGGCCAGAACAGCGAACAGGATCGCGCGCATGGCTACAGCGTAGCGTGGCGCGCTTCACCAAGGCCCGGTCCGCTCCCGCCGCCCCCCCCTCCGTCCGCGGCCACCCATACAGTTCCGCCCATGCGTTACGTCACCCTCATCACCACCGGCGGCACCATCGAGAAAACCTACGATGAACGCCGCGGCGACCTCGCAAACCGTCGCTCCATCGTCCGCCGGATGCTGCGCCGCCTCCGCCTCGAAGACACTCAGATCAAGACCATCGAGCTCATGAGCAAGGACAGCCTCGAGCTGACCGACGCCGATCGTCGCCAGATCGTCGAGACTGTCCACGCCGCCGGCGGCACCACCGACCTGGCCAGCGACACCTCCGGCATCGTCATCCTCCACGGCACCGACACCTTGGAGAAGACCGGCGAAGCGCTCTGGAAGGAACTCGGCGGCCAGGGCCCGCGCCAGGCGCGCGTGCCCATCGTCCTCACCGGCGCCATGCGCCCCTACGAGATGGTCCGCTCCGACGCCCTGCAGAACCTCACCGAGGCAATCTTCGCCACCGGCGTGCTCGAGCCCGGCATCTACTGCGTCGCCCACGGCCGCGCGCTCGGCTTCCCCGGCGTCGTGAAAGATCGCGAGACCGGAACCTTCCACAAGCCCGCTTAGCGCCGCCGCACGCCGACGCCTCTCGAGTTCACGCGGGAGGGATCGAAATCTGCGCGAACTCCTCCAGCAGATACCGCAGCTTCGCGCGGGCCGGCATCTGCTTCGGAATCCCAAAGGTCAACCGCACACGAATCGGACCGCGGATCTGATACGGGTATCCATCCTCGGAGCCCTCGGCATCCTCCGCAAAATCATCCTCCTCCGCCGGGGCCGACCACAGCACGCTCCCATCGATATCCAGATGCTCGACGTGCGCAACCGCCGCCTGCATCGCCGCGAAGTCCGCAAGCCGGATGTTCTTCGGATCGATCGTGGAATCGATCGGCACAAGCGTGAAGGTCTGCGGATTCCAGGTCTTCGTGACGTCGTCGTCCTCCTGGTCACCCTCCGGCCTCCCGCCCACGACCGAGGCCGCCTCGTCCACCGGCTCAACCGTCATGTCGACCGCGATGTAGCGGTGGGGGGCCAGGTCTGGCGCGCCGGCCGGCTCCATCTCGCCCGTTCCATTCTCGCGAGCAGCAGCCTCCTCCTCGATCAGGCGCTGGTGCGAAGCCGGCGGCGGAACGTGCCTCACCTCATGCACGGTAATCGTCGCACCGCGCAGCGCTGCGCTCGCCATGTCCATGCTCTTGCGGATCGCGCCGCGGAACCACAGCTTCACCAGCTTGATCGTGCCGAAGAATACAAACAGCAGCGTCCCCGCGATCAAAATCGCAGCGCCCCACCACGGAAGGTGCCGACTCGCAACAACCGCCCCCGTCAGGAGGAGCAGCACCACGATCAGGTAAAGCTTGAACATGCCAGCAGCGTACCTCGGCCGTCCCCGCCCGCCGCCGCCACACTCCCGTCGCGCCCCCCAAGCCGGTCAACTCCGGTCCGCATCCGACCGCGGCCGAACGAACTCATGCTCGAGATAGCGCGCCACGTAGTCCAGAATGCTCGAGGCCTCCGGAATGGCCGGGTGCGTCGTAGGCCCCATCGGCTCAAACCGCATCCCCTTGAACCGCTCCACCGCCTCTTCCACCGGCAGTCCGTACTGCATCGCGATCGAAAAAGCCCGGCAGAACCCCTGCACCAGCCCGGAGACGGTGCTCCCCTCCTTCGCGATCTTGATGAAGATCTCCCCCGGCGTCCCGTCCGTATGCAGGCCCACCGTCAAGTACCCCTCATAGCCCCCGATCGAGAACTTGTGCGTGATCGAGGAGCGGGTGGGCGGAAGCGTCTGACGTGTCGAAACCATTGGCAAACCCCGGGCTACGGCCGCAAACCAACCCCCTGCACCTGCCCGAATGGCAGGCCGCCGAAGGAAGCTGCCAAAGAATATCGGACCGTCCCGCCCCGCGGCGGCAACAGGATCGCGATCTCCTGCGTCCCCAACCAACATCCCGTGGAAGGGGCATTGCATGATGGGTCTGCTTGCGACCGCCCGTCAGTTGACCGATATCATTCAGCAGCCATATGGGGACCATCGTCAGGCGACATACAGACCTCTCAGACGCCGCGGCACGCCAGGCCGCCCTCCGGGGCGCCACGCTGCTCGTGCTGGTGTCGCTCGTCATGGCGGGTTCTCCCTCAAATAGGGGGAGTGCGGCCGCCGTGCCCCCCTCCGGCAGCCACCGCGACGCCCGCCTCGTCATTGACGATCACACCCTCTCCTCTCCCACACAGGCGGAGGTGGATGAGGTCCACGGCGCGACCACGGCCGTAAGCGATGGACCGGCCGCGGCGACCGTCGCGACGGTGCTCCCGCTCCAGCCGCAGATCGTCGCCGCTGTCCGCCCGCTCGTGCGGGTCGCCTTGCTTGATCTGCCGCCGCCTGCGCGCGCCTGAACCAGCGACAGACGCCATCGCGCCCCCTTCAGGGACGCGCCATCGCATACACACAAGCAGTTGTGCTGCCGCCCTGCGGGCCTCGGCCCGGCGGTCGGCAGCGCGGCACACACAGGTTCAACAAGGCAGAGAGCCAGCAGCGCGTACAGCGCAGGCCGCGCTTCTGCCCGGCAGACAGATCAGTTAAGGAAGGGCAGCCATGTCAGCAACGGCGCCACACAGGGACATTCCGGTCGTCGGACCGGTCCTGAACAAGATTTTCGGCACGCGCAACGAGCGCTTCGTCAAGAAGTACACCCAGCGGGTCATGGCGATCTCCGACCTGGAGCCGCAGGTCCGCGCCCTTACCGACGCCCAGCTTCGCGCAAAGCTCAAGGAGTTCCGCGAGCGTCTCAAGGTCGGTGAAAGGCTCTCCGACGTCATGGATGAGGCCCTCGCCGTCGCCCGCGAGGGCATGGACCGCGCGGTGGGCATCCGCAACATCTTCAACCCCGAGCGCGGCTTCGACCCGGCCCGGCTCCCGGAAAAGCTGCGCCCGCTCTACGACCAGACGCTGGCGGAGATGAACGCGCTCCCTCCGGCCGTTCCCGTTTCCGCTCTGAAGGACCCCTCCCAGGAGGCGATGGCCGCCGCGAGAGAGCACGAGGCGTACCTCGGATCCGAGCAGCCCGTCCCCGGCTGGCAGCAGGCCGACATCCCCAACGAGCTGTACGAAGCCGTGCGGGAACTCTTCCCGGAGAGCCGTCCGCCCTTCCGCGCCCGACCCTTCGACGTCCAGCTCATCGGCTCCATGGTGCTCAGCCAGGGCAAGATCGCCGAAATGAAGACCGGCGAAGGCAAGACCATCGTCGGTCCGCTGGCCGCCTACCTCGCGGCGATCGAGGGCCGCAAGGTCCACGTCGTCACCGTGAACGACTACCTCGTCCAGCGCGACCGTGACTGGGTCTTCCCCTTCTTCAAGGCCCTCGGCCTCACGGTCGGCGCCATTCACCCGATGCACATGCAGCCGGAGTGGATCAAGCGCGAGATGTACCGCTGCGACGTCGTCTACGGCACCACCAGCGAGTTCGGCTTCGACTACCTGCGCGACAACATGAAGCGCAGCCTCGAGTCGCAGGTGCAGCGCGTCCGCGAGTTCGCGATCGTCGACGAAGTCGACTCCATCCTCATCGACGAGGCCCGCACCCCGCTGATCATCTCCGGCGAGGCCCATGAGGATCAGCCCCGCTACGAACTGGCCGACAAGCTCGCCCGCCACCTCGTCGAGAAGCAGCGCCCCTGGCAGCAGGCCGACGAGAAACTCACCCGCTGCAAGGAACGCATCAAGGGCCTCGAAGGCGACATCCGCAACGCCCGCGATCGATCCAGGATCCCTGAACTGGAGAAGCAGCTCGAAGAGGCCAAGGCGCAGTTGCCCGAGCTTGAGATCGAGCGCGAAAAGCACGTCCAGTACTACGAGATCGAGCTCGATCGCCGGCAGGCGTTCCTCACCCACGACGGCATCGCCGAGGCCCAGCGCGTCGCGCAGATCGGCTCCTTCTACGTCGGCGGCAACATCGACATGCCCCACCTGCTCGAGCAGGCGATCCGCGCCCACACCGTCTACCAGCGCGACAAGGACTACATCGTCATGCCGACGGAGAACCCGCGCTCCGGCCGGCTCGAGCCCTCCATCGTCATCGTCGACACCTTCACCGGACGACCGATGATCGGGCGCCAGTGGTCCGACGGTCTCCACCAGGCGATCGAAGTGAAGGAAGCCGTCCCCGTCCGCCAGGAGACGCAGACCGTCGCAACGATCACGATCCAGAACTTCTTCAAGATGTACAAGCGGCTCGCCGGTATGACCGGCACCGCCGACACCGAGGCCCAGGAGTTCCACGACATCTACGGCCTCGACGTGGTCTCCATCCCCACCAACGTCCCCGTCGTCCGCGGCGACCACGCGGACCTCATGTTCCTCACCGGCAAGGACAAGTGGCAGTTCATCGTCGACGAGATCAAGGCCTTCCACGACGTCGGCCGCCCCGTGCTCGTCGGCACCACGAGCGTCGAGAAGAGTGAAACCCTCTCCCAGATGCTCACGCGCAAGCACGGCATCAAGCACGAGGTCCTCAACGCCAAGCCGGAAAACATCGAGCGCGAGGCCAACATCGTCGAAAACGCCGGCCAGCTCGGCTC
>CAYWRO010000049.1:0-26434 GCA_964460345.1 uncultured Phycisphaeraceae bacterium | reverse complement strand
CTTGAACGCGGCATCATCATCGCCGACACCAAGTTCGAGTTCGGCTTCCCCGTCGCGACCGAGCAGGGGGGGGCCGGCGGCGGGGCAGGCGGCACGATCCCGGGCCGAGCGTGGAACCAGCCCATCCTGATCGACGAGGCCCTCACCCCGGACTCCTCCCGCTTCTGGCCCGCCGAGAGCTACGAGCCCGGCCGCAGCCAGCCGAGCTTCGACAAGCAGTTTGTCCGCGAGTACCTCACGGGCCTCGTCGAGGCCGGCAAGTGGGATAAGACCGAGCCCGGCCCGGAGCTTCCGGAACATGTTGTCACCGGCACAATCCAGCGCTACGAAGAGGCCTTCGAGCGCCTGTGCAGATGACGAGTGGTGAGGCCGGTCGCCGCCGGACTCCGGCTCACACGCCCCACGAGACGTACTTCACGCTCGTGTACTCCTCCATCGCGTACTTGCCGCCTTCGCGCCCGTAGCCGGACTCCTTGACGCCGCCGAAGGGAGCCTGCGCGGTCGAGGGTGCCCCGTCATTGGCGCCGACGATGCCGTACTGGAGCCCTTCGGCCACGCGCAGGAGGCGAGAGGCGTCGCGCGTGTAGAAGTAGGAGGCGAGGCCGTACGGGGAGTCGTTGGCGCGCTCGATGGCCTCCTCTTCGCGGCTGAAGCGCTGCAGGGGCAGTACCGGGCCGAAGGTTTCTTCGTGCCAGCAGAGCATGTCACCCGTGCAGTCGGTGAGAATCGTCGGCTCGTAGAAGCGGTCAGCAAGGCCTTTGCCGGGCCTCGCGCGCCGGCCGCCCGTCACGAGCGTTGCGCCCTTTTCGATTGCGTCCGCCACGTGCCGCTCAACCTTTGCCAAGCCGTCTTCGTCGATCAGCGGCCCGATCTCGACGCCCTCGTCTGTGCCGCGGCCCACCTTCAGGGCCTGCACAACGGGCGTGAGGGTCGCAAGGAACTTCTCCCAGATTCCCTCCTGCACGAAGACGCGGTTCGGACAGATGCACGTCTGCCCCGCGTTGCGGAACTTGCTCGCGATGAGCCCCTGCACAGCCGCCTCAACGTCGCAGTCGTCGAACGCGATGAACGGCGCGTGCCCGCCCAGTTCCAGCGACAGGCGCGTGACATTCTTCGCAGACTTCTCGATCAGCATCTTGCCGACTTCAGTCGAGCCGGTGAACGACACCTTCCGCACGCGCCAGGCGTCGAATATCGCATCGCCGATCGTCGCGGCGTCGCCCGTCACGATGTTCACCACGCCGGCCGGCACGCCCGCCTCGAGCGCTAACTCCCCCAGCGCGATCGCGCTGAGCGGCGTCGCCTCGGCCGGCTTGATCACCATCGTGCACCCGGCTGCGAGCGCGGGCCCCATCTTGCGCCCCAGCATCGCGCTCGGGAAGTTCCACGGCGTGATCGCCGCGCACACGCCGACCGGCTCGCGCAGCGCGAGGATCCGCTTGCCCGGCTTGGACGCCGCGATGATGTCCCCGTACAGCCGCACCGCCTCTCCCGCCGCCCACTCGATGAACGAAGCGGAGTAGGCGATCTCCCCGCGGGCCTCGCTGAGCGGCTTGCCCTGCTCGCGCGTCATCAGCAGGGCCAGGCGCTCCTGGTCGCGCAGCAGAAAATCTGACAATCGCCGCAGGATCTCCGCCCGCTCGAAGGGCAGCACGCGCCGCCACCGCTCAAACGCCTCCGCCGCGGCGTCGACCGCCCGCTTCGTCTCCGCCGCGCCGCAATCCGGCACGCGGGCGATCACCTCGTCGGTCGCCGGATCGCGCACCTCGAACTCGCGGCCGCTCTCAGCGCCGACCCAGTCCCCACCGATCAGGTTTCTCGTCTGCATCCCTGACCGTAGCCACGCCGGTCCGCGCAGCGGCAGAGCCGCCGAGCCCGTTCAGCCGTCCGTTGCTCACGCCGCGAGCGCCGCCTTATCGCGGCTGCAGAACGTCCACCGGCGGCCGGAACTCGGCCCCCACGACGTCCCCGATGGCCAGGCCGCGGATCTGGACGCCGGCAGGGATCCGGTAGAGCAGCACGTACTCGTCGGTCGGGTTGACCGTGGCCGGCCCGCCGCGGGGCAGGTCCGAGATCTTCTGGATTGGTGAGCCGGGCGTGAACCGGATCCAGATCTCGTTCTTTGACTTGGACGTGTAGACATACCCGATCGGCTCGTACGCCCGGCCGAGGGTGTCAACGAGCCGCAGCGGCTTGCCGACGTCCTGCGAGAGGCTGGAGAGTACGGGATGACGCGTCAGAGAGAGCGTCGGGTTGCTGTGGCTGACGTCCACCTGGACGATGCCCGTATTGGGCCCGGCGAAGAAGCGCCGGATCAGCAGGCTCTGCTCCACACCCGCCATGTTGAGCAGTTCATCGGCAGCGAACTTCTGCTCACCGCTGACGATCTCATTCTGGTCGTTGATCTGAAGACCCTGCTTGCGGTCCTTCTGGACGGCCATGCGCCCCGGGAAGTGATTGCCCGTGCGGATCGCCGCCATCGTGCCGCTGACGCTCTCAATCCGCACCTGCTCGGCACGGGACCAGTCCAGATCCACCTTGGAGGTGACGGTGATGATCGACCCCTCGCGGACGGCGGCGTCGCGTTCGGCAACGCTGGCGTACTCCGAACCCGCCTGCATCTGGCGCACGTCCTTGCGGGCGCCCTTGACGGAGAGCGCGATCGGGCGCCAGCCCCGCGGCACGGCAAACTCAAACGCGAAGACCGTCTCGCTCTGCCCGCCGACAGACGGGATGAAGACGTCCGGGCGGTTGAAGAGCCAGCGCCCGAGCTGATCGGTCTCCCCCTTGGCTCGCGAGATCATCGCGAAGGGAAGGATCATCTTCGTCGTGCCAGGCTGCTGCTCATGCTCAACGAGCAGCCAGACCTGCGAGTTGCCCAAAACCGTCGAACCGAAGGGCTCACGCGCCTTGGCGGTCAGGCGGATGACGAAAGCGTCGATGTACGTCTGGGCGGGGCTGGCGCTCTCGTCATTGAGGTACTTCACGACGCTGGTGCGCTCGCCGCGCTCCGGGCCGAAGGAATCCTTGAAGACGTTCTCCCCCTGGTTCGCCTTGGCGACGGTATACCGCCCGACGACCTCGTAGTACTCCGGCGGCATGGCGGACCGCGAGTTGCCCTCGTCGTAGTTGGTACGCAGCAGGCCGCCCTCGTAGGCAAGCTCCGGGTGCCACACGGCCAGCGGCTCGCCGATCATGGGGCGGTAGGTCGTGGCGGACAGCAGCGAATAGAACCCCGCGGTCATGCGGTCGACCGGCACCCACAGGGCGCTCTTGCGGATCAATGAGCCGCTCACGTCGTACTCCGCCGTCCGGTACCCCATCGCCTCAGTGCCGAGGCGCGAGTAACTGAGCGAGAGCGTGAGGATGCCCATCATGAGCACCCCAGAGATCGCCCCGCAGATGCCGCCTCCGACGAAGTTGGTGACGGTGTCGACATCGACGTTGGCCGGAATCAGCTTGTCGCACGTTACGCGGATGATCGCCAGAACCAGCGCAAAGGGCACGGCCAGCCCGAGGCCCCACGCCATGTCGATGAGCCACTGCTGATCCGTGCCGAGAATGGCATGCGAGGCCGGCTCCCACACGGCGAAAGCAATCGCGCCGGCCACGATCACGCACGCCAGGTGCAGCAGCGCGCTGAACAGGCCGCGGGCCCCCCAGATCCACGCGAGCAGAAGAACTCCAAGGATCACGAAGATGTTGATCAGCATCGTTGGTACTCCGTTCGACCGCGCTTCACGCCACCGCCGCCGCGCCGGCTCCCCCCGACCCGCTCGCCGCCGCGCGAGCCTCGCGGGCCGGCGGCGCCGTGATCCTCAGAACCTCTTCCACGCTCGTCGTCCCCTCGACCGCCTTGCGGATCGCAACCTGCTGAATCGTCGGCAGCCCGCGCTTGCGAAGCGACGCCGCAACGCCCTGCAGGTTCCCGGAGGCGATCGCCTCACGCTCCTCGGGGCCGATCGGGAAGACCTCGAAAACACCTTCCTGGCCGAAGTACCCCGTGCCGCGGCAGGCGGGACAGATCTCCGGCTTGTTCTTGATCATCACCTGCCCGCTCTTCTTGAAGAGCTGCTTGACCTTCCCCTCCGGCAGGCCCAGCTTCTTGAGCATCTCGGGCGTCGGCTGGTAGGGCACGCGGCAGTTGGTGCACAGCTTGCGCAGCAGCTTCTGGGCGACCGCCCCGTGCAGCGAGTCGGCCGCCTTGCGGGTGTCCCCGACCGCCTTGACATACCCCTGCACCGCCGTGAGCGCGTTGTCCGCCTTCATTGACAGGTACACGCGCGTGCGTTCCTGGTCGGCCGAGGCCGCCTCGCGGGCGGTCGCCGCATCCGGCAGATCGGCAATCGCCACGACGTCCGGATCGCGGCGGAGAATCGAGCGGAGCGTGGTGGCGAACTCCGCACCCTCCTTGGCGGCGTCATACACGTTGGTGCGCACGCCCTCGATGTTGCGCTGCGGCTCCATCTCCAGCGTCTGAACGTTGGACGTATAGGCGTCGTGCATCGCCACGACGGCGTACAGCGTCGAGGTGCGCCCGCCGTCCGGCGGCGAAGCCAGCAGCACGACGCCCTGCTCCTCCGCGGCGATTGCCTTGAGCGCTTCCATCTGCTGATCGAGCAGGCCGAGCTGGTCCGCCTTGTAGCTGACCGCCTCCGCCGGATCCAGCAGCATCGTCAGCCGCATCCCGCCGGCCGATCCCATGCTCGTGACCTTAAGCGTGTGCGTGATGTCTTCGGCCGTCACCTTGATCTGGCCCGTCTGCTTGCGGCGGCGGTCGGTGACGTCCAGCCCCGCGCACGCCTTCCAGAAATCCATGATGCGGAGCGCATCGGCGGCCGGCATCGGGTCCCCGCCCGCCTGCGCCACGCCGTCGACGAGGAACACCGCGCCATACGCCCCCTCGCGGCCTCCGACCGGCCCGATATCGATTTGGCTGGCCCTCGCCTCCATCGCGCGAGAGTAGAGCGCCTCGGCGCTGCTGCGGATCTCGAACTCCGGCGTCTCGCGGTCCGGCGCGGGAACAACGTGCTTGTTCGGTCCTTCGATGCGGAGCGTGACGGTGGCCTGCTGCTTGGCCTTGGCCTTCTCCTCCCGCTGGGCGCGAAGCGTGTCGAGGTTGAAGCGGATGTGGTGCTGCTCCGGCACGCGCTCGTCGCGATTGGCCACCACGGCGTAGGCGACCACATCAACCGTGAGGATCAGGACCATCGCGCCCCAGCCGATCCAGAACGCGGCCTGGCTCTCCAGAAACAGGCCGGCTGCAATTGAAACAGCGATGGCGGTGGCCCCCATGAGCAGGTGGAAGATGTTCCACTGCCGCCGGGGAAGGAAGAACCTCGCGGCGTGCTTGTCATAGACGCGCGAAACAAGGGCCGCCCACGGCACAAGCGTCACCAGCATGAGCAGCGGCTTCCAGATCGACATCAGGAACAGGCCGGCCGCCAGCGTCAGAGTCGGGGAATGTGTCGTCATCGCAGTCGAAGGCCTCGCTCTTTCTCACCGGCGCGTCGCCTGTGGCCGCGCTCCGCCGGCTCCCGTCGCCGCCCCCATTCTGCCGCTGCCGCCGGCCGGCATCCGAATCCGGCCCAAACGGCTTCCCCCGCTCCAGATGTGCGCCCCTCCCAGAGGGAGACTGTACCCGATCGCCCTCCTGCTCGCCCGGTCCGATTCTGGCCCGGCTTGCCGGCGCCCGAGAGCGGCGGCGGGGCAGTGGGGGGGGCGGGGAGCGGGCCGCCAAGGCGACCTCGTCACTTCATCTTTCGCAGACGCATCTGGAGGTCGTCCACGTTCGGGCTGGCCTCCAGGGCGACGCGCATGTGGATCATTTCCCGCTCGACCAGGTCGACGAGCGACTGGTTGAAGTCGACCATGCCGCGCTGGCGCGCCTCGATGGTGGTCAGGTACTCGCGAAGCTCGCCCTCGCGCGCCTCGATGATGTGCTTCTGCACGACGGCGTCGTTGATCAGGATCTCCAGGCCCGGGATCCGGTGGATGTTCTCGTGCAGCGTCGGCAGCAGTTTCTGATACACGAACGCACGCATCTGGTAGGCGAGCATGCGCCGGATCTGCTCGACTTCTTCCGTCTCGAAGAGGCCGTAGATACGGCTGAAGGTCTGCGTCGTGGAAGAGGCGTGAATCGTTCCGTAGACAAGGTGGCCCGTCTCGGCGGCGTTCAACGCGGCCTCGAACGTCTCCTTGTCGCGCATTTCGCCGATGAGCACGATGTCCGGGTTCTCGCGGACCAGCGCCTTGAGCGCGATCTTGAAGTCCAGCGTGTCGATGCCGATCTCGCGCTGGTTGATCGTCGCCTTCTTGTCCTTGAAGATGTATTCGATCGGGTCCTCGATCGTCACGATGTGCACCGGCTTGCGCTGGTTCACGTAATCGAGCATCGAGGCGATCGTTGTCGACTTACCGGAACCCGTCACACCCGAGAGCAGCACGATTCCCTGCGGCTGCATGGCGATCTCACCCATGATCTCCGGCAGGTGAAGATCGTGGAAGGGCATGATGTTGCTGGTGATGAGTCGCGCGGCGATGGAGAGCTTGCCGCGGGCCTGGAAGAGGTTGACGCGGAACCGGTTCTCCTCGTCGTAGTCGTACGCGAAGTCGACGTGGCCCTGGCGGTGCAGTTCGCCGAACTGCTCCTCGGTCAGGATGTGTTTGGCGATCTGCTGAAACTCTTCGGCCGTGAGGACGGAGGTCTCCAGAGGCTTGAGCGCCCCGCGGACGCGCAGCTTCGGGACGTATCCCGTCTTCATGATCAGGTCGGAGGCCTTGAACTTGATGCAGGCCTTGAGGAAGTCGCCGAACCGCGACGCGTGCGGATCATGCTTCGCGTCCGGGTCTGGCGTCACATGCGCCACAACCGGCGCCACGTCGTTCGTCGTCTTCATCGCGCACGCACCCTTGCTGCTTCAGGCTCCGGCCGGAGACGCCCCCCGAGGACGCGCTCCACCCGGATTCTCAAAGTCCTCTTCGAGCCGCCGCGCAGCGAGGGCGCGGCCGCGAATCCCGCAGGGACGATGCTGGCATACGGCCGCCCGTCCGCAACGGTTCCATGGTACGCGTGCCGCCCGGCCCGTTGGAAGAACCGGCCCCTCTGGCGGCCCAAAAACGAAAGCGGCCCGCCGTTGTCGGCGGGCCGCGCGAAGTCTTGTGTCTGACAGGCCAAACGGATCAGCCGTTGGCTGAGACCAACTCATCCTCCGTCTCCGAGTCCGGCTTGGACTCTTCCGGCGGACGCGTGCCGAGGAAGTTGGCCTCCAGTTCGACCCGGATCTTCTCCATGGCCTTGTTCTGGATCTGGCGGACGCGCTCCTTGGTCACGCCGATGATCTGGCCCACCTGCTCAAGCGTCATGGGCTTCTCAGCCGTGCCCGTCTCCAGCCCGAAGCGGTGCTCGATGACCGTCCGTTCCACGCTGGTCAGGTCGGCCCGGTTCTCCAGGACGATCCGCTTCACCTCGTCGGCCGTGTCCCGCTCGTAATCCGCCCGCTTGGTCTCGAGGAAGTCGGACTTCTCGAGCTTCGGGTCGAAGTCGGTCGGGAACCGCTGGCGATACTTGCTCAGCTTCATCCCCTGGCGGCTGAACGCCTTGAGGATGGCGCGGCAGGCGTACGTCGAGAACTTGAAGCCGCGGCCGGCGTCGAACTTGTCGACCGCCCGGAGCAGCGCCATGTTCCCTTCGCTGACCAGGTCGGCGAAGTCCACCTCGCTCATGCGGGTGCGCTTGGCCATCGCCAGCACCAGGGCCAGGTTGGTCTCGGCGATCTGCTCGCGGACCTTCTCGGCCTTCCGGTACCAGTAGAGAAGCTGCTCGGCCTGCTCGCGGGTCGGCTTGCGATCCGCACGGGCCCAGACGGCCTTCTGCAGTTCCGCCACGCGGTAGCGCGCGTAGTTGAACTGGTGGAACAGCACCTTCTCCTCAGCCCCGGTCAGGATCACCTGCTGGGCGCTCTTAACCGTCCGGCTCTTCGGCGACAGATCGTCCATCACGGGGTGGTACCACGACGTGTCCGGCTTGGCCACGTCCGGCGCCTCCTCGTAAATCTTGCTCTCGGCGTCCGGCTCGTAAAAGGCGGTGGAGTCGATGAAGTCCTGCGGCACATCGCGGTTCAACAGCGACGCAAGCAGACGTTCATCGTCCTTGCTCAAGGCCCGACGCACGCGCGTACGGACACCGCGCTCCGATTCCGCCGGAGAGAACTGCACGCGGCTTCTGCGGCGATGCTGTTCAATTGGACTCGGCGACTTTGACATGCTTACCACTCTTCACACCCTTGGGCCCACACTCCCGGCCCGCCAAAAATCGTGTCTGCATCCTGCCGACACGACGAAACCTACTCAGGCGCTCCAACCGACCATCGGCCGGAACGCGCAGGTGCTCTGCCGCGCCGCTCGCCCCCAAGGGCCGCCGCGCATTCAGAACCGGCCAGCGTGTCCTTCACGCGCGACCGAACAACTCATCCTGTCTGATGGGGAAATGCATCCCGCCCCATCAGTTATTATACGTTCCGAAGCACGCCGAGTTTCCCCGGCTTCAGTTTCGGTCCCTGTTCTACCTCGGAGAAACCCGGGACTTGGCCCCCGAAGTGCCGATGCTCCCCCTCCGAGCTGGATCACGCATTGACCTGAAGATGCCGGACGACTAGTCTCGATCAGGCCCGATAACCCTGGGAGGGGCGGCAGCACCAAGGGGCCGTAACATACCTGATGATCGGCGCGCCCGCAAGTCACGGTCGCGGGCTTTTTTCACTTCTTCCGCCCGCGACAAATTTTCGCCTTTTTGACACCCCACAACTGGGGGTTTCCCTAGGTCGCCACAGGAGAACTCCGCCATGCCAGGATACACGCTGGATCCACTTCCCTACTCGTTCAACGCTCTCGAGCCCCACATTGATGCTCGAACCATGGAGATCCATCACGACAAGCACCACGCCGCCTACATCGCCAAGGCCAACGATGCCCTCAAGGGAACCGAGTGGGAGGGCAAGCCCGTCGAACACGTCCTCTCAAAGCTCGCCTCTCTGCCCGACCAGATCCGCACGGCGGTCCGCAACAACGCCGGTGGTCACGCCAATCACTCGCTCTTCTGGAAGATCATGGCCCCGGCCGGACAGGGCGGCGGCGGTGAGCCGGTCGGTGACGTCTCCCAGGCCGTCGACCAGAGCTTCGGCTCCTTCGACGCCTTCAAGGAAGAGTTCTCCAACGCCGCGGCGACCCGCTTCGGATCCGGGTGGGCGTGGCTCGTGGTGCGGGAAGGCCGTCTGGCGGTCTGCTCGACGGCGAACCAGGACAGCCCGCTGATGGGCGAGTCCATCGCCGGGTGCTCCGGGACGCCGATCCTCGGGCTCGACGTCTGGGAGCACGCCTACTACCTCAACTACCAGAACAAGCGGCCTGACTACATCGCCGCCTGGTGGAACGTGGTCAATTGGCCCGAGGTTGACCGCAACTACAACAACGCTCTCGGGACCTGATAGGCCCGACAGACGAACCGACAATTGCTGCCCGCCGGTCGCTCTGACCGGCGGGTTTTGCCGTTTTGGGCCGCTCGCGACCGTCCCGCTCCCGGTCTACCGTCCTTCCGGCGGATGCAGTGCTTCGGCTGAAATGAGGAGGCCACCATGTCTGCGGTGCCGGTGTGGACGTTGGCGGTGTACCTGCTCGCGGCGGCCCTCTGCCGGGGCCAGCAGGCCGTGCAGCCCGAGTCGCTCGAAACCGGCTTCATCCTGGTGGTGACCGATGCCTCACGGGGCGCCACCGCTGATTCGCCAATCTACCTCGCCTCCAACCGCTCGGGCTGGGATCCCGCCCATGCCGAGTGGAAGCTCCAGCCACGCTCCGACGGGCGCTGGCAGATCTTCGTCCCGCCGCACCCCGAGGGACTGCGGATGGAGTTCAAGTTCGCCCGCGGCAACTGGGACCTCGTCGAAGTCGATGAGAATCTTGAGGACGTGTCGAACCGCCGCTTCGAGCCGATCCCGGTCGACGTCATCACGCCCGGCGAGCCGCCCGTCATCGAACTGTCGGTCGCCGGCTGGCGCGACCAGCGGCCGGACGCCGCCGCCACGCGGACAGGCCGATACGCGCCGATCGAGGCGACCGGGACGGTGAAACGGCTGGAGGTGCAGAGCGGGCGCACTCGCGATGCGCTCGTCTGGCTGCCGCCGGGGTACGACGATCCGGCCAACGCGGACCGGCGCTACCCCGTGCTGTACCTGCAGGACGGCCAGAACATCTTCTCCGCGCCGAAAGGCGGTCTCGCCGCCGGGGAGTGGAGCGCGGACGAAACGGCGACTCGCCTGATTGAGCAGGGTGTAATCGAGCCGATCATCATCGTCGCCATTCCGCATGCGGGCGTCGATCGCGTGGCGGAGTACTCGCCGGTGACGCTGACGCGGCGGGCAGAGGCACGCGGCGATGAGTACGTCATGTTCCTGCTGAACGAGGTCATGCCGCGCGTGGAGCGGGCCTTCCGCGTGCGGACCGGGCCGGAGCACACGGCCATCGGGGGCTCATCCCTCGGCGCACTGATCAGCATGCACGCCGCGGCAAAGCACCCGGACGTCTTCGGCATGGTGATCGCCGAGAGCCCGTCGCTGCTGACTGGAAACGGCATGGGGCAGCAGTACTTCATGCAGCGGCGCACGTGGCCCGCGAAGGTGTACATCGGCATGAGCACCAGCGAATCAGGACCGGACAATCCCGAGCGGAGCGCGGCATACGTGCAGGCGGCGCGCGAGCTGGCGGAGCATGTGCGCTCGCAGGGAGCGGAAGTGAAGCTCCTGATCGGCGAGGGAGGCCACAACGAGCAGGCCTGGGCCGAGCGCCTGCCGGAGGCGCTGGAGTTCCTGTTCGGCAAGTGAGCCCCGCCCTTCGCGCGGGGACGATTCGACAGACGTCACTCCCTCGGCAGCAGGACGTACGCCGTGCCCGCCCCGCGCTGGAGCCACACACGCTCCATGTCGCGTCGCGCGTACGTCGTCACGCCTTCCTCCGGCGTCGGAGCTGCCGGGTCATTCACAAGAATGTCGCCGTTCTCGTCCATCCCGCGAATGACCAGCAGATGGCCGTCCGTTCGCCGATACGGAGCATCGTTCAGTTCCCCGCTCCGTGCCTGGATGCTCACGATCAGCGGCTGGTCGCGCGAGAGGATCTCGCGGAGCTGCGCCCAGTCGTTGATGCGCGTGAGATACCCCGGAACGCCGAAGTCGTACGCGGCCTGCACGTTGTACGGCCAGTTGCCGTAAATGCCGCTGTCCCGGTCCAGCGCGCGTGCAGCCACGGTGGCGACCGGCTGCTCGACACCGCGGTAAGCCAGCACCATCGTCACCGACGTCGGGCTGCAGATGCGCCCGGCGATGCTGCGGTCCTCGGCCTTCTGGCTGCGAAAGGGGACATCCATGGCAACGGAAGGGGCGCGCCGGCGAGGCGGGCGGACCGCTTCCGGCAACTCATCAGCGCTGGCTCCGGCCACTTCGGCCCGAGCAGTCGCGCGCTGTGCCTCCGGCAGGGGCGCTCGATTCGAGAACGTCAGCGCGATGCGCCGCACACATACCGACGCAGCCTCCGGCCCTTCCGGTTCCTCTACGGCAGAGCGGACGGCCACAATGCGATACTGGGCCGCGTCAAAGTGCCGGTCTGACCTGAAGTAATCGATCTCGATGTGCCCGAGTTCACTCTCGCGGAGGCGCTCACCCGGCGGCAGGTCGGCGCCCCAGCGCCCGATGTACAGCCACGGCGACCACTCGCCCGTGCGGGTATCCCCCACGCGCAGGTCGAACCGAACCGCCGCGTCGTCCGGCGCCTCCAGGTTCCATGAGAGCAGGGCCTCGTTGAAGCGGATGGGAGACCGCACCACCGGCGACTCGTACGCAGCGGCGTCCGCTTTCCCCGCACCCGTCGGCTCCAGCGTCAGCCAGTCAGCGTCCCACGTCACCACGCCGTTGCTGACCCATCCGCCCTCGCCGTACGTGGCGGAGTCGTGGATCGTCGTCACGTGGAAGCTGCGCTGGCCAGTTTCGCCGGAGCCGGCTTCCCATGGCGCAACAGCGGTCGAGCAGCCAGCAACCGTGATCCCGGCCGCCGCCGCGGCCACACCCGCAAGAGACCTTCGCATGGCAGCAGTGTACCTCAGCGTAAACTCTCTCCAATGGGCAATTTCCGGCACAAGGTGATCGTTGTGGGCTCAGGCCACGCCGGCGCAGAGGCCGCGTGGGCCGCGGCGAACCTGCTGCCCGCCTGCGAGCACGGCCCGGGCGCCGTCGCCCTGGTAACCCTGGATCCGACCAAGACGGGGGTGATGTCGTGCAACCCCGCCATCGGGGGGCTCGCCAAGGGACAGATCGTGCGTGAGGTCGATGCCCTCGGCGGGCTCATGGGGCTTGCGGCGGATGCGACTGGAATCCAGTTCAAAGTGCTCAACACAAGCAAGGGCCCGGCCGTCCGCGGCCCGCGCGCCCAGTGCGACAAGCACGCCTACGCCGAAGCGGTCCAGCGCCTCCTGCATGGGCGGGAAGAAATCCAGGTCTACGCCGGGGCGGTAGAAGAACTGCTCGTCCAGGAGACACCGGCTGGGCGCGTGATCCGCGGCGTCCGCCTGGCTCCATCCGGTCGTATTGCCCCGCCGACGAGCGAGTCGCGCGATGCGGCAGCCACGTTCGCCAACGAACCCAGAACCCCCGAATCACCGCTCGATCTGCTCGCCGACGCCGTGGTGCTGACCACCGGCACGTTCATGCGCGGGCTCATGCACACGGGAGAACGCAAGACTGAGGGAGGCCGCGCCGGCGAAGGCGCAGCCACCGGCATTTCCGCAGCGCTGCAGTCGCTCGGCTTTGAACTGGGGCGGCTGAAGACCGGAACCCCGCCGCGGCTGAACCGCACGACGATCGACTGGGACGCCCTGCCGATCGCAGTGGGGGATGAGCGCCCGACTCCGTTCTCAGACCTCACGGACGGGGCATTTCCGCCCCTGCCGCAGGTCGAATGCCGCGTCACGCACACGTGCGAGGCGATCCACGAGCACATCCGCGCCAACATCCACCGCGCCCCCATGTTCACCGGGCAGATCGAGTCCGTCGGCCCGCGTTATTGCCCCTCAATCGAGGACAAGGTGGTGCGCTTCGCCCAGCGCGACACGCACCACGTCTTTCTCGAGCCGGAATCGCTCCGCGACGACTGGATCTACTGCAACGGCGTCTCCACATCGCTCCCCGCGGATGTGCAGGACGTTCTTGTGCGAGCCATGCCCGGCTGCGAGCGAGCGGAAATTCTGCGCTACGGCTACGCCGTCGAATACGACATGGTGCGCCCGCACCAGATCGATGCGACCGGTATGACCAAGCAGGTTTCCGGTCTCTTCCTCGCCGGCCAGATCAACGGCACCAGCGGGTATGAAGAGGCGGCGGCCCAGGGCCTGATCGCCGGCCTGAACGCCGCACGCACAATCCTCGGTGACGAGCCCGTCACGCTTGGTCGCGACCAGGCCTACATCGGCGTCCTCATGGATGATCTGGTCACGAAGACACCCGTTGAGCCCTACCGCATGTTCACCAGCCGCGCCGAGCATCGCCTGCTGCTTCGCGCCGACAACAGCGCCGACCGTCTCACACCGCTGGCCGAGTCATGGGGGCTGCTCCAGACCGAGTCTGGGCGACAGCGGGCCTCCCGACACGCCGCCCGCCGCGCGCAGTTGGAGACGTTGACGCGGCTCGTCCACGCTGCCCGTCTTCCGGCGGTGGCCGGCAGCGCCCCCGTCACCCTCGCCGACGCCTGTCGCCGCCCGAGCTTTGGGGTCGAAGACCTTTGCGAGGCGGTGGCAGCAATCCCCGGCGCGCCGACGTTTGATTCCGCCGTGCTCTTCACGGTCCACACGAACCTGCGCTATGAGGCGTACATTCACCGCGCGCAAGCCGAGATCCGCCGCCACGCCGAGACTGAGCACAAGCGCATCCCGACCGAGGTGGATTACCGCCTGATGACGAGTCTCCGCACCGAGGCCCGCGACGCGCTTCACCGCTTCCGTCCCGCCACGATGGGACAGGCGTCGCGGCTGGAGGGAATCACGCCCGCGGACCTCACGTTGCTGTCGGTCCTGTTGAAGGGGTACAGTGACCAGCGGCGGGCCTCCGCGTGCCGGGAGGGGCGCGACGGATCGCAAGCGCGACGGAGCATGGCAGCAGATGGAGTGTGACACGGACGAAGCCGGGCGGTTCATCGTCATCGTGGGCTTCGGCCCGGTTGGTCGCGTCGTTGCCGATCGGTTTGAGCGCCTGGGCGCTCGCTGTCGCATCATCGAACTCAACACCGAGACCGTGCGCAAACAGGCGGAGCGCAGCCGCGACATCATGCACGGCGACGCCACCGATACCGAGGTCCTCCGCGCAGCGGGCGTCGAACATGCCGACGCCGTGGTGATCACCATTCCGGACGATGCAGCGATGGTCCGCGCGTGCAGGGCCGTGCGGGAGGTGGCGCCCGACGTCTTTCTGGCGGTCAGGGCCAGCTACCTCTCGCAGGGAATGCTCGCCCGGGCCGAAGGCGCCGACCAGGTCGTCGTCGAGGAGATCGCCGCGGCGGAGTCCATGGCGAACCTCGTGCAGGAGAAGCTGACCGGCCGTCCCACCGCAGCCAGGCGCGAGTCGGGCACTCTGGCGGAAGCAGAGCGGCTTTTAAGCACAAATGAAAACGGCAACCCTGGGGAGGGCAGTGGGGGGAGCGGGGGCAGTGGAGGGGGTGGGGGGGGCGACTCAGGGACTGGCGTCAGTCCCCCAGCAACCTGAGTTCATCGCGGAGAATCGCCGCCAACTCAAAGTTTTCCGTCTCCAGCGCCTGCTTAAGGCGTTGCCGAAGCTCGGCCGACTGGCTTACCGGCAGCTTCGGGGTCAGGGCGCTGCGCATGCCGCGGAGGGCCTGGACCTCCGACGACTGCTCGAAGAGATCCGACTGGCCCATGTCGGAAAAGTACTGGCGCAGGGCCCCAAGTCCTTCATCGATGGCCAGCATGGCCAGCTTGGGCTCATTGTCGTTGAGCGCCTGGCTGGCCAGGGCTCGGGACCGCATCATCGTGATGTACGGCCGCAGGTGCTCAAACGCCTGCCGGTCCTGCTCGGTCTCCGCGAACCGGGCGCACAGGTCGAGGGCCCGCAGGTTCCGCGTGGCGTCGCGGACGACCCCGGCGTAGTCCTCCAGAACCATCAGGCAGACGGAGCGATGGTGGTACTGGAGCGCCTCCTCGCGGAGCAGGCGGCACTCTTCTTCGTTCAGAACGAACCCGCTGGCGGAGCCGTGCTCGCTCTGGTGGTCGTCCAGGCGGGCTTCCTGCTGCTCCAGGACGCTCTCGAAGTTCTCCAGCCGGCGTCCATCCGGCCGGCCGTCGACCTCCATCTGCATAACCCCCAGATCCAGGCGGAGCTGGATCTTGGGCTCCCCGTCGTCGCCGCTGATGAGGCGGACGGTGATCTTTCCCGGCTCAAATGGCCAGTCTCTCAGCAGAGCGGACAGGTCGGCGCTCACCGCAGCGTCCCCTTTCCAGACTCCAATCCCCTCGGATCTCCCATCTGAAGGTACTATATGCCACGGTCGAGGGCCAGGGCAGTTTGCTGTAAGTCCTTGCAGGAACGGCCGATAACGACCGTCCAAGCCCTCCCGGCCCCCCGCCTCCACCACCCTTGCCAATCCCCAGCTTGGGGGGCTCAAGCAGGATTCGCACCCACCCGATGCAACCGACGGTATGACCGCATCGAACGTGGTAGTGGCTATTCGGCCACTTCTTCTACGCTTCGATCCTGGTCCGGGCCGTCGAGTGAGCCGCAACCCCCGGCGGGTTGGCAGTAGGGTGGTGCTTGTTGAGCAGCGTCAAGTTGTCGAGTCCGAGCCGCAGCGAACTGCAGACCGATCTGCAGATCTACCTGCGCCAGATCAACGAAACACCCCTTCTCACCGCCGAGCAGGAGAAGGAGCTGGGCTGGCGGATCATCAACGATGACTGCCCGCTGGCCCGCGATCACATGATCCGGGCGAACCTCCGCCTCGTGGTCTCCATCGCCAAGAACTACGTCAACCGCGGCCTGTCCCTGCAGGACCTGATCGAAGAAGGCAACGTCGGCCTCATGCGGGCCGTCGAGGGGTTCGACCCGGCCCAGGGGGCCCGGTTCAGCACCTACGCCTCCTGGTGGATCAAGCAAGCCATCAAGCGGGCCCTGATCAACGCCGTCCAGCCGATCCACGTGCCGGCGTACATGGTCGAGCTGATCGCTCGCTGGAAGCAGGCGTTCCGCAAGCTGGAGGGCGAACTTGGCCGGCAGCCGACGCTGCAGGAACTCGCCGAAGAGATGGACCTGCCGCTGCGGAAGATCCGCATCATCCGCCGGGCGGTCAAGGCCTTCCGCGTTCCCGCGCAGACCCCGGTCGATGAGAACGGCGACGCGATGAACCTCGGAGACCTGCTCGCCGATGAGCGGACGATGCCCCCCGAAGAGTGCGTCCTGCGTGATGATGAGCTGCGGACGATCCGCCGCCTGCTGGACGCCATCGATGAGCGCGAGGCTCGCATTTTGCGGCTCCGCTTCGGCCTGGACGGGCAGGAGCCCCTTACGCTCAAGCAGATCGCCGCGGAGATCGGCATCTCCCGTGAGCGAGTCCGCCAGATCGCCGATGAGGCGCTGCGCAAGCTCAACGCTCAGATCAACGACCCCCGTCCGAGCCGCTTCTTTTCAGGCGCGCCGGGCGACGCGGAAGGCACGCGCTGCGCGTAAGCCGGGGCGTGGCACGGGCATGCACGACTGCCCGCGCCGCCCGACCTGATCTACCGTTTTTACAGTTCCGAGACGGGCAGGCCGTGAGCCTCACCCACAGGGCCGTTGACCAGCTTGCCCCGGTCCATGTTGACCGCCTTGGCAAAGCCCTTGTTCTTCGCCGCCAGCGCGTGCGGGCCGAACTCCGCGAGGCGCACCGCCCACGGCATCGTGGCGTTGGTCAGCGCCTGCGTGCTGGTGCGTGAGACCGCTCCCGGCATGTTGCCGACGCAATAGTGAACCACGCCGTCGACGGTGTAGACAGGATCGCTGTGGGTGGTCATGCGGCTCGTTTCCACGCAGCCGCCCTGGTCGATCGCGACGTCGACGATGACCGCCCCTTCCTTCATCATCTTGAGGTCTTCGCGACGAACCAGCGACGGGGCCTTGGCGCCCGGCAGGAGCACCGCGCCGATCACCAGGTCCGCCCACGGCAGGTAGGTGCGGATCGCGTGCGGATCAGAGTACACGGTCGTCACGTTCTCGCTCATCACGTCTTCCAGGTAGCGCATCCGCTCCAGGTCAACGTCCATGATGATCACGTCCGCCCCGAGGCCCGCGGCCATCTTCGCCGCGTTCGTCCCCACCACGCCGCCGCCCAGCACCAGAACCCGCCCCGGCTCCACGCCGGGAACGCCGCCCAGCAGGATGCCGCGGCCGCCCTGCGGCCGCTCGAGGAACTTTGCGCCCTCCTGCGTCGCCATACGCCCGGCGATCTCGCTCATCGGCGTCAGCAGCGGAAGGGTCATGCGGCCCGCCGTGCCCCCGCCGCCGCTCGGCGCTTCCAGCGTCTCGTACGCCACGGCGATGATCTTCTTCTCGAGGCAGGCCAGCGTCAGGTCCTTGTCCGCCGCGAAGTGGAAGTACGTGAAGACGATCTGGTCTTCCTTCATCCGCGGCCATTCGACCGGCTGCGGCTCCTTGACCTTGACGATCATGTCCGCCCGTGCCCAGACCTCGTCGGCGCTGTCGACAACGGTGGCGCCTGCCTGGATGTAGTCGTCGTCGGTGAAACCGCTCCCAAGCCCCGCGCCCGCCTGCACCACGACGTCGTGCTCGTTCTGACGCAGCAGTTCGGCCCCCACCGGACGCATCCCCACACGCGACTCAGCCGGCTTCACCTCGGCAGGAATACCAACGATCATCCGTCAAACTCCTCAAGAGCAAAAAACGCACCCGCCGGACTCCTGCGAGCGTACAAACCGACCGACACTGGCCGGTCGCCTCGCGGTTCTTTTCCGCGGCGGGCGGCTACCATGAAACCCTTCTTTTCACCCGCGGGAGTCTTTCATGCCGGATTTCAACGAGACGCGCCGGGGCGGGCGTCTGGCCAACTCGGCCGGGGGCCTCATGCGGGGGCTGATGGTAGCCGTCCTCGCCCTCGCAAGCGTCCCAGCCGCGGCCGACGATTTCGTCGACCAGGTGAACGATTTGTACGTCATGGTCTCCGAGAGCAATCGCTCCGACCTCGTCATTCTGCCGCTGTTTCTGGAGTTTCAGGAGCCGCCCCTGTTCCTGCGAACGCCAATGGAGGCCGCGCTGCTGCCCCCGGACGCCGCCAACTGGCAGGCCGCCGCGGACTGGGCCGCCGCCGAGCCGCAGCAGGCGCTGATCAAGGCACTCGGCCAGGTGACCCAGGACGACGACTTCCGGACCGCCATGCAGTTCGCCCAGCCCTACGGGATCGAGGGCGTCGCCGGGCGGTTCGACCTGATCGAGGCGAACCTGTACACCGACCTGGGCGATCCGCCGACACTCGCCGCGGCGAAGCACGGGTACATGCCCGCCATGCGCAACCTTGAACTGCTGGCCCACGTCGAGGCCACGCGGCTGGCCGCCGAGGGCGACATGGGCGCCGCACTGGAGCACATGATCAACTGGACGTTCTTCACGCGCCAGTTCGCCGACCGGCAGTTTCTCGAAGAGAAGAAGTGGGCGATGGGCGCGATGCGCCTGGCCATGGAGCGCATCCGCGATCTTGCCTACACCGATTTCAAGTCCGGCGAGTCACAGCTCACTGCCGATGAACTGGCCGATGCGCTCGAGCGGCTGCGGGCCGGCGGCTATCTCGAAGTGGATCGCCTGACGCTGCCGCAGGGCAACTTCATTGGCGCTGAGCAGTTGATTCGTCGCGTGATCGATTCGCCAGGCAACGGCGGGCGCCCCGACGCCGCTGAGTTCGCCATGGCGATGTCAACCATCGCCGCGGCGGACCGCCCGCTGCGGCTCTTCGCAGAGGCGGCGTTCTGGCGAGCCGCCGCGCTCTCGCATGCCGGCTGGCACGAGTCGCTGGAAATGGTTCAGCGCGTGCCCGCCGACTGGAACCGCCGCTGGCGCATGCCCCCCAACGATCCCGTGCTGGCGACCCAGACCGACTACGAGCGCATGGTCCTCCGCGGCAGCCAGTTCTCCGTCCCCGTGTACGTCCTGGCGGGCGTGCAGGACCTGTTCCCCATCCGTCGCGAGCTGGCCGTGGAACTCCCCGGCACGCGCATGGCCCTGGCGCTCTACGCCTACGAGGTGGCTTACAACAGTTTCGCCCCCGGCGTGACCTCCGTCCGTCCGCGCTTCCTGCAGGCGGTGGATCGCGATCCGTTCAGCCCCGCCGGCGACTACTTCCAGTACTTCGTGCCGGTGAAGGACACCCCGCAGGGGCCGCGCGGCGAGATCCGTCCGTGGGATGTCGAGGTCTTCCCGCCCGATCCGTATGACCCGTTCGTCGTGCCGTTCACGGAGACGCAGGGCAACGTGGACAGCGGAACGTATTCCGACTTCATCGTGTATTCAGTCGGCCCCGATGAGCGCCGAGGACGCGCCCAATACGTCACGCAGGCGGATACATCGTTCCGCGAGGGCGATTACATCATCTGGCCGCCCCTGCTGTCCATGCTGCGCAAGCGCCTCATCGATTCCGGCGACCTGGAGTGATGCGCGGGGAACAATTCTTCGCCGCTTCGGCTTCATGCCTCCGGGACCCTTCACCGCCCGGCGGGAGACGTTTCCTGCCCGGCTGCATCTAAAGAGAACGCATGGCTGACGACACCATCCATCGACTTGTCATCATCGGTTCCGGCCCCGCGGGCTGGACGGCCGCGATTTACGCCGCCCGCGCCAACCTCGACCCGGTCGTGTTTGCGGGCATCCCCAAGCAGGACCCCGGCATCGTGCTGCCCGGCGGGCAGCTCATGCTCACCACGGATGTCGAGAACTACCCCGGCTTTCCGGAGGCGATCGGCGGCCCGGAGATGATGGCCCGCTTCCAGCAGCAGGCGGAGCGCTTCGGAACGAAGGTGATCGGCGACGACATCGTCTCGTGCGATTTCTCGACACAGCCCTTCACGCTCACTGCGAAGGATTCCAGCGGCAACACGCGCGCCGTGCGCGCGCACGCCGTGATTGTCGCCACGGGCGCCACCGCCAACTGGCTCAATTTGGAGAACGAACAGCGCCTGGCTCGAACCGGCGGCGGCGTCTCCGCCTGCGCCGTCTGCGATGGCGCGCTGCCCATGTTCCGCGATCAGGTCCTCGGCGTCGTCGGCGGCGGCGACACGGCCATGGAAGAGGCGACCTACCTCACCAAGTTCGCCAAGGAGGTCTACGTGATCCACCGGCGCGATGAACTGCGCGCCAGCAAGATCATGCAGGACCGCTACCGCTCCAAGCCCAACGCCCACATCATCTGGAACAAGGTCGTCGTCGACGTCCTCAGTGAGTCCGACGCCCAGGGCAACGAGAAGATCAGCGGCGTCGTCCTGGAAGATACCAAGACGGGCGAACGCAGCGAGATGGCCCTCAAGGGCCTCTTCATGGCCATCGGTCACACCCCGGCGACAAAGTTCCTCGCCGGCTCCGGCATCGAAACGGACGACAAGGGCTACATCGTGCTTCGCACGCGCTCGAGCGATACGAACATCCCGGGCGTGTTCGCGGCCGGCGACGTCGCCGACGCCCACTATCGCCAGGCGGTCACCGCCGCCGGCATGGGCTGCCAGGCGGCGCTGGATGCAGAGCGCTGGCTCGGGGCACGGGGGCTGGCGTAAGTGGGCAGCCGTTCCTGCACGCGCACCACCGGCTGTTATCGTCGTGCGGCAGTTTGATTCGGCGACGCATTGAAGGGGACCGCCGCCTGGAGCGTGGCGTGCGTGTGGAGCACGGGATAGCGGATGCGGGCGCGGAAGAGCTTGTAGGCCGATTCCTCCCACCCCATCCGCCGGATCGCCGCCCGAAGCAGCTCCGGGCAGTTGGGAACCTCGGGGCAGCGCATCGCCTCGAACGCAGTCCCCATGCATCGTCCGGTCTCGCGCCCCGGCATCCGCCACGCGTCATCGTCCGTGCGCTGGACGGCCGCCATGGGATCGTTGATGACGCCTGTCGTGAATACGCGTGGCTCGGATTCCGGCGCGAGCCGCTCGGGGATCGCCAGATCCAGAATCACGTCTTCGCACGGCAGCGCGATCGTGCATCCAACCCCCAGCCCGTCCTCCGGGATCGGCAGGTCGCGCACGCCCGCACCCACGAAGACCGTCGTTCGCGACGTGCTGCCGATGCCGCGAAGGTGGAGAGTGTCATGAATCTCATTCTCATAGCGCACGGATCGGACGCCCTCGCCCATGTCTGAGCAGAAGTCCTCGAATATCATGAACTCCGTCGACGGTTCCATGACGGTGCCGTGCTGCGTGACCCGCATGTAGCGCTTCGTTAACGGGATCGAAGCCATGGCGCGCAGCGCCCGCAGTTCCACCAGCCCCTTCAGCACGACCGATTCGTCCACGCCGCCGCCGTCGCTTGATTGATAAATGCAGGCGCCGTAGATCGTGCGCGTCGAGACTCCCCAGATCTGCGTGTTGGCCCGGTAGGCCGCCCGCCGGTGCTTCATCTCGATCTGCGGCGTCGATCCGTGACCCAGCGCGGCGATCATCGCATCAAAGGCCCCACGGTCGTCCGCATGGTGCTCGACGAACGCTGTGAACGCGGCGTAGGCCGTCTCCACCTCTGCAATCACGCCCGCGTCGAAACCCGCATCGGCTGCCGCCGCTAGCACCTTGGCGGTCGCTTCCGCCTTCGGGATGAACGTCACCGTGGCAAAGGGATCTCCGGCGGTCCCCCAGCGGTACACCTGCCACGCCAGCGGCGCTCGCACTGCAAGGGCGCGCTGAAGATCAGTCGGGCGATCGACCCTCGTCTGTCCAGCTCCGAGCAGTCGCGCTACGGCTGATTGCAGTCGCGCCAGAATGGCGCCCGCCTGCGCCTCGAAGGCGCTCGCCCTCGACGCCTGGCTGGACGCCGCGGCCGCCCCGACTCCGCCTCGTGCGTGGTCGATCTGTCTCTCCGAGGTGCTCATGCCCTGACAATGCCCGATCAGCTAAAAGCGACTGAGGTGAATCTTGGCCAGAATAGTCGGCCCCTTCGACGAAAGCAAGAAATTTTCGCGCGAAAAGTCTTGCGAAATCAACGAGACGGTTGTACTTTGCCCTGAACCGCCCGGGAGCGAGGTGCTGTCGGGGCGTCACATGCAATCAACCCACAACTGGAGGCCATCGGCATGAGCACACCATCGCGAATCTCAATCGGAGTGGCCGGAGCGTGCGCCGCACTCCTCACCGGCAGCGCATCAGCACAGTGCGACTTGCCCGGCTGGCTCCCGGCCGACAGACCGACAGGAGCCGGTGTGCACGGCGACTATCCAACCGCTGCCGCAGAGTGGGATCCGGACGGTGCAGGGCCACTGCCGTCGCGCCTGGTCATCGCTGGTCCGTTCTCCTCCGTCGGTGGCCGTCTGGCCGACGGTGTGGCTTCGTGGGACGGTACCGAGTGGCAGCCAATGGGAGACGGGCTATCGGGTTTCGACGGCGATCCTCCTCTCGTTTCATCGCTCCACGTGCACAACGGCGACCTGTACGCCGCAGGCGAGTTCTACTTCTCCGGCGCCACGCTGCTGGACAACATCGCGCGCTGGAACGGCACAGCGTGGGAGTCTGTAGGTACCGGCACGACGGGCGAAGTTACGGCAATGACCTCCTTCAATGGCGACCTTGTCGCATGCGGCTTCTTCCAAGTCGCCGGCGCTGCTGCTGCCAGCCGCATCGCGGTCTGGGATGGCTCGCAGTGGCAAGCATTTGGCGATGGCTTTACCAGTGGAAGTCCGCTCGCGCTGGCCGTCTACAACGGCGATCTTTACGCGGGCGGCTACATGAGCGGTTCCGGCACAACATCATTGAGCGGTCTTTCACGATGGGATGGGGGTGCGTGGGTCGACGTTGGGGACGGCGTGCGGCTCAATGGCGGGGTCGGCCGGATTCAGTCAATGGCCGTTGTCGGGGGATCACTTGTCGTCGCCGGCGAGTTCGACCAGGCCGGGCTCACCGCCGCGGACAACATCGCTCGCTGGGATGGAGCGGCCTGGCAGGCGATGGACACTGGCTGGGCTTCCCCCGCACCACCGATCACGTCTGTCCGCGCCCACGGCCCTGAGTTGGTCGCCGTCACGCCTTGGCATCGCACCGTGTCCGGTCAGATAGTGCTGGATTTCCCCAATGCCTACCGGTGGGATGGTTCCGCGTGGTCAGATCTGCCGGTGATCGACGGATCTCCCTCAATGATTGCATCCTTCAGGAATGAACTAGTTGCCATCGGCGAGATTTATGCAGACGCCGACGACGACCGCGCGGGTGGCGTCCTGCGCTTCGATGGAACGCAGTGGCAGACCATCGGTGAACAGGGGCTTTCTCATGGCGACGTGACTGCGATGGCCGCCTACGGGGACGACGTCGCGATCGCTGTAGAGCACGGCGCCGTCCAGACCGCCACGGCCGATGGACGCAAGGTGGCGGTGCTGCGTGAGCGCGACGGAATGGCAGCGCAGACGATCGGAGTCTTCGATGCGAATGACGGCCGGTCCGTGCAGGTTACCAAGATGTTGCAAGTCGGCGCAGACCTGTACGTTGCGGGGCGCTTCGATCTGGTCGATGGAGCACCTGTACTCAATGTGGCGAAGTGGAACGGCGCCACGTGGTCCGACCTCGGCGGCGGCATCGGTCCCACTGGAATCACGGTCAGTTCGCTCGCGTCTTACGACGGCGAAGTCATCGCAGCCGGCGCGTTCGCACAATCCAAGGGCTCGCCGTTTAACAGCATCGCACGCTGGAATGGATCCGCGTGGGAGCCGCTCGGAACAGGGCTCAGCCGCGTCTTCAGCGACGGGTTCGTCGGTGCCGGCTCCGTCGCGGAGTTGTTGCCATACCAAGGGCAGCTTCTCGCGGTCGGCGGCTTCACCAGCGCCGGTGGCGTTGCGACCAGCAATCTGGCGCTCTGGGACGGGTCCGCCTGGAGCGCGTTCCCCGTCGATCTTCCCAACGCGTTTCTCACCGGAGCCGGCCTCTACGACGGCGACCTCATCGTGTCTGGCATTTTCACCGATGTCGCCGGTACCCCGGCGAGCAACATCGCGCGTTGGGACGGCGTCTCGTGGCACGCCATGGGGACCGGCTTGGAAGGAGTCGACGGAAACGCCGGCTTTGCCACGTGTTTCATGCAAGCCGGCGGCGAGCTGTACGTGGGCGGCTTCTTCACCCTCGCCGGCGGCCAGGTCGTCAACAACGTCGCCAGGTGGAACGGCAGCGAGTGGGCGCCGCTGAGCAGTGGCATTGAGCGCATCGGCAGGGAAGATGCAGGGGAAGTCGCTGCCCTCCACGTCCACAACGGCCAACTTCTCGTAGGCGGCACGTTCAACAAGGCCGGCGGCGAGGGGGCGGCGAACTTCGCCCGCTACTGCCTCGGCGGCGCTGCGACCTGCCCCGCTGACCGCGATGGCAATGAAGTCGTCGACGTCTTCGACCTGCTCAACTACCTCGACGACTGGTTCGCCGGCGCGGCCGGCGCGGAGATGACCGGTGATGATCCCATCGTCATCGACGTCTTCGACCTGCTGGCCTACCTGGACGACTGGTTCGCCGGCTGCTGAGATCTGCCTTCCTCTTCCTCAGCAATGAGATGGCCCGGCCAACGCGAGTTGACCGGGCCGTTTTCGTTTTCCAAGAAAGCGCTTTGCGGCGGCGCGTCGCCGATGGCGTCAGGCGCCCTCCTTCCGTGGCAGATCCGCCTCGCCGTAAATCCTGAACTCCTTGCGCCGCAGGATCTGCCCCGCCAGCGTAAGGTCGTCCACGGCCAACGCCAAAGTCGGCGTGCCGTTCGGACGCAGCATCAACGGATAGGCGAATCTGATACTGATCTCAGCCCCGAGCAGGTACAGGCAAAGCTGTTCCAGCGAGTGGCCCTTCCCGAGCTCCACCACCAGCAGGTCCATCTCCGTGAACGCCAAGCGGTGCTCGCGCAGCACCCGCCGCGTCGCCGTGGCGTCGTTTGTAATGATCCGGACGACGGCGTGATCGCTGGCCTCATGAACGCTCAAGGCACAGAGCTGGGCCGTCGAGTGGTGCAGCGTGGAGAGCAGCTCGTACAGCTTGCCGACTCGGTTGTCCAGGAAGACACTGAACTGGGTTACGCTGGGGGCGCCGAACCCCTGGGTCGTTTCCAGCGATGCTGCCTGGCTCATCCAATCCCTCCGACCAGCCCCCGCTCCCGGGCCCCCGCGCCCTGGCGCGCACCCGCTCGGTAAGTGTAACCGGGCGGCCCCTGTTTACGCAACCCCAGCAGCGACAAAGTCTTCCGTCGTTCGAAACAATCCCCGCCGTCCGTCACGCGGAGAAGCTCGACCCGCACCCGCAAGTCGTCGTCGCGTTGGGATTCTGGAAGACGAAGCCGCGGCCCATGATCTCGTCCTTGAAGTCGATCGTGGTGCCGTTGAGGTAGAGCAGGCTCTTCGGGTCGCAGATCACGACGATGCCGTGCTGCTCAAAGCTCTCGTCCTGCTCCTTCTGGCTCTCGGTCAGGTCGAGAATGTAGCTGAATCCCGAGCACCCGCCCCCCTTCACGCCCACGCGAAGGCGGATCTTGCCCGGGTCGAGCTCCTGCTCGCCCACAATCTTCTGAATCTCACGAGCAGCGGTTTCCGTCAATGCGATCATGGAAGTACCCCCTTCTGGGTGGCCCCGTTCAGAGGCCCTGGTTGTCTCTTATCGTCCGGCTCGGCGGGCATCTTCCGCCGTTCGAAAGATCTTAGGCACTTCGCCCACTTTCGGGGTCTCGCCACCGCGGCTCAGGGCGCTTCCGCCCCTCGCGGCCGGCGGTAAACCATCCGGATGCGATTCCCCCGCCCCTCCCAGGCCACACTCGTCATGTACGCCCGGATGAGCAGCATGCCGCGGCCGGAGATGTTCTCCAGGTTTTCATCAAGCGTCGGATCAGCGACGGAGCCGGGATCGAAGCCCGGCCCCTGATCCTCGATCGTCAGGGTGAGCTCGCCCGGGGTGATGCGGTACGCCAACCGGACGGGCTTATCCGGAAGCTGGGCATGGCCGTGTCCGAAGGCGTTGTTGAGGGCTTCCTCAAGCGCAAGCCGCACGGCGAACTGCGAGGAAGCCGGGTACCCCTGCTGATCCAGCAGGCCAAGGATCGCCTCCTCGGCCCGGTCGATCTCCTCACGCCTGTTGTGGATCAGGCTCTCGCCCTCCGAGGGCCATCCGGAGGATTGTGGTCCGGGCGGCGGTGGGGGGGAGGAGGAGGGGGGAGTT
>CAYWRO010000048.1:0-26623 GCA_964460345.1 uncultured Phycisphaeraceae bacterium | reverse complement strand
GCGCTCAGGCAGTTGTTCACGCCGTGCGTGTGGTGCTCCATGCCGCGGGCGTGCAGCAGCGTGCTTGACTTCGCCGTGCCCCACCACTCCGCCGCCTGCCGGATCGCCCGCTCGGCAATCCCCGTCACCTCCGCCGTCCGCCGCGGCGTCCAAGACCGGACCTCCTCGGCGACTTTCTCAAAGCCGACGGTGTGCTGGTTGATGTAGTCGTGATCGATCCAGTCGTTCTCGATCATGAGTTGCAGAATGCCGTTATAAAGCGCCACGTCGCGCCCCGGTCTGACCGGCAGAAACAGGTCGCACGTGCGCGCGATCGGCGTAATGCGCGGATCCACCACGACGATCTTCGCCCCGTTCTCCCGCGCCTGCCAGACATACTCCGTCGTGATCGGCGAACAGTCCGCCACGTTGGAGCCGGCCAGCCACACCAACTGAGCTTTCGGAATGTCCGTCCACGGGTTCGCCGTCCGGTCCACGCCGAAGGCCTTCTTGTTGGCCGCTCCCGCGCTGACCATGCACAACCGCCCGTTGTAATCGATGTACGGCGTCTTCAGGCACACCCGGGCGAACTTGCCCATCAGGTACGCCTTCTCCGTCGTCAGGCTCGCGCCGCTCAAGACCCCGATCGCGCTGTTCCCGTACTGCGACTGAATCCGCCCGATCTCCGATGCGACGCGCTGAATCGCATCCTGATAAGCAATCGCGCTGAAACCCTCCGGAACCGATGCGTCGCGCTGCAGCGCCGTCAGCAGGCGGTCCGGGTGCGACCCCTGCAGATACCGTTTCACCCCCTTGGGGCACAGCATGCCCCGGTTGAAGGGGAACTCGTACCACGGCTCAAACCCGATAACCGTGTTGTCCTTCACCTTCAGCTTGATCCCGCACTGCTGCCCGCAGAAACAGCAGTGCGTCTTGACGAGCTTGTCCGGCTCGACGTCCGTCGACACGCGAGCGCCCGCCGAATAGCTCAGGTGCGGACCGAACCGGTTCAGGACCGGCAGAAGATGTTCCGGCGATGTCGTCATGCGCTGCGTCCATCCGATCGAGCCTGTTCCGCCGCCTTCGCCGCGGCCTGCGCCGGCGTCTGTGAAGGCTGGGCGACCAAGGCCACGCTTGCGTGGCCGTCGCCATTCCCCGTGTCCATCATGCTTGCCATGTCCCACGGCACGCCCGCCGCCACCAGTTCATCGCCCCGGCTCTGCGCCCACAGCCGCCCCTGCGCGATCGCCAGCAGCGATCGCCGGCACGCCGGGCAGATCCGCTGGTAATGCCCCGCCGCATGATCCGGCATCTCGTACCGGTACCCAAGCTGGCGCTCGACCGTGATCAGGTCATCAATCTGCATCTTCGGCGCAAACCCGTCGCCGCACCGTGCGCACCGCGCCACTTCCTCTCCCTGCGCCACCTCTCGATAGAACGACACCCCAAGCTGCGCAGGACGCTGGAAGATGTGGAAGAACTTCCCGAACGGCAGGTACAGCAGCGTGAAGATCACCGTGATCGCGTGCAGAATCGCCAGGAAGTCGTACGCATACCCGCGCATCCACGTGTAGCTCGCCGTCAGCAGCAACCCCGTCATGCTGATCGCAAACAGCAGAATCAGCGGCAGAAAGTCCTCCCCGAACTGCTGCGTCGCCTGCGCTCCCCGATCCCGCATCCGCCGCCACATCGCCAGCATGACGCCCGGAATCACCAGGAAAGCCGACCACACCAGCCCGTGAAACGCCGCCTTGCCGAGGATCGAATCCACCCCGAACCCGCCCATCGGAAACCCGAACACGTACGCCGTGTACCGCGTGAAATCCCCCTCCGGGTTCTGGAAGTGAATCCACCCGAACACAAGCGGAAAGGTGATCAGTGCGGCAAGCACGCACCCCCAGAAAATGAGCACGTGCGCCAGCCACCGCGGCCGCCCGCGCCGCCAGATGAACGTGTTCAGCACGAGCGTCGCAAAGATCCGATGCGCCCAGATGCGCAAATTCCGCGCCAGATACCGCGGCGTCAGAAACACCTGCCACCCGCGCTTCCAGTAGATCGCGGTCGGCGGACGCTGCAGCCACATCGAGTACCGGTACGTGATCCCGAACACCGCAAAGAGCGTCGCGAACGTATACCCCACAAGCGCTGCGTCAAAGTGCGCCAATCGCCGCGAACCGATCGCAATGAGCGCCGCCAGGATCAGTGTGAGCGCCGTTCCCCATGCAGCCGCCACGATGGATTCGCGGCTGATGAACCCCCCGGGCACGCGCGTCCGCACCCCCGCCTCGGCAGGAGCGCCCTCACGCGCCGGTATCACGCGCGAAGGAGGGGAGCCGTTAGACCTGCCGATCTGGTCGCCCATGGTACGGGCATCCTAGCCGCACTCGGGCACTCTCGCAGCGCTTGTCCGCGCGCCGCCTGCATGGCGCAAAACAAGCGCCGCTTGAATCATGAACCCGGCGAGCCCGGTCGCGGGTCCCCGCGCCGTCGCGAGCCCGGCCGCTCCTCTTCCACGCGCTGCGTCGCATGCGCAATCCGCTCAAGATCCTCATCCCCGATCGATGCCTGCAGCGCCGGAAACAGTGAACGCTCCTCCCACCGGATGTGATCGTGCAGCAGATGCCCAAGGCGGCGCAGCCGATCCGAATCGCATCGTTCGCGCAGCGCAAAGACCTCGCCGGCAAGCGAACGGATGACCTCATGCTCCGCGCGCAGACGTTCCGCATCCGCCCGGCTCGCCAGCGGACCGAGCAGTCGCTCCTCATCGTCGAAGTGCGGCGCAATCTCATCGAGCCACGCCGTCTCAAACCCGTCCACCGCGCTCCGCCGCTCATCTGCAGACCCATCCGCCGCCTGTCGCAGCCGCCGCGCCTGCACGAGCCCGTTGAAGTGTTCACGGGAGAGCGGCTGCAGCGCCGGATGGCGGTGGAGCGGCGGCGTCGACGCCGCGCCGGCGGCTCGTCCGCCTCCGACCCGCGCCCCCTCCAGCGCCTCCAGGTCCGCAGGCGTGTTCGCATTCACCACGCACTCCTCCGGCGCCGACACAAACCGCACCATCTCCGCCGGCAGCGCCTCGCGAAGCGCATGCCGACCCTCCTCCATCGCCCGCTTCAAATACGGCAGCGCCGCGAGCCGATATACGCCGAAGCACGGCTCCGGCGCCTCCGCGCTCCCCGCCAGCACCGCCGCGGCGTCCCCCGCCTCACCCGCCGCCGCCAGCACGAGCCGAACCGCCTCCGCCGTCACCCGCGGCAGGTCGCCCGGCAGCACAAACACCGCCGTCCCCGCCCCCTCCAGTGCCGAGACGACCCCGCCAATCGGCCCCGCCCCAGGGTAGCGATCCTCTATAACAAGGTGCGCCCGCCCCGCCACCTCCGGATCGCACGCCCCGACCGCGGCCACCCGCGCCCCGAAGACCGCCGCGAGCGCCTGGATCGGCCGATCGACCAGCCACACCTCTCCTTGCGCCCCCGCCACCGGCTCGCGCAGCTTGTCGCGCCCGAACCGGCGACTTCGCCCGCCCACCAGCACCACCGGCTGTATCGCTTCACCCGCCACCGTTCAGCCCTCGTGCTCGACCACGCGCCCGCCCGAAGCCGCCGCGCCCGGCCGCCCATCATCCACCACATCGCCGCGCAGCGTCTCAATTGCATGCGGCAACACATCCACCAGCGCTGCAAGACTCTCCGTCGCGCCGCGCACCGAGCCGGGAAGCGTCACGATCAGCGTGCGCCCCACCGTCCCCGCCACGCCGCGCGACAGAAACGCCCGCGGGGTCTTCTCATAACAACGCAGCCGCACAAGCTCCATCAACCCCGCGTGCCGGCGCTCGAACACCATCTCCGCCGCCTCCGGCGTCACATCCCGCGGCGACAGCCCCGTCCCGCCCGTGCTGACCACGAGGTCGATCCCCCGCTCTGGCTCCGCCCATCGCCGAAAAACAGCCGCGATCTCGTCCACCTCATCCGGCACGCACGCCCGCTCAACCACCTCAGCTTCGAGCCGCTCCTGCAGCATCGCCATCAGCGCCGGCCCGGAGGCATCTTCCGTCTCGCCGCGCGAGCACCGGTCGCTCACCGTCAACACCGCCGCCCGGATCGGCCTCATCGCAAAGCCCCCGGCTCTCCCGGCGCGAGGTACTCACCCCCGCGTCCCCCGCGCTTCTCCAGCACGCGCAGCCCCTCCACGACCATCTGCTTATCAACCGCCTTCCCCATGTCGATGACCGTCAGCGCCGCCACCGCCGCCGCCGTAAGCGCCTCCATCTCCACCCCGGTGCGCGCCGTCGTACGCACCTCCGCGCGCAGACGCACACGATCCGCCTCCAGCGTCGCCTCGACATCCGCAAAGTCGATCGGCAACGGGTGACACAAGGGGATCAGTTCACCCGTACGCTTCGCCGCCTGGATCCCGGCCAGCCGTGCAACTTCCAGCAGGTTCCCCTTGCTCAGGGAGTTCTCGCCGATCCGCGCCGCCAGTTCCGCAGAGATCCGCACAAACGCTTCCGCAACCGCCACGCGCGCCGTGACCGCCTTCTCCCCCACATCAACCATCCGCGCACGCCCCTCCTGATCTATGTGCGACAGACGCGACCTTTCACTGCGCCCCTGATCTGAACTCATCCGAAGCTCCACGCATAAAACGGCCACGGCCCCTCGCCACCCTCGCCCGGCGGAACTTCCACAAACCCATCGCTCCGCGCCGCCGCCACCACATCCCCCGACCCCAGCCCTTCCACCAGTGTCGCCCGCCCCGGCCCAACAATCCGCACCAGCCGCTGCCACCACAAATCCAGGCGCCTGCCCGAGTCCGATTCCAGCCGCACCAGTGCAGGCCCAGCCGGTTCGACCATCCCCGCCAGCTTCGCCAGCACCGGCGCCGCCATCCGCCGCGCCGTCACCATCACCGACACCGGATTGCCCGGAAGCCCCAGCACCGGCTGCCCGCGCCCCGTGATCGCGCCCAGCACCGGCTTGCCCGGACGCTGTGGCAACCGGTGAAACAGCGTCGTCGCTCCCGCCGCCCGCAGCGCCGGCGGAACAAAGTCACGATCGCCCATCGAGACGCCCCCCGTCAGCAGCAGCGCATCGCACCGCTCCAGCAGCGCCTCAATCGCGCGCTGAATCTCCCCCGGCTCATCCGCCGCGCGCTCCGGCCCGACCGTCTCCACCCACGGGCACATCCCAAGCAGGCACGCCAGCGCCGGCCCATTCGAATCGCGCAGCTCCCACACTGCCGGCGCAGTCCCGCGCGCAACTACCTCGTCCCCCGTCACCAGCACCCCCACGCGCACGCGCCGGTGAACAAGCGGCTCCGCTTCGCCAAACGCCGCAAGCGCCGCCGCGACCGGCGCAGCGATTACACGCCCCGCGCCGATCACCTCCTCCCCAGCGCCGATGTTCTCCCCGCGCCGCCGGATGTGCGCCCCCGTTTGCACCCCGGCGATCGTCGCCGCATCAACTTCGATGGCCCCATCCAGTTCGCGCACATCCTCGCGCTTGATCACCGCATCCGCCCCCTGCGACACAGCGCCCCCCGTCACGATGCGCACCACGCCGCCCTCGCACGCCGGCGGCTCACGCCCGATCCGCACTTCCGCCCCAATCGCATGCCGCCCCGGCGTCAGTTCCGCCAGCCGCACCGCGTACCCATCCATCGCGCTCACATCGACGGCCGGACTCGGCCGGTCCGCCGCCAGCGGCGCCGCCAGCACTCGTCCACTCGCCTCCGCCAGCGGCACGCGCTGCGTCTCCACCGGCCGCACTCGCTCCAGCATCGCCGCGACCGCCTCGGCCGGCGAAGCAAAGCCTGCAGGCGCAGCCCGTGAGGCACTCATTCGCGCCGCTCCGCCGCTTCAATCAACTCTCGAACGGCGCTCCGCGCCCGCATCATCGTGGGAAACCCCACCGTCGGCGCCAGCAGCAGCGCCACGTGCTCCAGTTCATCCGGCGTGCAACCCGCCTCCAGCGCCTTGCGCGCATGCGACCGCGCGCCCCCCTCCAGCCCCGCCGCGAGCGAGATCGCGAGCTTCACCAGCGCAACCGACTTCGCATCCAGCGGCCCCGCCTCCGCGCACGCCTGCCCCAGCGCCTCGTACGCCTTCATCACCTCCGGATGCCGTTCGTGCATCTTCACGTAGGCGGTGGGAATCGTCACGGCTGCGTCTCCAGAACGCCGGGCACGCCGCCGGAACACCGGCGGGCGCTCGCGCAACGCATGCTAGACTCACGCATGCGTGTTCGCGTTCTTCTCTTTGGTCCGCAGGCCGACGCCGCGGGGCGCAGCGCCGTCGAGCTCGAACTCCCCGAGCCCGCCGATTGTCGCACGCTTCGCCAGCGCCTCGCCGCGGCCCACCCCGAACTCGCGCCCTCAATGGCCGCCTCGCGCCTCGCCGTCAACCACGAGTTCGCACCCCCCGAGCAAACCATCCGCGAAGGCGATGAAGTCGCCCTCATCGGCCTCGTGAGCGGCGGATGAGCGTCACCGTCCACATCCATGACGGCCCGCTGCCCGCCGCCGGTCCCGACCACCCGCGCGAAGGCGTCGGCGCAATCCTCATCTTTGAAGGCGTCGTCCGCGCCCGTGAAGCCGACCGCCTCATCGAGGCGCTCGACTACGAAGCCTACGAACCCATGGCCACGACCATGATCACCCGCATCGCCGAATCCCTCATCCAGGAACACGCGCTCACCGCCATCCGCATCGAGCACAGCCGCGGCCGCGTCCCCGTCGGAGCCGTCTCCTTCCGGCTCACCATCCAGTCGCCCCACCGCGCCGAGGGCCTCCGCGCCGCCGCCGCGTTCATCGACACCCTCAAGCGCGACGTCCCCATCTGGAAGCGCCCCATCTGGTCACAACCCGTAGCACAAGCCTCTGGCCTGTGACCCACCCCGTAGCACAAACCTCTGGCCTGTGACCCACCCCGTAGCACAAACCTCTGGCCTGTGACCCACCCCGTGGCACAGGCCTCTGGCCTGCGACGCCCCCAACCACCTAACCCCCGATCGCCCACATCGGCCGATCCGGCTGCTGAAACCCCGCCGACGAAATCCCGTGCCCCGCCTGCTTCGTCCAGGTCACATCCGCCAGGAACCGCGCGATCGCCTCATCCTCCGCCCCGCCGCGCAACAGCGGTCGCACGTCCCACTCCTCCCGGCTGAAAAGGCACGGCCGCACCTTCCCATCCGCCGTGATGCGCAACCGGCTGCACGCCCCGCAGAACGCGCGCGTCACCGGCGCGATCACCCCCACGCGCCCGGGAGCGCCATCCGCGAACTCGTAAATAAGAGAGGTACTGCTCGCCTCCTCGCGCCCCACCCGCTTGAGGGGGTACGCCTCCGCGATCCGTGACACGATCTCCGCCGCGGGCGCCAGCTTGCTCCGATCCCACGCGCGGGCCGAGTCCAGCGGCATGAACTCGATGAACCGCATCTCCACCCCCAACTCGCGCGCCAGGCCCGCCAGGCTTGCTACCTCATCCTCGTTGAACCCGCGAACCACCACCGCATTGACCTTCACCGGCGCGAAACCCGCCCGGATCGCCTCGCGTACGCCCTCGATCACGCGCTCCGGTCCCGTCTTCGCCCGCGTGATCGCCGCAAACCGATCCGGCCGCAGGCTGTCAAGGCTGACCGTAAGGCGTTGCAGTCCCGCCTCGCGCATCGCCAGCAGCCGCGCTCTGTCCAGCAGCGAGCCATTCGTCGTCAGCGCCAGGTCTCGCGCGCCTAGGCCCGACAACCTCTCGATAATCTCCACCAGCCGGGGATGCACCAGCGGCTCCCCACCCGTGATGCGGATCTTCTCCACCCCGAGCGACACGCACACCGACGCCACCCGCTCGAGTTCATCCGGCTGCAGCAGTTCATCCCGCCCGAGAAACTCCACGTCCGGATCCATGCAGTACACGCACCGGAAGTTGCACCGGTCCGTGATGCTCAGGCGAAGATCCCGGATGGTCCGGCCGTAGGAGTCGATGAGCCGTCGCGGATGTTCCTCGCCCGCCGGTGATGGCGGAGGCGCTTCGGCCGCGGCCCGGCGGTCGTTCAGAATGGGCAGGGCAACATCCATCCGGCTTCCGCGTCGATTGTATCGAGCGCCGTCCCAGCCACCCGTTCTCCGCATCATCCCCCCTGGGCAATGTCGCCGTACCCAAAGCAGACTTGCCCACTACCATCCGGAATGCCCGCTCCATCCGCATCCGCCAACGGCGGCGTCGAACCCTGCGTCATTGTCATCTTCGGCGCCTCCGGCGACCTCACGCAGCGCAAACTCATCCCATCTCTCTACGACCTTGATCGGCTTGGTTCACTGCCGAAGGGGTTGTGCATCCTCGGCGCTTCGCGCACGGAGATGAGCGACGATGAGTTCCGCGAGCACCTTCGCCCCGGCGTCGAAGAGCACGCCTCGCATTGGGACGCACAGGCGTGGAAGACATTCGCCCAGCGCATCCAGTACGAACCCGCCGATGCGGCTCAGGCGGAGGGCATGCGCGCAGTCGGCAGACGCGTGCACGCCATGGCCGAGCAGCGCGGCATCCTCAAGGGCGGTGGGTCAGCCAGCAGCCGCACCGGAGACGGTCAAGGCGGGGCTGAAGGAGGCGGCCCCAACATCCTCTTTTATCTCTCCGTCGCCCCTAAGCTTTACGAGCCCATCATCAACTGCATTGGGGAAAGCGGCATGGTCGCCGAGGGCAAGCGCTGGTGCGCCCTTCATCCCGAGCAGTGCCCCTGGCAGCGCATCATCGTCGAAAAGCCCTTCGGCTCCGACCTTGAGTCCGCCCGCTCCCTCAACCGCGCCTTGGGCCGCGTTTTCGAAGAGGACGCGATCTTCCGCATCGATCACTTCCTCGGCAAGGAGCTCGTCCAGAACATCCTCGTGATGCGCTTCGCCAACACCATCTTCGAGCCCCTCTGGAGCCGCCGCTACGTCGACCACGTGCAGGTGACCGCCTCCGAAACCGTCGGCGTCGGCAGCCGCGCCGCCAACTACTACGACGGCGGCGGCGGCGGAGCCCTCCGCGACATGGTCCAGTCGCATCTGCTCCAGGTCCTCGCCCTCGTCGCCATCGAGCCTCCCAGTATCTACGACGCCGCGGCGATCATGCGCGAAAAGATCAAGCTCTTCCAGAGCGCCGAGCCCATCCCCGTCGAACACGCCACCGACTGGGCCGCTTACGGCCGCTACGGCCGCGGCGTCGCCGCCGCAGACAGCAAAGGCGAGCCCACGCGCGCCTACATCGAAGAAAAGGGCGTCGACCCCACTCGCAAGACCGAGACCTTCGCCGCCATGCGCCTTCACTTCGACAACTGGCGCTGGGCCGGCGTCCCCTTCTATCTCCGCTCCGGCAAGCGCATGGCCGCCAAGGTCACCGAGGTCGTCGTGCAGTTCCGCCCTCCGCCAATCAACCTCTTCCGCACCGTCGCCCCACACGCCGCGGCACGCCCCGCCAACCGCCTCATCATCAGCATCGCCCCGCAGGAGGGCATCAGTCTCCGCATCGAGGGCAAGACCCCGGGCCCGGGCATCCGCATCGACTCGGCCGAGCTCGATCTCAACTACCTCGAACGCTTCGGCGGCGAGCCCATGGAGGCTTACGGCCCCCTCATCCTCGACGCGATCCGCGGCGACCGAACCCTCTACAAGCACCGCGACGAAGTCGAATCCTCCTGGTCCATCTGCCAGCCCCTTCTGGACAGCAGCGAGCTGCGCGACTCCATCGAGGAGTACAAGCCGGGCTCCTGGGGCCCCGCCGGCGCGGACCGCCTGATCAGGGCAGGCATTCCCGACGCCGTCGAGCGGGAGTGGCACAACGGCTGAACAGGCGTGCGATGACACCGCCGCCGCCCCACGCGTCGCAAGTTAGGCAGGCTGGAGAGTTTGCGTAAGCAGCCCCCTCCTCCGCCCCGCGACCCACTTGTTGGCTTCGGTCTTGCGGCCCCGCGCACATTCCTGTAGACTCGCCCGAGCGAGCCGGGCGTCATCGTCCCGCAAGAGAGAGACGGTCATACAGAGGAGGAGAGAGATCATGCTTCGTCAGCAGATGGCAGCAGCGTTCGTCGGCGCGCTCATCGCCGGCCCCGTCCTGGCCCAGTCGATCACGCTGAGCCTCGGCATCCGTGAGACCGGATCCGCGGCGCCCATCGGCGCAGACGGCGGCACCACGGGCGGCATCGAGTGGGTGAACCTCGACGCAACCGTGGTCCCCCTCGACGGCGGCTGGCATCACGTCACCTTCGACCTGAGCACCGCCACGCTGACCGGCTTCGCCGGCACAACCGCCAACAGCATGTACGAGCCCGGCATCACGACCGGCACGATCGAGAACATCCGCATCCGCAACACCAGTGGGATCACCAACCCCATCCGGATGTTCCTCGACGACCTCGTCGTCACCGACCGCACCGGCGCGCAGACGCTCCTCGGGTGGGAAGGCCTGGCGCTCGGCGCGGAGCACATCTTCCAGGAGCCCTCCTTCTCCGGCTCGACCTCAAGCAACCTCGCCCCCGGCGGCGGAGCAGGTGTCACCGACGCCGCGGCGTTCAGCGGCGTCCAGTCTTACGAGCTGAACTACCAGTTCGTCGACAACCTCGACACCCGCTGGATCCGCCTCACGACCTTCCCCGGCGGCGCCATGACCGGTGGCAACCCCACGATCGACTTCGAGGGCAGCGTCAGCTTCTACGTCAGAGGCGCGGTCATCCCCGCCCCCACGGGCGCCGGCCTCGCAGCCCTCGCCGGCCTGGCGCTCCTCCGTCGCAGGCGCTGACCACTCACCGCGGCGAAACCAGGACCACGCTGCTCACCCGCTCGCGCACAAACGCGTCGAGCGGTCTGGCATACAGCGTTGGAGACAGCGAATCGCAGACGCTGACGGCTGCGGGTTCGCTCTCCTGCGCGCTCAGCACAACCCAGTGCAGCGCCCCGCTCGCTTCCGTCCGAATCAAGGTCAGCGCGCACTGTCCGCCCTCCAGGTGTCGTCGCAACTGGGCGAGGCGCTCCGCGTCGCCGAGGTCAAGAAGCACCTCAGCCTCAAACCCATCTTGCCTCAAGACACGCAGCAGATCCGGATGAATCGTGCCGCGGGAGTCGGGGATGAGCCAGTTGGCGGGCATGTCCGTGCCCAGTCGGAAGCGCAGCCGGTGAGCCTCCGGATCCACGCCGTACGCCCGGTACAGCGACGACATCGCGTGCAGACCGCAGGTGTGCGGCTCCGTCTGTTCTTCCGGCTCAAGTGCCCCAGGCCGTGCAGCCGGCGCAGCTGCCGCGTGTGCCGCCGGCGCATACTTGGCCGAGTAGTACCCCGGCCCTCCGACGCAGAACGTCAGCGCCCCCGTCAAACCGCCCAGCGTCACCAGCGCGGCGACGATCCGCCATTTCCAGCCCGGCCATTTCACGGTGAACTCTTCGCACACTGCGCCCGAGCGGCTCCAGGGGTGCGCAGATCCGCCGCCGCACCGCGCGCCCCGCGAAGCTCACCCGCCCGCCTGTTTCGCCGGATACCCCAGCGCCTGCAGGCGCGCCAGCACCTTCTCCCGGTGGTCCCCCTGCAGTTCAAGCCCGTCTGCCGTCGTCGTCCCGCCCGCGCCAAGCGATGCGCGCAGTTGCTTCAGCAGCGCCGGCAGGTCTGTCGCCGTCGCATCCAGCCCCGTCACGACGGTGGTCCACTTGCCGCGCCGCTTCTCGCGCCGCACACGCGCAGGCTGGTCCTTCGGCAGGCACAGTTCCCCCGCCGCATCACGCGGACACGCGCACTCCGACACCGGCTGCGCGCAGTGCTCACACGTGACGGGTCGTTCGAGCGGTGTGCCGTGAAAAAGACCGGACATGCGTTTCTCACCCAGCGAAGTTGTGCCCGCAGTATCGTACGAACGCGCAACGCCTGCGACCGATCACCGGATGAACGCCGCGGATTGATTGGCCAGGGCGTCCGCCAGGCGCAGCCGGTGCTTGTCGGCAAACCCCGCCGGCAGCCCCGCAACGGGATCAAACCAGCCCGTCTCCGCGGTCTCCGCCGCGCTCGCCTCACAAACGCCCTCCCGCACCAGGCGACACGCAAACGCCAGCGCCACGTACCGCACGATGTTTCCGTCCGGGTACTCGATCGTCGTCTGCGCGGGCTCGGAATAGATCCCGACCAGCCGCATCACCCGCACCTCGCACCCGGTCTCCTCTAGAACCTCGCGCACGACCGCGGCTTCGGCCGTCTCGCCCGCCTCAATCGCCCCGGCCGGCAGCACCCATCGCCCATCATCAGCCCGTCGCTGCAGGAGAACATCTCCCCGCGCGTTGAAAACAACGGCACAGGCGGACGCAGTTCGGTTGGGAGCGGAATGAGCCATCATTGACTAAAGGGTGCCGGATTCTTACCTCCTCCAAGCACCTCCGCGTTTGCACAAAAATCAACGGCTCAGATCCGCGCCCGTTCACGCACGCTCGCCCGCCAAAAGCGCCAAAGCACCCAAGGGATTGGTGAGTTCTGAGTCAAACCGGGCGCAAAGGTTGCCTTTTGCCACACGTCGGTAAGATCATGTAAACAGTGGGGTTGCGCGGTGCGCTCCTGCCGCATTCCGGGGGGGAGTGCAGCGCCGGAGCGCGGGGGAACGCCAAAGAAGGGAGGGTGAGGGGAGGAGCATGGACGGCCTTGGATCAGCTTCCGGCGGAGATGAGGCCCGCGGCGGCGGCTCAGGGCGACTCCAGCACCCGGATGCAAGACCCCTCACCGCTTCGGACGCAGCCCGCACGGCGAGCGCCGGCTCGTCTCGCAACAGGCGCGACTGGCCGGCCCGCTCGGGCCATCAACTCCAGGCCGGCCGATCGGGTACCCCAGCGGGCTCAGATCCTCCTGACAGCGAAGGCCGCGCGCACCCCACCCGGTCCGAGGGCAACCTTCCCCCGACAGATCCGCCCCGCCAGAAGCAGGGGCCGTCATTCCCGGAAATCCCGCGAATTGAGGTCGATTACTCCCTCGTCTTTGAAGGCGTCCCCGGGGCATACCTGCTGATTCGGCCCGATCTGACCATCGCCGCGGCGAACCGCGCCTACCTCCGCGCCATGCGCATGCGCCGCGAGGCCATCGTCGGCCGCGACGTCTGCGAGGTGCTCGGCGAGTACCTTCACGACCCCGGCGGCGAAACCGAGCAGGCCCTGCGCGCCTCTCTACACCGCGTCCTTCGCACCGCCACGACGGATGAAATGGGCGTGTATCGGTGCGACCACGGGCTTGGGGTGACCGAAGAAGTTGTCGAACCCGGGCGCGAAGAGGTCGAGGAAGGCGAAACCTACTGGAACGCCGTCAACTCGCCGCTGCTCAACGCGCAGGGAAAGATCGCCTACATCCTCCACCGCATCGATGATGTCACCTCCATCGTCAAACTGGAGCGCAGCACGCGCGAGCAGAAGCGCGCCGCCGATGAACTGTTCGTCCGCAGCGTCCGCCTCAGGGCGGAAAGCGAAGAACGCTTCAGGTCCGTCTTCGATCAGCAGTTTCAGTTCATGGCCCTGCTCGATCCACTCGGCCGCATGACGGACGTCAACGACCTCGCGCTCGCGGCCACCGGCGCGACTCGCGAGGAAGTCATCGGACGCCCCTTCTGGGAAGCGCGGTGGTGGAGGGATCTCCCGGAGTTGCAGGCCGCCTGGCCCCGCCGGCTCGAGCAGGCCGCCCGGCAGGAGGGGCCGCTGTTGACGCATGACGAGTACCGCAACGCCGAGGGCGAAGTCCGGTTTGTCGAGGGCGCCACGACCGCCGTGCGCGACCACGAAGGCCACGTGCGCTTCTTCATCGTGCAGGCGTCCGACTGCACCGAGCGCAAGCACGCGGAGATGGCCCTTCAGGAGAGCGAGCGGCGCATGGCCACCCTGGTCTCCAGCCTCCCCGGCATGGCTTACCGCTGCTGCAACGATCGCAAGTGGACCAAGGAGTTCGTCAGCCGTGGCGTGGAGCAGTTGACCGGCTACTCCCCGGACGACTTCCTCTCCGGCCGCATCGACTGGACGCAGCTTCAGCACCCCGACGACATCGAGTGGACCTGGCAGGCGGTGCAGCAGGCGATCGCCGCCCGTCGGCCGTTTGAGCTCGAGTTCCGCATCCGCCACCGCGACGGCTCGTGGCGCTGGGTCTGGGAGCGCGGCGAGGCCGTCTACGACGACGACGGCAAAGTCGTCGCCCTCGAAGGCTTCGTCACCGACGTGAGCGAGCGCAAACGCGCCGAGGTGCAGGCCGAAGCCCTGGCCGTCACCGGCCGCGAACTTTCCGCCTCGCTGGATTACGAACAGACCATCACCAGCGTGACACGCGCCGTGGTGCCGTTGCTGGCCGACTGCTGCGCCGTCGACATCATCGACATCGTCGAAGACGAGGAAGACGCTCCCGCCGCCTCCCTCCGACGCCTCGCGACGACGCACACCACGCCGCAGAAGGAGCAGATCGCCCGCACCATCATGGAAAACTACCCGCCCGGACCCGATGCGCCCTACGGCGCATCGTTCGTCGTTCGGACAGGAATCCCGCAGCTTCTCAAACGGGTTCCCGACTCTCTCCTGCAGGCGCGTGCGCTGGACGAGGAGCACCTGCGGCTGCTTCGCGAACTCGACGTCAGTTCATACATCTGCGTCCCCCTGGCCGCGCGCGACCGGACCTTCGGCGCAATGACCTTCGTCATGCTCGACTCCGGGCGCACGTACGATGAACGCGATCTCGAGGTCGCCGTTGAGATCGGACGGCGCGCCGCCCAGGCCATCGACAACGCCCGCCTTCACCGTGACCTGCTCGAAAGCCAGAAGAGACTCCACTTCGCCCTGCGCGGCTCCAGCGCGGGCGTCTGGAGCATGAACACCGAAACCGGCCAGGGCTCGTGGAGCGAGGAGTTCCTCCCGCTCTATGGCTTCAAACCCTCCACGCCGCGCCGGTACTCGCGCTGGCTCCGCAGCCTCCATCCTGAGGATCGCAAGCTCGTGCACCGGGAGTTTCAGGCCCTGCTCAGATCCACCCGAAACGAGTTCCAGATCGAGTTTCGCACCATCCACCCCGTCCGCGGCCAGCGCTGGATCCTCAGCATGGGCCGCGTCGAGCGCGATCCGCAGGGCAAGGCCATCCGCGTCGACGGCATCCACATCGACATCACCGAGCGCAAGGAACACGAAGAGCAGATGCGCGTCGTCATGGGCGAGCTCAACCACCGCGTCAAGAACACGCTCGCCGTCATCCAGTCCATCGCGCGACAGACGATCCGCCGCTCGCCGGACCTGCCCACCTTCCAGCGCAGCTTTGAGGACCGGCTCCAGGCGATCGCCGCCGCCCACGGGTTGCTGACGCGCACAGACTGGCAGGGCGTCTCCCTTGAGGACATCGTCGCCAGTGAGTTGAACGCCCGCGCCCCGTCGAAGGAGTGCTGCACCCTCAGCGGTCCGCCGGTCACGCTCCGTCCCAAGGCCGCGCTCGCCATGCACATGGTCGTGCACGAACTGACCACCAACGCCGTCAAGCACGGCGGTCTGCGCAGCGAGGACGGCTCCGTGCGCATCACCTGGCGCGAGCAGGAGAACGAGCACGGCCCCGTTCTGATCTTTGAATGGCTCGAATCGACGCCCGACCCCGGCTCTCCCGGCCAGACCGGCTTCGGCAGCCGCCTCATCGATCAACTCGTTGAATACGAGCTCCAGGGTGACATCGAGCGCCGGTTTACTCCGGCCGGCCTGCAGTGCCTCATCCGCATCCCGCTCACCACGAGCGCCGTCGAACTGCATCCACTCTTCGATGAGACGCCCGACGCCGCCGGCCGCGCCCGCGTCCTGATCGTCGAGGACAGCCTCCCCCTGGCCATGTCCATGCGCGAGGATCTGGAAGGACTCGGCTACTCCGTCATCGGCCCCGCAGGCACGCTCTCCCGCGCCATGCGCCTCGCCGATCACGAGCGCCCCGCCGCCGCGGTCCTCGATGTGAACCTCGGCGATGAGAAGGTCTACCCTCTGGCACGCAAACTCAGGGATGAGGGCGTCCCCATCCTTCTCGTCACCGGCTACGAAAGCGCCGACCTCCCCGGCGATCTGCGCGACCTGCCGCTCTTGAATAAACCCATCGCCGTCAACAGAATTGAGCAGTTCCTTGAACAGGGACTCCACAACGGCGGACACGTCGCGACGTGATCAGCAAACTCAACAAGCCCATGAGCAACCGGCGAACTCTGCAGATTCTGGATGCCTCCGGCTGGATCGCCGTCTACGACGTCGGATCCGGCGATGTGCGCCAACTCCTCACCCGACCACTCGTCTGCTGGGCCCTGGTTGAAGACGCCGACGGCCCGCCGGGACAGACCCGCGTGGTCGGCATCGATGCGGAGCAGGCCGCCGAAAATGCCGGCCGGCCGCCCGAGTCCCCGCCCGCAGGTCGGCAATTGACATTTCTCGGGTATGCACGCGACGGAGACTCCCTCACCCGCTTCCACACGCCGCCGCGGCCCCCGCGAGCGTGATCCGCGGGGTTGCGAACGAACGCCTTTGGGCTGTACAGTTCACGGTCGCAGCGCGTCCCGGAATGCCCACCTCGAAGTCCTGACCCCCTGATGCGTCGAACCGCGGCATCCTGCCCGTCGAAAGGCTGTTGGAAGGAGTATCTCCGCATGCGCCACCTCGTTCACCTTCTCTCTGTCTGTTTGCTCGCGTGCGCGGCGGTTGTCTGGACGCCGCCCGCCGCCGCGGCCGCGCAAAGCGGTGACCGCATGCGGGCCCTGTGGATCACGCGCTGGGATTACCGCAGCGCCGACGATGTGCGCAAGGCGATCGAGAACGCCGCGTGGCTCGGCACGACGGACGTCATCTGGCAGGTCCGCGGACAGGGCGACGCCTTCTACCGCAGCGAGCTTGAGCCGTGGGGCCACGAGCTGCTCGAAGACCTTCCCGAAGACCGCAAAGCCCAGGGGCCGGACTTCGATCCGCTCGAGCTCGCCGTCACCGAGGCCCACGCCCGCGGCATGAAGATCCACGCCTGGATCAACGTCATGCCGCTCTGGAAGGACAAGACGCCCCCGGCCGCCGAGAACCATCCCTATCACAAGCACCCGGAGTGGCTGCTGTACGACAACCAGGGCAACGCCCAGCCGCTCAACGACCATTACGTCATCGTGAATCCCACGCATCCCGGCGCGCAGGACCACATCGTCGCCGTCGCGCGCGACATCATGACGCGCTACGACGTCGACGGGCTTCACATGGATTACGTCCGCTTCGTCTCCGACACGATGAAGGACAAGGGCGCTTACCCCGGTGATGCCGAAACCATGAAGAGGTTTACCGTGGCGACGGGCGTGACGGATCCCACCACCGATGAGGGCAAGGCCGCCTTCCGCGACTGGATTCGCGACGAGATCACCCGCCTGGTTCGCCGCATCCGCGCCGAAGCGGTCGCGCCCAAGCCCGGCGCTGTTCTCACCGCCGCCGTCTGGCGTCGCCCCGATCTCGGCCGCGACAACTTCATGCAGGACGCCGCGCGCTGGCTCAACGAAGGCGCCATCGACCTCGCCTTCCCCATGATCTACACCGACGACCACGAACGCTTCAAGAGCGACGTCGACGCCTGGCTCGCCGCAGCGCCGCCGCACCTGATCGTCCCGGGCATCGCCAACTATCGCCATGAACCCGGCCAGACGATCCAGCAGGCGCAGATGCACTCCGAAACCGGCGGCTACGCGATCTTCGCCTACGCCTCCCTCTTCGAGACACCCAATCCCAAAGAAGACAAGTCGCCCGAAGCGCAGGCCAAGCGCAAGGCCCGCCGCGAAACGCTCCGCCCCTTCATGAATCCCGCTGCAGGAGCCGAGGCCGAGCAGGACCCCGCCCAGATCGCAACGCCCGAGCCCGCCGAGACGCCCGGATCGTGACCGCCCTCGGCATCGACATCGGCGGCTCCAGCGTCAAGGTCGCCCTGCTCGATGGCGAGCGCCTCGTCGCACGCGGCAGAAGCGACCCCTACGCCCGCCCCGATGCCGAAGCGGTCGAATCCGCAATCCGCCACGCCGTCGCGGACGCCCTGCGAAGCGCCGATCTCGATAACCTCGACGCCTCCGCCATCGGCCTCTGCGCCCCCGGCCTGTTCGACCCGGCCTCCCGCGCCATCACGCTCGCGGTGAACATGCCCGGTCTCGTTGGCGTGAACGTCGACCAACTCGTCGCCCGCGCGCTGGACCGGCCCGCAAACCCGCCCGCGCCGGTCACCGTCGCCACCGATGCCCACGCCGCCGCGCTGGACCACTGGTCGCAGACCCGGTCCCCCGGCCGCCTCCTCGCGCTCTCGCTGGGAACCGGCGTCGGCGCCTGCGTGCTCGACGATGGCGAGCCCCTCACCGTGACCGGCCGGTCCTGCGGCCACCTCGGCCAGATGGATGTCTCCATGGAAGAGGACGCCCCGATCGGCCCGGATGGCGGCCGCGGCTCGCTGGAGGCCTACCTCGGCCTGCCCGCCCTCAAGGCCCGGTGCAACGCGGCCGCCTTAGGCAGCGTGCCCGACCTCCTCGCCGCCCTGACCGTCACAGACCCGCCCATCCGGGCCCTCATCCGCGCCCTCCGGATCGCCCACGCCATCTACCGCCCCGACGAAATCGTGCTCCTCGGCGGTGTCGGCGTCCGCCTCGGCGCCCTGATTCCCCAGATTCACGCCCACGTGGCCCAGGATCTCACCCGCCTGGCCCGCCCCAACTGGCGGCTGGAGGCCGGCGCTCACGACTGGCACGCCGCGGCGGGTGCGGCCCGGCTCGCCCGGCGAGAGTGGGGGGAGCCTGCGGGCCGTGCGGCCGCGGGAGCCCCGGAATCGTGAAGATAGGGATTTTTGTGGGTCCGCGGGGGAGTTTGTGGCAAAATGTCTTCCGCCTTTGCCCCGAGGGCGGATCCCGGGTCTGGCCCGTTCGGACACGCGAAAAGGGTGACCGGGGCATCATCCAGGTAGACATTCGGAGAAGCTATGTTCAGGAAGACGAGCGCGCTTTCGCTCCTTGTTGTGGCCGGCCTGGCCGCCGGTGCATCCGCCCAGATCGATCTGCACCGCGTCGGCACGCATGACATCGCCGTCCTGTCCGACGCATCCGCGCCGGATTTTCCCGCCCGCTACATCGGCAACGCGCCGACGGCGATCGCCTTCGACGGCGTGAACCTCTATGTCGGCGGCGCGAATACCTCCGGCGGCATGGTCACCGTGCAGATCGTGCGAATCAACAACGTTCTCGGCACGCCCACCTACACCCTCATCCCCGAGACCATCGGCCAGACCGAGGAGGCCGCGGCGGGCTACCGCGGGTTCGACTGGGATCCGGCAAGCCGGCGTCTGCTCGCCACGCGCTACCGGACCACCGCCGAGGCGTCGTACGAGGGAGCGATCAGCCTTCTCACGTTTGATGAAAGCGGCGCGCTGATCGACATCCAGCGGTCCCACGTCTCCAACTTCGACGATGGCGCCGAGACCGGCCCCGCGTTCGATTATGGCTTCGGCGGCGCGGGGTTCGACTACCTCCCCTTTGATCCAGCCGTGACGCCGATCGGCGACAACGTCGCCGATGGCCCCGTGCCCGCCACGCTCTATCCGGGCAACCAGGCGATCATCGGCATGTTTGAAAGCGTCGACGGCGAGTACAACCTCAACACCCTCCCGGGCCTCGCCTACTACGACTTCCTCGGCGTCTTCTGGATGATCTCGCAGACCAGCGCATTCACCGACTGGCGCGACCTGGACGTCCATCCCGCCACGGGCATGATCGTCGCGCGAACCGAAAACCAGTTGCTCATCTCGTCGCGCTCCTCGAACAACACCCCGGAGGCCGTCCCCCTCGCAGGGCGCATCACGCCCCCGCACGGCGCGGCGTCCGTTCCGCTCGGTCAGAACTGCGAGATCCTCCACGACCTGCCCGCCGGCGACGTTGTCATCTGGAACAACAGGTGGGACACCGCTTCCGGCAAGCCGTTTGATCTTGTCCACCACGCCAACAGCCTCGCCGACGAAACCGAGGTCGTCATCAACTGGTTCGATGTTGACGGCACGCCGCTGACCTTCGGTGAAGGCGCCGACATCGCCCACGGCAACGGCCTCTACGCCTACTCGTGGGACGCCGATTCCCAGACGCTCGCCGTCTGCGACTCGGCCAACAAGCTCGTGCACTTCTTCTCCGTCCAGGCCTCCGCCGATCCGTGCCCCTGCGAAACGAACGGCGTAGAGGGCGTCGACGTCTTCGACCTGTTGGCCTTCCTCGACAGTTGGTTCGCCGCGGACGCCGCCGCGGACATCGACGGCACGCCCGGCGTCGACGTCTTCGACCTGCTGTTCTTCCTGGACTGCTGGTTCCCCGCTTCCGCCGGCGCGCCCTGCTGAGCCGGTAGCACCCACGCGCAACCCTTCAGGACGCGGCCTCCACGGCCGCGTCCTTCTTCATTTCCGCACACGCGCCGCCGGCGGGATACCGTTGCACCGATGACCAAGCCAGCAGGACCGGTTGCTGCGCCCGGCGGGGAGGGCGGCGGAAGGCTGCGATCGCTCGACGTCTTCCGCGGCGCGACGATCGTCGGCATGATCCTCGTCAACAACCCCGGCAACTGGGGGAACATCTACGCGCCCCTGCGCCACGCCGCGTGGCACGGCTGGACGCCCACCGATCTCATCTTCCCCTTCTTCCTTTTCATCGTCGGCACCGCGATGGCCTTTTCCCTCTCACGCCGCCTCGCGCAAGGCTCCGCCGCGGCGGTGCACGTCAAGGTCTTCCAGCGCGGCGCAATCCTCTTCGCCTTGGGCCTGCTGCTGCACGGCTTCCCCGAGTATGACCTGTCCACGCTCCGCATCCCCGGCGTGCTCCAGCGGATCGCCCTGGCGTACGTCCTCGCCTCGCTCCTCGTGCTGCATCTGAAAGTCCGGTGGCAGGCGCTCGCCGCGGCGGGCCTCCTGCTCGGCTATTGGGCGCTGCTGACGCTGCTTCCCGCCCCGGACCGCCAGACGCCGTCGCTGGCCATGGGCGAAGACATCGGCGCATGGCTCGACCGCGCGATCTTCGGCCGCAAGCATCTCTACAAGAAGGACGTCGGCTTCGATCCCGAAGGCCTGCTCAGCACGCTCCCCGCCGTTGTCACCGTGCTCACCGGCTACTGGGCCGGCCTCGCGCTGCGTCGCTGGCCGCGGGACCTGGTCGTCGTCTGCGCCCTCGCCGCGGCTGGAGTGGGGGGCGTCGCGCTCGGCCTCGCGTGGGATCGCCTCTTCCCGATCAACAAGCAGCTCTGGACGAGTTCGTACGTGGCCTTCTCCTCCGGCTGCGCGCTGCTTGCGCTCGCCGCCGCGCACAGCCTCGTGGACCTTGTGCCCTCCAGAATTCCGGGTCGTCTGCTGCGGCCATTTGAAGCTGTCGGGCGTAACGCCATCCTGATCTTCGTCGGCGCAGGGCTCCTGGCGCGCACGCTCGCCCGGCTGCCCGCGCCCGTGGGGGAGGGAAGGTTCAAGCCGTGGCTCGCCGAAGCGATTGCGCGCCCGTTCGCCTCGCCGGAGTTCGGCTCGCTCGCCTTCGCGCTGCTGAACGTCGCGCTCTGGATCGCGATCGCCTGGGCCCTGGATCGCAAGGGCTGGCGCCTGAAAGTGTGAGACCAAACTGTTCGTCAGTCGTGCCGCAGCGCCGTGATCGGATCCTGCTGCGCCGCCCGCAGCGCCGGATAGATCCCGAAGATGAGCCCCGTCGCCGTCGCCACGGCGAACGCCAGCGCGATCGACCACGCCGTCACGTGCGTCGGCAGCACCGCGTTCGCATCGAAGTAGTGCCCGATGAACGGCGCACGCGGCAGCCGCGGCACAATCGCGTCGATCGCCCAGCTTCCCGCAACCCCGAGCACCACGCCGATGAGCCCGCCGATCGCGCTCAGCGTGCTCGTCTCAATGAGGAACTGCCAGACGATGTGCTGCCTGGTGGCGCCCAGTGCGCGGCGGATGCCGATCTCTCGCGTGCGCTCCGTCACCGAAGCAAGCATGATGTTCATGATGCCGATGCCGCCGACCAGCAGCGAAATGGCCGCGATTGCCGAAAGCATGATGCGCCCCGTGAGCTGGCTCCGCCGCGCTTCGGCGAGGAGTTCATACGGCACGATCAGTCCCACATCCGGCCGCACCGTGTGGCGCGAGCGAATCAGCCGCTCGATGACGTCCGCGTACGACAGCACCTGCTCGCGCTCCGGCACGGACAGGTAAATCTCCGAGACCTCCACCTCGCTGACCTCGAACGATCCGCTCGATCGCCGCATCAGTTGATCGCCGAAGATGCTCTGCGCCGTCGTGATCGGGATGTGCACATCCATGTTCAGGTCGCGCCCCACCAGCGCCGTCCCCGCTCCCCCGGAAAGCCCCACCGGCCGCAACACGCCGACGATGCGGAAGACCTTGTCATCGATCCGGATCGTCTCGCCCAAGGGATCGCTGAACGGGAAGAACTCGCGCGCCACCCCCGCCCCGATCACCGCGACCGCTGTCTGCGCGCGCAGGTCTTCACCACTCAGGTACCGGCCGCGGTCGACCCGCAGGTTGGCCACGCGCTGGAAGTCCGGCGTGGTGCCGAATGCCTGGCTGGTCTGCAGGCGATCCTCCCGCAGAATCTGCCCGCCCACCTCCTTAAGGGGGACGATCGCCTCCGCCTCCGGAAAGTTCCCCTCGATCACCCGCAGGTCCGCCCGCGTGATCCCGTACCGGTTCAGCCAGCTTGACGTCTGCCCTCCCTGGGCCTGCCGGCTCTCCGGCGGCTTCTGGGAGCGGATGATGATGTTCTTCGCCCCCAGGCGCTCGATCTGCTCCAGCGCCATCCGCGTCGACCCTTCCCCGATCGCCACCGTCGCGATCACCGCCGAGACGCCCAGAATGATCCCCAGCGCCGTCAGGATCGACCGCAGCATGTGCAGTCGAAGGTTCGACAGGCCGAGCTTGATCATCTCGAGAACGAAGGGCATGGCAGTGGCGAATATAAGCGCTGGAGTGGTGCCTCCCGCCGATGTTGCAGTGGAGAGGGCAGCGTGGAGGGTAGTACCCTATTCGGGTATCTTCAGTTCGGGAGGGCAAATGGAGCACCGGGGCCGAGCTTGGCAAAGGTAAGCGTCGAATCTGAGCAGCAGGTGGAGGGCGGCTGGGTCTTCGTCGTTGCGGTGGAGCGCGACTCGGCGCCCCCGAACCCGCCCCCGCCCCGCACCGAGCACGAGGTCACGCTCTCCTGGGTGGACTACGAGTACTGGAGCCACGGCGCGGTCGCCCCTGAAAAGGTCGCCCAGCGCGTCGTCGAGGCGCTCCTGCGCGACGACCCATTCCGCGAACTGCCGCAACGATTTGACGCCTCCACCGCCCGCCGCTGGATGCGCTCGCTCGACGCCACGATGGAGACGCTGCTGTGAGCAGCGCCGCGCCGGCTCCGTACCCCCTCCTGCTCGAACCGATCCTGCTTGAGAAGGTCTGGGGCGGCCGCCGGCTGGAGCGCTTCGGCAGGACGCTCCCCTCGGGCAAACTCATCGGCGAATCTTGGGAGGTCGCCGACCTCGGCGCGACAAACGCCTCCGGCGCAGGCGGCGGCGCGATGCGCAGCGTCATCGCCAACGGCCCGCTCGCCGGCCGCACGCTCCACGACGCCATTGAGCTCTGGGGCGACGACCTCATCCCCCGCGACAAGCTCACGCCCGAGGGCGCCTTTCCGCTCCTGGTCAAACTCCTCGACGCTCGCGAGAACCTCTCCGTCCAGGTCCACCCCAGCCCCGCCTACATCGAATCCTGGCACAGGAACGCCGGCTTGCAGCCGGCTCCCCATCTCGGCGGCTCCCCACCTCACCTCAAGACCGAGTGCTGGTACATCCTCGACGCCGAACCCGGAAGCGTCATCTACAAAGGCGTGAAACCCGGCACAACCCCCGACGACCTCCGCGAGGCCATCGCCCGCGGCACAGTCCCGGACCTCCTCGAAGCCGTCCCCGCCCGCCGCGGCGACATGCACCTCCTCCCCTCCGGCACGGTCCACGCCCTCGGCGCAGGCGTCCTGGTCGCCGAGATCCAGACGCCCTCCGACACCACCTTCCGCGTCTACGACTGGGGCAGGACGGGGCGCGAACTGCACGTGGAAGAAGCGCTGGCGTGCATCGATTTTGAGAAAGCGCCGCCACCGCCGAAGCGCAGCACCGACGCCGCGCAGCGCACGCGTCTCGTCGACACCGCTCACTTCACCGTCGACCTCCTCCAACTCTCCCGCGGCGACCACGCCCCACTCGCCACATCCGCCGCGCCGATCGTCCTCACCGTGCTCGAAGGCCGCGCCAAACTCCGCGGCGACTTCGACGACACCGCGCTGCAACCAGGGCAGACCACACTCATCCCCGCAATCACCGCAGCAAGCGCACGCCTCGACGTCGAGTCCACGCTTTCCGCACTCGCCTCCATGCCTTAAAGGGCACGCCGCAAGAGACCACGCCTTGCCGCGGCCCGTGCATGTGGTACCCTGAACGCACGAGCGAGGGAGAGCCCAGGAGGACCGCGTTATGTCCCATGAGCTTTCCGAGGTGCGCGCCAGGGTTTCTCCAGGCGCGGGAGACCAGGCCAGACAAGTTTCATGGGCCGCCGCGGCGGTGGTGTTATCGGTCTGTGGTGCTTGTGGGGTGCTTGTAGCGCCGGCAATGGGGGACGTCGATCCGGTCTCCGGAATCGATTTCGTCATGATCGGTGCGACGGGGAACGCTCCGTACCAGGCGAGCAACCCGAACAGCTTCGTCCATAACCGAGGCGGCGTTGACTACGAGTATCGCATCGGACGGATGGAGGTAACCACGGCCCAGTGGGTGGAGTTCTTCAACGCCGCGTTCGATCGGCCGGACCCGCTGCCGCACGTGATTCCTCCCACCGCGTGGGGGGCGGCATCGATGACGCCGAACACGCCGGGTGGACAGCGATGGACGGTGCCCACGGGCAATGAACTGCGCCCTGTCGGGAACATCTCCTGGCGCATGGCGGCGATGTACTGCAACTGGCTGCACAACGGCAAGGGAACCGAGCGAGAAGCATTTCTGAGCGGAGCGTACGACGTCGGCACGTTTACCTTTACCGGAAACATCTTCAACGATCAGATGGCGCACTCTCCGGGCGCTCGGTACTGGATCCCGACGTGGGATGAATGGCTGAAGGCGGCCCATTACGACCCGAGCGCCAACAACGGCGCGGGTGGCTGGTGGGAGTACAGCAACGGCAGCGATACGCCGTACGTGTACGGCCCGCCGGGAATCGGTGAGGCGAACGCTGGTTGGGACGATCGGGACTTTCCTGGCCAGAGCCCCGGGGCTGTGCTGCTGGGCGCGTATCCGGATATGATGAGTCCGTGGGGACTGCTGGATGTGGCAGGCGGTACGAGCGAGTGGACGGAGTCCATCCGGACCCTCAGCACGGGACAGAGATATCGCGTCTTCGACGGATCTCATTGGGCATTGGACGGTTTCGTGTCCGGAATACGTGACAGCATCGACGGATCCGCGCCAGCAGAGTTCCCCCACATCTCAAGCTTTGAGTTCGGCCTTCGCGTGGCCATGGCTGTTCCCGCTCCATCAAGCGTCGTTGGAGCGGGTGTGTTGCTCATCATCAGCGCATCCCGCCGCCGGCACGTTTCACTTGAGGGCGTTTCATGAACTCTGCCAGACCACACCTGTTCGTCGCGCTCGTGGCGGCCGTGCTGCCTACCGCCGCGAGCCACGCCGACATCGACCCCCTCTCCGGGATCGACTTCGTCCACATCACAGAGCCTGGCAACGCGCCGTGGACGGGCAGCGGGCTGCCGGTCACGGATCATGCGATTGGCCGCGGAAGTGTTGGAGACGCAGAGTCCGTGGGGCTTATTGGATGTGGCGGGGGGGACGATGGAGTGGACCGAGTCCGTCATCACCGGGACCGGCGGGATCATGTGGCGGATCCAGGACGGTAGTAGATGGGGCTCGCATCCGAGCGACGGGGTAGGTGACGCGCTGTACTCACGAGCCGGCGAGTTCCCCAACGGGGATTTCGGTGATTTTGGTTTCCGTATCGCTTCCTCGGTTCCCGCGCCGTCATCAATGCTTGCCTGGAAGCCTTGCGTTCCTGACGGCGCGGCGACGTCGGAGCGCCTGATTGGCCAGATCGTGAAACATGGCGGCCAACCGGGTGAGGCACGGACCATCCGGTCCGCGCCATGGGGATGAGTCCTACACTCAGGCCGAATCCCGAAGGAACGGGGAACTTTGTCATGTCGGTCAGGGCAGACCAGCAAGGCCACCGGTTGAAACTCGTGATAGATGAGCCGCGCGATGATGATGTCGCTGTCGCTCCGGACCGCCTGAGCCTGCGAGGCAAGCGCGTGGCGTTTGTCGGGCGGCTGGCTTCCATGCCGCGGCGGCAGGCGTGCGCGGCGGTGCGGGCGGCGGGCGGGGTTCCGACGGATACGGTGTCGCGGCGGACGCACCTGCTGGTCGTGGGGATGCACGGCTGGCCGCTGCGCGACGATGGTTCCGTAAGCGTGAAACTGCGGCAGGCGGAGAAACTCCGCGGGCGCGGCGAGCCGATCCGGATCATCCCGGAGTTGGCGTTCGTCGAGGCGCTCGGGTTGCACGAGGGGGACGACTCTCGCGACGGGAACGGCGGGTATGGCGGGGGGGGCGG